>NZ_NFKI01000001.1 GCF_002160305.1 Pseudoflavonifractor sp. An184
CTGAAGGGTAAAAGGGCAGAGGTAGTCGATGTTGCTGCCCCTGCGACCTCCGTGCTGCGCATCGGGGAACTGGAGCTCCATCATAAGCACCGCCGGGTGCTCATGGCGGACAGGGAAGTGGAACTCAATCATGGGGAGTATGCCATGCTCTACTGCATGGCCAGTTCACCAGGGCAGGTGTTCTCCAAAGCGCAGCTCTATGAGGCCGCTTGGGGCGAGGAATATCTACGCGGGACAAACTCCGTGGAGAATACCATCTGGCGGCTGAGAAGAAAACTGGAGGAGGACCCCAGGCATCCGGCGTACATCAAAACAGTGGTGGGGACAGGGTATCGTCTGGATTATCCGCATTGAAGAAGAGGGGAGAAGCGATAGTTAATCTTTTACTTGTAATTAGCAAAAAATGAATGAACATTATTCATTGACATTTCAAAAAAGGGTGCTATACTAATTGGTGGAAAGGAGGTCAAACCATGAACACCATAAAAGAAAACTCGAAAGCTGCATTTAATCAGCAGGCTGCCACCTATGATAAAGATATTAAGGGCCAGCACGCCCGCTCTCTTTATCCCGTCCTGCTGGAAAAGCTGTCGCACATTCCGTTTCAATCTGCCCTCGATTTGGGATGCGGGACTGGTGAAGTGCTAAAGCTCATTTTGCAGAAAGATCCCCATAAAGAATTGTGCGGCATTGATCTATCAGAGGAAATGCTTGCTGTTGCGAAATCGAAACTACCGGAACAAGTCAAGCTATTGTTGGGGGACAGCGAGGCACTCCCTTTCCCGGACAACGCCTTTGATGTTGTGTATTGCAACGACTCTTTTCATCATTATCCTGCACCGAAAGATGTATTAAGAGAGATAAACCGAGTATTGAAGCCGGGCGGCACTTTCCTGATGGGAGATTGCTGGCAACCTTTTGTAGGTCGCGTGATCATGAATTTTTATGTGCGTCATAGTAAAGAAGGAGATGTGAAGATTTACTCTGAAGCCGAACTCGTCTCCATGCTTTCAGCATTTTTTCATAATGTATCATGGGAAAAGGTTGGTAACACGGCGTGTATTGCTATGGGTGAAAAATGATTGATATTCACTCATTGATTTTTTAGAAAGGGAGTGCTATCATAGAAAGAAAGGAGGCTCAGACTATGCGGGTTACAAAGGAGCCGGAAATACGCAAGCAGGAGATTTTAGATACTGCCCTCAAATTGTTCGGGGAAAATGGATATGAAAAGACCTCGATTACGGATATAGCAAAAGCAATCGGTGTGGCACAGGGTCTATGCTATCGCTATTTTCCGTCTAAAGAGGCGCTGTTTGACAGCGCGATTGAACAATATGCGGATGTCCTGGTGGAGCAGTTTATCGGTGCTGAAAAGGACGATCACAAGACCTTACGGCAGATCATTGAAGATATGCCTGCCACTATGGAAGAACGGGACACAAAATATTATTCAGTCTTTCACGGCGCAGAAAACAAGAAATTCCACGATCAGCTTTCTCTCAAAGTCTGTGAGAAGTTGGTTCCGCTTGTAGAAAAATTGTTGCTACGCGCTCGGCAAAAGGGTGAAATCCAGTTTGATGATATTCAGGCCGCTGCGATGTTCTGTGTATATGGGCAGCTTGGTATCCTGCTGGCAGACGATTTGACACAAGATGATAAGTCAAAAAGGATCCGTGAATTTCTTATATTTGCATTACACCTTTGAAACTGATCCCCCGCTCTGGGGCGGGGGATTTTTAAGGACCTGTTAATGAATGTTATTCATTCAATTATTAAGAAAGGTGATTATCATGCCAACTAAAATCGACTTTATAGGCGGGAACACAAAGCGTTGCCTTATGGCGATGGCGCTCCCGATGATTGCCGCCATGTTCCTCAATATGATGTATAACCTTGTAGACAGCCTGTGGATCGGAAATTTGCTCGGAGAAACGGCTTATGCCGCTTTGACAAACTCCACTCCTATCATTCTGATCTTAACCTCTGTTGCGATGGGGGCGACTAATGGTGTGTCGATCCTGATCTCCCAGGCGATTGGCGCAAAGGATAAGAAAAAGACAGAAAGTTTGATTGCCACATCATTCAGCGTTGCGGTAGCTTTCTCCTTTCTCGTGACGATTTTGCTTGAGGCTTTGCTTCCGGGAATTTTGAAGGTTTTGAACACCCCAGCTGAAACTTATGATATGGCATACAGCTACTTGGCGATCTATATCCTCGGATATTTGGCGGTTTACCTTTACCTTTATTTTACCGCTGTATTGAGGAGCTTCGGCAATTCTATGTTTCAAGCAGTAGCCATGCTGGTGTCAACAATTTTGAACGCGATCCTCGATCCTATTTTTATCCACTTCATCGGATTTCACGGCGCGGCGATTGCTACACTACTTTCTCAGGTAATTTGCTTACTGTTCATGCTGGCCTATCTGAAAAAGAAGAATCTGTTTGCGTTCAAAATCTCTGCATTTGATAAGAGTGATATATTGCCACTTATTCAGAAGGCAATTCCTTCTGTCATTCAGCAAAGCATCCCGGCCATCAGCACAACTTCTCTCACCGCACTTGTCAGCACATATAGCGTCACTGCAATAGCGGCTTATGGGGTAACAGGAAAATTGGAAACCATACTTTTCTACCCGGCGATGGCGCTAAACATGGTCTTAACTACCATCATCGGGCAGTGCGTTGGCGGAAGTCGATACGACAGGGCTAAAGACTATCTGAAATGTGCATTGGGTTACGGCTGTGGTTTGCTTGTAATTCTTTCTGTTTTGGTGGTCGGGTTTTCAAGACGGCTTTCCGTTCTATTTGTTCGCAGTGAGGATGTGGCCACTATCGTTGGAACATATTTTTTGATTGTCAGCATTGGATATGTTCTTAATACCGTCACAAATTGCTATTTAGGTGCCCTCAATGGTATGGGAAAGCCATCAAAGAGTATGTTTTTGATGATTTTCTATTACATTGCAGTCCGGATTCCTCTGGCCTATTTACTTTCCTATCTGGGCTTTGGCCTAAATGGAATTTGGGTTGCGGTTCTGGTCAGTCATGTGGTGGCCAGTGTCACCGCATTTACAATGAATCATCTAAATCAGAGTCATTTTGGAGCCACCCCGACAAGGATGTAATCACTTCATTTTGAATCATAATCTTTATTGTATTGAATTGAGATATCCAGATAACGAAACAATAGAGGTGAGCAGCATGGAGAAGATTATCGTCATCCGGGCCACTGACCCGGACGGCAGCGTGTTCCAGGCCGTCATGGACTCGCTGAAGGGTAAAAGGGCAGAGGTAGTCGATGTTGCTGCCCCTGCGACCTCCGTGCTGCGCATCGGGGAACTGGAGCTCCATCATAAGCACCGCCGGGTGCTCATGGCGGGCAGGGAAGTGGAACTCAATCATGGGGAGTATGCCATGCTCTACTGCATGGCCAGTTCACCAGGGCAGGTGTTCTCCAAAGCGCAGCTCTATGAGGCCGCCTGGGGGGAGGCATATCTCCACGGAACAAACTCCGTGGAAAATATCATTTGGCGTCTGAGAAGAAAGTTGGAGGAGGATCCCAAACATCCGGGTTACATCAAGACGGTAGTGGGTGCAGGCTATAAAATAGATATTCATAACAGGCAATCGGGAATGGAAGATTGAAAGGAACTGGATGCCACCCATTAAAGGGCGGTATCCAGTTCCTTTTTGCTATGCAAAAGCATAGCAAAAGCGCCCTGTGCCGTCTCTGACGGCACGGCATGGAATTTCAGCGCGTGGGCCGGAGACGGCCCACATGCGCGAAACTTCATGTGCCGCTTACTTTTGCCTGTTATCGTGGTGCGCCCACGGCGCATGAAGTTTCATGCCCTATTACCGGCTTCCCACTTTCCGGAACTCTCCCGGCAGCAGCCCGGTGCTCTTCCGGAACAGCTCCGCAAAGCGGCTGGAGGTGGAGTAGCCAACGGTCTGAGCGATCTGGCCGATGGATAAGTCTGTGTTGGTCAGCAGGTACTCCGCCTGGCTCATGCGGCGCTGCTGGATGTACTCTGTGATGGTGCAGTCGTAAACCTTTTTGAAACTGCTCTTGAGTTTCGTGGTTCCCATGCAGGCGATCTGCGTCAGCCGCTCCATGGGGATCTCCGCGGCATAGTGGTCGCTTAGATAGGCGGCTACGGTCTGGATACGCTCCAGATCCGACTGGGATAACTTGCTGGGGGTTGCCGGCCTTTTCTTCTGATACTCAACCACAAGGGACAGGGCCTCCGCCACCTTGCTCTCATAGAACAGCTTGGCGGCGATCCCATCCCCGCGATAGTTCTGGACTTCAGAAAGCAGTCTGGACATCTCCGGGAAATCAGTGGTCTGGTCGATTTTGCGGAACGCCTCCACTGGGTTTCGGTATTCTTCCGGGTATTGCTTCTTGAGGTAGTCCTCATAGTAGGCCGGCATGATCTCGATGCCGATGGAGTGGATGGGGATGTTCTTGTGGATCAGAACCTGATACGGTTCATACCCGCCGATATAGGTCTTGATGCACCCGGCGGACAGCCGGCGGTAGGGCGACAGCTCTTCCCCGGAGATGGAGTCATAGCGAGTAATGCTCAGGCACTCCGGCAGGGAGAACTCCAGCAGGGAGTCCTTATGGAAGAAAAAGTTGTGGATCTTAATGTCGTAGAGGTCCTTCTGTCCATAGGTCCAGTAGGAACCCTCCCCGATTTCCTGGGAGATTTTCCAGCAGAGGCCCAAGGCCCCATACTGGTGATCGTCGGGGTCGGGGGTAAAACCGTGGCCCTTCAGCATGGATACATAGTATGGCTCCGTCATTTCGGGCATAACAAAAGACTCGCCTCCTCTTTACAACGGTTGGACGAACTTTTGCAACGAAGAGACGAACCTCGTCTCAAACCCTTGCAAGATGTCCAGACCACGTGTAGTGTATAGGCGATGGTTAGCGACATCTAACCGAATGGTAGCACATCGCCTATGAAAAGTCAACACGTTATGAAACAGGAGGAAAACTATGAGCAGCCAAGCCAATTCACTGAAGAAGGGCCTTACGGTCAAGGACCTTGTGACCACCGGCATTTTCAGCGCCATCTTTTTTGTCTTTACGTTGATTGGCGGTCTGCCCTTTGCGCCAAACCCGGTTCTGACCTTTTACATGCCCATGGGTGCGGCGCTGCTGTGCGGCCCCATCTATTTGCTGATGGTCGCTAAGGTGCAGAAACGCTGGAGCGTCACCATCCTCGGCATCATCATGGGAATCATCTGGTTTGCCACGGGGATGCACTGGGCGTTCTCCCTGGGGTACATCGGCATGGGGATCATTGCGGACCTTGTGGCCGGCGCCGGTCACTACCGCAACAAGGCCATCAACCTGCTGTCCTACATGCTGATCTCCCTGGGCGGCATCTACACCTATGTGGTATTCTTTATCGACCCGGAGGGCTGGGCCAGCACTATGCTGGATAACGGCACGGAGCAGTCCTACATTGACACCATGAGCGCCTCCGCGCCCTCCTGGCTGCTGGCGGTCATCGTCGTCGGCACGCTGGTCATCGCGGCCTTCAGCGGGTGGATCGGCGGCAAGATGCTGAAGAAACAGTTCGAGAAGGCTGGGATCACCGCATGAACGGCGGAACATCCCCACGGCAAAGACTCTGGCTGGATCCAAGGACGAAAATCCTGCTGCTCCTGCTCTGCATCCTCTCCGCCATGATGGCCCTGTCCCTGTACTATGAGCTGGGACTCGTGGTGCTGATTGGGCTGTTTGGCGCCTGCTGCGGAAAGTGGAAGTACGCCTGGAAGGGCGCGGCGTTCTACGGGCTGATCGTCCTGCTCACCTTCTGGATCATGGATACCATGACCGGGACCTGGCGCACCATGTTCATCACATTCCTCGGCCTGTTCCACAAGGTGTACCCCTGCGGGATGCTGTCAGGCATCGTCATCTCCACCACTAAGGTCAGCGAGTTTTTGTCAGCCATGAACCGTGTCCATGCGCCGAAAAATCTGGTGATCCCGCTGGCGGTCATGCTCCGCTATATCCCCACCATTCAGGAGGACTGGCGGTTCATCAAGGACGCTATGCGGCTGCGGGATGTGTCGCCGTCCCTGAAAGGACTACTGACCCATCCCGGCATGACCGTAGAGTGCATCTACGTCCCGCTGATGATGGCGGCATCCAAGGCGGCGGATGAACTGTCCATCGCCTCCATCACCCGGGGAATCGAGAACCCAAAACCAAGGACCTGCCTGGTGCAGATCCGCATGGGGCCGGCGGATGCGGCGGCAATTCTCTGTTTTGGCGCCTTTTTCGCGGCGGGCCTCTATGGGAAGGGGGTATTTGGATGATCGAACTGAAACAGGTATCCTTTACCTATCAGGGGCAGGAGCATGACGGCCTCCGGGACATTGACCTGACCATCGCGGATGGGGAGTGCGTCCTGCTCTGTGGGCGCAGCGGATGCGGCAAGACTACCATCACAAGGCTGGTGAACGGACTGATCCCTCAATTTTACCAGGGAGAACTTCAGGGCCGTGTGCTGGTAGACGGGCAGGAGATCAGCAGCCTCCCCATGTACCAGATCGCCGCCAAGGTGGGGTCAGTGTTCCAGAATCCCAGAACGCAGTTTTTTAACGTGGACACGGACAGCGAGATCGCCTTCGGCATCGAGAATGAGGCCCGGCCGCCCTGGGAACTGGCGGAGCGCGTGGAACAGACGACGGAGGACCTGCACATCCAGAGTCTCCGCGGCCGCAATATCTTCGAACTGTCCGGCGGGGAAAAGCAGAAGATCGCTTTCGCATCCGTCTACGCCATGAACCCAGAGATCTACCTGCTGGATGAACCATCTTCTAACCTGGATATGACCTCCATCCAAGAACTACGGGAGCATCTGCGGCTGATCAAAGGGCAGGGAAAGACCATTTTGATTGCGGAGCACCGGCTCTACTACCTGATGGACATAGCAGACCGGATCGTGTATCTGGACCGAGGAGAGATCAAAGGGATATTCACACCGGAAGAGCTCCGTCGGCTGTCCCAGGCACAGCGGGAACAGATGGGGCTGCGGGCAACGGATCTGATGGACGTCCTCCCGCCGCCCGGCCATGCCCCGGTCCGGGGATCGGTGCTGTCGTTGAACGATGTCTCCCTGCGCTATAAGAGGCGCACCATCCTTCACGGGATCGGCCTTTCCGCCGGAAGGGGAGAGGTCATCGGCGTGGTGGGCCACAGTGGGGCCGGAAAGACCACATTCTCTCGGGCCCTGTGCGGGCTCCACAAGGACTGTGACGGTCAGTTCCAGTGGGACGGCAGGCCTATGGAGCGCAGGGATCGGCTCAAGCAGTCCTACATGGTGATGCAGGACGTAAACTACGAGCTGTTCGCCGAGAGCGTGGAGGCGGAGTGCTCCTTCGGCATCCGGAACCCGGACAAGGTTTTGGTAGACGCCACCCTGAAGGAGCTGGGGCTGGCTCAGTGCCGGGAGCGCCATCCCAATACCCTGTCCGGCGGACAGAAACAGCGGGTGGCCGTGGCCGTCAGCATGATCTGCGGAAAAGACCTGCTGGTATTCGATGAACCCACCAGCGGCCTGGACTTTGACAGCATGGCTCAGGTGGCGGCGCTGATCCGCCGCCTATCCGACATGGGAAAAGTCATCTTCATCGTCACCCACGACTTTGAATTTATCTGCCGCACCTGCTCCCGGGTCCTGCACTTTGACGAGGGCGAGATGCCCGATGATGTCCCTGTTGCCATGGAAGCCCTCCCGAAATTGAGAGAGCTGTTCTCTGTTTCAGTTTCAAATGGAAAGGAGAGATGACCGATGAAACAGAAAAAGGTCAACCGCGTGGCCCTGCTGCTCCACTGGGCGGGGGAGCAGAAAGCCTGGCTGTTTCTGGCAGTCTTTTTGTCAGCGGCCGGAGGGCTGTGCATTGTTGTCCCCTATATGGGGATCTATCAGCTGATGGATGCCGCCTTCAGCGGGACCTGTACCACCGAATTGGTGGTACGGATCGCGGCGATGATCGCTGTGGCCGTGGCCTTGCGTTTTGTGCTGTTTGGCGGCTCCGGGGTAGCCGCCCACAAAGGCGCCTACGGGGCGCTGTTCAAGGTGCGCTGCATGGTGGCGGAGCACATGGCCCGGGCGCCCCTGGGCGCTCTGAATGAGCGGCGCACCGGGGACATCAAGACGGTGCTGAACGAGGATATTGAGAAACTGGAACTGTTCCTGGCCCACAACCTGCCGGATCTGGTGTGCTATCTGGTAGGACCGGTGGTGGTCTTTGCCTACCTGATGACCGTCAATATCCCCCTGGCGCTGGTCTCTCTGGTGCCGCTGATCCTGGCCGTCGCTGTGATGGGGGTCATGTTCCGCAATACGGATGACCTGATGGACCGGGCCAACCGCTCCATCAGCACCTTGAACTCCGTCATGATCGAGTACATCAACGGCATGAAACTGATCAAGGCCTACAACATGGGGAGCAAGTCCTTTCAAAAATTCTCCGATGCCATCCGCGAGGAAAACGCCATGTGGAATGAAACTTCCCGGCGGATGGGGCCGCCTTATGCGGCCTTTGTGGTCATTATCGAGTGCGGCATGCTGCTGATGGTGCCTCTTGGCGGGATGTTTTTCCTGAGAGGCTCCCTAACGGCCAGCGCCTTTCTGCTGTTCCTCTATGTGGGTTCCCTGTACCTGACCGAGATTCGGCCCCTGCAAGAGCTGGGAACCAACTTCGCCAATGTGCTGGGCGCTGTCACCAAGGCAAAGGAGATCCTGGACATCCCTGTCTATCAGGGCGGGAGCGACTTCCCCGAAAGCCACGACATTGAACTGCGGAACGTGCGGTTTTCCTATGACGGCAAGACCGACGTGCTGCAGGGCGTCAACCTGAAAATCAGAGACGGGGAGCGTATGGCCCTGGTGGGGCAGTCCGGCGCCGGCAAGAGCACCATTATTGAACTGGTCTCCCGGTTCTATGATGTGCAGGAGGGCGAGGTGCTGATCGGCGGGAAAAATGTGCAGGAGCTGGACTACGACACCATTCTAAAAAACGTGGCCATTGTGTTCCAGAAGACCTTCCTGACCCGGGACAGCGTTTTGGAAAACATCCGCATGGGGAGCAGCGCCAGTCTGGAGGAGGTGCGGGCGGCCGCGAAAGAGGCACAGATCGACGACTTTATCATGTCCCTGCCGGATGGCTACGACACCAAGGTGGGCAGCTTCGGCTCCCGCTTCTCCGGCGGCGAAAAGCAGCGCATCGCTATCGCCCGGGCCATCCTGAAAAATGCCCCGATCCTGATTTTGGACGAGGCCACCAGTGCCTCCGACCCGGAAAATCAAATGGAGATCGACAAAGCCATCCAAAATCTCTGCAAGGGCAAGACCGTCATTGTGGTGGCCCACCGGCTCAGTGCCCTGAAACTGTGCGACCGGGTGGCCGTGGTGGAAAACCGCACGATTACCAGCGTGGGCACCCATGAGGAGGTTCGTCGAAAGAACGCCTACTACCGGAAAGCATGGGAGGACTATGAAAAGGCCCGGAACATCACCTATCAGCTGGAAGGGGGCGAGGACAATGGGTGAGCACAAGGTGAATAGCTCCGAAGGAGCCAGAGAGAGCGGCGTGGGCCATGAGGTTTTGAAGAAGAACCGAAACTTCTATATCGGCGTTGCGGGGACCGTGCTGGAGGGCATGCTCTCCGGCAGCCTCTTCATGCTGCTCTATGCGGTGATGCAATTCTTGTGGTCTGGTCGGTTCGACATGGATCAGGCCCTGGTGCTGACCGGTGTGATTGCCGGGATCTTCCTGCTCCGTATCCTGATTTACAGTTATGGCTATACCAAGGCCCAAATCGGCGGTGCGGAGGTCAGCCGGAACATCCGCCTCTTCATGGGGGACCATCTCAAACGCATCCCGTTATCCCGGTTTACCCAGGGGCAGACCGGCGACTACATCAACACTATCACCAGCGACGTCAATAACTATGAAAAGATTTTGACCCATAAGATCGGGGACCTGGCGAAGAGCTTCGCCCTGTCCCTCATGCTGATCGTGTTTGTCATGACTGTCTACGTCCCCGCCGGGCTGATCCTGCTGGCGGCGGATCTGCTGCTGATCCCCGGCCTGTGGCTATCCTTCCGCATGGTCCGGAAATACGGCCAGGAGAAGAACGACATCTGCGCGGAGAACGTCAGCAGCATTGTGGAGTATGTATCCGGTATTCAGACCTTCCGGGCCTACGGTGTGGGCGGTCTGAAGAATAAAACCGTCATTGACGCCATGCGGGCATTCTGCCGCATCAGCTATGTGTATGAGGCCAAGGTGCTCCCGGTGGGGGCGGGACTGAGCATCCTGACCTGGCTGGCCTGCCCGCTGGTCATCTGGGCAGCGTATGCGCCATGGGCGGCCGGGACACTGGATACCGTGTCCTACCTGCTGATCTGTATGCTGCCCCTGTTCTGCGCGAAGCTGGCCAACACCATTTTTGTGGATCTCACCAGTTATAAAAACCTGATGATCTCCAAAAACAAAATCCTGGGCGTCATGGAGGAGCCGGAGGAGAGCGGCAGTATGGAACCGTTCCAGACGGATACCCATGAGATCACCTTTGACCATGTGGATTTTGCGTATGTCCCCGGAGAGCCTGTGCTGAAGCAGGCCACATTTACAGTACCGGACCAGAAGCTCACCGCCATCGTGGGGGACTCCGGCTCCGGCAAGTCCACTATCCTGAACCTGATTGCCAAATACTATGAACCCACCGGCGGCACTATTGCGATTGGCGGTAGGCCCACGGGCCATGTGGCGGCGGAGCGGGTGCTGGAGCAGATCTCCATGGTGGATCAGGATGTGTTCCTCTTTGATGACACCATCCGTGACAATATCCACCACGCACGCCCTGATGCCACCGATGGGGAAATCGAGGCGGCTTGCCGGGAGGCCAACTGCGACGGCTTTATCCGCAGCATGGAGAAGGGCTATGATACCCCCACAGGGGAGAATGGCAATCTGCTCTCCGGCGGTGAGCGCCAGCGCATCTCCATTGCCCGGGCCATTTTGAAGAACAGTCCCATTCTGCTGCTGGACGAGGCCACGGCGTCCCTGGACATCGAGAACGAGCTGGCGGTGAAACAGGCCATTGCCAATCTGCTCAAGGAGAAAAAGACCGTGGTGATGATTGCCCATACCCTGTCCATTGTCAAGAATGCGGACCAGATCCTGGTGGTAGCAGACGGGAAGATCGCAGAGGCCGGTACCCATGAGGAGCTGCTGGCCAAGAACGGGAAGTACGCGGCCATGTGGCAGGCAGAGCAAAAAATATCCGCCTGAGGGGAGGACGCCATGAAACTCCACGCATCTGGAGAGGATTACCTGGAGGCCATTCTGGTGCTCCAAAGGCAGAAAGGCATGGTGCGCTCTGTAGATGTGGCCCGGCACCTGGAGGTCACAAAGCCCAGCGTCTGCAATGCGGTGGCGACCCTGCGGGACGGAGGCTTTCTCACGATGGACGAGGACTATTCCCTGCATCTCACCGATGTGGGCCGGGAAGTGGCAGAGCAGACCTATGAGAAGCACCGCTTCTTTACCGACCGGCTCATTGAGGCGGGCGTAGACCCGGACACAGCTGAGCGGGACGCCTGCCGAATCGAGCACGTCATCAGCGACGAGAGTTTCCGGTGCTTGAAAGCCGCGGCAAAGTTAAAATCTTGAGCATAGCAGGGAGGAGGCCATTCGCTCGGCCTCCTCCGTCTTGCGGAGGGGGAGAGATTGGCAGAGATCATCGTCATCTATGCGCAGGATCCGGACGGCAGCGTGTTCCAGGCCGTCATGGACGCGCTGAAGGGTAAAAGGGCAGAGGTGGTCGATGTATCCAATCTGTCCGCCTCCGTGCTGCACATCGGGGATCTGGAGATCCATCACGAGCAACGCCGGGTGCTCATGGCAGGCAGGGAAGTGGAGCTCAATCATGGGGAGTATGCCATGCTCTACTGCATGGCCAGTTCACCAGGGCAGTTGTTCTCCAAAGCGCAGCTCTATGAGGCCGCTTGGGGGGAGGAATATCTCCACGGAACAAACTCCGTGGAAAATATCATTTGGCGGCTGAGAAGAAAACTGGAGGAGGACCCCAAACATCCGGGATACATCAAGACGGTGGTGGGGATGGACTATAAAATAGACATTGATGGCGAAGAGCAGGAAATTAAAAATGGAATATAGCAGATGGCTGATGCAGAGGCTGAAGGATGTTCCGGTCATCCGGCTTATGTGAAAACAGCGGCTCGCATCACAATAACTGGATCAGCGCCAGGCTGCGCAAGATTGTTGCAGCCTGGCGCTGATTTTTCATAAAGATTTACAGCGACCACTTGCCGGCCTCGGCCCTTTGAGTTACAAAGTTCCGGTAGATGCCCTCCTGGCCGATCAGGTCCTCATGGGTGCCCCGCTGGACGATGCGGCCCTGATCCAGCACCAGGATCTGGTCGGCGTTGCGAACGGTCTTCAGCCGGTGGGCGATCATCAGCACGGTCTTTTCCCGGGTCAAAGCCTCCATGGCCTTTTGAAGCTGGTCCTCGTTCTCCGGGTCCACGTTGGCGGTGGCCTCGTCGAAGATGACGATGGGAGCATCCTTCAGCAGACACCGGGCAATGGAGATCCGCTGCTTCTCACCACCAGACAGGGTAGCCCCGCTCTCACCGATGACCGTGTCATACCCTTCCGGCAGGGCGGAGATGAAGTCATGGCAGCAGGCCTTCTTCGCCGCATCCATCACCTGCTCGTGGGTAGCGTTGGGACAGCCGAACTTGATGTTGTTCTCAATGGTGTCATGGAAGAGGTACACCCGCTGGAACACCATGCTCACCTGTTTCATCAGGGATTCTAACGTGTATTCCCGCACATCCCGGCCGCCGATGGCGACCCGGCCGCCCTCCACGTCCCAAAACCGGGTGATCAGGTTGCAGAGGGTGGTCTTGCCGGAGCCGGAGGGCCCCACGATAGCGGTGGTGGTCCTGTCCGGGATGGTGAGGGACACATCCTTCAAGATGGGCCGGCTGCCGTAGGAGAAGTTTACATGGTCGAACACGATGTCGTGGGAGTCCGGATGGAGCGCCGCGCCGTCCTGGTCCATCTCCGGAATTTGGTCCGCCTGGTTGGCGTGGTCGATGGAACTGCCCACCAGCCGCAGGGCGGACACACCGCTGCCGGCGGACTGAATCTGAGAGAAGATCAGGAAGGAGATGATCACCGCCATCAGAGCGTTGGCCAGAGTCAGGCTGCCATTCAGGTACAGCCACACGGCGGCAGCCAAAATCACCACACTGAACAGGTGGAGGGCCATCTCCTGGGCCCAGATGTAGGGGGTGAACAGCTTTTCCACCGCCAGATTGTTGACGCGGCTGTCCTCCAGGGCCTGACGGATCCGTTTGTCCCCCTTGCCGGTGAGGTTGAAGGACTTGATGACGCTCATTCCCTGGAGCTGCTCCAGAACCGCCTCTACCAGCCGGGCCTCGTCCCGCTGCCGCTTGGGCGCGATTTTGGCGGACTGTTTCTCCATGCGGGAGAGGAGCAGCAGGTACAGCGCCATCCCGGCCAGAGCCAGCAGGCCGATGCGCCAGTCCCAGAACAGCACGCACAGCAGCATGACGGCGGAGTTGATGAGCCCGCCCAGGATGGTGACCAGCACCATGGCCCCGGCGCTCTCCACCTCGTCCAGGACGGTGGTGGCGATGCCGGTGAGTTCCCCTAAACTCTGGTCATTGAAGTAGCCCATGGGGATGCGCTTGAGCTTATCGCCCATGCTTAGGCGCTTGTTGGCCGCCATGAAATACCCGGCGTGGGTCTGCTGGAGCTGACTGAACCGATTCATGATCGCCCGCCCCAGAATACTGACCAGCAGCAAGGCCAGGGCCTCCCAGGCCGGGGCGACAGAAGTGGAACCGTCCACCAGAGCCAGGACCACTACATAGATGGCGGCGATCTGGAACATGTGGAAGATGGCATAAAAGAACCCCAGCACCATAGACTTGCGGATATTGCCTTGCTCTTCACCGGCAAAGCGCCAGATCTTTCTCAAAACCTCGATCATGCCTGCTCTCCCTCCTTTACACCCATGTGAGCCTGCCACATCTCACGATAGAGGGGGCAGGTTTCCAAAAGATTCTCATGCTTGCCGGCGGCCTCGATGCGTCCGCCGTTCACCACTACGATCTGGTCCGCGCCGGTGATGGTGCTCAGGCGGTGGGCGATGACCAGCACCGTCCTGCCCGCAACCAGCTTGCCCACTGCACGCTGGACCAGGGCCTCGTTTTCTGGGTCAATGTAGGCTGTGGCCTCATCCAGCACCACGATGGGGGCATCCTTCAGCATGGCCCGGGCGATGGCAATGCGCTGCCGCTCCCCGCCGGAGAGGTGGGCGCCGCCTCCGCCCACGATGGTGTCATAGCCCTGTTCCAGGGCCCGAATGAAATCGTCGCACCCGGCGGCCTTCGCCACAGCCTCCACCTCCTGGTCGGCGGCATTGGGGCGGCCCATGCGGATGTTCTCCCGGACGCTCTCGTCAAAGAGGTAGTTGTCCTGGGACACAAAGGCCACCTGGTCATAGAGCTGGGGAAGCGGGATTTTCTTCAGATCCTGCCCGTCCAGGGTGATGGCGCCGGCGGACACATCCCAGAACCCGGCGATCAGTTTGGCGATGGTGGACTTGCCGGAGCCGGAGGGGCCCACAAAGGCAGTCATGGTGCCGGCGGGGATGGTGAGGGACACGTCGTGGAGGACCTCCTTGTCCGCGTGGTAGCCGAAGGACACATGGGAGAGGGCGATGTCCCGCCCCTGGAACTGCACCGGGGCGTTCCCGTGGTCCTGCTCCTGACCGTTCAAAATCTCGTCCACTGAGCCCACGATAGTTCCCACCTTGGCCAGGCTGTCCACAAAGTCCATGGCGGACAGCAGCGGTCCGGCGATGCCCAGGGACAGCACGATGGTGGTGATGAAGGTCTCCACCGGCAGGCTCCCGCCGGCATACAGGAGCCAGCCCACCGGCAAAATGGTGATCATGGTGGTGGGGGAGATGGCCTTGGACAGGGAGATGGGCAGCTGGCAGCTTTTCATCCAGTGGTAGAAGTAGGAGGCGTTGGCCTTTACGCTGTCGGAAAACCGGGCGTAGGACTGCTTCCCCTGATTGAAGGCCTTGATGACCTCAATGCCGCCGATGTACTCCACGATGGCGCTGTTCATGGCCTGGGTGGTCTTGACGGAGCCCTCGTACTGCTTGCCGTAGCCCGCCATCACCGCCATCATGAAGGCCATGCCCACCGGGATGGACACCAGGCTCAGCAGGGCCATCCGCCAATCCAGCACGAAGAGGTAGATCAGGATGCAAACCGGCCCCAGCACGTTGGCGGTCATCTCCGGCAGCAGGTGGGCCAGGGGCCGCTCCATGCTCTCCACCTGGTCAACGATGACCTGCTTCATCTGGCCGCTGGAGGTATCCAGGATGGTGCCGAGAGGCATTCTGGGGAGTTTCTCCAAAATTTTCTCCCGGATGGACTTCAGAATGGAGAAGGTAGCCTTATGGGAGATGGACAGGGCCAGGGAATACAGGCTGGCCCGCAGTAGGAACCCTGCCAGGGCCACGGCGCACCAGGTCAGGTAGAACGAGAATTCCTGTCTGCCGGACAGCAGGCCGAGAATGATCTGGGCGGCGGCGAAGTAGGGGGCCATGCCGCACAGCACCCCCACCACGGCGGACAGGATGGCCTGAATCAGGCTGCCGTGCTGTGCCTTACCCAGTTCCCATAGCCGAAGCATGGGATTTTGTTGCTTCATCGTGAATTCCTCCTTAATGGTTAGTGATTGCTAACTTTCTGTGAAATCAAAAGGCTGCACCCAGAAGGGGGGACAGCCTGCTTGATTCAGGGCTGGGGATCGAACACCGTGCTGAAGCCCGCCATATGGTAGTCGTTGAGCATCTTCACATAGCGATGGGCGGCGGCCCGGTCCATGTTGTGGCGCACCACCTCGAACATGCCGTTGAAATAGGCGGTGACGATGATGTGGATGAACTCCTCCGTCACCTGGCCGGACTTCACGCTCTCACAGCCGATGACCTCCATGTACCGGTAGGTATACTCCACCTCGATGTCCACCAACTCGTCCAGAAAACAGGCAAACCGGGTGCCGTGCGCCCCATCCAGCAGGAGGCGGAATAAGTCGAAGTGGTCATAGATGTAGTCCAGCAGGTCCATCTGGTGGCGGGCGGTGTACCGGCCCATCTCCGCCTGCTGGGTCTCGCCGTCCAGCTGATGGAAACTCTCCTGAATCTCCCGGAACATGGCCCGGAACTCGTACACCACCGGCTCCACAATGGCCCGGAACAGGCCCTCTTTATCCCCAAAGCGGGTGTAGATGGACCCGGTGCTGGTGCCCGCCTCCTGGGCAATGGTCCGCAGGGATGCGTCCAGAAACCCCTTGGACAGGAACTCCTCCTTGGCGCACTCCAGAACACGATCATAGACGCCGGGCTTCTGCTTCGCCATACGGTCACCTTCTTTCAAACTATATTCATAACAATGTTTTATAACGATGTTTTGAATATACCACGCGACATTCCCTTTGTCAAGCCCTGTGCAGGAAAAAAGGACGCAGTGTCCTTTCGACACTGCGTCCCGGGAATATGTTCTTTTGCTATGCGCCGGCTTTGCGGTTCCACCCCCGGCTCTGCTGTCGCACCGTGACGAAGTTCCGGTAAATGCCATCCTCCTCCATCAGCGACTGGTGGGTGCCCCGCTGGGCAATCTCTCCATCCGAGATGGCCAGGATCTGATCCGCGCCCCGGATGGTGTTCAGCCGGTGGGCGATGACCAGCAGGGTCTTGCCCTGCACCAGTTCCGAGATGGCCTGCTGGATGTAGCTCTCGTTGTCCGCGTCCACGCTGGCGGTTGCCTCGTCCAAGATGACGATAGGGGCGTCCTTCAGGATGCAGCGGGCGATGGAGATCCGCTGCCGCTCCCCGCCGGAGAGGCTTGCCCCGCCCTCGCCGATCACCGTGTCAAACCCATCGGGCAGAGCCATCACAAAGTCGTAGCACCGGGCCTTGCGGGCCGCCTCCAGCACCTCCTCCCGAGTGGCGTCTGGTCGGCCCATGGCGATGTTGTTGTAGATGGTATCCTGGAAGAGATAAACCCGCTGGAACACCATACTGATGTGGTCCATCAGGTCGGCCAGTTTCACCTCCCGCACGTCCTTCCCCCGGACCAGCACCCGTCCGTCCTTCACGTCCCAAAAACGGGTGAGCAGGTTGGCGATGGTGGATTTGCCCCCGCCGGAGGGCCCCACCAGGGCCAGCATCTGGTGCCGGGGCAGGGAGAAGGAGATGTCGTGCAATACCTCTTTCTCCCCGTAGGCAAAGCGCACATGCTGGAACTCCACCTCCGGGGCTTCGCCGGTCTCCGGGATGGAGTCCCGGCCGTCGTCCGGCAGCTCCGGCTCGTGAAAGACCTCCTCGATCCGGTCCATGCAGCTGTTCATGACGGTCAGCCGGGTGGCCTGGGTATACAGGGCCTTGATGGGGCCGAACAGGTCAAAGACGAAGAGCATGATGCCCACCAGGTAGGGGACGCTCATGAGTCCGGCGCTCTCCAGCGCCAGGGCGATGGCTGCGATGGCCGCCGCCCCCAGGCCGTAGGCCAGGTTCAGCCGCAGCTGCCAGGGGGAGTGGTCCTCTTCAAACTGGAGATTGGTGTCGCAGCTCCTCTGGAAGTTGTCCGTCAACTCCCGGGACTTTTCTCCCAGCAGGTTGTAGGTCTTGATGATCCCAATGCCCTCCACAAAGTCCAGCACCGCCTCGGTGAGGTTCTCGTTCTGCTCCTGCCGCGCCACGGAGTCCTGAAGGGCCTCCCGCTTCATGCCCCGGGCAATGAGCAGCACGACGCCGATGATCACCAGTGCAGCCAGGCCGATCCAGACATTGAAGCAGAGTAAAAACACAATCAGGATGGCCTGGGCGAAGATATAGCTCATCATGTCCGCCAGCACGGTCATGCAGTTCTCCTCGATGAATACCATGTCGGAGGAGAGGACGGAGCTGATCTTGCCGATGTTCCCCTCGGTGAAGTATCCCATGGGCATCCGCCGCAGGTGGGCGCCCAGCTCCATGCGCATGTCGGAGAACACCAGGAAACCTGCCGCGGATTGGAGACGGTCGGCGATGTGGTGGAAGAGGACCTGCAGCAAAACGCAGACTGCCATGGCGACCCCGTACCGGAGACAGTCGCCGGCGGTGATGGTCCCCTTGTAAAAACCGGCCAGCGCCAGGAATGCCAGCATAATGGGCGCCTTGGCCAGCAGGGATTTCAGGAACGAAAAGATAAAGGCAATTTGGATCCGCCCCTTGTACCGGCCGGATACCGCCAGAATCCGTTTCATCAGCTGGATCATTGTGCCGCGCCTCCTCTCTGATTCACACCCCACTGGGCGCTGTCCTCCGCCGCCTGCCAGAGCTTTTGATACGCCGGGCAGCGGCCCAGCAGCTCCTCGTGGGTGCCCGCATCGGCCACCGTCCCTCGGTCCAGCACGCAGATCTGGTCTGCATTCACAATGGAGTGGAGCCGGTGGGCGATGACGAGGACTGTCTTACCCCGGATCACTTCGGCAATGGCCTCGTTCATCTTCTCCTCATTCTCCGGATCCATGAAGGCGGTGGCCTCGTCCAGCACCACGATAGGGGCGTTTTTCAAGATCGCCCGGGCCAGAGAGATGCGCTGCCGCTCCCCGCCGGAGAGCATCTTGCCCCCGTCCCCGGCCATGGTGTGGATGCCGTGCTCCAGCCGGGCGAGGAACTCCCCGCACTGGGCCTTCTCCGCCGCGGCCAGCACTTCCTGGTCCGTGGCCTCCGGGCGGCCCAGGCGGATGTTCTCCAGCAGGCTCATGTTGAACAGGAACTGTTCCTGGGCCACATAGGAGATCTGGTCGTTGAGGGCCTCCACGCTCATCTCCCGGATGTCCTGGCCGCCCACGCGGATGCTCCCGCCGGCCACATCATAGTAGTGGACCAGGAGCTTGGCCAGGGTGGACTTGCCGCTGCCCGACTCCCCCACCAGGGCGGTGAGGCTCCCCTCCGGTGCGGTGAGGGAGACGCCGTGGAGCACCTCGTCCTCCTGATAGGCAAAGCGGACGTCCTCAAAGGAAACGGAGTGATCCTCACCGGAGAAGGCCCTATCCGTCTGCACCAGAGCAGGCGCGCCCATCAGCTGCTCCAACGCGGTGATCTTGTAGTTGATCTGGGGCAGGGTGGACATGAAACCCAGCGCCCGCAGCAGGGGCGCCCCCACGCCGAAGGACATGCACAGCACCAGGGCGAAGTCCGGCAGGGTTGAATACCCTTGTAAAACCAGGTACGCCCCGATGGGCAGGGTGAACAGGGCCACGCAGGGCAGGATGCTGTTGTAGAGGGCCATCCAGGGCCAGCAGACCCTGTACCAGGCCAGGGTGAAGTCCCGGTAGCCCCGCACATCCTGCTCGAAACGCTGGTAGGACTCCCCGTCCCGGTTGAAGACCTTCACCACCTCCATGCCGTTGATGTACTCCACGATGGTGTTGTTCATCTTCTGGGCCGAGGCGTAGTAGGCCCCCATCTTGCTGGTGCCCGCACGGTACATGGCCATCATGGCCACCAACCCTAAGGGCAGTGCGCACAGGGAGAGCAGCGCCAGCTTCCAGTCCACGAAGAACATGGCGAGAAAGACGAAGGCGGGCACCGCCAGATTGGCCAGCCCCTCCGGCAGGGCGTGGGCCAGCAGCAGTTCAATGGAGTCGATGTCGTCAATGAACATCTTCTTCAGGGCGCCCACGCCCTTCTCCTGAATCACGCCCAGGGGCTGCCACTCCAGTTTTCCTTGCAGAGAGATCCGCAGATTTTTCAGCGTGTTGTAGGCTGCCCGGTGGGAGAGGGACAGACCTTTCACATACAAAACGGCATACAGGATCCCACAGACGGCAATGGCGGCCACCCGCCACGCCGCGTATCCGAGTTCCAGCGATCCCCCCAGAAGCAGGGGGCGGATCAGTTGGTAGATGAACAGGAAAGGGAGCACGTTCATCACAATGCCGATCAGCATCACCACCATGGAGAGATAGGTGGTCTTTCGGTACTCGCCCGCATACTCCAAGACTTTTTGAAACACAGCTGAACCTCCTTTTTTGATAATTAGTTATTGCTAACTCATAGCCGGTGAAAAACCTCTCCGCCCGGAGAGGCTTTCCCTATTTCTGAAAATGCAGCGCTCCATGCCAGTTAAACAGGCCGCAGACGATCCGGCAGTGGGCCTCGATCTGCTCCCAGGTAAAGTGGTGGATGAAGGGTTCGTAGATCGTGGTCCAGAAGGCGGACAGCAGGATGTGCAGCTCTGCCGGCTCCACATCGTTCCGGCACAGGCCCCGCCGCTGGGCCTCCGCTAAATAGGCGCTGGTGGCTTTCGTCAGAAGCTCCACCCAGTCGTGGGGGAAGTTGGCGTACCGGGTTCCCTGGGAGCAGGAGAGCAGCAGATAGAAGTCGTCCCGCCGGTCGTAGAGGAAACGGAACCACCACATCATGTCCGCTCCGTCCATATCCCATGCCTTGATCAACTCCTGGTCGGACATGGCGGCGGGGTCTTTATCCCCCCGGGCATGGGCCACCTCATACAGGTCCGCCACGGTCTGCTCCACCACGGCGCAAAACAGATCCTCTTTCCCCTTGTACCGCTTATACAGCGCCCCGGTGGTGACGCCGGCTCCCTCGCAGATGGTTTTGAGAGACGCCTTTTCAAAGCCGCTTGCAAGGAATTCCGTTCGGGCGCTGTCCAGGATCCGGGGATCAATGGAGCGGTCCGCCACTGCCATTTGATCGCCTCCTTGTTCAATAATTCGATTACCGATAATCTGATTATCAATATAGCATGGAGGGTGGAACCTGTCAAGGGGAAACTGCGGAAAGAGCTGTTTCCATTTTTCCGCGTTTCTGGTATGATAGCCCTGAGGTGATGCTTATGCAGCTAAACTTTGAGGGGATCGCCGTCGGTGCGGCGTCCCTGCTGATTATCGGTGCATTCCATCCGCTGGTAATCTGGTGCGAATACCACTTCACCCAGCGGGTCTGGCCGGTTTTTCTGATTGCAGGTCTGCTCTTTCTCTGTGGGGCCTTGTTCGTTCAGGGACTGATCTCCATTGTTTTGGGGCTTTTGGGGGCAGGCTGCCTGTGGAGCATCCGGGAGCTGAAAGAACAGGCCCATCGCGTAGAGCGTGGATGGTTTCCCAAAAATCCTAAAAGAAAATAACCGACTGCCGCAGGAACAATTTTCCGTCCTGCGGCAGTCTGTTTCTTGACAGCGGGGGTGCAATTTTATATAATTGCCCTATGGTTAGCAATAACTAACCAAAAGAAAATACAATGCTTACCAATAAAAAGTTCCGAAGGAGTCATTGCTATGATGGATCACTTGAATCAGATGGATACCCAAGAGCATGTTGTCAAGGTCGATCTTCTGCACCTGAACCCTGCCGACCCGGATGGAGGCTGCTGCTGTCATCACGAAGGGCACCCTTGCTGTGGGCGGCACTGCCATGGACAGGAGAACCAACCTATCGCGGAAGAGCGAGAAAAAGTGTGATTGCATAATTTAGTACAGGGGAGATTGGCATGAAAAAATCGTTGTTGGCTGCAGTTTTTGCAGTTTTGATCCTTTCCTTAGCGGGCTGCTTACCGCAGCAGGACTCTTCCGCTACATCAGATGCAGGGTTTCAGACTGCATTTGACAACAGTGTTGCCGCCAGTGATTTCACGGATGAATTATTGGAGGATATGCTGGGGCAAAAGGGGATCAACAACTATGAGATCGAATTGACCTCCGGCGGCTTCATTACGGATGATCCTGTCACTTATCTTGTTGGCTATCGGTATCGCTGTAATGACGAAATTGAGGTCTATGGATATAAGCTGAGGCAGACAGAAGATGGATTTACCGTACTGGATGAGGGCCCCGAAGTGGGGGCATTTATTGTTGGGAATGGTGACTGAGCGATTTGTGAAATGAGATCAGATTATCGGAAATGGATACTGAAGATGAATCCAGAAGGGGAGATGACCATGAAGCCAGATTATCGGAATTGGATGCCCAGGGGCATGATCGTGGGGCTGGGAACCGCCACCGGCGTACTGGCGGCGGGAAGCGCGGCTGCAGTCAGATCACGGCTGCCCATGGGCCGGACGGCAAAGCATCTTGCCGGAGCAGTCCTGGGCCTGGGCGCTGTGGGATGTCTGGCGGGGGCGGCGTGGAGCCTGTACGCCCGGGCGATGTTTTCCTACGAGGGCGGGCGGCAGTTGTCCCGGCAGATCATCGAGGGCGTCGCCTCATACATTGAACTTCCGGAGGGCGGCGTGGGCCTGGATGTGGGGGGCGGCAGCGGGGCGCTGACCATCGCCTGTGCCAAACGGAACCCCCAGGGCCGCATGGTGGGCATCGACCGCTGGGGCGTGGAATACGCCTCCTACAGCCGGAAACTCTGTGAGCGGAACGCTCAAGCCGAGGGGGTGGACAATGCTGCCTTTCAGAAGGGCGACGCCCGCCATCTGGATTTCCCGGATGAGACCTTCGACGCAGTGACCAGCAACTACGTCTACCACAACGTCATGGGCGCGGACAAGCGGGTGTTGCTTCTGGAGACCCTGCGGGTGCTGAAGAAGGGCGGTATCTTTGCCATTCATGACCTGATGGAGCCCTCCCGGTATGGGGATATGGACGATTTTCTCCGCAAACTGCGGGAGGAGGGCTTCCAAGAGGCGCGGCTGCTCCCTACGGCAGACGGGACCTTCATGACCCGCGGGGAGGGAAAGCGCCTGTTCCTCTCCGGCTCCACCCTGCTGGTTGGCAGGAAGTGAGAGGCCATGCGGTATCCCATTCAAAAGAACTCCATCCAGGAGACGCTGGTGATCCCCCTGTATGGCCGGGCACTGTGTTCCCGGAAGTTTCCCCAGCTGTTTGCCGACCAGACGGCGTCGGAGCTGTTGGAGAGGATTGACTACGATTTTTCCGCTTTGGAGAGGAAATCCGACAGCCTCATGCAGATCTTCGGCGCTCTGGAGGTGGCCATGCGCCAGGGCGACCTGGCCTTTGAGGTGCGGGACTACCTGAGCACCCATCCCAAGGCCGCCGTGGTCAATCTGGGCTGCGGCTTGGACCAGACAGGCCGGGCTTGTGACAACGGGCAGTGCTACATCTATAACATCGACCTGCCCGACGTCATGGTGGTGCGGGAGGCGCTGCTCCCCGCTGAGGAACGGGAGAAGAACCTTGCCGCCGACCTGAACGACTTCTCCTGGTTCGATGCCATCGACACGCCGGCAGAGGACGGGGCGGTGTTCTTTGCCGCCGGCGTGTTTTACTACTTTCGGACAGAGCAGGTGCGCGCCCTCTGCGCGGCCATGGCAGAGCGATTTCCGGGTGGGCGACTGGTATTTGACGCCGCTGGGCCGACAGCGGTAAAACTGATGCTGAAAACCTGGGTCAAGCAGGCAGGCATCCGGGATGTGGGGGCGTATTTCTCCGTCCGGGATGCGGAGAAGGAATTGACGTCCTGGTCGAACCGCATCTCCATATCTAGTCGGGGTTATATGCTGGGCTATCAGGATTTGCGGGGTCCGGGAATCCGTAATATCCATCGTTTGTTGGCCGGGATCGCCGACGGGCCGATGAAGCTGCAAATCGTGCGGATGGAGTTTCAAGCCAGAAACGGGGTGAGTTCCTGATGAACGAACCCTTTATTTTCCGTGTCAGTGACTGCTACTACATCCAGGCAAGCTATCCCTCTCCGGCGGAGCACCGGCATTTCGCCGCCCATTTGGTGTTTGCCATGGAGCGGCCCTTCACCGCCCTGGTGAATGGCGTATCCGTGGAGGCGGCGGGCATCGCTATCGGCTCTGATGTCCCCCACACGATTTTGAGCGAGGCCCCGACTCTGGTGGTGTTCATCGACGAGCTGACGCCTATGAGCCGCTGTGTGAAGCACACCCTTTTGCGGGGCGCTCCCTGGCGGACACTGGATACGTCTGTTTCCTCCGAGGTAGGGGAGCGGTGGCGGGATGTGCGCACGGAGGCGGATGCGGCCGCCGCCGCTGCCGAAACCGAGCGGCTGCTCGGATTGCAGGAGCAACGTACCTCTGCGGAGGATCCGCGGATACTGGAGGCGGCCGCCTACATGAAAGCAACCCCCGCCCTGGAGCAGCTGACCATCCGGGAAGTGGCCCGGGCCGTCCACCTGTCTCCCAGCCGCCTGACCCATCTGTTCCGGCGGGATACGGGAATCTCTCCCCATCTCTATCTGGCAAACCTGAAGCTGGAACGGGCCTTCTATCTGCTGGAGACGGGACGCTCCCTCACCCAGGTCTGCATGGATGCGGGCTTTGCCACTCCCTCCCACATGGCGGACACCAGCCGGAAGTTGTACGGTATGTCCATGACAGAGGTGAAGCAGATTTTCCTGGCCGGCCTGGGCCGGACCAAAACAGCAGATGAACAGAAGTAAATGAGACAGGCCCCTGTTACAATGCCCCTATCTTACAAGAAGAAAGGGGCATTTGCCATGTCTGTCATTACTTTTCCTGAGGGGACTTATCACTTCAACGACCATCCGCTCTTTGACTTCCAGCTCAATCGAGTGGTCATGTGGAACCATGGCGATCCGGCAGAGGTCCAGGCCCGGGGCGGGGAGATCACGGACTTCCCCTCCTGGGAGCGGGTCTTAAAGGAGCTCTCCGCCCAGGCGGAGGCCCGGGCGGACTGGGCGGCCGCCGCCGGGTATCTCCGAATGGCGGAGTTCTTCATGGTGCCGGACACCCCGGAGTGCCATGCCGTCTATGACCGGGCCAGGGAGATCTTCTATACACACTTCGCCCATTTGTTTGCGGAGAAGGGTGGTCCCATCTATCGGGAGGAGGTGCCCTATGAGGGCGGCGTTCTGCCCTGCTGGCGCGTTCTTCCCGACGGCGCCTCCAAGGGCACCATCCTGTTCCATGGCGGCAACGACTCCCTGCTGGAGGAGTTCACCGACGCCCTGCTGTATTTGGCCCAAGGCGGCTATACAGTGCTGGCCTTTGAGGGTCCCGGCCAGGGAGCGGCCCTGCGGAAATCCGGCCTGACCTTCACGCCGGAGTGGGAGAAGCCGGTGGGTGCGGTGCTGAACCACTATGGGGCAGACAATGTGACCATCATCGGCGTCTCTCTGGGCGGGGAGCTTTGCATGCGGGCGGCGGCCATGGAACCGCGTATCCGGCGTGTGGTGTCCTGGAGCGTGCTGCCCAGCATCTATGGCGCGTTGATGGCGGACAAGCCGGCGGAGATCCGGGCGAAGCTGGAGCACTGGCTGGACGAGAACAACCGGGACGCCATCTTGGACCTCTACGCCGGCCTGGCGGAGCGGGAGCCGCTGTTCCGCTGGTCCATCCAGCACTCCAACTACGCCTACGGCACCTCCGATGTGTACGAGTATCTGCAAAAAGCCCGGGCCTTCACCATTGAGCCGGTAGCGGAGCGGATCACCCAGGATGTGCTGCTTCTCAGTGCCCGGGAGGACCTGCTGATGGACTTCGGCCTTTACAAGCAGGAGATCGACCTGTTGAAAAATACCCGTTCCTTGGAGTTTGTGGTGCCTGGCTGGGCGCTGAACGGCCAGGCCCACTGCAACATGGGCAACACTAAATATATGCTGGACTTGATTCTGAACTGGAACGACCGGATGCTGGAACGATAACAGCGGCAGGCCCCTATAAAATCGAAACCGACTTGCAAGAGGAAGGGCACAGCTCATTCGAGCCGTGCCCTTCTGTGATGCTCCAGTGGCGGACAGCCGAACTGCTTGATAAGGACTGCCGCCAATTTGCTCAGGTTTTTATAGCCTACCTTCTCCGCGGTTTCCGCCATCCGTAAGTCCGTGTTCCACTCGGCGCACAGGATATTCCGGGTTTCCTAGGCAGTGGCCACCTGGGAGCGGTTGAAGTGAAGTAAAGAGCAGGAGCTTCCCAACCATAAACGGGAAGCTCCTTCTGTTTCTGTCAGGCGTAGGCAAACTCGATTGCGGAAGGCAGTTTGGTGCAATAGAGCCGGTAGAAATCCACATGAGAAAGATGTTCCAGCCATGCAGCGGATGGACAGAGGGCGTAATCGGCCTCCTGTCCGCTGCGCCGCCCGGTGCAGGCGGGGTAGACGATCAGATCCCCGTTTGCCGCATAGAAATCGCAAAGCTCACGGGAGAGAATGCGCTCTGCCACCCGGCGGGCCGCCCACTCCGGCGCAGAAGCGCGGGCACAGAGATAAGAGGGGATCAGGACCGGCCCCTCCTGGGGGACGCGGAGAAAGGTCTCCCGGCCGTCCGCTCGGAGGGCATAGAGGGAGGGAACCAGGGCGGTGCTGGTCTGCCCCTGACGCACCGCCTGAAAGGCCCCGATTGGCATATCGGCCACCAGACTCTCCCCCAGGAGCTTGGCGGCGGCCACCTGGCCCCACCGCTCCCACACGGACTTTACCACCGTTTTTGCCGCGGAATTGTTGATGCCCCCGAAAGCTAGCCCGCGCCAATCCGGCAGAGAGGTCTTGGCACAGGCCTCCGGCTCCCGGGTATAGTACACCAGCGGGATGGAGACAAAGGGCAGAAGACAGGGGCCCCGCTGTACCGCATTCAGCATGGGGCTCTGCCGCAGCGGGACCCAGTCAGCCGCCGGATAGAGATTCGACTTGAATTTGGAGAAGATCCGCAGATCCTCAAACACCTCCAGATCGGCGGAAACGATGAGGTCCGGAAGTATGGCGTCCGGCCGGGCCAGGTACTCGGACATACGCTCCGGATATCCCAGACCGAAATAGCGCACCTCCAGCCGGATGCCGTCCCCCCGCAGCCGTTGGGCCAGGTCCTCCAGGAAAGCCTTCTCCTGGCGGTGCAGGACGCAGATGTGGTTCCAATAGAGCAAAATAGACGTCATGCCAGGTAGGCTCCTTTCCGCAGCTGGGTTTGATAGCGTCGCTGTTCCCGATAAGCCCTGCCCAGCGCTTCATAGAGGGCAGCCTCTCCGGCGGTGCGCTCTACCACGGCGGTCACCGCGCCGCCGGCCAGAACGATGCGCCGCCGGGCCATCAGGGCTGTGTGGGGATCGTGGGTGACAACCAGCACCAGCTTGTCGCTCTTCTGAAGCAGGCCCAGCGCCCGCTCCTTGTCGATGCCCGCGTTTTCAATCTCGTCAATGAGGACGATAGGGCTGTCACAGATCAGGGCGATATCCGCAATCATCAGCGCACGGGACTGGCCGCCGCTGAGCTGGTTCAGCCCCTGCCGGAGAGCCACCGGTTCTGGGGTGATTTCATTGGCAAGGGCCAGAACTTCTGCCGGGGCTGCCCTCCGGTCACGGCAGCGGGCGTGGAGTTGAAGAAACTCCTCCACACTGACATCCAGCACAAAGCGCATATTCTGGCCCAAATGGGCCACCAGATGGGCGGATGTGCTCTGCCGCTCTGCCAGTGGGACCGGCACTCCGTCCAGCAGGACCCGGCGGCCTGTGATGGAGTCTCCGCAGGCCAGTTGCTCGATGTCCTTGATGAACCGGGACTTTCCGGAGCCGGTGTTGCCAACAATGGTGTATAGCCCCCCGCGTTCCAGGGATATGGAGTCAAAGGGCTCCGGTCGGCCGTCTTTCCCGCAGCCGGCCAGGATGGTCACACTCCGCATACCGGCGCCTCCTCAAAGGAAATTTTGCCCACCACGCCCTGCTGGAACGCGCTGCCCACCCGCCGCTCGCCTACGCAGTAGGAGCATACGCCGCTGGGCATGGTGTGTCGGAGGGCGTCCCTCTCGAAACCGGTGCATACCGGCCGGGCCAGCAGCCACTGTGCCAGCAGATCCGTGCCGTAACCGGCCAGCCCGTCCACTGGGAACAGTGCCGCGGACGGGTTGAGGATGCGGATCTGCCAGGAGATGATCTCCAGCTCCGCCTGGGACACCATGTCGATCTTGGTGAGCACCACAAAGTCCGCCTGAGTGAGCATGGGACCCAGCTGCCCCGGCGCCCTGCAGCTGGCGGTGCAGTCCAGCACACAGCCAGCGGCCATGTGCTCCGTAGCCGGGGAGCAGCGGTGGCACAGTCCGGCCGTTTCAATGACCAGGGCGTCCCGCCCCAGGCGGTCCGCCCACCCCCACAGCTCCGACAGATTAGAGACAAGGAAATGGTCAGGGCAGATATCCCCGCTCAAACCGGTGACACAGGGAAGCCCCAGGCTTTGAAAGACATCCGCGTCCCCGGTTTTCAGACAGTCGATCTTGCACACGCAGGGCGCCATGCCGCCGTGGGCCAGCAGCGGGAGCAGGCTTTTCAGAACAGAAGTCTTTCCCACGGCGGAAGCGCCGGAGAAAAGGAGCACTTGACGCGGCATCGTGAACCTCCAATCTTGGAATTCGATTGATTAGCCATAGCTTACCACAGGAGATGCAGGATTGTCAGTATCAAATGAGACTGGCCGGCAAGCTTTTTTTCTTGACTTACGGCGGGGTTTCAGAGTAGAATATAGCAGTAGGTTAGCGATGGCTAACCAAGGGGGGGCGTGATCTGGAGCGAATGATCATACAGGAAAAACTGGCATCGTCACCCTTTTTGGCGGGCGCATCCCTACCGCTGGAGCAGGTGACCTCAAAGAGGTTCCGTGCGGGCCAGATCATCAGCGACAAGCCGAGCGGCGTTTCATCCGTGGGGATGATCGTGTCCGGACGGGTGGAGGTCTATTCCGTGGCACTGGATGGAAAGGATGTGCAGCTCAATGCCCTGACTGCGGGGGAGTGTTTTGGCGTCTGTAATCTGATGGCCAGCGCCGAGCTGGAAACGGTCTTGCGATGCGGGGAAGAGACAGAAGTCCTATATATTCCTAAGGCGGTCCTACTCTCCTGTATGGAGCAGGATGCAGGACTTGCCATGCGCTATGCGGCCCTGTGCAACCGGAAGCTCCAGTTTCTGCTCCGGCGCATCGAGCTGCTTACGATGCAGTCCTGCCGAGGCCGGCTCATTGCCCATCTCCTGGAGCAGCAGGATGAGAAGGGCGTGGTAAGGCTCGCCGGGTCCCGGGAGGATCTGGCCCGCCGTCTGGGGGTCAGCCGGGCCGCCCTTTTCCGGGAGCTGTCCGCGCTCCAGTCCATGGGAGCGGCCGCAGTGGACGGAAATTCCATTCGGATCCAGGACCGCCCGTTGCTGGAAGAACTGCTCTAGCACCCCTCCGACACAAAATGATGAACATTTAGAAAGGAACAACGGTATGAAAAAATTGCTCTCTCTGCTCTGTGTCCTGTCCCTGTCTGCCGCGCTGCTGGCAGGCTGCTCCACCGCCGGGGATGCCGGCACCTCGGAAACGCCCGGTTCGAGCAGCACGCCATCCGACGTGACAGAGATGGCCGATCCGATCGACGTCAACGTGATGGCCCTGAAGGGCCCCACCGCAATGGGCATGGTGGAGTTCATGAATGAAGCGGACAGTGGAACGATCACAGACAACAACTATCACTTTAATATCACCGCCGCCACCGATGAGGTGTCTGCCGCCCTGGCGCAGGGGACCACGGATATCGCCGCCGTCCCCGCCAACCTGGCTTCTGTCCTTTACAACAACACCGAGGGCGGCGTGCAGGTGCTGGCCATCAATACGCTGGGCGTGCTTTACATTGTGGAGAGCGGAGACACGGTACACTCCGTGGAGGACCTCCGGGGCAAGACCATTTACGCCAGCGGCAAGGGAAACACACCGGAGGCCGCCCTGAATTATGTGCTGACCCAGAACGGTATCGACCCCTCCGCGGATGTGACCATTGAGTGGAAAAGCGAGCAGGCCGAGTGCCTTTCCGCCCTGATGGCGGAGGAGAACGCCATCGCCATGCTGCCCCAGCCCTTCGTCACCACCGCCCAGGCCCAGAGCGAGAGCCTGCGGGTGGCGCTGGATCTGACGGAGGAGTGGGATGCCCTTCAGGCTGACAGCGAGACGCCCTCCACCCTGGTCACTGGCGTGGTGGTGGCCCGGACCACCTTTGTAGAGGAGCATCCGGAGGTGGTATCTGCCTTCCTGGACCACTATCAGGAGTCGGTGGACTATGTCAACTCCAATGTGGAGGAGGCCGCCCAGCTGGTGGGCCAGTATGAGATCGTCACCGCCGAAGTGGCACAGAAGGCCCTGCCGGAGTGCAACATTGTTTTCATTGAGGGAGCCGAGATGAAGGAGAAGCTGTCCGGCTATCTGTCGGTTTTGTTCGAGCAGAATCCTCAGTCCGTGGGCGGCGCCCTGCCTGACGACGCCTTTTACTTCAGCCGCTGACTTTCATGAAAGGCCGCCGAACCATACGGGCCTGGGCTGTAATCTTTTGGTTGCTCCTGTGGCAGGCAGGCGCCATGGCCATCGATCAGCGCATCATCCTGGTCTCTCCCCTCCGTGTGCTGGCGCGGCTGACGGAACTGATCCCCACGCTGGATTTTTGGGGCGCCATCTGGTATTCCCTGGTGCGCATCACAGCGGGTTTCCTGCTTGGAACAGCGGCCGGAGTTGTGCTGGCGGCTCTGTCCGCCCGGTTCCGCCGGGTGGAGGAGCTGCTGGCGCCAGCCCTCCTGGCCATCAAGTCCATTCCGGTGGCCTCCTTTATCATTCTGGCGCTGATCCTGTTTTCCTCCAGGAATCTGGCGGTGCTGATCTCCTTCCTGATCGTCCTGCCGGTCCTCTATACCAATCTGTTGAGCGGCATCCGGGCCGCAGATCCGCAGCTGCTGGAGATGGCTCGGGTGTTCCGGATCCCCACACTCCGCAGTATCCGCTATGTGTATCTGCCACAGGTGCTCCCTTACTTTCGGTCGGCCTGCGGCTCCGCTCTGGGCCTGTGCTGGAAGTCCGGCATCGCTGCCGAGGTCATCGGTATGCCAGACGGCTCCATCGGCGAACAGCTCCAGCAGGCCAAGATCTACTTGAACACGCCGGATCTGTTCGCCTGGACGCTGGTGATCGTGCTGGTGAGTCTGGTCTTTGAAAAGGTATTCCTGATCCTTCTGAAGTGGGGAGAACGCGCCCTGGAGAGGATGTGAGCCATGCAGGATATTGTGATCCGGGGCCTGTGCAAGGCCTTTGACGGGAAACAGGTCCTCCGGGACTTTTCCGCCGCTCTGCCGGCGGGACAGGTCACCGGACTCATGGCCCCCTCCGGTGCGGGCAAGACCACCCTGCTGCGGATCCTCATGGGACTGGAGACGCCGGACCGGGGGACCATCACGGGCTTGGAGGGCCTGCGCCTGAGCGCGGTGTTCCAGGAGGACCGGCTGTGCGAGAACCTGAATCCGGTCTCCAATCTCCGCCTGGTGACCCCGGCTTTGAGCCGGACGGCGGCTGCAGAGGCTCTGGCGGCCGTGGGACTGACGGACTGTCAGCGCCAGCCCGCCCGGGAGCTGTCCGGCGGGATGCGCCGCCGGGTGGCCATTCTCCGGGCCCTGTTGGCAGAGTACGACCTGCTGTTCCTGGACGAACCCTTTAAGGGCCTGGATCAGGAGACCAAGGAGATCGTTATGGCGGATACCCGCCGCCGGTGCGCCGGAAGGACGGTGCTGTTCGTCACCCACGACCCGGCGGAGCTGGAGGCCTTGGGCGCTGTGCAGCGGCTGGAGCTGTCCTGAACCCCCGACGTGCCGGCAAGGGTACAACAAAAGCAGAAAAGCAGAAAAAGTGGATGCCGGAAGGGCATCCACTTTTTTCATGACGCGGCTCAAAGAACCGTTACCTCCGCGTTCTTCTCACCGAATTTTTCACGCAGCATCTGGCAGATCCGGGGCCGCTCCGCCCCCTGTTTTTCCTGCTGCTTGATCAGCTTATAGGCTTGGAACAGAGTGGAGGGACCGATCTCCGAACTGAAATAACCGATCCCCTGGTTCCAGGCCAGCAGCTCAAACACATCGTCCAGGGCCGCTGACTCCACCCCGCAGGCATAGGCTTTGATCAGCTCTCTTGTGGCCTGCCGCATCCGTCCGGCGCCCACGGCGTTGGCCAGGGAGAGGAGCAGCCGCATTTCATAAGGCAGCGTCCGCTTTTCGCTCTGCCAGGTCAGCGACCAGAAGTCCGCCGCGATCCGGCCCAGCTCCTCGTCGATCATGGGATAGTTGAGCAGGGCCAGGGGCTTGAAGGGCGTATCCTCCCCGCCGTCCTTTTTCTCCACACGGCAGAACGAAACATGAAATTCAGCCGGCCCGGCCTGCTCGGTATGGTGTTCAAACCCAAGGGCCTCCATGGCGGCATAGAGCGGGTGGGGCTCAAAGGTCTGGATGACGGTGAAGCCCTCGCCTACTTCCAGTCCCATTGCTTTCTGCTTCAGGCCCGGGAAAAAGTTCCCCTGCAGATGGCGTACATCGACGACCTGGAAGTTGGGCGCCTGATCTTTCCAATTTTCGTAACTCATGCGCTGTCTGCCCCCTTGATTCGGTATTCATAGATAATGGTCCGGTTTTCGGAGCCATCCCGGAACGGCGTTTCGGCCACCCTCGCAAAGCCGCGCTTCTCATAAAATTCCCATGACGCCAGCGTATTGGTCAGCAGACGCACGGTGTCCGCACCGTCAGCCCTGGCTCTGGACAGAAACTGTGTGACCAAGGCCGTCCCAAGCCCTTTCCGATAGGCTGCTTTGGACGCAAGCGCCACAAGCTCCAGGTCGCAGGCTCCGAAGGTCTTGCTGTCCCGCTCCTGTAATTGGGAGGAGAAATGATCCCATTGTTTCTGAAAACGCTCCGACATTTTATAACGCTTCAAATAGTATTTGAGAAACATCCTGCACCACAAGCCATAGTGCCTTTTGCACCTATATCGGTTTGCCAAAGTTCGGTCGAAGGCTTTGTCGTATTTCCCGCAAACGAACCCCACGACCTGCCCATCCTCCGCCTCCGCAACAAAGGTGAAGTTGCATTTTTCAATCAAGACCTGGGCATAATCCCGCAACAGGAGCTTGTCGCAATGATCTATAGGGGCCGTAAAAAAGCCTTCATACAGGCACTCACCGCAGGCCGCGGCGTCTCTTTCTGCGTATGGACGGATCGTAAACACCATGATCGTGCTCCCCGTATGTGAGTCTTACTTCAGTTATTCCGAAACGGTTGCCACTCGAATGTCCACTTCCCGCCCTCTTTCAAGACGAGTTGGGGAGACTGTTCTGTCAGCAAGGTGCGGTTAAATTCAGATTGAACATCCGCTGGAAGTTTGGAAAACCCCTCCGGGTCAAAGTGACGGAACAGGTCTCCCCAGGTGGAGTCTGCTGCCGGCGTGAATCCTTCCGTTGCCGCAGGTCCCTCCAACGGGGACGGTGACTCGCTTTCTGCATCCCCGTGATTCATCATCCCGCAGCCGGTTAGCAGGCAAAAGATAGCAAGCGCAGCCAGAACCGTTTTCCACCGTTTCAAAACAATCCCCCCTATTCAGCGGTTCCCAGTCCTGTTCCTGGATATCTCCCGTGCAGGCGTCCTTCACTCCTGCTCTGCGCGGTGATCCGTTCCGCCGGTGTCCACCGGCAGGCGGCGCAACAAAGGGGCAGCACACGGCCGCCCAGCAGTGCGTGCTCCACCACCCAGAAATCGTGCATGGACAGATAGGAGACAAACTCTCCAGCGTTCCAGCGGTGGTAAACATGGAAACCGGTTCGCTCCATACACCAGGTGCGAAGCCTTGCCAGCCGCCCTCCGCCGTGGACAAAGGTAGGGGCAAACAACCATCCGCCCGGCTTCAGAACCCGCTGGATCTCCCGGAGCACGCGATCCGGCTCCGGCAGGATGTGCAGGGCATTGGCGATGACCACCGCGTCGAAGGACTCCGGCGCGTAGGGCAGATGGGCGGCATCCTGGACAGAGAAGTGGAGGCGTGAGGAGCCGATCCGCTTTTTCGCCTCCTGGATCATAGCGGGAGCGGCGTCCGTGGCCTCCCAGAGCCGGACATAGGGCGAGAGCGGAAAGGACAGCTGCCCCGTGCCGCAGGCCAGCTCCAGCACGTTCATATCCCGGGAGAGATGGGGCCGGATCCGCTCACACACCGCCGCGTACAGCGGTGCGGAGCGGTCCATGGACCTGGTATAATGCCGGGCAGTCTTCTGCCAAAAAGCCAATTCAGATTCCTTCATGGTGCGATGCCTCTTTTGTGGTTAGTATCTGCTAACCATAAGATACTACAACCCGCAAAAGATTGCAAGTCCCCGCGAGGAGCAAATGTGTTGAGAGAAACGAGTAGATGACCATGAAGGATGCCGGCGCCTCTCTGTTTTCTCAGGCGAGGGCCGCGCCCAGGGCCCGGCAGGCCGACAGGGCCTCCTCATCCGGAGCCTCGTTGCAGATCACGCTGTCACAGACGAGGTTTGCCCCGTCGTCGTTGCACCGGGCCTCCCAGCTGCGCATCCATTCGCCGTCGCCCCATCCGTAGGAACCGAACAGGGCGATGCTCTTCCCGCTCAGCCGGCCCTCACAGGCGGTAAACATGGGCTCAAACTCACTCTCCTCCAGCTGCTCCGACCCCATGGAGGGGCAGCCAAAGGCAATGGCGTCATACTCGCTGACCTGCTCGGGGGAAAACTCGGAGGCGGTGAGCAGGGACACCTCGGCCCCCTTTTCCTTGGCACCTTCCACGACCGCCGCGGCCATGGCCTCGGTGTTGCCGGTGCCGCTCCAATAAACAACTGCGATTTTGCTCATAAGAATCAACAACCTTTCTGATTTACTTGGATTTGGAAAACATCAGCCAGCTACCGTGAGCTGCTCGATGGACTTCCCCTGTTCCCACTGCTGGGAATAGATTTTGCTGCATTTTTTGTACCTTCGAAAGATACACTTGGCCGCTTGTTCATCACCGTAGACCTTCCAGCAGCCAACGCACTTGTGATTGCACGCTTTATTGAGAATGAAACCCAGGACATCCTCCGGCGGATAGCTGAGAAACAGGCCGATCTCATGGGGGAATTCTCCGTCCGACCGCAGACGTTGGATCAGGTGGATCACACACCGGTTGGAATCTTCCGGCGTATAACCATATTGCAGGAGCAGTCCCCTGGAACAGTGATCTGCCAGATCACACTCCAGCGCATTGGGCCGGTAGACATAGATAAGGGCACGGCCTTTCTGAACTCTCAGCGGCAGGGCGCGGATCCCCTTGGGGACCAGCTTCCTGTTCAAGCGGCATAATTCTTTTGTCAGTGCGGCTTTGCAGGGGCAGGCGCAGGAAAACAGGTTTCCGGTTTTGATCCCTGCCAAAGTCGGGGCGCAGTGGCGAATGACCAGGTCTTCTGACATAAGCTTTATCCCCCGAAAAGAAATGGACTTTCTGTTTGACGCTGTGCGATATTCACGTCAAAGCAGTTTTTTATGACTGTTATGAGACTGTGGCTTCTCATGGTGTAAGAACCAATATGCGAGCTTTTTAATCATCTGACAGATCGCGCAGATGACAGCACAGAACAGCAAAGCGGCCAAGCCATATCCCAAAGACTGTACTGCCTCGTTCATCGTACCGCCTCTTTTCTAATCTTCTCCGCGCAATATTGATGATGGGTACCGCTGGCTCCGTTAAGTCAGCAATTCCAACAGTTGCCGGATGCTCTTCTTGCCAAAGGAGACCTGCTCCCCGCTGTTGACCACCAGGCAGGGGACGCTCATGACCTGGTACTTTTCCCGCAGGTCGGGAAAGTGGTTCAGGTCGTAGACCTGGGCGGTGATGTTCGGATTTTCCGCGGCAACACGCTGGGCGGCGGTCACCAGTTCTGGGCACATGGTGCAGGAGAGGGACACCAACACCTGAAGATCCATTGTTTTTTGAATGGCATGGATGGCGTTCCGGCTCTCTTCGTCCAAAGCCTGTCCCGGCCCGGCGGCGTTGTAGAGGCCCAGAACGAAGGAGGTGAACTCATGGCCGCCGGGGACGCCGTGGAAGGCAAGGCCCGTCCAGTCGCCGTCCGCCCGGCAGACCCGGACGCAGGGCAGATGGTCCGCACTGGCGGGGTCACCCACTTCAACAGATAATTTCCCGCTCTGGGCCGCCAGCTCATCCATGTATTGCCGCAGTTCGGCGGACAGGGGCGTTTCATCCAGAAACAGACGCAGGATCAATGGCGATGCCATCCGGGCGAACACCGTGTGGAGCTGAGAGAGCATATCCCCGTTAAACAGAGTGCTGCCTGCCTCAGCGGGTGCCGCCGCTTCCTCTGCCCGGCTCACTGGTTGCTGGGGGCGGAGGCCAGTCCTGGCCTGCATGGCGGCGCACAGCCGCTCCAGCTCGGTGGCGGCCAAAGCGCCGTCACCCACGGCGGTGACCACCTGCCGCAGGGGCTTGACACATACGTCCCCGGCGGCATACAGGCCGTCCGCCGTGGTCTTCTGGCTGCGGTCGGTGAGGACATAGCCCTGCTCGTCCAACTCCGCCAGCCCCTGTACCAGTTCCGTGGCTGGCTCATATCCGGCAAAGACGAAGACGCCGAAGGTCTCCCCATCCGCCGCGTGGTGCTTGGTCACCTGGCCGGTTCTTGTGTTGCGATAGCGGATGAACCGCAGGGCGGTGTCACCGGACACCTCTTCCACCACTGTGTTGGTGAGGACGGTGATCTTCTCGTGGTTCCGGGCGGCATCCGCCGTGGCTTGGGCGCAGGTGAATCCGTCGCCCCGGATCAGAATGGTCACGTGGCGGGCGTACTTGGTAAGGAACACGCTCTCCTCGGCGGCCGCGAAGCCGCCGCCCACCACAAAGACATCCTTGCCGGTAAAGAACTCCCCATCGCAGGTGGCGCAATAGGCAACTCCCCGCCCCCGGAACTGTGCTTCACCCTGGAACCCCACCATACGGGGATGGGCGCCGGTGGCCAGCAGGACGCCGAAGCACTTCAAATCGCCACGCCCAGTGCGCACAGTCTTCACATCACCGCTCAGATCCAGTTCGGTGACCTCCGCCAGGAGGAATTCCGCACCGAAGGACTCGGCCTGTTTCCGCATCGTTTCCGTGAGCGCGGCGCCGCTGGTTCGCTCCACCCCGGGGAAATTGACCACTTCTGCGGTAATGGTGATCTGCCCGCCGAAGTGGTTCTTTTCCACGACCACGACCCGGTAGCGGGCCCGGGCCAGATAGAGGGCGGCGGTGAGTCCCGCCGGCCCTCCTCCGATGACCACGACATCGTAGAGATTTTCCATCCGCTCCATGGCTTACAACTGCCCCACCAGATCCAGGCTGGGCTTCAGGGTCTCGGCGCCAGGCTGCCACTTCGCCGGGCACACCTCGTCTCCATGCTCCGCCACGAACTGGCAGGCCTGCACCTTCCGCAGAAGTTCATCGGCATTCCGGCCCACATTGCCGGCGTTGACCTCATAAGCCACGATTTTCCCTTCGGGGTTCACGATGAAGCTGCCCCGCTCGGCCACGCCGTCCGCCTCGATATAGACCTCAAAATCTTTGGCCAGACAATGGGTGGGGTCGGCCAGCATGGGATACTGGATATTCTGGATGCGCTCGGAAGCGTCATGCCACGCCTTATGGACGAAATGGGTATCGCAGGAAACAGAGTAGATTTCGCAGCCGATGGCCTGGAATTTCTCATAGAGATTGGCCAGATCCTCCAATTCTGTGGGGCACACAAAGGTAAAATCGGCAGGATAGAAGAAAAACACGCTCCACTTGCCCAGGATGTCCGCCTTGGAGACAGCTCGGAAAGCGTTGTTCTGGTAGCACTGTACGGTGAAATCGGCAATTTCTTTCTGAATCAGGGACATGGGTGATTCAACCTCCATTCATATTTCTTGCAGTTAGCTGACGCTAACCGTAAAAGAATTATATAGGGTTTTCTATCTCCTTGTCAAGAGGGAGTGCGCACGGCTCTGAATATGTATCGCTCGACTCAATAAAACCGCTTCTATAATAAGTCGGCGGGCTTGATTTTTGCGTTAAGCAAGTGTATACTGCTCTTGGGTTAGTTATTGCTAACCTATTTTGAGGGATGAGGGTGCCTATGGAACTTTTTCGATCTTTCCTTCGCAACACACGAAAACCGGAAGGTTTTCTGGGCAAGTGCATGGTAGCCAGCATGAATTATGCCCATGCCGCCCTGGCGGACTGGGGACTGGGCTGTTTGCCGAAAACAGGTCCCGTCAGGATTGCGGAACTGGGCTGCGGCGGCGGCCGAAACATCCGGGCCCTTCTGCGAAAATACCCTGCCGCAACTGTCACCGCCCTGGACTATTCGGAAATATCCGTGGAAAAGGCCAGAAATATCAATCAGGAAGAACTGCAGGCCGGCCGCTGCCGTGTCATACAGGGAGATGTTTCTCGCCTCCCTTTCGAGGATAGGGCATTTGATCTGGCGACTGCCTTTGAAACGGTATATTTCTGGCCCGGCCCCACGGAGAGTTTCCGGGAGGTGTACCGCATCTTGCGGCCGGGCGGCATCTTTCTGATCGTCAATGAAGTGGACGGAGAAAATCCCCGAGACAGCAGGTGGCTTTCTGTCATTGATGGGATGAAGATATTCAACCGGAGCCAGTTTGTCACCTTTCTCACCGAGGCTGGTTTTTCTAAGGTCATCGTGAAGCGGGATGCGAAAAGACACTGGCTCTGTGTGCTGGCGATCCGGGAGGATGCGGGGTGTTCAGGCAATAAATAACAAGAGAGATCCCTTATGAAAAATGCGGGAGGATTTCTATGAACTGGACGCGCAGCATCTTGGACGGGCTCGCTATGGCGGCCTATTTTAACCTGTTCGCCGCAGCGGCTGCACTGTATAAGCCCCGGCTGATGTTTCCCTGCTATCCGTCCGCCATCATCAAGGCGGCGAACAGGCCGCCTACCAGAGAGGAAAACCGTTTTTACTGGCTTTGGATCTGCTTTGGAGAGCTGCTGCCTCTCCTTCTTTATGGTGCGGTCAGCGCTGTGGAGGGCGGGACAACCGGATTCTGGCGTCTATCCCTGATGGGATACATCCAGTGGATGATGATCAACATAGGCGATCTTCTTTTTCTGGATGTGTGGCTGATCCAGAAAAAAGCGAAAGACCGTTTTGTGATCCCTGGTACAGAGGGACATCCCGGCTATGAGTTCACAGACTGGATGAAGGGCTATGCGCTGCCAGAGCACCTGCTCCAATGGCCGCTGCTGCTGTGCCCGCTCATGGCGGCGGCTCAGGCGGGATTGGGGCTGTTATGGCAAAAGATAGGATAGGAGATGGTTCAAATGAAACAACATCAAAAGCAACAAAAAATAATCCGACTCGGCACCCACGGCGAGGACTACGGAAGCTGGATGTCTAACCCGGTTTTTTACATGATCGGTGGGCTGTTGACCCTGTCGGCGGTGCTGGCAGCGCTATCCTTTTCCATGTTTCATATTGCCGCGCTCGGCATCCTGTTCTCTGTTGCCGCAGCGGCGCTGCTTGCCCTGCTGATCTGGTGTGCATGGATACGGAAACAGTACGCTTTCGGCGGCGGAGGAATGATGGAGCGGGTCCATCAGGTCGTCCTCTCCCATCTGGATTTTGACGGGCAGGGACAACTTCTGGAGGTTGGATGCGGCTCCGGCGCACTGAGCATACGGGCGGCTCTCACCTGGCCGGACGCCCAAATCACCGGCATGGACTATTGGGGTGTGGCCTACGGCTATGGTCAGGCCATGTGCGAGAAAAATGCCGAGAGCGAGGGCGTCGGCTTCAGGTGTGCGTTCCGGCACGGGGATGCCAACAAGCTGGATTTCCCTGATGAGAGTTTCGACGCCGTGGTGAGCAACTATGTCTACCACAATGTAATGGGTGCGGACAAGCAGGCTCTGCTGTTGGAGACCCTGCGGGTGCTGAAAAAGGGCGGCGTCTTTGCGCTCAACGATGACATGAAGCCAAAAATGTACGGGGACATGGATGCCTTTGTCCAAAAGCTGCGGGACATGGGCTATGAGGACGTGCGCCTCATCGACACGGCCACGGAGGTCTTCGGCTCCCGCCGGCGGGCGGGCATGATGATGCTGGGCGACTCCCGGATGCTGGTGGGGCGGAAGTAAGACGGAGGTTTGTCATGACCTATACATATTGTGAAAGGCTGATGTGGGCTGCCATCGCTCCTGCCGCATTTCGGTATCTGGCAAGGCAGGAGTTGGGATGGGATATTTCTGCGTTGAAGCAGCTCTCTAAGCAGATTTACCGGCAAATGGTATCCCGTACCCCGGATATTGGCTCCATGATGGAAAACCCGTTGCGGGTCTGCCTGACTGGTGGAATTCTATGGCTGTCTATCTATAAGGCGGCAGAAGAAAAAATGAGTGAAAAGCGCTTTGAGGGCATGGTAAGTGCCAGTATGCGTTCTCCTCTGGTTGTGGCTGCCTTCCGGGGCAAAGCCAAGACTGCATTTACTTTGAAGGCTCAATATAAGCGAGCAGCGACTGCATCTTTGGCGGATGCAGATAGGAACCCCTTTCAGTGGAATACCGAGGTCATCTTCGGCCGGGATGCAGAGGAATATACGATCCTTTACCACCAGTGCGGTCTGTGTGCCCTGGGCCGACAGGAGGGCCTTCCTCATCTGGTTCCCTATCTATGCGCTCTGGACACGATGTCCGTCGACTGGATGGGTGGGCGGCTCTACCGTACCAAAACACTGGCTACCGGCGGAGACTGTTGTGACTTTTATATCTGCAAAAAGGGTTCCCGTTGGGACAAAGAACGGCAGGGAAAATAGAAAGAGGAAGATTTGATGACGCTTGCGGAGTTTCGCCGGGCCTATCTCACCGCCACTACCGTAAAGGAGGGATTCCGCCGCCTCTACGGTCTGCCGGTCCACACCTGGCTGCGCCAGCGGCGGATGGAACGGGCGGCAGAGTTGCTGCACACGCCCGAACTAAGTCTGGAAGGCGTGGCCAAAGCGGTAGGTTACAGCAGTGTCAGTCAATTTATCGCTGCTTTCAGGCAGCAATATGGGCTGACACCGGGCCAGTATCGCAAAAATGTCTAAACAGGCAACTATTTGACCGATTCAGAGATGTGCTTGAGAAGGATATCTGCTATACTACTTAAATACGCTAAGAGCTAAGCTTGTTTCCGGGGAGGAGATCTTGATGAAACAGCATCGCTTCTGGGCCTGGGGCGCCGTGATCTGCATGGTCATGGTGATGATCACAGGCTACAAACGCAAATAAGTACATAGCAGAAAGGAAGAAACCCTCATGATGAAACACTATGTCAGACTAGCCTGCTTCGTGGGCGGCGCCCTGTTTGGCTCCGTCGGCGTAAAGCTGCTTGCCAGCAAGGACGCCAAGAAGGCCTATACCCACATTACCGCCGCCGGCCTGCGGATGAAGGACAGCGTAATGGAGACCGTTACCTCTGTCCAAGAGAACGCCGCCGACATTCTGGCCGCCGCCAAGGACATCAACGAGGCCCGGGCCGCCAAGGAAGCCGAGGCTCAGGTAGAGGGCCAGGAGGCCTGAAAAACTGCGGAAGGGAGCCGGGAACCGGCTCCCTTTTTCCATAAGGAGAGATTTTTGATGCGAGCGACCATCGTACACGAGAGCCGGGGCCGGATGCGCCTGCGGCTGAGGCAGAAAACTATGTCCCTCCGCCAAGCGGACCTGATGGAGACCTGGCTGAAGGCCCAACCCTGGACGAAAGAGGCGGTCGTCCACGAGCGCACCGGCTGCGTCATTGTGACCTATGCGGGGGAGCGGGAGACTGTCCTCTCCGCCATCGGCGGCTTCACCTGGGCCTGGGCAGAGGGGGCGGTTACCCTTCCCAGCCACAGCACTCGGGCGCTGAACCGGGAATTTCAGGAGAAGCTGGTGGGCAAGGTGCTGATGAAGGGGGCCGCCGCCCTGTTCCTGCCCGCCCCTCTGCGGATCGCCCGGGTAGTCTGGCACATGGTCCCCTTCCTCCGCAAGGGGCTCCGATGCTTGGGGGGGCGGAAAATCAAGGTGGAACTGCTGGATGCCCTGTCCATCGGCATCTCCGTCTGCCGCCGGGACTTTGGAACCGCCGGCACCGTTATGTTCCTGCTGGAGATCGGCGAGCTGCTGGAGGACTGGACGAGGAAGAAGTCTGTGGCCGACCTGGCTGAGAGCCTGTCCCTCCATGTGGACCGGGTGTGGCTGAAAACAGAGGCCGGGGAGGTGCTTACCCCAATCGGACAAATTAGCCCCGGCGACCGGGTGGTGATCCGGGCCGGGGGCGTCATCCCCCTGGACGGCGTGGTGGCGGAAGGAGATGTCACCGTCAACCAGGCCTCCCTCACCGGCGAGTCCGTCCCCGTGGCCAAACACCCAGGCGGCACGGTGTACGCCGGTACCGTGGTAGAGGAGGGCGAGTGTGTTCTGGAGGTGAAACAGGCCTCCGGCCAGGGCCGCTACGACCAGATCGTGGAGATGATCCAGCGGTCAGAGCAGATGAAGTCTGGCGCTGAGGCCAAGGCGTCCAGTCTGGCGGATAAGCTGGTTCCCTACACCTTCGCCGGGAGCCTGCTGAGTCTGGCCCTCACCCGAAACGTGACCCGGGCCCTGTCGGTGCTCATGGTGGACTTCTCCTGCGCCCTGAAGCTGGCCATGCCCCTGGCGGTGCTCTCCGCCATGCGGGAGGCGGGACGGGAGCACATCACCGTCAAAGGCGGCAAATTCTTGGAGGCGGTGGCCAAAGCGGACACCATCGTCTTTGACAAGACCGGCACCCTCACCCACGCCTGCCCCCGGGTGGCGAAGGTCGTCCCCTTCAATGGAAAAGAGGAGGCGGAGATGCTGCGCCTTGCCGCCTGCCTGGAGGAGCACTTCCCCCACTCCATGGCCAACGCCGTGGTGGAGGAGGCCCGCCGCCGGGGGCTGAACCACGAGGAGCGCCACGCCAAGGTGGAATACCTGGTGGCCCACGGCATCGCCAGTTCGGTGGACGGGGAGCAGGTGTGCATCGGCAGCGCCCACTTCATCTTTGAGGATGAAAAGGGGACCATCCCGGAGGGCGAACAGGCCAAGTTTGATGCCCTGCCCCCGGAGTATTCCCAGCTCTATCTTGCCATCGACGGGGTGCTCTCCGCCGTGCTCTGCATCTCCGATCCCCTGCGGGAGGAGGCGAAGGATGTGCTCTCCACTCTGCGGGACTTGGGAGTGAAAAACGCTGTTATGCTCACCGGGGACAGCCCCCGCACCGCCGCTGCCATTGCCAAGGAATTGGGAGTAGACGACTTCCGAGCCGGAGTGCTCCCGGCAGACAAGGCGGATTATGTGGCCGCCCTTCGGCGGGAAGGGCACACCGTCCTCATGGTGGGGGACGGCATCAACGACTCCCCGGCTCTCTCCGAGGCGGATGCGGGTATCGCAATCAGTGACGGGGCGGCTATCGCCCGGGAGATCGCCGACATCACCATCGCCGCCGACAGCCTGTGGGAGCTGGTGCGCCTGCGGCAGCTGGCCATGGCCCTGATGAACCGCATCCAGAACAACTACCGCTTTGTCATCGGCTTCAACGGGGCCCTCATCGGCCTGGGCATAGTGGGTATCCTGCCTCCGGCCACCTCCGCCATGCTACATAACCTGTCCACTCTTGGAGTAAGCCTTCACAGCATGAGCGCACTACCGGTAGCCGGTCAGGCGACAAAGGTGCTGAAGGATCTGTAAAGTTCGGAAGATCCCGCATGAGTTTATTTCCATCATCGACTGAACGGAGGGTTGAATATGAAGAAGGAAATATTCTATCTGATTGGCGCCGTGGCCGGTGCACTGCTGGTGTTGCTGGCAGTACCGCTGGGAAACGCCTATATTGGAAATTATCTTTCGGTTTATGGTGGGATGGACACCCAGAGCTATGTACTGCTTATGCAGAGCGCGGTAACGGGCTTTCAGATCCTGGGCGGTGTTCTTCTGGGACTCTTCGGCGCGGCGTATCTTTTCCGGCGCAAACCGTAAGCAACGATTTTATTCTCGAATGCCCCGGCGTGCAGTTGTACGCCGGGGCATTTCTCATCGTGCTCTTTGGGGAATTTCCTTCCATGTGCTCCGTGGAGAATTTCCTTCCACCTCTTGACAAATGGATCCGACAGCTATACTATAGCATTGTTATATAACGCTGCTATAAGGAGGCTGCCACAATGGAAGAGAACACTCCCACCACATTGGAAAGGATCCAGGAGGCGGCCATGACCGAATTTCTGGACAAGGGCTTTCTGGGGGCCTCCCTGCGGCAGATCGTGAAGAACGCCGGGGTGACCACAGGAGCGCTCTATGGGTATTTTTCCAGCAAGGAGGCCTTATTCGCCTCCATTGTGGAGCCCCACGCCGCCGCCCTCATGGGCCGGTTCATGGAAGCCCAGACCTCCTTCGCCGAGCTTCCTGAGGAGGAACAGGCAAACAGCATGGGTGAGAAGTCCGGGCAATATGTGAATTGGATGGTGGACTACATCTGCCAGCACCGACAGCCGGTCAAGTTGCTTCTCTGCCGGGCGGAGGGTACCAGTTATGAGCACTTCGTCCACAACATGGTGGAGCAGGAGGTAGACTACACCCTTCGGTATATGGATGTCCTTCGCCATCTGGGGCTGGATGTTCCGGAGCTGAGCCGCTCCCTATGCCATATTATTGCCAGCGGGATGTTCAACGGCCTTTTTGAGATCGTGGTCCACGATATGCCCAGGGAGCAGGCACTGCGGGATGTGGAACAGTTCCGAAGCTTCTACACCGGCGGATGGCTGAAATTGATGGGGGGATGATCCCTGTCTTTTTTGATATTGAGTTAGCAATAACTAACTTAGAAGGAGGAGGTTTTTCCATGAAACAGAAGAAAAAGAGCGATGTGGCTGCCCTGCTGGACTACGCGGGGAGCCACAGAGGGCTGACCTTTCTGGGCCTGGCCCTGTCGGGGGTGTCCATGGTGCTGAGCATGGCACCATATATCTGCATCTGGCTGGCAGCCAGGGACCTGATCGCCGTGGCGCCGGACTGGACGGCGGCCCAGAGCGTTACCCGGTACGGCTGGCTGGCCTTCGGAACTGCGTTCGGAGGGATCGTGCTGTACTTCGGCGGACTCATGTGTACCCACCTGGCGGCTTTCCGCACGGCGGCCAACATCCGCAAGCAGGGCGTGGCCCATGTGATGAACGCCCCTCTGGGCTGGTTCGACGCCAACGCCTCCGGCCTCATCCGGGGACGGCTGGACGCGGCGGCGGCCGACACCGAGACCCTGCTGGCCCACAATCTGGCAGACATCGTGGGTACCATCACCCTGTTTATTGCCATGCTGGTGCTGATGTTCGTCTTTGACTGGCGGATGGGCTGCGCCTGCCTGCTGGCGGCGGTGATCTCCATCCTCACCATGTTCGCCATGATGGGGGGCAAGAACGCCCAGATCATGGCGGAGTACCAGGCGGCCCAGGACCGCATGACCAAGGCGGGCACCGAGTATGTCCGGGGCATCCCGGTGGTGAAGATCTTCCAGCAGACGGTGTATTCCTTCAAGGCGTTTCAGCAGGCCATTGAGGAGTACAGCGCCAAGGCCGAGCACTATCAGGCGGACGTGTGCCGGACGCCCCAGTCCATCAACCTGAGCGTCACCGAGGGGGCCTTCGTGTTCCTGGTTCCGGCGGCCCTGTTCCTGGCCCCGGGAGCCCTGGCCACCGGGAGCTTTGCCGGGTTCGTGACAGACTTCGCCTTTTACGCGGTGTTCTCCGCCATCATCTCCACGGCGCTGGCCCGGATCATGTTCGCCTCCTCCGGCATCATGCTGGCCGGCACCGCCCTGGGCCGCATCCGCATGGTCATGGAGGCCCCGGAGCTGAAAGCACCAGAGCGCCCCAGGGCGCCTCAGGGCAGCCGGGTAGAGTTCCGGGACGTGAGCTTCACCTACGACGGGGCAGAGACGCCCGCTCTCAGCCATGTGTCTTTTACAGTAGAGCCGGGACAGACCGTGGCCCTGGTGGGCCCCTCCGGCGGCGGCAAAACCACCGCCGCCAGCCTGATCCCCCGGTTCTGGGACGTGTCCTCCGGCGCGGTGCTTGTGGGCGGCGTGGATGTGCGGGACATGGACCCCCACGCGCTCATGGATCAGATTGCCTTTGTGTTCCAGAACAGCCGGCTGTTCAAGACCTCCATCCTGGAGAACGTCCGGGCCGCAAGGCCAGAGGCCACCCGGGAGCAGGTGCTCGCCGCCCTCATGGCCGCCCAGTGCGGAGACATTCTGGAAAAGCTGCCAAAGGGCATGGACACTGTGATCGGTACAGAGGGCACCTACCTCTCCGGCGGAGAGCAGCAGCGGGTGGCCCTGGCCAGGGCCATCTTGAAAGACGCCCCCATCGTGGTGCTGGACGAGGCCACCGCCTTTGCCGACCCGGAGAACGAGGCCCTGATTCAGAAGGCCTTTGCCCAACTGACGAAGGGCCGCACGGTCATCATGATCGCCCACCGCCTGTCCACCGTGGTGGGGGCGGACAGGATCCTCGTCATGGACCAGGGGCGCATAGTGGAACAGGGCACGCACGAGGAGTTGACTGCCGCCGGCGGGCTGTATGCCAGGATGTGGGCGGACTACAACCGGGCGGTCCAGTGGAAGATCACCAGCGAACGGTGAGAAAGGGGGAAGGGAAATGTTCAGCAAAGCGTTTCAGCGCAAATACGCCCTGACCGACCAGGGCCTGAAAAACACCAAAAGCGGCGCGTTCTGGACCGTCGTCACCAACCTGGTGGTCATGGGCGGCATGGGCATCCTTTACCTGCTGATGGGGGGCTTTATGGGCACCCTGACGGACGGCGCGCCCCTGCCGGGGGCGGCGCTGCCGGCAGTCCTGACCGTGGGGTTCGTCCTGCTGTCCTTTGTGACCCACCTGCAACAGTACCGGGCCACCTACGGCCTGGTGTACGGTGAGGTCAAGACCACCCGCCTGCGCCTGGCGGAGCGGCTGCGGAAGTTGCCCCTGGGCTACTTCGGTAAGCGGGACCTGGCGGACTTAACTGAAACCATCATGGGGGACGTAAACCGGATGGAGCACGTGTGGAGCCATGTGCTGGGATACCTGTACGGGGCCTACATCTCCACTGCCATCATCGCCCTGTGCCTGCTCTTCTACGACTGGCGGCTGATGATCGCCTGCCTTTGGGGTGTGCCGGTGGCCTTTGGGCTGCTGTTCGGCAGCCGGAAAATCGCCGCCCAAAACTCCGAAGTGACAAAAAAAGCCGCCCTTCGGGTCTCAGACGGCATCCAGGAGGCGTTGGAGAACGTCCGGGAGATACGGGCTGCCAACCAGGAGGAGCGGTATCTGGCCGGTCTTTATGAGAAGATCGACCAGCACGAAAAAGTCACCATCCGGGGCGAACTCACCACCGGATTGTTTGTCAATGCCGCCAGCGTGATCATGCGCCTGGGCGTAGCGACTACCATCCTGACGGGAGCCAGCCTGATTTTGTCCGGACAGATCGACTTCATGGTGCTGTTCCTGTTCCTGCTGGTCATCACCCGGGTGTACGCCCCCTTCGACCAGAGCCTGGCTCTTATCGCGGAAATGTTCATCTCCCAAGTATCTGCCGACCGCATCAACGAGATCTACGAAACCCCTATCGCCAAAGGGGCGGAGACCTTCCGGCCTCAGGGCCACGACATTATCTTTGACCATGTGGGATTCGCCTACGATAAGAAACAGGTGCTCCGTGACGTGAGTTTCACCGCAAAAGAGGGAGAAGTCACAGCTCTGGTGGGGCCATCCGGCTCCGGCAAAAGCACCTGTGCGCGTCTGGCCGCCCGCCTGTGGGATATTACGGCCGGCCGCATTACCGTGGGCGGCGTGGACATTTCCACGGTGGACCCGGAGGTACTTCTTACCGACTACTCCATGGTGTTCCAGGATGTGGTTCTCTTTGACGACACGGTGATGGAGAACATCCGCCTGGGCAAGCGTGGCGCTACGGACGAGGAGGTACGCGCCGCTGCCAAGGCCGCCAACTGCGATGAATTTGTGGAGCGGCTCCCCCAGGGTTATGACACGCCCATTGGGGAGAATGGCGCCAAACTCTCCGGCGGGGAGCGGCAGCGGATCTCCATCGCCCGGGCACTTCTAAAAGACGCACCCATCGTCCTGCTGGACGAGGCAACCGCTTCCCTGGACGTGGAAAACGAGACAAAGGTACAGGGGGCCCTTTCCCGTCTGCTTCAGGGCAAGACGGTGCTGGTCATCGCCCACAGGATGCGTACCGTGGCGGGAGCCGACCACATCGTGGTGCTGGATGACGGCCATGTGGCCCAGCAGGGCGCCCCGGCGGAGCTGATGGAACAGGGCGGCCTCTACCGCCGCATGGTGGAGCTCCAGAGCGAGAGCGCCCAGTGGCGGCTGAACGGCGCGGAGGCATAACGCTTTCTGAAACCGGGCAGAAAAGGGCACGGCTCAATCGAGCCGTGCCCTTCTTCGATATTCCAGCGGCGGACAGCCGAATTGCTTGGTAAAGACCGCCGCAAATTTGCTCTGATTCTCGTAGCCCACCTGTTCCGCAATCTCCGCCACCCGCAGGTCCGTGTCCCGCAGCAGCTCCGCCGCCCGGCGCATCCGGGCCTCCCGGAGCCAGACGGAGAGATTTTCCCCGAATACGCCCCGGAAATAGTTCTTCAAGCTGGTCTCCCCGATCTGGAACCGATTTGCCAGTTCCCGTGCTGTGTGATTTTGGCTGAGATCGGATAGGAGAATGGAGCGTACCTCTTTGGCAATGGTCACCTGGGATAGCGTAAAGTACCGGATGCGGGGATGGGGTACATAGGGCTGCCGCCCTAATTCGAGCAGCAGCCGGGCGGAGTTAAGTTTCATCTGCCCTATATCCTCGGTATCCCGCAATGCCCACAACTCGGACAATGTCCCCTGTATGGCAGCAGGGGTCTGAGCAAGATAGAGGTTCTGAGCGGCTTGAAAGTGCCGGATCAGGGCTGTCAAGTCAATACCTGCCTCGAGGAATAGGCAGTAGGGCTCCTGCTCCAGCGCATCCATGTCCAGGAACAACTCTACCCCCTCATAGACGCCGCTGGGGTAACGGTATGCTTCTTTGACCTGCTGGGTCCCCAAGGCCATGATCCCCTGGGAAAGAAAGGCGAACTGCCCGTTGTCCAGATCCACCTCGCACCGGCCATTGAGGCAGAAGTTCAGCAGCAGGATGTTGTCCGTCTCCGTCTGTGCCAGGGGCCAGACCTGGGTATAGATCCGGTTGAAGGATAGGATCGCACCAGGCCCCAGGGGAAAGAAACGCAGGCTCCCGTGTTCCGCCCCATCCAGCGTCATAGTTGCGCTGAGACCGTCCGTATGTACTTCTACGCCGCCGGGAAAGCGGGCAGGCTCAAAGAGTTGCATTAGATGGGACATCAGCAGATCCCCCCTTAATTCATCCTGTTTGGATTGTATCGGATGGGGCAATGACCGTCAATACCGTCGGAGCAACTGAGTGCTGTTTGGAGCTAAAACGACGGTACGGAGTTTGTGGTATAGGGTGTGCTGTGCTATCCTGTCAAATGGTTAGCATCGCCTAACGAGAAAATGATAGGAGGAATTTAAATGACTCAACAAGGAATGGAAGGGAAGCGGAAATTGACGGCAAAGGACGCCATCACGGCCGGCGCGCTGGGCGCGGTCTGTATCGCCATCCGCTTTATCTTTATGCTGGTGGGCGGTATCAGCCCCTATGTGTGGTTCGCCACCCACTTCATTGACGCCATCCTGATTGGCCCGGTGTTCATGCTGCTGGTGGCTAAGATCCAAAAGAACGGCCCCTTCGTCATTACCAGCCTCGTCACGGGTGTTGTCCTGGTGGCTGCCACCTGGATGTTCCCCATCACCGGCCTTGTGGGCGGTATCCTGTGTGAGCTGTGCCTGAAGTCTGGGCAGTTTCGGAAGAAGGGCTGGCTGGTGCTGGGCTTCTTCTGTTTCAACCTGGGGTTCATCGGGGACTTCCTGCCCCTATGGTTCACCAAGGAGAGTTACTTGGAGTACGCCGCCCAGATGATGGACCCCGGCTATATGGCCACCATGGAGGGCCTGCTCACCTGGCCGGTGTTCGGCGTCATCGTCTTGAGTATCCTGGTGGGCTCCGTGCTGGGCGCCCTGCTGGGGATGAAGCTGATGCGTAAGCACTTTGTGAAGGCCGGGTTGGCACAATGAGGACGCGGACTGCCCGCGGTTCCTTTCTGGACCCACGGACCAAAATCCTGATTTGGCTGCTGGCCAATGTGGTGGTGTTCACCTGGGCTCCGGCAGTGTTCCGCATCGCCGTGATGCTGGCCTACTTCGGGCTATTTCTGCTGGAGCGGAAGGGAAAGATGCTGGCGGGCCTGCTGCTTGTCTACCTGGTCATCGTGGCAGTGCAGTTCTGGCTGCTGCCGCTGCTGCCCGGCTCCCTTGCCACGGTCTTTGCCACAGTGACCTATTTCCTTCTGGTCTTTCCCTGCATTGCCGGCGGGGCTTACATCATTGCCACTACCAGCGTCAGCCAGTTTATGGCCGCTCTGGAGCGGTTGGGGGCGCCCCGGAGCTTTTCCATCACTCTGGCGGTGACCCTCCGGTTTCTGCCGGCGCTCCGCCAGGACTTCCGGCATATCCGGGACGCCATGGCCCTGCGCCAGATCCACGGCCTGGAGGAAAAATTGGAGTGTATTTATGTCCCCATGCTTATGGGGGCGGCCCAGACAGCGGAGGAACTCAGCGAGTCCGCCACCGCCCGAGGCATTGAGCACCCGGGAAAAATGTCCTCCTGGCGGCCCATCGGATTCCACATTCAGGATGTGACCGTTGTCCTGCTGTTCCTGGCCCTGTGCTTGGGTGGGATCTGCTGCAAGGGGGTGCTCCCGTGATCACCTTCGACCATGTGACGTACACCTATGAGGGGCAGACGGTGCCCAGCCTTCGGGACTGTTCTTTTACGGTGGAACCGGGAGAACTGATCCTTTTCACCGGCGAGAGCGGGTGCGGCAAGACCACCATCATCAAGCTCATCAACGGGTTGCTCCAGCATGGCGGAAGCGGGACTTTGGAAGGCACCGTCACAGTGGGCGGCCGGGATGTGGCCGGGGCGCCCCTGTGGGAGCTGGCCCAGACCGTGGGCTCCGTGTTTCAGAACCCCAAGTCTCAGTTCTTCAATCTGGACACCACCGGTGAGGTGCTCTTTGGCCTGGAGAGCCGGGGCGCCTCTCAGGAGGAAATGTCCCTGGCCCTGGATTCCGCCGCTCAGGTCTGCGGCGTGGGTCCGCTCCTGGATCGAAATATCTTTGCTCTGTCCGGCGGGGAGAAGCAGCGCATCGCCTGTGCCAGCGCGTGGGCCATGGGGCCGGAGGTGTTTGTGTTGGATGAGCCCTCCTCCAATTTGGACGGAGAAGGCATCCATCAGCTGCGGGACATTCTAAGGCGGCTGAAAGCAGCGGGAAAAACCGTCCTGGTGGCGGAGCACCGCCTGTGGTACGCCGCCGACCTCGCAGACCGGGTGTTCTATCTGCGGGAAGGGCAGCTGGAGCGGATCTACACCGGGGGGGAGTTCCTGGCTTTGCCGGAAGAGAAACGGCGCTCCATGGGTCTGCGGAGTTTGACGGAGGTGCCGCTGCCGGAGCCGCACCCAACAGCGGAAACGGGCGGTCTGACGGTACGAGGCCTTCGGGTTTCCTACGGCGGCAGAGCAGTCTGGCAGGATGTGTCCTTTACCGCACCCCGGGGGCAGATCACAGCCATTACCGGTCACAACGGGGCGGGCAAGACCACTTTGGCCCGGTGCTTGTGCGGTTTGATGAAGGAGCAGGCCGGGACGATCCTGTGGGACGGAAGCCCCTTGGGCCGAAAAGAAAGACGGCGAAAGGCTTTCCTCATCATGCAGGATGTGAACCTCCAGCTTTTTGGGGACAGCGTGCTGGCGGAAGCGAGGCTGGGCGGCACAGCCACAGAGCAGGAGGCCCTGGCCGCGCTGGAGCGGATGAATCTGGCCCAGTACGCCCAGGCACACCCCCTGGCCCTTTCCGGCGGGCAGAAGCAGCGGCTTGCCATCGTGGATGGCTGCCTCAGCGGGAAAGAACTGCTGATTTTCGACGAACCCACCAGCGGGCTGGACCACGCCCACATGCTGGAGGTGAGCCGCCTGCTCCGGGAGCTGGCGGAGCGGGGCCTGTGCGTGCTGGTCATCACCCACGACGGGGAGTTCCTGCGGGAGAGCGGCGCCCGAGCCGTTTCCTGGCTGTCGGAGGAATGACACCATGAGCAACGCCGTAAATTTTCCCGGAGAAGGCTTGACAAATAGTGTTCAGCAGATTAAAATAACATCGTTATTTAATAACGACGTTATTTTAAGGAGAAGCCGATGCGCGTTCTGAATGAAAAGCTCTGTGCAGACATACTGGAGACCGGCAGAAAAGAGTTCCTCGCGTTAGGCTACCGGGATGCTTCATTGCGGCATATAGCCGCTTCACTGGGAGTAACTACCGGGGCTATCTACCGCTATTATGCGGACAAAGAGGCGCTGTTTGACGCTTTGGTCGCCCAGCCGGCCCAAGAGCTGGCGGATCGCTACCGGGCGGTACAGCAGACCTTTGCTCAGCAGAGCGTGGAGGAGCAGGTACGAAACCTCCCCGAAGTGCCTGACGAAGAGGCCGGGTGGATGCTGGACTTCATCTACGACCACTTCGACGCCTTCAAACTGATCGCCTGCTGCGCCGGGGGCACTAAGTATGAGCACTATCTGGATACTCTGGCGGAAATCGAGGATAACGCCGGCCGGGCCCTCATTGAAAAGATGGCAGAGGCCGGCTACTCGCTGCCTCAAATCGACGACGAACTCATCCACATCATGTCCAGCGCCCTGTTCAACGGCATCTTTGAGACGGTGCGCCACGACATGCCCCGGGAGAAGGCACTTCGCTATATGGCAAGCCTCCGGGACTTCTATTCTGCCGGTTGGTTCAAACTGCTGGGGATCTCAGACACCTGAGTTCCCCCAGTTTTTTGATTAAAAGTTAGCAAAAACTAACTAAAGGAGATGCTGATATGGAATCTAAGAAAGCGCCCTCCCCCTTTGCCGTACTATGGGGCTGGGCGGACGGTGAGCACGGCGGGTTTTACACGTCGGTGGCCTTGGCGCTGCTGGGGGTGGCCTGCGGGATGGTGCCCTATTTCTGTGTGGCGGCTATGATCGCACGGCTTCTCTCCGGCGGGGGCTTGGTGGAGTGCATGCCCTGGTGCGCGGGCGCGCTGGTGGGGTATCTGGGGAAAGCCCTGTTCTCCACTTGGTCCACGGCGCTGTCCCATACCGCAACTTATCATATTCTGCGGAAGGTCCGCAGGGAACTGCTGGCGAAACTAAGCCGGGTGCCCATGGGCACCATTTTGGATACCCCATCCGGCCAGTACAAGACCACCATCGTGGACCGGGTAGAGGGCATGGAGCCCACCCTGGCCCACCTGCTGCCGGAGATGACCTCCAACCTGTTGGTACCGCTTGCTATCGCGGTCTATATTTTTGTGCTGGATTGGCGGATGGGGCTTGCATCGCTGGTGACTACGGTAGTGGGTATGCTGGTATCCATGCAGAGTGCCAAGAACTACGGGCCCCGCTGGCAGGGGGCGGTGGAGGTGGGCCGTCGCATGGCAAACGCCATTGTGGAGTATGTGGGCGGCATCCAGGTGGTGAAGGCCTTCAGCCAGTCCGCCGGTTCCTATAAGCGATACTCCGATGCGGTAACGGAGAACGCCCAATACTATGTGGACTGGATGGCGGAAAACCAGAAGTTCATGGCCGTCATGCAGACGGTGATCCCCTCGGTGCTGCTGCCGGTGTTGCCGGTGGGACTGCTGCTGTGGTCCGGTGGCAGCCTGTCCGCCGCCACCTTCCTCACTATTGTAGTGCTGTCCCTGGGTCTCACAGGGCCGCTGATCTCCGCCATGACCTTTGTGGATGAACTGGCGGTGGTGGGCACCAATGTGGGGGAGATCTCCGCCATCCTGGATGCCCCGGAACTCCAGCGGCCGGAGCGGGAGGCTGCCCTCAGCGGTATGGCTATCCATCTGGACCACGTCTCTTTCACCTACAAGGCGGAGGACGGTGAGGTGCTCCATGACATCTCCCTGGACATCGCGCCGGGCACCGTCACCGCCCTGGTGGGTCCCTCCGGCTCCGGCAAGAGCACCATCGCCAAACTGATCGCCGGGTTCTGGGACGTGTCCGGCGGCAGTATCACCCTGGGCGGGGCCGATTTGAAAGACATTCCCCTGGAGCAGTTGAACCGGCAGATCGCCTACGTGTCCCAGGACAACTACCTCTTTGACCGCACGGTTCGGGAAAACATCCGCATGGGCCGTCTGGATGCCAGCGACGAGGAAATGGAGCGGGTAGCAAAAGCCGCTGGGTGCGACGAGTTCATCCGGGCGCTGGATCATGGGTACGACACGATCTGCGGCGGTGGCGGCGGGCACCTGTCCGGCGGGGAGAAGCAGCGGATCTCCATTGCCCGGGCCATTCTGAAGGACGCCCCCATCGTGATCCTGGATGAAGCCACCGCAAGTATTGACCCCGAGAACGAGGCGGTAATCCAGCGGGCCATCTCCAACCTGACCCGGGGCAAGACCCTGATCGTCATCGCCCACCGGCTGGGAACAGTGGCCGACGCGGACAATATCGTGGTCATCGACCATGGTAGGATCGCCGGCCAGGGACGGCAGGAGGAACTGTTGCGGAAGTGCCCGCTGTACGCCCGGATGTGGAACACCTATCTGGGTACCCGGGACGGGAAGGAGGAATGAGCCGTGTTCAGTGTTCTGAAGAAGATCTCCGACTTTGCGGGGACCCGGCGGGGGCTCTTGAAAAAGTCCATGGCGGTAGCCTTCCTGGGAGCGGTGTTCGCCGCCCTCCAGTTTGCCGCCCTGATGCTCACCTTGGATATTCTGGTGGGCGGGGCGGACCTGCGCATTTGGCCGGTCATTGGTGTGATGGTGGTATCTGTGGTAGGCCGGGCGGCATGTTCCTACTGGTCCACCAATGCAGAAACGGAGACAGGCTACTTCATGGTGGCGGAGAAACGAATTCACATCGGAGACCGGCTGCGATATATCCCCATGGGCTATTTCAACGACAACTCCCTGGGGAACATCACCGCCGTGGTCACCACGACCCTGTCCGATGTGGAAAACAATGCCGCCCGGTGCCTGGTGAGCGTTATCGGCGGGTTCCTTAACACCTTGGGCCTGTGCCTGGGGCTCACGGTGGCGGACTGGCGGCTGGGTCTGCTGGCCATCGCGGGTATCCTGGCCTATCTGGGAGTGACGGAGCTCTCCCAGCGAGCCATGCTGAAAACCGGCCCTGCCCGGCAGCACGCCCAGATGAACTTGGTGGAGGCGGTGCTGGAGTACATCCAGGGTATGAGCGTGGTAAAGTCCTATGGTCTGGACAAGGACAGCGGCCAGGCGGTGCAGAGGACTGTGGACGAGAGCTGTGACAAGGCCCTGTCGCTGGAAAAGTCGGTAGTCCCCTGGATGGGGCTCCGTCAGGTGGTGGTGCGGGTGTTCTCCGTGGCCATCGCTGTGTGTGCCCTGGCCTTCTACTCCGGCGGCACGTTGTCCTTGGCCCGGTGCCTCTTGATGCTGGTGGCTTCGTTCATGCTCTATGCGGAGCTGGAGAGCGCCGGCAATATGGCGGACAATCTGCAGATGCTGGGGGCCTCCATGGACAAGGCCAACTCCATTGACGACACCCCGGTCATGGACATCGACGGGGCGGAGCTGACGCCGGCGGACACCTCTGTGGAATTTCAGGATGTGTCCTTCGCCTATGGGGACCGGACGATCCTGGACCACGTGAGCTTGACCGTTCCCTCTGGTAGCATCACCGCCGTGGTGGGACCCTCCGGCGGCGGCAAGACCACCCTCTGCAACCTGATCGCCCGGTTCTGGGATGTGCAGAGCGGTAAAATCACTGTGGGAGGCTACGATGTGCGGGAGTACAAGCTGGACAGCCTGATGAAGAATATCTCCATGGTGTTCCAGTCGGTGTACCTCTTCAACGACACAGTGGAGAACAACATCAAGTTTGGCCGCCCGGATGCCACCCACGAGCAGGTGGTGGCCGCCGCTAGGGCCGCCTGCTGCCACGACTTTATCATGGCACTGCCGGATGGATATGATACAGTCTTGGGTGAGGGAGGCGGTTCACTCTCTGGTGGGGAAAAGCAGCGCATCTCCATTGCCCGGGCCATGCTGAAGGACGCTCCCATTGTGATTTTGGACGAAGCCACCGCCAGCGTGGACCCGGAGAATGAGGCGGAGCTGCAGGCAGCCATCTCCGCCCTGACCCGCGGAAAGACGCTCATCATGATCGCCCACCGCCTGAACACGGTGCGGAACGCTGATCAAATTCTGGTCCTCAGCGGCGGGCACATCGTTCAGCGGGGCACCCATCAGGAACTGATGGCCCAAGGCGGCCTGTATGCTGACTTTGTGGGTGTCCGCCAAGAGGCGCTCAGGTGGAAATTGGATACTTGAGGAGAAATCGGCACAATGACCGGATTGGAGCATGTCCGCTTTGCGGACGAGGAACTGATCAAAACCCAAGTCCTCAAGGGCGAGGCGGCTCAGACTATCATTCGGGGGGAGAATTGTTCTGTCTATAAGATGGAAAATGAAACCGGAGAGGGTGTCATCACCCGATACCCGGTGTTCCCCGGAATTGAACTGCTCTATGACGATATTCATATGTCCTGCGGGGTGGCGCACCGAGAGGACCCACGGGCCGATCTGCTGGAGATCAATCACTGCCGGACAGGGCGATTTGAGTGTGAGTTTTCGGATGGAAGGGCTGTCTATCTGGGGGAAGGCGATCTGGCAGTCAATGTCATGACCAACCGGACTCGTGAGACCTGGTTCCCCCTGTCCCACTACCACGGCATCACCATCGCAGTGGATATTCCGGTGGCGGACAGGGTTTTGCGTCAGGTGTCGGAGGCGCTGGGCGAAGGGCTGTACTGCGACCTTTTTGCCATGCGGGACCGGCTGTGTGCCCACAACTCCTGCTTCGTTATGCGGGCGGCTGACTCCATTCAGCATATATTCTCTGAGCTATACCATGCGCCGGAGGATCTGCGGGCCGGTTATTTCAAACTCAAGGTGATGGAATTGTTCCTCTTCCTTGGCTCCCCAGAGATCACAGCGCAGGGAGAAGACCGTCTGTATGTAGACCGATCCCAGGCAGAACAGATCAAATCTGTCCGGCAGTACTTGATAGAGCATTTGGACCGCCGGATCACTCTGCAAACTCTCTCACAGACTTTTTCCTTTCCGCTGACTTCTATGAAAAAGTGCTTCAAGGAAGTTTATGGAACTACCATCAATGCGTATCTGCAGGCCTACCGTATGCATACAGCAGCGGGACTTTTGCGAGAGACCAGATTGGATGTGACTGAAATCGCTGGAAAGGTGGGGTACCAGAATGCCAGCAAGTTTTCCGAAGTGTTCCGCCAGCATACAGGGCATACCCCAACAGAGTACCGCAAAACTTTTTGTCTTATAGGAGCAGACAGCGTCCTGCGGGAGTGGCGAGACAAGTGAAAATCCGCTAAAATGTCTTTGTACGCAAGGGCATCTGCCAAAAAAGCGCATCGAGTCCGGTGCGCTTTCTCTTTGATATGAGGTTAGCATTATCTAACTATTTGGAGGTGGTCTTATGGCACAGCGGACCAGGCGGTATCTCATTCGGCGAGTCACCGTCGTTCTGCTGACTTTGTTTGTCGTCACGCTTCTCTCTTTCCTGCTGATGCGGCTCTCTCCCGTTGATCCGGCCACAGCGTATGTGAAGCGCAATTCTGCGGTCGTCACCCAGGAGCAGATCGACGAGGCCCGGGTCATACTGGGTCTGGACAAGCCATTGCCGGTGCAGTATTTCGATTGGGTGGTGGACGCGCTCCACATGGACTTCGGGATTTCTCTGGGAACGGGAAATCCGGTGACGGAGGAATTGGCCAAAACGGTGCCCGTTACCCTGACGGTGGTGGCCTATTCCGCTGTGATTATGTCCTTGGGCGTTCTGGGAGTAGGGATGCTGGGGTACCTTTGGCGGCAGAAAGCCGGCGGCATGATCCTCTCCTTTCTGACCATGATCGGCATTTCCGTGCCTGGCTTCTATCTGGGTACCGCTTTTATCGACTTGTTCGCGGTGCGGCTGGGCTGGATCAGCGTGTCGGGAAACAGCGGTTTTGCCCGGTATTTCCCGGTGGCGCTCTGCCTGTCGGTCTTGGGGATCTGTTTTTATGGACAGATGCTCGCAGCCTCACTGGAGCGGGAGATGGAGCAGGATTATGCCATGTACTTACGGTGCCGCGGGCTGCAGGATGGGCGCATCCTCCTATTCCATGCGTTTCCTCACGCTGTGGTGGACCTTCTGCCCAGTTTTGCCCAGATGCTGGGGCTGTGCCTCGCCAATGCGGCCATTGTGGAGCGGGTGTTCTCCCTGTCCGGCTTGGGCTACCTGATCATTGACGCAGTGGTGAAACGGGACTCGCCGGTGATCCACGCCGCTGTTCTGGTGCTGGCGCTGACACTGGTGCTTTTAGATACAGTCGCGGAACTTTTACAATATGCCCTGAGAAGTGATATGCGGGCTGCGGGAGGCCGGGCATGAGAAAACATTATTTTGCATCAAAGGCGGGAATGGTCCTGCCGCTACTAGTCCTCTGTGTCTGTGCATTCGGATTTGTGTTCGCCCCTAATGACCCGGAACTGGTGGACCTGACCAAGAAGTTCCTGGCACCTTGCCCGGAGTTCCCCTTAGGCGCGGACAACCTGGGGCGCTGTGTGCTGTCCCGCCTGCTCTACGGCGGGCGGACGACCCTGGGTATCGTCTTAGTGGGCTCTGTTACGGTTTCCGTTTTTGGGACGCTGATCGGACTGCTCATGGGCAGTGGGAAGAACGGCAAAAACCTAATTTTAGAGGGCGTGCTGAACGCGGTTACCGCCATCCCGCCCATCGCCTACCTGATCATCTTCATTGCGGCTTGGGGCAACAGTGTGTTCACCATGGTAGTGGCAGTGTCGGCTTCCCTGATGCTTCGGGTCATCAAACTAGTTCAAACACGGACCGAAATCGAACAGGGGAAGGCCTATGTGATGTGCGCGGTGGCCTCCGGTGCAAAGCCGAGCCGTATCTTGTTTGTCCACATCCTCCCGAACCTCATCTGGGATGTTCTCCACTTCATCTGCCTCTCCTGTGCGGATATGACGCTGTCCATCGTCAGCTTTTCGTTTATCGGCCTGGGCATGGGAGACAATGTGGTGGACTGGGGCAGCATGGTGTCGGAGACACACCACTATCTGCTCTCCTATCCCGGTCTTACGCTGTATCCGGTCTTGATGATCGTGCTGTGTACCATGGCATTCCATATGCTGGGACGCTGGATCGAAAGGAGGGTGTCCGCCCGTGCTTGAGGTAAACAATTTGTCCGTGACCGCCCGGAGCGGCGCTCAACTTCTTAATCAAATCTCCTTTCAGATCGAGATTGGCGAGGCGATAGGGTTGACTGGACAGAGCGGGGCGGGCAAAACCACGCTGCTCAAGGCACTGCTCGGTATTTTGAGCGGCGGCTGTCAGGTCAGCGGCGGCACGATCCAGGTGGACGGCCAATCTCTATGGACCCTGCCTCCGCGGAAACGGCGGGAGCTGTGCGGAACGACTCTGGGTTTTATCCCGCAAAACCCGATGACTGCATTTGACCCCAGGCTCAAGATGGGGCGTCAAATGGAAGAGACTCTGCGGCTGAGAACGGGCGTTTTCGGGAAAGAGGCGGTGGAGCGGGCAGAAACGCTTCTGGCGGAACTGGGCCTGTCCCAGCCCCGGCGGGTGCTGGACAGCTATCCCGCCCAGCTCTCCGGCGGGATGCTCCAGCGGGCAGCGGCCGCATTACTGCTGGCCCTGCATCCCAGATATATTTTGGCCGACGAGCCCACCTCCGCGCTGGACGCGGAAAATCGGACACTTTTGCTGGAGCTGCTGGAGAAGCAGAGGGAAACCGCAGGCATCCTGTTTATCTCCCACGATGTTGCCGCACTCCGCACCCTCTGCGGAACGGTCCATGTGATGGAGCATGGAATGCTGACCGAACAGGGGACGATTCAGGAACTTCTGGAACACCCCAAACAGGCGTGGACCAAGGAATATGCCGCGGCAAATCACCCGGTGAGCAGGGAGGGATGGACATGGACGGACTAATTGCCGAGCACATCAGCAAAACCTACGCCGGCACGCACGGACTCTCCTTTGCTGCGCTTCGGGATGTGTCCATTCGTCTGGAACCCGGCTCCTTCACCTCTCTGGTAGGAGAGTCCGGCTCTGGGAAAAGTACCCTGGCACGCCTGTTGGTTGGCCTGGAGGCCCCGGATCAGGGGGCAATCTTCCTTGATGGAGAGGATACCTCCGGTTGGAGCACCGAGGACTGGCGAAAACGGCGCACAAAGCTCCAGGCGGTTTTTCAGGATGCCAGCGGGACACTGAACCCCATGCGCTCTGTCCGCAGTAATGTGGAGGAGGCGATGGTCAACCTTACCTCCCTCTCAAAGCGGCAGCGCCGCGAGCGCGTTGGCGAACTCATGGAACTGACCCATATGGAAGAACGGCTATTGGAGATCCCCGCCCGGCAGCTATCTGGCGGAGAGCAACGGAGGCTCTCCCTGGTGCGGGCCATGTCGATCCGGCCCAAGTACCTCATTCTGGATGAGGTGCTCAGCGGTCTGGATCTGATCTCCGCCGATGCCGTCATGCGTGTCCTGGAACAATATCATCGGGAATTTGACTGCGCTTTTCTGCTTATCACCCATGATATGGACAGCGCCTACCGCCTGTCCGACACCATTCTCACGATGCAAGCCGGGCAAATCGTCCGTGTTGGCATAAAACAGTAACGAAAGGAAGTAAACCATGAAAAAGAGACTGCTTTCTCTTGCCCTCTGCGGCGCTCTGCTCTGCGGCGCGCTGGCAGGCTGCGGTGGAAATGAAACACCTTCCACTTCGCAGGAACCGTCCTCTGGCCAGACGGAGGACGAACCCAAGATCCTGACCACGGCGGTCAGTGCGGAGCTGAACACCCTTTATCCCCTCAACATGGATGTGCAGAACAATATCGGCACAAAGCTCTGTTATGAGGGCCTTGTCAACTATGAAAACGGGGAGGTCGTCCCCTGCCTGGCGGAGAGCTGGGAGTTTTCCGATGACGGAACTGCTCTGACCTTCCATCTGAAAGAGGGCGTCACGTTCCACGATGGGACGCCGTTCAATGCAGAGGCAGTCAAGACAGATTTTGAGTTTGCACACCCCAATCCCAATTTCAGCAACATCTCCGCCGTGGCCAAGGTGGAGAGCATTGAGGTCGTGGATGAGTACACAGTGACATTCCATTATCCCAATGCCTATTTCGCCTATCTAATGGACTTCTGCTATCCAGAAACCATGGTCCTGGTATCTCCCGCCGTATTGGAGGAGGGAAACTACCAGTCCATGAACGGCGTGGTGGGCACCGGCCCCTATGTGTATGAGGAGATTGTGGACGGCGATTATGTCCGCTTTGTCCGCAACGAGAACTACTGGGGAGAGCAGCCCTATTATGATGAAGTCATTGTCAAGTACATCCCCGACGCCTCTGCTCGGCTCCAGGCGCTCCAGAGCGGCGAGATCGACCTGATCTACGGCAGCGCGCTTCTGACCTGGGACGACTATCAGCAGGCCCTCTCTCTTCCCAATATTGCCGGCGCGGTGGCGGAGAGCGATTCCAAGACCCGAAACCTGGTGCTCAACGCCTCCGGCGTTTTGTCTGATTTGAAAGTGCGCGAGGCCGTGGCCTACGCTATCGACAAGGAGACTCTCTCCGAAGGGCTGACCTACGGCGAGGAGACTCCCGCCGACCACCTGTTCCCTGATGGCATCCCCTATACGGATGTGGAACTGAATGTCGTCCGTACCTACGACCCCGAAAAAGCCAACGCGCTTCTGGATGAAGCCGGATGGGTGCTGAATGAGTCCACCGGCATCCGGGAGAAGGACGGACAGGCGCTATCCCTGAAATACACCTACGATTCCGGAGATGCACTGAACAAGTCGCTGGCCACAGCGGTCAAGAGCCAACTGGCGGCGGTGGGTATCGATGTGGAGACGGAAGGCCAGGAGATGATGACCTGGTGGCAGGAAGGCGTTGCTGGTAACTACGACCTCATCATGTGGAACACGGAGCAGCCCTATACCAGCCCCCACAATTACTTCATCCCCATGCTGTCTCGCTCTCCCCATGTGCCCAGCCTCACCGCTGTGGAGGGCAGCGACAAGTTCCTGGCTCTGATTGAGGAGTTTCAGACCACTGATGATCCTACCAGAGTTCAGGAAATCTTTGATCAGCTGCTGAACTTTGATAACGACAATGTGCTGGATCTGCCCCTGCTGTTCGTCAAGGATATGATTGTCTACAACACGGACAAGGTTGCGGGCTACGATTTCTCCAGCACGCCCATGTTCTTTGATGTGCGGTTGATTCAGCCGGCAGAGTGATGAAGCACTGCATTTGCATCCGGCTTTTGAACAATTGAACCCGTGACAAGGAGCCGACCTTAGTAGGCCGGCTCCTTGTTACAGGAAACACTTCCAAAGGGAAGGGGGCAAAATGATTTGGCGCTACACCAGTCTGGCGAGGACTACTTGGAGGCTATTTTGGTCCTACAAAAGCAGAGGGGCATGGTACGCTCCGTGGATGTGGCCCGGCACATGGAGGTGTCCAAGCCCAGCGTGTGCCATGCTGTGGCGACCCTGCGGGACGGAGGCTTTCTCACGATGGACAGCGACTATTTCCTGCATCTGACTGATGTGGGCCGGGAAGTTGCGGAACAGATCTACGAAAAGCACCGTTTCTTTACCGACCGGCTGATCGAGGCCGGCGTAGACCCGGCAACAGCCGAGCGGGATGCCTGCCGGATCGAGCATGTCATCAGCGACGAGAGTTTCCGACGACTAAAGGCAGTTGTGGAAGCAGAGTCATAAGTACAGCAAAAGGAGGGGGCCGTCTACACGGCCCCCTCCTTTTGCCAGCGGGAGGTAATATAGTGGACGAAATCATCGTCATCCGAGCTGCCGACCCGGACGGCAGTATATTTAAGGCAATCGTGAATGCGCTGAAGGGCAAGCGGGCGGAAGTGGTCCATATCAACGCCCCGGCCTCCTCCGTGCTGCGCATCGGGGAGTTGGAGATCCATCACGGGCACCGCCGGGTGTTTGTGGCCGGCAGGGAAGTGCGTCTCAACCACGGGGAATACGCCATGCTCTACTGCATGGCCAGCGCCCCCGGGCAGGTATTTTCCAAGGTGCAGCTCTATGCAGCGGCTTGGGGAGAGGGGTATCTGCATAGGACTACATCGGTAGAGAATATCATCTGGCGGCTGAGACGGAAATTGGAATCTGATCCGAAACATCCAGACTATATTAAGACAGTGCTCAGAGCAGGATACAAGATGAACAATCCAATGAATAAGGTGGTTAATCTTCGTTCTGATTAGAACAGTTGCGATAATTTTATCAAAAAAGAACAGTTTTATGAAAAGGTCAACCGACGTTGGGAATATGGTATGGCAACGCAGAAAAGAACTGGAGGCCGCTCCTCCTTATTCAATCTTTATAAAACTGAGATCGGGAGCGGCTATAAAAATCGCTGCGGAGTGGACTCGATAAACTGAGACGATGACCATAAGCGAATAAAATTATTATTATAGTCGCAAAGTGATTGACAGACGCACAGCTGTGTGCTATTATTCTTTTGCGACTAAAATTAAAATAATAGTCGCAAAAGGAGGACGCCTATGTCGCCAAGGATTTTTTCTACCACCCAGCGTGAGGAGCTGCGGATCAAGATGCTGGACGCAGGCTTTGAACTGATCAAACAGCACGGCATGACCCATGCCTCTGTGGAGAAGATCACCCAAGCCGCCGGCCTGGGTAAGAGCACCTTTTACAACTTTTTCTCCTCCAAGGAGGAGTTTGTCACTGACATCATGGAATATCAGCGGGATCGTGTTAAGCGGCACTTTGAGCAGATCCTGAACGGCCGGGAGAAGATGACCGCCGCGGAAGGCAAGGAGTATCTGAAACTCATCGTATTCAGCCGGAACAGTATCTACCAGTACCTAACCGCAGAGGACATGGAAAAACTCAAGCAGGCTTCCTCCCCGGAGTGTACCAGTCCAGATGACAGACTCTATGACCAGCGGGAGGCCGAGATCATGCACGGCCTGTTTGACCATATGGAGGGGGTACGGCCTGATTTGGACCTCCATGTGGTGGCCAACCTCATTAAGATCATGGCGATGGCAAAGGTCAACCGGGATGCCCTGCATGCTGATGCTCTGGACCGAACCCTTGACCATATCTATGGACTCCTGTATTCTCTGATTTTTGAGGAGGGCGCTTGACCGCGCCTTTCTTTATCAGAAGGAGTTAGCGATAACTAATTAAAGTGAGGTGTTTTTCATGCGCTCGAAATCCCCAAAAGAGAAACAGGGCGTTGCCCGGCTCTTTGAATTGGCGGGCCAAAGGGGGAGAAAATTGACCTTGGCCTGTGTACTGTCCGTCCTGTCCTCGGCCGCTCGCATCGTACCATTCTTCACCATCTACGGTGTGGTGCGGGAGCTGCTGGCTCATTACCAGGAGCCATCCATGGTGGATCAAAATGCGATCCTAACGCTCTGCGCGGTCACCTTTGGAGCGGCGCTGGTCTACGGCCTGTGCGCCTTCATCTCCTCCGCACTTTCCCATACGGCGGCCTATGAGATTATCTACGACCTGCGGCTGCAGTTGATGGAGAAGCTCTCCCGCGTCTCCTCCGGATTTTTCACCGGCACAACCCAAGGAGCCATCAAGAAGGTGGTCTCCGATGACTCCAACCAGATCGAGGCGTTTCTGGCGCACCACCTCTGCGAGATCGCGGCCGCAGTTGCTACGCCGGTCTTCACCCTGCTGTACCTGTTCGGCATGGACTGGCGGCTGGCCATTGTGACCCTGCTGCCTATTCTGATCTCTCTGGTATTGCTCTCCGCCTGCTTGAAACAGCCCGACAAAGCGGCCCTCCAAGTGGAACTCCACGACGCCCAGGAGCGGATGCAGGGGACGGTCGTGGAGTATATCCACGGCATGAGCGTTATCAAGGTGTTCAACCGCACCCTCAACGCCTTTCAGCGGTATGAAGGGGACCTCAACCACTTTACCGAGGTGGTGGATCGGACAGCCCGGGCCAACGCCAGGCCCATGGGTGCCTACTACGCTTTCTTCGGCGCACAGCTGCTGTTCCTGCTCCCGGCGGTTTTGCTGCTGATCCCCACGGCGGAGAGCTACCTGGACTTTCTGCCGGTGATCCTGCTGTTTTTTCTGGTAGGCAGCGGCCTCAAGGAGCCTATGGAAAATCTGATGCAGATGGTCATACTCTCTGGCCGTATCGTGGAGGGGGTCAACCGCATCGACAACATCCTCCGCCAGCCGGAACCGGATCAGGACGGCGCTGGAGATCCCACCACGTTCGATGTGGAATTTTCAGATGTGGAGTTTGCCTATACGGAGGGCATCCCAGCAGTAGACCGTGTATCCTTTCATCTGCCCCAAGGAACTGTCACCGGGCTGGTGGGACCTTCTGGTGGTGGGAAATCCACTCTGGCCCAGCTTTTGCTGCGGTTCTATGAGCCCCAGGGAGGCACCATCCGTATTGGCGGCGTGGACATCCGGGAGATCCCGCCTGCACGGCTGATGGAGCTGGTGGCCTATGTGTTCCAAGACTCCGTGCTGTTTACAGATACCATTGAAAACAACATCCGTATGGGGAATACCAAAGCCACCATGGAGGAAGTGGAGCAGGCGGCCCGGAACGCCGGCATCCATGAGGTTATCCAGGCATTGCCCCAGGGATATCAGACAGTGGTGGGCCGGGACGACGCCTATCTCTCCGGCGGTGAGAAGCAGCGCCTTGCCATTGCGCGGGTCTTCCTGAAAGACGCCCCTATCATCATCTTGGATGAGGCAACCGCCTACGCGGACGCCGAAAACGAGGCAAAGATCCAGGCGGCATTTGCGAAACTGGCCCAGAACAAGACGGTGCTGATGATTGCCCATCGGCTGAAAACGGTGGAGCGGGCAGACCAAATCTTGGTTATGGACAAAGGGAAATTGGTGGGGGCAGGGACCCATGAGGAACTGCTGACAGGCTGTGAGACCTATAAGAATCTGGTAGACGCCAATCTGCGGCGGGATCGCTGGAGTATCGGGAAGGGAGCGGTGCAGGTATGAAGTTCAGAGATTGGTTTCAAATGATGACCCTGGGCCACCCTGGGAAGTACCTGCGCCTGATGGCCTGGTGCCTCTTTGACAGCATTGTAATGTCTGTCCCATACGGACTGATGCTGGGTGCTGTCTATTTCCTCCTTGTCCCTCTGGCAGAACCCGGGGCCGCACTCCCCACTGGGGTACTCTGGGGGCTTGCCGCCGGATTCTTGGCCCAGTTGATCGTCTACTTCTTCATCCGCCAGAAAACCTACATAGATGCCTGCACCGGTTATGCGGGGATTATCAAGGACTCCCAGATCACATTGGGGGAGCATCTGCGCCAGTTGTCCATGGGCTTTTATTCCAGCAGGGACGCTGGGGATCTGTCCACCGTCCTTCTGCGGGATTACCAGACGGTGGGCGACTTATCCCAGCAGTTACTGCCACAGACAGCGGTCATTGTTATCCGCTTTGTACTGGCGGCCGTATGCCTCTCCTGGTTCAACGGCATGATGACTTTGGCACTGTTTGCGGTGATCCCCCTGGCACTTCCCTTTGCGTTCTGGAGCCTGCGCCGGATGGGGACGGTCAGCGCCGATCTCCAGCAGGCCCAGCGTGAAGTGGCATCCGGCATCTTGGAATATGTCAATGGCATTCAAATCCTCCGGGCCTTCAATTTGGCCGGCCAGCACTTTCAAAGCCTTAAGAAATCCTTTGACCAGGAGCGGAAGGCGGCAATCGGGATGGAGACCGGCGCGGCCGCGCCGGTGAGCATGCTGGGCCGGGCCATTTTGAGTTGCGGGATCGGGCTGGTTATTCTGGTGGGTGTTGTACTGCTGACCCGCGGGGAGTTGACACCCTACTATTACATTGCCTTCCTGATCCTCACGCTGACGGTCTATGAGCCGGTCCTGACTTTGTTCACCTTCATCGCGGACTTCTCCCGCACCCGCCGAAGCGGAGAACGGATCAAGGCCCTGTTTGATGAAAAGCCCCTGCCGGAACCGACAGTTAGTCAGACACCGCAAGGGACAGACATCGTATTTGACCATGTATCCTTCGGCTATGGAAAAACCGAGGTCCTGCACGACATTTCCCTGCAATTCCCGGCCCGGAGCGTCACCGCACTGGTGGGGCCGTCCGGCTCCGGGAAGTCCACCATCACCCGGTTGGCCGCCCGGTTCTGGGATGTGAACAGGGGAGCGGTGCGGCTGGGCGGTGTGGATGTACGGGACATGAAAAGCGACGAGGTGCTCAGCCGCATTAGTGTAGTCTTTCAGGACGTATATCTCTTTCACGACACGGTAGAGGGAAATATCCGCATGGGAAAGCCGGACGCCACCCAGGAGGAAATCATCGCGGCAGCCAAGGCCGCGGCCTGCCACGACTTCATCATGGCCCTGCCTGACGGGTACCAGACTATGGTGGGAGAGGGCGGCTCCACCCTCTCCGGGGGGGAAAAGCAGCGAATCTCCATTGCCCGGGCTTTGCTGAAGGATGCCCCCATTGTTCTGCTGGACGAGGCAACGGCCTCCCTTGACCCCGAGAATGAGGTGCTAATCCAGCAGGCGATCTCCGCTCTGGTCGCGGAAAAGACCGTCATCGTCATCGCCCACCGGCTCCAGTCCATCATGAGTGCCGACAATATCGTGGTGCTTGATGAGGGCCAGGTAGCCGAGCAGGGCACCCACGAGGAACTGCTGAAACGAAATGGTATCTATGCCCGGCTTTGGGCTGAACAGAGCCAGGCGGCAAGCTGGGGATTGTAGCATAGGCAGCAGAATAGGCAGAAAAACCGCAGTTGCCCTAAATGGGTGACTGCGGTTTTTCCATCGTGTCTATCTGTCATGGTAATCAGAACGAGAGGCTTGACAGGCTGAACACTGCGTGCTATATTGTAAACATCGTTAGCGAACAACGATAACAAAGAAAGGAGGCAAGTATGCCGAAGGACAAGACGGAAACCCACGAACGGATCATACCGGCCGCCATGAAGATCTTTCTGGAAAAAGGCTTTGAAAAGGCCACCATGCGGGAGATCGCGGAGGAGGCTGGCATCACCGCCGCCGGACTGTACCGCCACTTTGTAGACAAGGAGGCCATGTTCGCCGCCCTGGTGGAGCCGGTACTCTCCGAACTTCAGAAGTGGTGTGAGCGGACGCGGCAGGTGGACTATGACTTTCTGGAGCAGGGCGACCTGGATGCCATGTGGGATTCAGGCAATGATTTGGGCCTGGTGGTGGAACAGATCTATTCCCATTTCAACGAGTTCAAGCTGCTGCTTTGCTGTTCCGCCGGGACCAAGTATGCCTGGTTTCTCCACGATATTGTGGTTATGGAGCAGCAGGAGACGCTGGCCTACATGGAGGAAGCGAAGAAGCATGGCGTCCCGGTAAAAGAAGTGGACCCCAAAGAACTCCATCTGCTTATGACCGCCTATACCAACGCCCTCTTTGAAGTGGTAGTCCATGACTTCACCAAGGAGGAGGCCCTGCACTACCTGGATACGATGCACCAGTTCTTCATTCCCGGCTGGCGGGCCATCCTGGGGCTTTGAACAGCCCCTTTTTTCTACATTTGAGTTAGCGAAAACTAACTAAAATCCACAACAGGAGGTGCGTATGTAAATGAAGCGTGTATGGACGGCCAGAAGCCTTGCTGCCGTGCTCGGCGGGTCCCTGCTCTATTTCCTGATCACGGTGCTGGTGATGATGTGTGGGTCATTTTCCCCCTTGTTCTGGGTCTTTCTCCCGGCCATCACCGCCGCCGCATCGGGGTGGCTGTATCTGTATCTGGCGGCCCGAACGCCCCGGTTTGGGGTACCGGTACTCATGAACTTAGTGGTGCTTCTGCTGTTCCTGGCGGCGGGTGAGCTGTCCGGCTGGATGGCGGTGACGCTGGCGGCCGGAGCGGTGCTGGCGGAGCTGGTGCGGCGGCTGGGCGGGTATGAGGGCCTGCGGGCCGCCCGCTGGAGCTTTCTCCCGCTGGCCTTCAGCTCCAGCGGGAGTCCACTCTACATTTGGATCGACCCGGCCCGGACGGCAGCCAGCGCCGCGGAAGAGATGTCCCCAGCCTATGCCGCGGCGGTGGAGGGGCTTGCTACGCCGGGGATGCTGGTCCTGATGCTGGCGGCCATCATCGTGGGAGCCGCCATCGGCGCATGGCTTGGGAGCCCGCTTTGGAAACGCGGTCAGGCCCGAATCTATATCAGAAAAGCATGAGCCGTATCGGAATACGGCGGAAAGGAAGTGCAGAATGAAAACAAAACGGGAAAATCCCCTGAAAGTCCTCTTTTCCTTCTCTGGAGAGGCCAGGGGAAAAATGACTGGCTCGGTGATCCTGGCCTTTATCGGAGAGATGTTCGGCATGGCCCCCTATTTTGTGGTGACCCTGCTGGCGAAGGAGCTGTATGAGGGCACTGCCACGGTGGAACGGGCGGCGGTCATGGCGGTGACGGCGGCGGTGTGCATGTGCCTGCGGGCGTGGCTTACCGGCCTGTCCTCCATGCGCAGCCATACAGTTTCCTTCACCATCCTGAAGAACATCCGGTGCGCTCTGGCGGATAAAATGGCGAAGGTCCCCATGGGCGTCATGCTGGAGACCCCCTCCGGCACCTTCAAGACTTTGATGGTGGACAATGTGGGGCGGCTGGAGGACATCATCGCCCACATGGTGCCGGAGCTGCCCTCCAACCTGGCCGGGCCGGTTTTCAGCATCATCCTGGTGTTCGTTCTGGACTGGCGGATGGGGCTGGCCGCCTTCATTACCGTCCCCCTGAGCCTGGTGTTCGCCGTGTGCATGATGCGGGGGTACAAGGAGAAGATGGCCGTCTACCTGCGCTCGGGCAACGAGATGAATGCCGCCCTGGTGGAGTATGTGGGCGGCATCCAGGTCATCAAGGCATTCGGGCAGGGGAGCAAGAGCTTCGGGGAGTTCTCCCGGTCGGTCAACTTTTTCCACGACAGCACCCTGGCCTGGTGGCGGCAGAGCTGGTTTTGGATGGCGGGCTTCAAGGCGGTGCTCCCCTCCACTTTACTGGGCACGCTGCCCGTGGGAGCGTGGCTCTATATGCAGGGCACGCTGGAGCTGCCCCTGTTCCTGGCCTGCATCATCATCCCCTTCGGCTTTATGGCCGGGCTCATCAAATTCGGCTTTGCCCTGGGGCAGCTTTCCTACATGGCTCCCAACCTGGACCCCATTCAGGACTTCCTCGACACGCCGGAGCAGCGCCGGCCTGAAAAGCCGGTGAAGCTGGGAGAGCGTTCCTTCCGTTTTGACCGGGTGTGCTTCTCCTATGATGGGAAGAAAGAGGTCCTCCACGATGTGAGCTTTACCGCCCGCACTGGGCAGATCACCGCCATTGTGGGGCCCTCCGGCTCCGGAAAATCCACCATTGCCAAGCTGATGGCCGGCTTCTGGGACGCCACAGGCGGGACGGTCTCCTTCGGCGGGCAGGACATCCAAAATATTCCCTTTGACCAGCTCATGGGGGAGATCAGCTATGTGGCCCAGGACAACTTCCTCTTTGACAGGTCCATCCGGGAGAATATCCGCATGGGCGACCCCGGCGCCACCGACGCGGAGGTGGAAGCCGCGGCCAGGGCCGCCAACTGCCATGACTTTATCATGAATCTGGAGCAGGGGTACGATACCCTGGCCGGAGACGCCGGGGACCGGCTCTCCGGCGGAGAGCGCCAGCGCATCACCATCGCCCGGGCCATGCTCAAAAAGGCGTCCGTCATCATTCTGGACGAGGCAACCGCCTTCGCTGACCCCGAGAGCGAGGCGCAGATCCAACAGGCCATCTCCCGTCTGGTACGGGGCAAGACCCTGATCGTGGTGGCCCACCGGCTGAACACCATCCAGAACGCGGATCAAATTCTGGTGATCGACCAGGGGCGGCTTGCCGCCTGCGGCCGGCAGGAGGAGCTGCTTAACACCTGCCCCCTGTACCGGACTATGTGGGAGCAGTATCAAAGCACGGCGGCTTTTGCCGGAAAGGAGGTCAACTGAATGTTCCATACCATCAAACGGATTCTGGATATTGCCGGAGACCAGAAAAAATACATCTATGCGGGCATTGTCTGCAACATCCTGAAAACCTTTTCCATGGCCATGATGCTCATGGCGGTCTATGTGGTGATCTCCCATCTGGACAGCCTCACCGCCGAGGTGATCGGACAGGGCCTCGGCATCCTGATTGCCAGCGTGTTCGGCCGTTTCCTGTTCCAGTGGCTGGAGGACATCTCTATGAGCGCCAAGGGCTTCGACATCTTCCGGGACTACCGGCTGGCTATCGGTGAGAAGATGAAAAGCGCCCCCATGGGCTACTTCTCCGACCAGCGCCTGGGCACCATCCAGACCACTCTCACCTCCACGGTGGTGGAGCTGGAGCAGTATTCCATGCTGTTTATCACGGACATCACCGGCGGCGTGTCCATGTCGGTCATCATTATTGTAATGATGCTGTTTTTCAGTCCCTGGTTCTCCCTGCTGTCCCTGGCGGGCCTGCTGGTGGGCCTCTATGTGCTGGGAATGGTGCAGAAAGCCGCGGCAGAGCACACCCCCAAGGTGCAGGAGGCGCAGGAGGAGCTGGTCACCCAGTCGCTGGAGTACATCCGGGGCATCGCGGTGCTGCGCTCCTTCTCCCAGACGGTGGGGCAGGACGGCGCGGTGTACCAGTCCTTCCGCCGGCGGCAGAAGGCGGCGCTGGATCAGGAGAAGGCGGCCCTGCCCGCCCTGCGGCTCTATATTCTGGTGTTCAAGCTCACCGGCTGCGCCCTCATGTTCCTGTCCACCTTCCTCTACCTGCAGGGGGCCATCTCCCTGACCTACTGCTTTTTGTTCCTGGTGGCGTCCTTTATCCTCTACTCCGAGATGGAGGTCATGGGGGACGGCTCCTTCCTGGACAAGAAGATCGCCACTGAGCTGGACCGGCTGGAGGCTGTGACCAACATCCCCTCCCTGGACCGGACGGACAAGGCCCTCGCTCCCGGCCGCTTCGACATTGAGCTGAAGGAGGTATCCTTCTCCTATGGAGGAGGCCGGAAGGTCATCGACCATGTTTCTCTCAAAATCCCCCAGGGGACTACCTGCGCCGTGGTGGGACCGTCCGGCTCTGGAAAGACCACCTTATGCAGCCTGATCGCCCGTTTTTGGGATGTGCAGGAGGGGAGTGTCTGCGTGGGCGGCATGGATGTGAAGGACTGCACCGCCGACAGCCTGCTGAAAAACCTCTCCATGGTCTTCCAAAATGTGTATCTCTTCCACGACTCCATTGAGAACAACATCAAATTCGGCAATCCCAACGCCACTCACGGGCAGGTGGTGGAGGCGGCCAAGCGCGCACAGTGCCACGACTTTATCATGGCGCTGCCCGACGGCTATAATACGATGGTGGGAGAGGGCGGCTCCACCCTCTCCGGAGGCGAGAAGCAGCGGGTCTCCATTGCCCGCGCCATTCTGAAGGACGCCCCCATCGTCATTCTGGATGAGGCGACTTCCAGTGTGGACCCGGAGAACGAACACCTGCTTTTGGCCGCCATCCGGGAGCTGACGGCGGGCAAAACACTCATTTCCATCGCCCACCGGCTTTCAACCGTCCGGGACGCGGATCAGATCGTGGTGGTGGACCAGGGACGGATCGTTCAGCAGGGGACTCACGATGCGCTGATGGCGCAGGACGGCCTCTACCGCCGGTTTGTTCAGGTCCGGGAGCAGGCCGAGGGCTGGCGGCTGGAATGACAGCCCCTGCCGCTCCGTGTGGCACACAGAAAAGGAGGACGCCGGAACTGTGCCGGCGGCCCCCCTTTGATGAAGCGGCTGTCTTTCTTTCTGCCTCCTGTCTTTTTCGGTCCGGCATATTCTCTCACTCTGCTTCCCGTGGGTGGGAAAACGCCCGGAACGCTGCCGGACTCTGCCCGGTGTTGCGGCGAAAGAGCTGCGCGAAACGGCTGGGATTCTGATAGCCCACAATTTGAGCGATCTGGCCCACGGGCAGGTCGGTATTTGCCAGCAGCCGCTCCGCACGCTCCATCCGCTGCCCCTGAATATACTGAGTGATGGTGCAGCCGTATCGGGCGTGAAAGGCATCCTTCTCTTTGAGTGGAAGCACCTGATGGTCTCCAAAAGGAACATTGAGAATCTGATTCAGGAGCCGGAGGAGACCGGAGAGGACGCACCCTTTGCCCCAGAGCGGCACGACATCACCTTCCGGGATGTGTCGTTCTCCTATGTACCGGGAGAGCCGGTCCTGAAGAGGGTGTCCTTCACCGTCCCGGAGGGAAAACTCACCGCCATCGTGGGGGACTCCGGCTCGGGCAAATCCACGATTTTGAATCTGATCGCCAAATTCTATGAGCCGCAGAGCGGGACCATCACCATCGGCGATCGATCCATCCAGACTGTCTCCGCAGAGCGGGTGCTGGCACAGCTCTCTATGGTGGACCAGCAGGTGTTCCTCTTTGACGATACCGTGCGGGAGAACATCCGCCACGCCCGGCCCACGGCCACTGACCGGGAGGTGGAGGCAGCCTGCAGGGACGCCGGATGTGACGGCTTTGTGGAGAAACTGGAAAAGAGCTATGACACCGGGATTGGAGAAAACGGCAGCCTGCTCTCCGGAGGAGAGCGACAGCGGCTTTCTATTGCCCGGGCCATTCTGAAAAACAGTCCCATCCTATTGCTGGACGAGGCTACCGCATCCCTGGACATCGAGAACGAGCTGGCGGTCAAGCAGGCCATCGCCAATCTGCTCAAGGAGAAAAAGACCGTGGTGATGATCGCCCATACCTTGTCCATCGTCAAGAACGCGAATCAGATCCTGGTAGTGGCGGACGGAACGATCAAGGAGTCCGGCACCCACGAGGAGCTGCTGGCCGAGAACGGAAAATATGCGGCCATGTGGAACGCAGAACAGAAAATCACTGTATAGAGAAGAGGTCGCGCCTATGAAAAAACTCCATGCGTCGGGCGAAGACTACCTGGAGGCCATTCTGGTGCTCCAAAAGCAGAAAGGCATGGTGCGCTCCGTGGATATGGCCCGGCACATGGGGGTGTCCAAGCCCAGCGTGTGTCATGCAGTGGCCACTTTGAAAAATGGTGGGTTCCTCACCATGGATGATGGCTTTTTCTTGCATTTGACCAATATTGGACGGGAAGTGGCAGAGCAGATCTATGAAAAGCACCGCTTTTTCACGGAGCGCCTGATTGCCGCCGGCGTGGATTCGGAAATCGCTGAGGCAGACGCCTGCAGGATCGAGCACGTCATCAGCGAGGAGAGTTTCCGACGACTAAAGGCAGTTGCGGAAGCAGAGTCATGAGTACAGCAAAAGGAGGGGGCCGTCCACACGGCCCTCTCCTTTTGCCATTGGGAGGGAATACAGTGAACGAAATCATCGTCATCCGGGTCGCAGACCCAGACGGCAGTTTGTTTCAGACAATCGTGGATGCGCTGAATGACAAGCGGTCAGAGATAATTCATGTCACCGCCCCGTTCTCCGCCGTGCTGCGCATTGGAGAACTGGAGATCAATCATGAGCACCGCAGGGTGCTAATGGCCGGCAGGGAAGTGCGGCTCAACCATGGCGAGTATGCCATTCTTTCCTGTATGGCCAAAAGGCCAGGTCGGATTTACACAAAAGAACAACTCTATGCTGCGGCGTGGGACGAGACCTATCCCTATGGTTCCAGTGCTGTAGAAAACACCATTTACCGGCTGCGGAAAAAACTGGAACCAGATCCGAGGAATCCAGTTTATATTAAGACAGTAATCAGAGCCGGGTATAAAATAGAAATTCCTGAGAAGCCCGGGCAGCAGGGAGATGACTGCACACAATAATTCTGACCAATCAGAGCAAAGTCGGCCAAACAGGGCAGACAAGCAGACACTCAACCGATAAAATAGGACGATGTGAGGAGGCCGGGAGGCGTCCTATTTTTCAACACACGGGTTAGCAACATCTAACTAAAAGGAGAGCGCGTTATGTCTGAACCAATTAAACGGCGCGGAATGAGCGGCAAGGATGTCATTACCGTGGGGATTTTCTCCGCCATTTACTTCGTCATTAACTTCGTCTTCATGCTCCTGGGCGGGCTGCATCCGCTGCTGTGGATCTTGATGCCCGGCTTCATCGCCCTGTTCACCGGCATCCCGTATCTCATGATGTGCGCCAAGGTACAAAAGGTAGGCTCTGTCCTCCTGATGGGCCTCATCACCGGCCTCATCTACTATGTCACCGGACAGTTTACCGTGGTGATTCTGGTTTCCTTTGTCATCGCTTGCGGCTTGGCGGAACTCACCCGGGGCCTCACCCATTACCGGAGCATGGCCGGAAATCTGGTATCTTTTGTGCTGTTCTCGGTGGGCATGGTGGGTTCTCCACTTCCTATCTGGCTCATGCGGGATGAGTTCCTGCAGCAGATCACGGAGCAGGGGATGCCGGCGGACTATGTAAATACCCTGGCAGCCCTTTCCTCCAACGTCATGCTGGTGGTGCTGTTCCTAGCTCCCATCGTGGGCGCCATCATCGGAGGATTCATTGCCAGGGCCATGTTCCGCAAGCACTTTGAGAAAGCCGGCCTGGTGTGAGATGGAAACGGAGCAGCGCATATTTGACCCGCGGGCGGGATTGTGGCTGCTGATCGGCGCTAATGTCATCGCTTTCCGTCCCCACGCCTTTTGGCTGGAACTGGCTTTGATCGGGCTGCTTTTGGCGCTGATGCTCGTCCACAGAAGATTTGTAATGGCCATAAAATGGGCGGTGGGATACTGCGCGCTGGTGGTCTTCCAGCAATTCATCCTGCCGGTGTCCCCCATGATCATCGCCACCAGCTTCACCATCTTCGCCACCTACACCCGCCGGATGTTCCCATGCCTGATGACGGGGGCATTGATGCTGACCTGCACCCCGCTGCGATATCTGATCGTAGCCCTGCGGCAGTTACATATCCCTCAGAAGCTGATTGTGGCCATTTCTGTGACGCTGCGGTATTTCCCCGCCATCCGGGAGGAGGTGGGCTACATCCGGGACGCCATGAAGTTGCGGAACATCCGGGGCCTTGACCGCCTGGAGTGTACGGTGATGCCTCTCATGGTATCCGCCACGGAGACGGCGGAAGAGTTATCCGCTGCGGCTGTGACCCGCGGGATCGAAAACCCGGCCCGCAAAACCAGCGCTGTATCCCTGCGGATTTCCCCTCTGGACTTTTTGGGGATGCTGGCAGGTCTGGCCTTGCTGGTGATCTCATTTGTGGTACAATAAGGGAGGCAATGACAATGATAAGCATTGACAATGTTTCCTTCGGCTATGGGGAAGCGCAGGAGACGCTCTCCCAGGTCAGCGCCGCCATCGCGCCGGGGGAGTGCGTCCTGCTGTGCGGGGCCTCCGGCTGCGGCAAGACTACGGTGACAAAGCTGATCAACGGCCTGATCCCGTCCTTTACCCCCGGCTGCCGCCTGGAAGGGCGGGTAGAGGTGGACGGACTTGACCCGGGAACGACACCCATGTACGAGTTGGCTCGGAAAGTCGGCTCCGTATTCCAGAACCCCAAATCCCAGTTCTTCAATCTGGACACGGACAGTGAACTGGCCTTCGGTCTGGAAAATGAGGGCCGGCCGCCGGAGGAGATCCGAAGGCGGGTGGCGGATACGGTGGAGGCCCTGCACCTTCAGGAATTGCAGAGGCGGAGCATCTTCTCCCTGTCCGGCGGGCAGAAGCAGTTGCTGGCCTTCGGCTCGGTCTATGCCATGGGCCCGGAGGTTTTTGTGCTGGACGAGCCCACGGCCAATTTGGACCAGGACGCCATCGCTCGGCTCCACGACCAGATCGCCTGTTTGAAACATCAGGGCCGCACGGTGGTGATTGCGGAGCATCGGCTGTATTTCCTTACAGATCTGATCGACCGGGCGCTCTATCTGCGGGACGGGGTGCTGGAGCGCACCTTCAACTGGGAGCAGTTCTGCGGCCTGACGGAACAAGAACGGGAGGAACTGGGGCTTCGGACCCTGACGCCGGCGGCCTGTACCCTGCCTGCTGTGGCGCCAGCGGGCACGAAAGAAGGTTTGTCCGTAGAGGGATTGACCTGTGCCTATCGGAAAGAACCTGCTGTGTTTCAAGGCCTGTCCTTTTCAGCCCGCCCGGGGGAAGTGGTGTCCATTACCGGGCCCAACGGCGTGGGTAAGACCACCCTCTCTCGGTGCCTGTGCGGTCTGATCCGTGAACAGGCCGGGCAGATCAGACTGGATGGCAGGCCTCTGAACCGGAAGGAGCGGCAGAAGGCGGCGTTCTGCGTCATGCAGGATGTGAACCATCAGCTCTTCTCCGACAGCGTGTGGGGCGAGTGCCGGATGTCCGCACCGGATGCGCCAGACTCAACAGTGGAAGGGGTGCTGGACAGTCTCCATTTGCTGCCCTTCCGGGAGCGCCACCCCATGTCCCTGTCCGGCGGGCAGAAGCAGCGGCTGGCGGTGGCCACGGCGCTGCTGTCGGAGAAACCGATCTTGATTTTTGATGAACCCACCAGCGGCCTGGACTATGCCCGCATGGTGGAAGTGTCCGGGGTGATCCGAAACCTGGCCCGGCAGGGGCGGATCGTGCTGGTGGTCACCCACGACCAGGAGTTTTTGCAGCGCGCCTGCGACCGGGTGCTGCGGCTCTGAGAGGAGGAGAACCATGCTGGAACGCATCATGGCGGACAATGGCTTTCCCAGCCCCGTAGCAGAGAGTGGAGGATGCCGGGTCTTCCAGTTTCACAGTGAGACCGGGGAGGGGATCATGACCCAGTATGACCTGTTTCCCGGCGTCTATCTCATGTATAACGACTTCCACATGGAGAGCTACGATTCCCTGTTTCGCACCACGGAGGATATGCTGTGCATCGACTACTGCCGCCAGGGGCGGATGGAGTATCCGGCGGGGCTGGATACCTACTCCTATGTGGAGGCCGGAGACCTGAAACTGGACCGCCGGCTGGAGCACCAGGGCCACTTCACCTTCCCGCTCTCCCACTACCACGGCATTACCATCGGCTTCACCCTGCCTCTGGCTGTTCAGTCTCTGAAGGAGTGGGTGCGGGAGTTCCCGGTGGATCTGGTGCGGCTCCAGGAGAAGTTCTGCGCCGGCCGCCACCCCAGGGTGATCCACGGGGCGCCCTCTGTGGACCACATCTTCCAGGAGCTCTATGCGGTGCCGGAGCAGATCAAACTGCCCTACTTCCGCATCAAGGTGCTGGAACTGCTGCTGTACCTGGACGCCCTGGAACTGGACGGGAGGACAGAGAAGCCCTACTTCTACAAGTCTCAGGTGGAGAAGGTAAAGGCCGCCCACCGCCTGTTGACAGAGGATCTGGAGCGGCACTACACCATCGCGGAACTTTCAGCGCGTTTCTCCATCCCTGCCACGGCCCTGAAGGAGTGTTTCAAGTCAGTCTACGGCCAGCCGGTCAATACCTATATGCGGAACCTCCGCATGGACCGGGCCGCCCTTCTTCTGCGGCAGGAGCCCCAGACCAGCGTGGCGGAGATCGCCGGACGGGTGGGCTATGACAGCGCCAGCAAATTCGCCGCCGTGTTCAGGGAGGCCAAGGGGAAGACCCCGCTGGAATACCGGCGGGAAGGGCGGTAAATGTTTTCGTCCAAACGGGACCGAACCGGCGCGCCGGAGCGGACAGGAACAAAGTATCTCCCTATAATCGTTGTAGTTAGCGTGAGCGAACTACAACGATTTTTCTTTGAGAGGAGTGCTGTGTATGAAGGAGAGGACCTGGCTTGGCATCCTGCTGTCCTTCGCCGCGCCCTGCCGGGGGAAGATGGCCGCCTCTGTGGTGCTGGCTATTCTCAGCGTTGCGGGCGGCTTTGTGCCATACCTTGGCGTCTATCAGATCATCCGGCTGTTTCTGGAGCGGCAGACCAGCTGGGAGGGCATCCTGTTCTGGTGCGGCGTATGCCTTGCGGGTTACGCCATCAAGGTGGCGGGCTACGCCTTGTCCACCATGCTGGCCCATGTATCCGCCTACACCATTCTGGAGGGCCTGCGCCTCCAGGCGGCGGACCGGCTTATGGGGGCGCCCCTGGGAGAGGTGGACTCCCGGCCTATCGGCGTCATGAAGAGCACCATCGTGGACCGGATCGAGGACATCGAGCCGCCCCTGGCCCACATGATCCCGGAGCTGAGCTCCAACATCCTGCTGCCCCTGGTGGTGGCTATCGCCATGTTTGCCATCGACTGGCGGATGGGGCTGGCCCTGCTGGTGACCATCCCCGTGGCACTGATTCCCATGGCATTTGGGCTGCGGACTTATAACAAAAACTACGCCGCCTACATGGCGGCCAACGCCCATGTGAACAGCGTCATTGTGGAGTATGTGGAGGGTATCCAGGTGGTCAAAGCCTTCAGCCAGGGGGAGCGGTCCTATCAGAAATTCGCCAATGCGGTGAGATCCTTCCGTGATTTTACGATGGACTGGTTCCGCTGCACCTGGGCATCCATGAACCTGTGCCTGTCCATCCTGCCCACTACCCTGCTGGGGACGCTCCCCATGGGGATCTTTCTCTATCAGACAGGGGTGCTGGACCCGGCCCAGGTGACGCTGTGCCTGATGCTGGCGCTGGGGATCGTGACCCCGCTCATGAGCGCCACCGCCTTCATCAACTCCATGAAGAGCATGCAGTTTGCTGTGAAGGATACCCGGGAGCTGCTGGACCTGCCCCAGTTGTCCCAGGTGGAGCGGGACGCGCCCCTCAATGGCTGCGATATTCAACTGCGGGATGTGTCCTTCTCCTACAGCGGCGATGGGGAAGAAGTGCTCCACCATCTGGACCTGACCATCCCCCAGGGGAAGTTTACCGCTCTGGTGGGCCCCTCCGGCGGCGGAAAGTCCACCATCGCCCGGCTGGCGGCCCGGTTCTGGGATGTGACCGGCGGCACCATCACGCTGGGCGGGCGGGACATCCGGGAACTGCCTCTGAAACAGCTCTCCCGGGAGATTAGCTTCGTCACCCAGGACAACTTCCTCTTTGACTGCTCCCTGAAGGAGAACATCCGGCTGGGAAGGCCGGGGGCCTCGGACGAGGAGGTGTTCGCCGCCGCCAGGGCAGCCCAGTGCGAGGAGTTCATCGGCCGTCTGGAGCACGGCTGGGACACCGCCGCCGGGGACGCGGGCAAGCAGCTCTCCGGCGGAGAGCGTCAGCGCATCGCCATCGCCCGGGCAATTTTGAAGGACGCGCCCATCGTCATTTTGGACGAGGCCACAGCCTTCACGGACCCGGAGAATGAGGACAAGATCCAGAGGTCCATCATGGCCCTCTCAAAAGGAAAGACCCTGCTGGTGATCGCCCACCGGCTGTCCACCATTCAGAACGCGGATCAGATCGTGGTGCTGGAGAAGGGGCAGATCGTGGACAGAGGCACCCAGAGGGAGTTGCTGGATCGCTGCCCGCTGTATCAGACGTTGTGGGCGGCTCATGTTGGGGCGCGGAGTTGGGCCGTGACATCGGGTGAAAAGGAGGGAACCTGAGATGTTTCAAAGTGTCGGACGCATTTTGCGGTGGGCGAAGGGCTACCAGAGACGCATGATTCTGGGCTTTGTCTGCTCCTTCTTCGCCACCTGGTGTACCGCCGGGCCGGTGATGCTGGCCGCCTGGGCCCTGGGCCGGCTGATCGGGAACGCCTGGGGAGAAAGCGAAATCTCCGCTTCGCTCCCTTGGCTGTGCCTGGTCGGGATCACGGCGCTGATTTTGCTGCGGTTCCTCTTCACCTACTGGAAGAACCGGCTCCAGGAGAGCATCGGCACGGAGCGGGCGGCAGACCAGCGCATGGAACTGGGGGATATGTTGAAGCGGGTATCCCTGGGGTACTTCGCCAGGAACAACCTGGGGGACATCCTGACCGCCCTCACCACGGAACTGAGCACGCTGGAACTCCAGAGCATGAAGATGGTGGACGCAGTGATCAACGGCTATATCCAGGTGGCGGTGATCCTGCTGTGCGTGGCCATCTTCTGCCCGCCTGCGGCTCTGGTGGCGCTGGCCGGCGTCCTGGTATCCGCCTTTGCCCTGCGGGGCATTGGGCGGCAGAGCGCCCGCACCGCCCCAGTGGGCCACCGCGCCCAGGAGGCGCTGTCCGGCGCGGCCATCGAGTACATCCACGGCCTGCCGGTGGTGAAGTCCTTCGGCCAGGACGGCGTATCTGTCCAGCGGTTCCGGGATGCCTGCCGGGCCAATAAAGCCATCCGGATCAAGAACGAGTTCGGCTTCGTGCCCTGGAACTGCCTGCACTTGTTTGCCCTGCGGGCGGCGTCCGTGGGGCTGGTCCTCACCGCCGGACAGCAGGCTCTGATGGGGGCTTTGCCCCTCCCGTATTTTCTGATGATCGCTCTGTTCTCCTTCACCATCTTCGGCAGTGTGGAGGCCATCAACGACGCGGCCCATGTGTTGTCGGTGACAGACTCTGTCTTGGATCGCCTTGAGGAGCTGGAGCACACAGACTTCATTGACAAGGACGGCCGGGAGATTACCCCGGAGCGGTTCGACGTGGCCCTATCCCATGTGTCCTTTGGCTACGGCCAGCGGGAGGTGCTCCACGATGTGACCTTCACCGCGCCCCAGGGGACCACCACTGCCATCGTGGGACCGTCCGGCTCCGGCAAGAGTACCATCTGCAACCTGGTGGCTCGGTTCTATGACACGGACAGCGGAACTGTGTCTGTCGGCGGCCATGATGTGCGGGAATTTACCTGTGAGAGCCTGCTGCGGAACATCTCCATGGTCTTTCAGAATGTGTATCTCTTCCAGGACAGCGTGGAGAACAACATCAAGTTTGGCTGTCCCGAGGCGACCCATGAGCAGGTGGTGGCCGCCGCCAAAGCTGCCTGCTGCCACGACTTCATTATGGCACTGCCCAATGGGTATGACACGGTGATCGGGGAGGGCGGTTCCACCCTCTCCGGCGGGGAGAAACAGCGGATCTCCATCGCCCGGGCCATCCTGAAGGATGCGCCCATCGTCATCCTGGACGAGGCTACCGCCAGCGTGGATCCGGAGAACGAGCACTTGATCCAACAGGCCCTGTCCGCCCTGACGAAAGGAAAGACCATCCTCACTATCGCCCACCGATTGGCCACCATCCAGCACGCCGATCAGATCCTGGTGGTGGAGGATGGCCGCATCGTCCAGCGGGGCACCCATGTTGAGTTGATGGCCCAGGGCGGGCTGTATCGGCGCTTTATCGAGATCCGGGAACAGGCAGAGGGCTGGAGGCTGGCATGAAGGATAGAGGAAAACAGTCTCTCTATGCGTCGGGCGAAGATTATCTGGAGGCCATTCTGGTGCTCAAAAAACAGAAAGGCATGGTGCGTTCCGTAGATGTCGCCCGGCACCTGGAGGTCACAAAGCCCAGCGTCTGCAATGCGGTGGCGACCCTGCGGGACGGGGGCTTTCTGACGATGGACAGCGACTATTTCCTGCACCTGACCGATGTGGGGCGGGAAGTGGCGGAGCAGATCTATGAAAAGCACCGCTTTTTCACAGAACGCCTGATAGCTGCTGGTGTTGACCCCAAAACTGCAGAGGCAGACGCCTGTCGGATCGAGCACGTCATCAGTGATGAAAGTTTCGAGAGGCTGAAAGCTGCCGCGAAACCAGAATCGTAAGCACAGCAAAGGGAGGAGGCCGTGCAGGCGGCCGCCTCCCTTTGCCATTGGGGGTGAAATCGTGGATGAAATTATCGTTATCCGGGCTGCCGATCCGGACGGTAGCGTGTTCCAGGCCGTCATGGATGCGCTGAAGGGTAAAAGGGCAGAGATGATCGATGTTGTCGAGCAGTCTGCTTCCGTGCTGCGTATCGGGGATCTGGAGATCCATCACGAGCAACGCTGGGTGCTCATGGCCGGCAGGGAAGTGGAGCTCAATCATGGGGAGTATGCCATGCTCTACTGCATGGCCAGTTCACCAGGGCATGTGTTCTCCAAAGCGCAGCTCTATGAGGCCGCTTGGGGCGAGGAATATCTGCACGGGACAAACTCTGTGGAGAATACCATCTGGCGGCTGAGAAAGAAACTGGAGGAGGATCCCAGACATCCTATATATATCAAAACCGTCTTTCGGAGTGGATATAAGATAGTTAGCGGAGACTATTGACTGTTCGCTTCTTTTGTGCTATATTAAAACCGCTGGTTTGAAACCGAAGGTTTTAATTGATGAGGTGGTCACTTGGCAAAAAGAGTAGCAGGCGTGACGGAAAAACTCATGGAATGTGCAAAAGAGGAATTCCTTACAAATGGGTATGAGAACGCATCTCTTAGAGTGATAGCGGAAAAAGCTGGCTCCAGCAAAGGGGCAATCTATATTCGATATCCGGACAAAGAGAGCCTGTACCGCTCCCTCGTACAGCCTGCCATGGATGCTTTTTGTGGCCTGATACAATCGGCGTTGGAGCAGTTTAACCAGTTGCCCGGAGCTGAACAGACCAGCCAAATGTATTCTTTCTCCGACCATGGCTTTTGGGCCTCTGTAGACTATATTTATGACCACTTTGACGAGTTCAAATTGCTCCTGACCAGCGGGGAGAGCAACACATATCAGGAGTTCCTTCATCGTGTTGTGGAACTGGATACACAATGCACCATGCGATATATTCAGGCATCCGGGAATGACGCGATCTCCAGCGGCCGCCTCACACCGGAACTAAGCCATCTGCTGTCCAGCGCCTTTTATACTGGCATATTTGAGGTGGTCATCCACGATATGCCAAAGGAGCAGGCGGTCGAGCATATCCAGAGGATGCGACGTTTCTATATCGCTGGCTGGAAATCCATCTTCTTCGGGGATGGAGGTGAAAACCATTGAGCGGGTGGATCGACCGGAGTGGCTGGATTCATTGCCCTACCTGCGGCAACAAAACTCGTACTAAGGTGAATCCAGACACAATTCTAAAGCGTTTTCCGCTGTTCTGTCCTAAATGCGGAACGGAACACATTGTTGATGTGCAGGGACAAAACATCATATTGTCAGAGCCAGACGCCAAGACGCAGAGCCGATGATGTGCAGGATAATCCTGCGAGTCATCGGCTTTTTTCTTTGGCATTTGGTTAGAGTTCGCTAACTTCAGGAGGGATACCATGCAGAAACAAAAGAATCCATTTAGCTTGATGGCGTTTATCAGACCGCACCGGGCAGGTTTTATTGCCTCGACTGTCCTTGCTGTTCTCAGCGTGGCCAGCGGGATGGTGCCATACTTTGCCGTGGCAAAGATGGTCAACCTACTCATTTCTGCTGAAAAAAACTTTTCGATTTATCTGACTTGGGGAATGGTAGCCCTGATCGCCTATCTGCTCAAGTCCGTCCTCCACGGCATTTCTACTCGATGCTCTCACGAGGCCACTTTCCATGTGCTGTCGGAGTTGCGGAGGGCTGTGGCGGATAAGTTGACTCATGTTTCCATGGGCTATCTGACTGATACACCATCGGGTCGGTTGAAAACGACCATGGTGGAGCGCGTGGAGCAGATGGAAGTCCCACTGGCACATATCATTCCGGAAATGACCTCTAATCTGTTGGTCCCTCTCGCTATTGTGGTTTGCCTCTTCGCCCTGGACTGGCGTATGGCGTTAGTATCGCTTATCACCATCCCTATTGGGATGCTCTGTTATATGGCCCAGATGAAAGAGTATCCGAAAAAATATGGTGCGGTCGTTCAAGCCGGAAAGCACATGAGTGCCACCACGGTGGAGTATATCAACGGTATTGAGGTCATTAAAGCGTTCAACCAGAGTGCAGCATCCTATGGGAAGTTTACCGATGCGGTTCGACAAAATGCGGATCTTATATTGGACTGGATGAAGTCCACGCAGGGCTACTCCGCCCTGATGATGACTATTTGGCCCGCTGTGCTGATCGGCGTTCTGCCCATTGGATGCGTCTTTTATCGGAATGGAAGCCTGACCGCCCCGGATTTTATCACGATTGCAATCCTGTCCCTCGGTATCGTGGGGCCATTGGTAGCGGCGATCTTTTTGACTGATGATTTCTCCAAAATTGCGACCATCACCGGGGAAATCGGCGCTGTGCTGTCCGAGCCGGATCTGGAGCGGCCTGTGCAGAGAAAAGAACTGCATGGGCTGGACATTGGCCTGCGGGATGTGAGATTCGCTTACAAAGATAAGCAGGTTTTGAACGGCGTCACACTGAACATCCGGCAAGGCACGACCACTGCGCTGGTAGGACCGTCTGGTTCCGGTAAATCCACCATCGCCAAGCTCATCGCCTCCTATTGGGACGCTGGCAGCGGGAGCATCACTATCGGCGGAGAGGATGTAAAAAACCTGCCGCCAGAGCAAGTAATGGACCTCATCGGATATGTCTCCCAAGATAACTTCCTGTTCAATGTCTCTGTCCGGGAAAACATCCGCATGGGACGGCCGGAGGCTACCGACGATGAAGTGGAGGCTGTGGCGAAGGCCTCCGGCTGTCATGAATTCATCATGGGGCTGGATCACGGGTATGACACTGTGGTAGGCGGCGCAGGCGGACACCTCTCCGGCGGGGAGCGCCAGCGGGTCGCTATTGCGCGGGCCATGATGAAGAATGCCCCGATTGTGATTTTGGACGAGGCGACTTCCTACACAGACCCCGAGAACGAGGCGGTGCTTCAGGACGCCATCGGCAGGCTGACCCGAGGAAAGACACTTATCGTTATCGCCCACCGCTTGAGTACCATAACCGATGCAGACCAAATCGCTGTGGTGGATCAGGGAAAAATCCTGGATGCGGGAACACATGAGGAGTTGTTGAAACGGTGTCCCCTCTACGCTCAGATGTGGGTGGCCCACACGCAGGCGAAGGATGCGGATACGGGAGAAGGAGGTGGCAAGCATGTTTGACGCATATAAACGGTTTTTCCGTTTTGCCGGGGAGCAGAAAGGCACTTGGTATAAGGGAATGGCCTTTGAACTGCTGCGGAGCATTTTTGAGGCTCTGCAGTTTGCGGCGCTGCTGATTGTTCTCCGTGCTCTGGTAGAGCAAAATATGACCGGAACCACCCCGTGGATGGCTTTTGGGATCATGGCGGTCAGCGTGGCCGGGGCCGCCCTGTGCTGGTATCTGGCCCACAACAGCGAGGGGCACGCCGATTACTGTATGTGTGCGGAGAAGCGCATCCATATCGGAGAACGAATGAAGTACATGCCTATGGGCTACTTCAATGCCCAGAGCCTGGGCAGCCTCACCGCAGTGGCCACCTCCACCATGGAGGACTTGGAGAGCATGTCCTTTGCGGTAATTGCCCGGACGGTGGTGGGCATGATCCGGACCACCATCTTCTCTTTGGCGGTCCTGTGCTTTGACTGGCGCATTGGGCTGATCTTCCTGCTTGGTATGCTCCTGTTCCTCTGGGTCAATTCGCTTTTACTGAAGAAATCCAGAGAATTGTCTCCGGGACGGCTGGCAGCCCAGACAAGACTTGTGGACGCTGTGCTGGAATACATACAGGGCATGAGCGTGGTACGCGCCTTCCATGGAGATAAGGCGGCTAATCAGACGCTGAACCGCACGATTGAGGAGACGGAACAGCAGAATTTCAAGCTGGAGCGCAAGCGTATTCCCTACAATGTTTTGGAGCAAATTGTCCTGCGTGTCACGGCGGTGGTGGCGATTCTGCTCTCAATCTGGTTTTTCCTGCAAGGCAGTATGACCCTTTTTGCCTGCCTGATGGTGGTGGTTTCCGCTTTCTTGGTATACAGCGAGCTGGAGTCTGCCGGTGAGATGTTCTTCATGCTGCCTATGATCGACGCTTCCATCGACCGGGTGGAGGAGATTGACTGCGCACCCCGGATGGACGAAGGCGGCTCCGTACAGACACCGAAACACTGCGATATTTCCTTCGAGCATGTGGACTTTTCCTATGGGGAGCGGAAAATCATCCGCGATGTCAGCTTTACTATCCCGGAAGGGACAACAACTGCCATTGTGGGACCCTCCGGCTCCGGCAAGACCACCCTCACCAGTCTTATGGCAAGGTTTTGGGATGTGGACAGCGGCACGGTCAAGCTGGGCGGCATCAATGTGAAGGACTATGCGCTGGATAGTTTGATGCGCAATTTCAGTATGGTCTTTCAGCGCGTGTACCTGTTCAACGACAGCATTGAGAACAACATCAAGTTCGGCAAGCCGGATGCCACCCATGAGGAGGTGGTGGCCGCGGCAAAGGCGGCTCGGTGCCATGACTTCATCACGGCCCTGCCGGACGGCTACGATACCATCATCGGTGAGAGCGGCGCCACGATCTCCGGCGGAGAACGCCAGCGGCTCTCCATCGCCCGGGCCATGCTCAAGGATGCGCCGATCATCATTTTGGACGAGGCCACGGCCAATGTTGACCCGGAGAACGAGGTGGAGCTGCAGGAGGCTGTCAAGGCCCTGACTGCTGGGAAAACACTGGTTATGATTGCGCACCGGATGAAAACTGTCCAGGAGGCGGATCAGATCCTTGTACTGGATCAGGGGCGGATTGTGCAGCGGGGCCGCCATGCGGAACTGATGAAACAGGGCGGCATCTATGCGGACTTTGTCTGCTCCAGGAGTTCTGCGGAATCGTGGCGCATTGCAGGGCGGAAAAGCAGAGAGGTCAAAGCAGAGATATGAGTAAGAGAATATTGGCTCGGCTCGGCCTGCTCATTGTTGTCCTGTTTGGTGTTACTGTCCTGACTTTCTTTTACACCAATCTGTCCCCGGTAGACGCGGCTGAGGCACTGGCGGTACGCCGCTACAACCGCCCCACTGCACAGCAGGTTGAACTGGTGCGGGAAGAACTCGGCCTCGACCAGCCGATTCTTCAACAATATGGATCATGGCTGTGGAACGCTCTGCACGGAGATTTCGGAAACTCCTATAACACTGGGCGTCCGATTGTAGAAGAATTGACTGCTGCCATCCGTCCTACGTTGGTCATGGCGGCCATGGCACTCCTGTTTGCAACCCTCATCAGTATTCCGCTCGGAGTGTTATCCGCCAGCAGAAAAGGGGGCTTGTCAGATCGCAGTATTTACCTATTCGGCATAATCTGCATGTCTCTGCCAAATTACTGGATCGGTTTCATGCTCCTGCTTGCTTTTGCGGTCTATCTTCCTATTTTCAGTATTATGGGAGCGGACAGCCTAAAGGATTTCGTTCTTCCGGCCCTGGCGCTGGCTATTCCTATGGCCGCCGGCAACATCCGTGTGTTTCGGTCCTCACTCCTGGATGGGTACAACAGCGATTTTGTCCTGTATGCCAGGGCCCGAGGCGTATCGGAGTGGAAAATCGCCAATCTGGTGAGCCGGTTTGCCCTGCCGCCGCTGATCACCATGCTGGCGCAGAGTTTCGGTTTTATGATTGCGGGTAGCGCCATGGTGGAAAGTGTGTTCTCCATCCCAGGGCTGGGGTCCATGCTGGTCACTGCATTGGGAGCCAGAGACACCATTACCATCAATGCGTGTGTACTGCTCACCGCCGTCATTTTCGTCCTGGTCAATTTTATCGCGGACTGTGTGAACGCATTTCTAAACCCGCAGAACCAGAAGGGAGGCGGCCTATGATCCGCAAAATCATGCACCGCCCGCAGGCCGTCCTCGGCCTTGCCATGATGCTCCTCGTGTTTCTTGTGATGCTGCTTGCCCCGGTTTTTGCCCCAAATGACCCGATGCAGTTGAATGTGGCTCATAGTTTCGCCCCACCGGACGCACAGTACCCCCTCGGAACGGACGAGCTTGGACGTTGCATCCTCTCCCGCTTGATCTATGGGGCAAGGGCTTCTCTGAGTATCGCGCTGCCCACACTGCTGTTGCTGGCGGTTATCAGCACCGTGGTGGCTACCCTGTGCGCCTATGTCGGCGGGGCGCTGGACCGCATGTTTGAAGTGGTCTCTAATATTTTTATGGCCTTTCCTCCATTCCTCGTTGCCATCACTCTGGTGGGACTCTTTGAGTCAAAAGCGGCCAGCATCGTCCTGTCTATTGTAATCGCCATGTGGGTCTGGAACGCAAGGGTGGTCCGCACCCATGTGCTTCGGGAACGGAATCAGCCCTATGTGATTACCTGCCGGATGTCCGGCTGTTCAGAGCTGCGCATTGTGTTCCGGCATATCATCCCCAATATTCTGCCGCACCTTCTGGTTTTGTACAGCACAGGGCTGTCCTCAATCATCATTATGATCTCCAGTTATGCCTTTCTCGGTTTGGGGCTGGAAACAGGTACGGCGGAGTGGGGCGCCATGTTTGTAAACGCCAACAAGCTGATATTCAGTCATCCGCTGTTCCTGGTGTATCCGGGACTTTGCATTTTGTTTGCCGCGGCAGGGTTCAACCTGTTCGGGGAGGCCCTGCGGGACATCTGTGCACCAAGGGAGGGATAGCCATGCTGACAGTTACCAATTTGTCCATCCGTACAAAGCAGACAAAGGAAACCCTTGTGCGCTCCGTCAGCTTCTCCGTAAAAAACGGAGAGGCCCTTGGTCTGATTGGGGAGAGCGGCAGCGGAAAGAGCATGACCAGCAAGTGCATTATGCGGCTGTTGAATCCACGGCTTTTTGATCTGCGCGGAAGCGTGCAATGGAACGGGAAAGAAATGCTTGCGATGAAGCTGAATGAGTTGGACGGCTACCGGGGCAAACAGGTCAGTATGATCCCGCAAAACCCCATGACCGCCTTTGCGCCTATGCTCAAGCTGGGAAAACAGATGGAACTGGGCTTTTCGCTGAAAGGGCACAGGGAACGGACACAGTTCCGGGGGCGGCTGGCTGCCGCACTTGCGGGTGTCAATTTGTCCGATGCGGAAAAAATCATCAATAGCTATCCCCATGAGCTGTCCGGCGGCACGCTACAACGCGTGATGATTGCGCTGACGATCTTGCAGCGCCCGGAACTGATTATCGCAGACGAAATTACCACCGCTGTTGACGCGGCCAGCGAATACCTCATTCTGAATGAATTGGAGAAGCTGAGGCGGGCCGGCGTCTCCATGATTGTGGTGACCCATGACTTTGGTGTGGCAGCGAGGCTGTGTGACCGCGTGGCCGTTATGAAAGACGGCGAGATCGTCGAGGAGGGAAAAATGCGGGAGGTATTTTCTGACCCACAGCACGAATATACCAGGCAGCTTGTGCAGGCAAGCGTACTCTTTCAGGAGGGACTATGCTGAAAGCGGAACATATCACAAAACAATATCAGATCCCAGGCGGCGGGCATACCGTGTTCGATGCAGTTTCGGATGTCTCCATAGAGCTTGGGAATGGAGGCGTGACCGCCATCGTGGGAGAAAGCGGGAGCGGCAAGAGTACTTTAGCCAGAGTCCTGTCCTATGTGGAACGGCCGGACGGCGGGCGGGTGTTTCTGGATGGCCTGGAGGTGTCCGCCTGCGGAAGAAAGGAACTCCGCGCTGTAAGGGGAAAGGTCCAGCTTGTGATGCAGAACGCTTTGGGGTCTTTAGACCCCCACCAGAGCGTTGTGTCCATTCTGGAGGAGCCCCTGCGGCTGCTGTTCCACATGGGGGCGGAGAAGAGAAAGCAGCGGTGCCTTGAACTGCTGGACATGGCACGGCTGGAACGGGACACACTCCGACGTCGGCCGGATGAACTCTCCGGTGGACAGCAAAAACGGCTGTGTATTGCCCGCGCTCTGGCCACCCAGCCACAACACATTATCTTTGACGAGTCTTTCAGCGGATTGGATGTCACACTGAAAAAGCAGGTACTGGGTTTTCTGAAGGAGCTTCAAACGGAACTTCAGATCAGTTTTCTGGTGATTACCCACGATCTGGACACCGCCATGTATATGGCCGACGCGATTCATGTCATGCGCAGAGGTAAAATCATCGAAACGCTTGAGCACCCCAAGAGCTTCTCTGATTTTCAGGAACCTTATTCACAAGAGCTTGTAAAGGCAGTCCGCTCCAAGCGGAGAGCCTTGCAATAAATCAAAATAGGAGAGTAACTGTATGAAAAAATTCTTGTCCCTTCTGCTGGCCGGCGTTATGAGCGCCATGCTTCTTGCCGGCTGCGGAACCACTGCAAATGATCCAGACCCCGCTTCTTCCTCGACACCGCCTGCCGGCGAGGAGGAACGGTCCATCACCATTGCGCAAAGCGCCAATTTTTCCATGGGATTTGCCCCCGGCGTACAGTCCTATGAGGCCACCTATTACATGAACAATTTCTATGAGAGCTTGGTCGAATACCGGGATGGTGAGTACCTGCCCTGCCTGGCGACAGACTGGGCTGCCTCGGATGACGGCCTCACCTATACCTTCCATCTGCGGGATGATGTGCAGTTCAATGACGGCACCGCCTTCAATGCCGAGGCGGTCAAGCTCTATTTCGACAATATGAAGTCGGTCATTGGCACCAGCGCCAACTATGGTCAGCTCGATATGCTGACCACGGAGATCACAGTGGATGACGAGTACACTGTCTCCTTCCACCTGAGCCGCCCCTATTACAATGTTCTGAACGATCTTTCCATGGTAATGCCCCGCGGCATCCTTTCCGCGGCGGCCTTCAATGAGGACGGCTCTCTGAATACCGAATACCTGATGACCCACACTCCAGGCACCGGCCCGTATATGTTTGAGAGCGTGAATGAAACCGCAACGGAATACACTTTTGTGAAAAACCCGAACTATTGGGGCGAGGAGCCGGATGTGGACCGCTTTACCGTAAAGGTGATCCCGGAGTCCAAGGTTGCCGCCATGTGGGCCGGCGAGGTTGACTTTATCATGGGGTCTGATACGCTGGATGCCAATTCCTATCTGGAACTGTCTCAGGTGGAGGGAATCACCGGCGTGATTTCTGACTTTGACTTTGTGACGGAATTTATCGCGCTGAACGATGAGGTGGCGCCGCTGGATGATCTGAATGTCCGTACAGCCATTCAGATGGCGATTGACAAAGAATCCATCGCGCAGAATATTTACTCCGGCCTGCGTACAAAGGCGGACTCGGTGATGCCTACTGCCATGCCCTACTGCGTCGCCACGGTGTCCACTCCAGACTATGACATGGATGGAGCGATTGCCTTGCTGGAAGGCTCCGGCTGGGTCGATTCCAATGGAGATGGCATCCGGGAAAAGGACGGAACGGCGCTTTCCTTTACAATCACCTACCCCTCTACGGGCGTTTATGACAACATGGTACTCTTTTTCCAGAGTTCTATGGCCGAACTGGGAATTGAGATTAAGACCAATCCCATTGACCTGATGGCCTTCATGCAGCAGGTGTTCATGGAGGACAACTACGAAATGACCGCGTATATGAGCTACTGGTTCCCTTACGACCCATACACCTTCGTTGCAAATATGTATCCGTCTACCGACTATACTGATCCCAGCGGCATCTATTCCACCGATCCGCAGGTCGCCAAGGCCTTGGCTACTATGAGCGACGAGGAAGCCAAGGAATTGATCGGCGGGCTTTACAACACGGATGATCCTACAGTCGTTCAAGAGATTTATACAGCGGCTCTGGACTGTGCCAATGAGAGCAGTGTGGTAATCCCGCTGAATTACAGGAATGAATATGCAGTATTCAATAGCGAAGTGATTGAGTCCTACACATTCAACAGCATCCCCAATCACGTGGATGTTGCAGCAATCCATTTGAAATAACGGAGGACATTCAAATGAAACTTCATGCGTCGGGCGAAGATTACTTGGAAGCCATACTTGTTCTCCATAAGAAGACGGGCATGGTGCGCTCCGTAGATGTGGCCCGACATATGGATGTGTCCAAGCCCAGCGTGTGCCATGCAGTGGCCACTTTGAAGGACGGCGGGTTCCTCACCGTGGATGGCGACTTTTTCTTGCATCTAACTGATGTGGGCCGTGAGACGGCAGAACAGATCTATGAAAAACACCAGTTTTTTACGATACAGTTAATTGCAGCAGGTGTGGATCCGAAGATAGCAGAGGCCGACGCCTGCCGGATTGAGCATGTCATCAGTGAAGAGAGTTTCCAACGACTGAAGGCAGCTGTGAAATCAGAGTCATAAGCGCAGCAAAAGGAGGGGGGCCGTGCAAACGGTCCCCCTCTTTTTGCTATTTGGAGGTAATATAGTGGATGAAATCATTGTGATTCGAGCTGCAGACCCAGATGGCAGCATATTCAGGGCAGTCGTAGATGTTTTGCGAGACAAGAAGGGAACGGTCACAGAGGTCATTCCGCCGGCCTCACCTGTGCTGCGTGTCGGAGAACTGGAAATCCACCATGAGTACCGTAGGGTGCTGATGGCTGGCAGGGAAGTGCGGCTCAATCATGGGGAATATGCCATGCTTTACTGCATGGCCAGTTCACCAGGGCAAGTGTTCTCAAAGGCACAGCTCTATGCGGCGGCCTGGGGAGAAGAATACCTGCATGGGACGAACTCCGTGGAAAATATCATCTGGCGGCTGAGGCAGAAACTGGAGGAAGATCCCAAGCATCCGACATACATAAAAACAGTGATAAGGGGAGGCTATAAAATTGGGAAGAGTCCCTAATGGCCTTATAAAAACAAATGAGGGCCGGAATCCTTTTGTTGGGATACCGCCCTTGCTGACAAAAACTTTCTTTGAATTTGATCTTTTGAGAAATCTCCATGATAAATTCATAATTCCATGCTATCCTTGGGACAGGTGATGCTGAATGAAACACATTTTAATTGTAGAAGACGAGCCGGATATTCAGGAACTGCTGCGGACCTATCTGGAAGACGCTGGCTATCAAACCGCCGTGGCCGGAGACGGGGTGGTGGCCCTGGCCCTGTTCGGAAGTCAACACTTTGATTTGGTTCTCCTGGACTTAATGCTCCCCAAGATCGACGGGTTCGGTGTCTGCGAGTTAATCCGCCAGCAATCTCAAGTGCCTATTCTTATGCTCACCGCCTTGGACGGGGAGGAACAGCAGCTCCGGGGCTTTGGTCTGGACATCGACGACTATGTGACCAAGCCATTTTCCATGCCGGTGTTGCTGGAGAAGATTCGGGTCATCCTTCGTCGACGGGGGAGTGCGGGTGAGGACAGTCGCCTTCGGTACCGGGATCTATCTCTGGACCTGGACACACGGGAGGCGCTGCTGGACGGCCGTCCCCTGGAACTGACCACCCGGGAGTTTGAACTGCTCCATACTTTCTTGGATGCACCGGGGCGGGTGTTCACCCGAGAGATGCTGCTGGCGAAACTATGGGGTTATGACTTTTACGGAGACGAGCGGGTGGTGGACAGCCATATCAAGAATCTCCGCCACAAACTGGGTCGGGACTACATTGAAACTGTGAGGGGGGTGGGCTATCGTGCCGCGAAAGAAACTCTCTGAGAGTCTGACCGCCCGCATTTTTCTGATTACTGCCGGCATCCTGCTCTTTGCCGGGACGGTCACCTTCGGCCTGATTGCCTGGGCCACCCCAAGCACCTATACCGCTGTGGTGAATAACGACCTCGCCGCCCAGGTGGATGCCCTGGCGGAACGGTTGGCGGACACCACGCCGGAGGACTGCGGCGCGCTGCTGGACGAGTTTACGCTTTCCTCCGGGGCCAGTGCCATGCTGGTGGGTCCGGACGGAGAACTGGTGGATACAGGGGCGAGTTTGACCGTCCAGGCCGTGTATGAGGACGAACGTGTGGCCGTCACCACAGCGGAGGGAGACACGGTGGTCAGTTATGGGACGGGGACGGAAACCGAGGAAACCATGACCATCACCGCCTCTGATGGGGCCACCATTGCCACCGAGGTGACCTTTGCGGGCCAGAGTGAGAGCTATACGCTCTATGTCACTCCCAGAGTTCAGGTGGAAAACCTGGCTGTGCGGGCACTGGTGCAGATGGCTCCCTGGATTTTGCTGGTGCTGCTGGCTTTCTCCATGCTGTGCGCTTTTTTCTACTCCCGGTACATTACCCGTCCCATTGTGCGCATGAGCAGCATTGCCGGGAAGATGGCGGAACTGGATTTCCACTGGGAATGCGGGGAAAAGCGTCGGGATGAGATTGGCAAACTGGGCCGCAGCTTAGACAAATTGGCCCAGAGACTGGATGCAGCCCTCACGGATCTGGAGAGCGCCAACCAAGCCCTGCGGGGAGAGGTAGAGCAGGAGCGGGAACTGGACCGGCAGCGAATGGCTTTTTTCAACGCCGCCTCCCACGAGCTGAAGACCCCGGTGACGATCCTGAAGGGACAGCTCTCCGGTATGCTGGAGGGAGTTGGTGTCTACCAGGATCGGGACAAATACCTGCTGCGCTCCCTTCAGGTGACAGGCCGGATGGAAAACCTGGTGGGGGAGATGCTGGCCATCTCCCGGATGGAGACAGGGTCTGTGGCTGTCAAGCAGGAGTGCGTGGAGCTGTCCGCTCTGATCGAGCGGCAGCTGACGCTGGACGCAGGATTGCTGGAGCAGCGTGAGCAGCGGCTGGTGTCCAAATTGACGCCGGGGGTCACCGTCACCGGCGACCCGTCTCTCCTCGGCAAGGCCGTGGGGAACCTGCTCTCAAACGCAGCCCTCTATTCCCCGGAGGGGGCAGAGATCCGGGTGTGGTGCGGCCTGCTGGAGGGCCGCCCGGCCCTGACGGTGGAAAACACTGGGACTCATATCAGCGAGGATGCCATACCCCATCTCTTTGAGGCATTTTACAGGGAAGAAGGCTCACGGAACCGGGCCACCGGCGGCAGCGGCCTGGGGCTGTATCTGGTGAAGATGATTCTGGACCGCCACGGCGCAGAGTGCGCCATCGAGAATACGGCGGACGGGGTGCGGGCCACGGTGCGGTTTTCTGATTGAGGGCACGGTGGATTTTACGGACACAATATGATAAAATAATACCATTACACTGCGAATGAGGGAAATGATGAAAAAATTAGGTTTCGCTTGTATCTTATGCTTTTCTCTGGCGCTGTTAAACGCTTGCGGCAACGCCACGTTTAATGGCAGCAGCACCGGGAATGATACCCAGTTTATCATGGAATACAGTATCTTAAATACTTCCGATCACAGGGCGATGCCTTTGAAAACGGGCGATGTGATTGATACAACCGTCGTAAGTGACGATGGAAGTGTAGACATTCAGGTAGAAAACAGTGAGGGAGAGCAGATCTATTCAGAAACAGATGTTCCCACTTCTGAATTTGAAATTGTGATCTCCCAAGACGATACTTACACATTTACCGTTACAGGACACAGGGCCAAAGGAAGCGTAAGTTTTGTAAATAGATGACCGGGAATTGAGGGAATGCCGATGGAAAAGACGATTTTAGTTCACGGCTCCGGCCATAAGGCGGCCAGTTGGAAAGAGACCATCGCTTATCTAAATCACCCGGAGGAAATCTTCTGCCCGGAGTTGTCCGCTATTCTGGACGGGCGGGAGGCCATCTACCCCAATCTCCGTATTGCCTTTGAGGCGTACTGTGCCCAGGCGGGCGGGCCGGTTCACCTGTGCGGTCTCTCTCTGGGTGGAATTCTGGCCTTGGACTATGCGCTGGAGCATCCAGAGGATGTCAAGACCCTGGTGCTGATCGGTACGCCCCACAAGGTTCCAAAGGGGACCTTTGCTCTCCAGAATGTGGTGTTCCGCCTTCTGCCCAAGTCTACATTCACGTCTATGGCTTTTGACAAGAAGAACACCTTTGCTCTGGGAAACTCCATGAAGGATCTGGACTTCAGCGGCAGGGTGGAGGAGATCCGCTGCCCCGCCCTGATCCTCTGCGGGGAGAAAGACAGTGCAAATCTGAAATCAGCCCATTTCTTGGCCGAACACATTCCGGACGCGGAGTTGCAGGTGCTGGAAAACACCGGTCATGTGGTGAATGAGGAGTCCCCCAAAGTATTGGCGGAGCGGCTGAACGACTTTTACGCACGGCATCTTTGACTGTATCGTGGGCGCTTGCGGCTGCGGCAGAATATAAACATCATTCGGGAGGTGAGGCGGATGAAGCGCGGCCTTGATGTAGCTCCATGCAAGGCTTGACTTGGATGGACTTGTATGGAGCAAAATGTTAGCCATCCCAATGGCCTTGCATGGTGGAAAAGAAATAATCATGCAAAGGAGTATTGAGATGAATTACAAAATGGTTGATTTCAGCACTTGGCCAAGAGGCGATCTGTTCCGGTTCTATATGGATCACATGCGGGTTGTCATGAGCCTGACGGTGGATGTGAACGTGACGCCGCTGGTTCGGTTCGTAAAAAAGAACGGCATGAAGTTCTATCCGACCATGATTTGGGTGGTGTCGCGGGTGATCAATTCCCATGAGGAGTTCAAGTATGGCTGGGATGCAGATGGAAACTTGATCCGTTGGGACCTTATCTCTCCCAGCTACGCCCACTTCCATCCGGAGGACGGAAACTTCACCAAGCTGGTCACACCCTATAGAAAGGACCTGACGGAGTTCCACACCCGTTTTCTGGAGGATCGGGAGAAATACCGGGATCTCCGGGCTGTAGTGGAGGGCCAGCCAGCCAATCACTTTGACGTATCCTGCCTGCCCTGGGTACGTTACCGCCACTTCGATGTCCATGTGTTTGATCAGGGGGACTTTCTGGCCCCGGTGGTCACTTGGGGAAAGTACGAGGCGGAGGGCGATAAATTGGTCATGCCGCTGACAATGAATATCCACCATGCAGTGGCGGACGGCTTCCACCTATCCCGCTTTTTTGCGGAGGTGCAGGAGCTGATAGACCGCCTGACCACAGACAGTCCCGCAGACTGAGGCAAGTGATGAATAGATTTCTCGGGTAGTATGACGCTATTTCAACAAATCACCGGATAAGATTAGGCAGAGGGGTGCCAGCATGATATGCTGGCACCCCTCTTTGACTCAATATAAGTTTCCTGCTGGTTGATTTAATCAATCAAAATCAAATAGAACTCCATTGTTTTTCGGGTCTTTGTTCCTTATACCATAGTCAGGTGGTGAGCATGATGAAAGAAATCAATCTTGGTCGAGTCCTGATTGAGAACCGCCGCAAGCGAGGAATTACGCAAGAGGAACTGGCGGAATATATCGGAGTTTCAAAGGCCGCCGTTTCAAAGTGGGAAATTGGTATGACTTACCCTGACATTAGTCTGCTGCCACGGCTGGCTTCCTATTTCAATATCAGCATAGATGAATTGATGGGCTATAAGCCCCAGATGGATACGGCGGACATCCGAAAATGGTACAGCCGGCTCGCCAGGGAGTTCGCCGAGGGGGCTTTTGAAGAGACGTTGGAACAAAGCCGCAAACTGGCCAAGCAATACTGTGCCTGCTATCCGCTCCTATTCCACATTGGCTCTCTGCTGGTAAATCACGCAATGCTTGCCGGTACACAGGAGAGAACCTATCAAGTCATAGAAGAGGCAAAGGCCATCTTCTCCCGCGTGAGGACAGACAGCACTGACCCAAAGCTGGGGAAAGAGGCGCTACAGATGGAGGCTTACTGTCTGCTGGCGCTGCAACAGCCAGCGGAAGCGTTGGACCTCCTGGAAGAAGACTCGCCGGAGATCGGCCCCGCCGAACCGCTTCTGGCCAGTGCATATCAAATGACTGGAAACACGCTGGACGCCAAAAGGGTGCTGCAAGCTGGGATCTATAAACAGGTTGTGGCTTTTTGCAATCTTCTGCCGTCCTATATGAACCTTTCCATGGACGATCCGGAGAGGTTTGAAAAACTCTGCACGAGATTTCAAGCGGTTGCTGATGCGTTCCAACTGCAGCACCTGCATCCTGGCCTGCTGCTGTCATGCTATTTCATCATGGCCCGTGGCTGGGCTGTCCTGGGGGAGTCCGGAAAGGCACTTGATATGTTGGGGAAGTACACGGATCTGGCAACCAGCAGCATCTATCCGCTCCATCTTCACGGCGACTCTTTTTTTGACCTGCTGGACGAGTGGTTCCATGATGTGCTCATTTTGGGAACAACTCTGCCCAGAGACGATACGGTCATCCGCCGCAGTATGACCCAGGCGCTCAAGGAGGACTCAGCTTTCGAGCCGCTGAAAGAAGAACCGCGCTTTCAGAACATGGTATCCAGGTTGGAACGAAACGAGGGGGAAACATAGAATGGAAACCGTTGTATTGCAGTCTCTTTCCAAGACTTATTCCGGCGGGAAACTGGCAGTCCGACAGGTCTCACTGTCCCTGAATCAAGGGGAGGTGTTTGGATTCCTCGGCCCTAACGGAGCCGGCAAGACCACAACTGTGAAATTGCTGAATGGGATGCTCTCTCCCACAGAAGGTAGTTGCCAGGTGCTGGGCATCAATCCCGCCAAGGAACCGGAAAAGGTTCACAGGGTATCCGGTGTCCTCACAGAGCATGCGCAGATGTACGATAACATGACGGGGACACAAAATCTGATTTTCTACGCATCCTTGTTTGATATACCGTCCCGTGAGGCAAGGTCACGCACTGAGTCCCTGCTCAAGCGACTGGGACTGGAGAATGCTGGAGCAAAGAAGCTGTCTGCCTATTCCACCGGAATGCGGCAAAGGCTTTCCTTAGCAAGAGCCCTGATTCATCAGCCCAGAGTATTATTTCTGGATGAACCTACATCCGGCCTTGACCCGGAAAGCGCGCAGAATGTCAATCAACTCATTCGAGATTTGGCATATCGGGAAGGTATCACCGTGTTCCTCTGCACCCACCAGTTGCGCTATGCGCAAGAAATCTGCACCCGGTACGGCCTAATTGAAGATGGGACAATGCTGGCCGAGGGGACGCTGGAGGAATTGCGACATGATGTACTCTCCGATACTGTTCTCAAGATCCGCGCCGAAATAATGCCGGCGATCCTCCCGTTTCGTAAGAGTGGAGAAAATCAATATGAATTGGACATCCACTCGGATTCAGAGATTCCGCACTTGGTTCGCCAAATCGTTGAAGGCGGCGGAGATGTTTATGACGTTACGGCGCAAAAACCCTCTTTGGAGGACATCTACTTCGCGTTGACCGCGAAAGGGAAGGGGGAGGCAATGTGAAAACAGCAATGGCTGCAATTATCAAAAAGGATTTTCGGGGTGTGACTGATAACAAACATCTCTTTGCCAGCCTTCTGATTGTTCCCCTCGTACTCACCATCGTTCTGCCCTCTACTTTCCTTGTGATGATTCATTTCGCACCAGATGATCCGGACATTCAGAGATTGCTCGATCTGTTGCCTCAATCTATGCAAACCAAAGGGCTGGAGCAGGGACTTGCCGAATTGGTGCTCAACTTTATGCTCCCGGTGTTTTTCCTAATTATCCCTATTATGTCGGCGTCAATTATGGCAGCCAGTTCCTTTGTGGGGGAAAAGGAAAAGCGCACGCTGGAGACGCTCCTATATTGCCCGCTTTCTGTCCGGCAGATCTTCCGCGCAAAAGTTCTGGCCTCTTTTTTGCTGAGCATGATGGTGTCTTTCATATCTTTCTGCACTATGATGGTGGTGCTGGAGTTGGAAGCGGGGATCCTTATGGGGATGGTGTTGATACCCAGCATCAGTTGGCTGGTTATCCTGCTGCTCCTCGCTCCATCCATTTCTCTGATAGCGGTGACCCTTATCGTCCGCAGATCGGCGAAAGCGCAGAGTGTGGAGGAGTCCCAGCAGAGCGCGGTATTCCTGGTTATCCCGGTGATCCTGCTGGTTGTCGGGCAGTCCACCGGTTTGCTGCTGGTGAGCGCCTGGATCCTGTTGGCGTTTGGCCTGGTCTGTACGTTGCTCGCGTGGGTGCTCCTCAAAACTTGTATGGGAAAGTTTACCTATGAGACGTTGCTGCAATGAACCGAAAGGTATCTCGCTCATTGCAGAAACCCTACTGATATGGCTACCATACCAGGTGATTAAGAAAAGGTAGGGCGACCCGTACAGTGTAGTGCGGGCCGCCCTTTTATCACGCTTCTTGTTTTCTGTTTTCAAGAGCCTTTTCGATAATAATATCCATATTCCTTTCCAGAAGTTCCATCATGTCGTCTTTTCGCATTTCCAAAATCTTCTCTAGTTCCCTGCGTACTGAGGCTTCGTTTACCTGCCGACAGTCACAGTGGACAGCCATGATTAACTGATCAAAAGTAATAGGATCCAGCAAATTATCTGAAGTGTAAAGGTCGTCATCAAGCCTCCACGCTCTTTCCATGCGCACTTCCTCCCCGCCGCAAACATTCTGGGCTAAGTTTATCGTAACGTGATGTGTTTGTCAATACTGGTCGTGGACGATAAAACCGGGCACTTTACAGAGTTTTTGATAAACCACACTCATGCGCTTGGATCAAAAAGAATAATGCTCTGTCGCACAATGGCAAAAGAAATAAGCCTTCGCTCAGCAGAAATTATCAAGTGTTTCGAGATTATAGGACCATGGACTGATTCATGTAATAATCTCCACACAAATCACATATTCGCTCCACACTCCCTCCATATTGCCTTGTTATCCTTTCCACATCCCAAGCAGAAAGGAACCAGACACTATGGAACTCAAAATTCAAAACGTCAGCATGACCTACCCCAGCGGGAAACAAGCCCTGAAAGGGCTGAACCTGGACCTCAAATCCCCCAGCCTCATCGGCCTGCTGGGCCCCAACGGGGCGGGTAAATCCACCCTGATGAAGCTGCTGGTGGCGGCCCTGATGCCCACCGGGGGGAACATCCTGGTGGACGGGACGCCGCTGAACAAGTCCGAGAGCCAGTTGAAGGCCAGCCTGGGCTATCTCCCCCAGGACTTCGGCCTGTTTGACGAGCTGACGGTCACCCAGTTTTTAGACTACATGGCCGCCCTCAAGGGGCTGAAAAACCCCAAAGCGGCCATCCGGGAGGTGGTGGCGGCGGTGAATCTGGAGGAGAAGGCCAGAGCCAAGATCCGCACCCTCTCCGGCGGCCAGCGCCAGCGGGTGGGCATCGCCCAGGCGCTGCTGGGGGATCCCCCCTTCCTGATCTTTGACGAGCCCACCGTGGGACTGGACCCGGAGGAGCGCATCCACTTCCGCAACCTGTTCTCCCGCACTGCCCAGGAGCGGTTAGTCCTGCTCTCCACCCACATCATTGAGGATGTGCAGTCGGTGTGCGACCAGATCGTGGTCATCCACCACGGGACCATCCTGTTCACCGGCACGCCGGAGCAGCTGATCGCCTCCGCCGCCGGCCATGTGGGGGTGTTCTACGAGCGGGAGGCCGGACAGGAGGCGGGCCTCCACATCACCGCCCGGGTGAACACCAGCCAGGGTATCCGATGCCGGGCCGTGGCGGACAAACTGCCCCCCTATGCCCAGGCGGAGGAGCCCTCTTTAGAGGACGCTTACCTCTATCTAATCTCCAGGGAGGCGGACCAATGAAGACAATGCGGCTTTTCCCTTTGGAACTGCGGCGGCTGCTTCAAAGCCGCCTGACCTGGCTGATGATGGCTTTGACGGTCCTCTCCCCGGTGTTGGGGCTGGTGCTCTACAAGCCCGCCACCTCCACCACCATGCTCTCCATGTATCTGGCAAACCCCGCGATTGCCGGCGGCACAGCCGGCGCCATCCTCTTTGGTCTGTTGACCATCTTTGAACTGGACCGGGCCTGCCGCAGCCGGGTGGACATTCTCACCGACGCGGTGGTGTCCCCCCTGACCACGGCACTGACCCGCCTGCTGGCCCTGCTGGCGGCCACAGTGCTGACGGTGGGCCTCACAATGTTGGTCTGGCTGCCCATCAGCGCGGGACTGATCGGCGCCGTGTTCACCGGCGCAAACTATGTGCTGGCCTATCTGCTCTTCCTGGGGCTGGCGCTGCCCCTGGGCGTCCTGGCAGCGGCCGCAGCCTACCAGTTCACCCGCCGGGCGGATCTGTCCATCGTCCTGTTTATCGCCTTCTGCGCCCTGAGCCTGACGGTGTGGGCGGCAGACTGGCAGTTATGCTGGCTCAATCCCTGCGTGTGGGCCCTGTCCGATGATTTCTCCAACCTTCGTGTGTTTCGGTCGGTGGCCTGGATGCGTTTCACCTGGCTCCTTGCACTGGCCGGGGTCTGGACAATCTCCTATCTCTGCATCCGGCAGTATGGGAAGGGCGTGTTCGGCTCCCTGGCCCGGAGCGTCCGGCGGCTCTACCGCCCGGTGATCGCCCTGGCGCTGCTGGCCTGTTCCGGCACCGCCTATGCCGCCCAGCCCTTTCTCGACCACAGCAATCCGGATTTAACGGTGATGTCCTTCTATGAGATCCCTTATGCCGAGGGCGTCACTTTTGTCCACCGCACCGCCCAGGTGTTTCCGGACACCGATGCCGGCACCGTGACGGGCCGGGCCTCCTACCAGTTCCGGAACACCTCCGGCCAGGAGCAGAGCATCTCCTTCGGCATCAACCCTGGCTACGCCATCTCCAACGTGAAAGCCAACGGCGCGGACATACCCTTTACGGTGAGCGATTACCAGGAGTACAACGAGGCCCTGCTGGAAGTCACCATTCCCGCAGAGGAAGAAGTGGAGCTGACCATGGAGTACAGCGGCTTTCCCCAGGAGAGTATGCCCACCATGCAGGGCGGCAAGGAGCTGAGCGACGAATACCTCTGCCTGGAAAACTCGGCTCTCTCGCCCCGTGTGATGAATGTCATGCCCGGAGAGGCCGGCTATCCCGCTGAAATTGAGATCACCCTGCCGGAAAATATGCTGGCGATCCCCTTCGGCTCCAGCGAGGCGGAGGTCGTCGCGGAGCACGAGGACGGCACCAGAACATGGCGGTATGAACACAACGGAGCCGGCGGCATTCTCTACGCCGGGGACTATATCCGGGAGGACATCGAGGCCGGCGGCATGACCATTGAGTTCTACTACGGCCGCAAACATCAGGCCGTCATGGAGGCTGCCCAAGCCGTGGACGCGGTAAAGGAAGTGGTGGACTACTGTACCGAGCATTATGGCTCCCTCTCCTTCGGAACCGGGGAGACCCTGAAGCTCATCCAGAGCCGGGTGGCCGGCGGCGGCTACGCCACCACCGGGGCCAGCCTGCTGGATGAGGCGGACTTTACCGCCGCCAACCTGGGGAACACCGAAAAGGGCGGCGGCGCCGGTGAGGTCATGATCCACGAGCTGGTCCATCAGTGGTGGGGCCTGGGCAACATGTTTGATACCTCCGATCCCACCAGCCCCTGGTCTGCCGAGGGTCTGACTGTCTACACCACCTACCGTATTGTCAAGGAGCTGTACGGCGAGGACTATGCCCGGGAGCATTATGTGGATCAGTGGCAGAAAGCGGTAGATGACTACTACCTGAACTTCTATGTGCGCAATCCTGAATATCTGGAGATGCTGCCGGAGCAGGTGCAGCTTGCCATCTCCAATAGTCTGTCTCAGGTTCGGCAGTACAATGAGATGCCCCTGAAGATCTATAAGGCAGAGCAGCTGGTGGGCGGCGAGGAGGCCATGGACCAGATCCTCCACGGCCTATTCAACCGGGAGCTGAACCCCATGTACCCCTATCTGACCTACCAGGAATTTTTGAGCGCCTGCGCTCTGACGGAGGAGGATTTGAACCTTGGGTAAGATTTTTCGATATGAATGCCGCAGGCTGCTGTGGAACAAGTTTTTTATCGGGCTGGCGGTTGTGCTGCTTCTCTACGGGGCGCTGGTGCTCCACGCCGTGACCATCCTGGGGGTATCCCATACCGCCCCCTTCTCCCCCTGGAGCTTTGGGGATTATCTCTCCCGCATGCTGCCTCTGCTTTGGATCGGGATGCTGTTCTTCCTGACCTTTTATACCTCGCCCAAGGCCCGGCGGGCGGCGGTTCTCATGGACACTACGCCGATGCCGCCCAAGCAATATGCTTGGGTCCGGTGCGCCGCGGCCCTGACGGGGGGCGTGCTGCTGAGTCTGCTGTGCATGGGAGAGGCGGCGGTGTTCTACGGCCGTATGTTCCACTGGTACGGCTGGGGGAGCCTTCTGCTCCCGGCCCTGACGGTCCTTCTGCCCGCCCTGGTGTTCGCACTGGGGAGCGGATGGCTGCTGGGGCGGCTGCGGACCTGGCTGGTGTATGTATGGATGGCGGTACCCTTCCTGCTGGCGGCCCTGCCCCTGCCGGAAGTCCTCTCCCTCTGGAACGGCCGCTTCTTCACCGCCTATCCCCTGACTCTGGGGACGCTGGACCCGGCCTTTGCCCTGCCCGCCGGCGCGGCTGCGGCGCAAGTTGTCCTGCTGGCCGTTGGGGCGGCGCTGCTGGCAGCAGGCGGCAGCCGCCGCAAGGCAATGAGATAAAGGAACAGAGAGGGGAGGGAGGTGCAGCGGATCAAAGAAGTTATCATCATTCGGGCCGCGGATCCGGATGGCAGTATGTTCCGGGCCATCAAGGACGCGCTCCGGGGCAGGCGAGCGGAAGTTATTGAACTGGCCGCGCCTTCTCACGATATCCTCACCTTTGGGGATATAGAGATCCACCCGGACCGCCGGGTGGTGCTCAAAGCAGGGGAGGAGGTGAGCCTGAACCACGGAGAGTTCTCCATGCTCCTGCTCCTGGCCAGTGCTCCTGGGCAGGTGTTCAGCAAGGATCAGCTCTATGACGCCGCCTGGCATGAGGAGTACCGCTATGGGACCACCGCGGTAGAGAATATCATCTGGCGGCTGCGGCAGAAGTTAGAGGACGATCCCAGGCACCCGGTTTACATCAAGACGGTCATCCGAAGCGGATATAAAATAGAAAAGCCAAGATAAGGACAAAGGCGGCGCCAGCATCGGCGCCGCCTCATTTTCTCTCCCGGCTCATCGCTTGGCACAGACGAACCATCGCCCTTTCTCCATCCAGAGGTAGGTTTCCCTGCCCTGAATCATGCAGGTGTAGCGGTCCCCAACGCCGCCCACGCTCTGGCAGGCCGCCCGCCGGATATCCAGGATCTTGTCCACCGGGTACTTGTGGCTCTCGTCAAACTCGATCTCCAACGGCCGCAGTTTCCCATCCGCGTCAAACCGGACGATGACCGGCACATATCGCTTTTCACGCTCCATCGGTGTTATCCTCCAAAGTATCCGACTGGGTGGACGGTGTGATCGTCCCGCACATTGATATGGCCCAGGCGCGGGTCGGTATCCAGCAGGGCGCGGCGGACGCTCATGTATCCGTACCGCTGGCGCAGGTGATCCACCGCCCGGTCGATTCGCTCCCACTTGTCGCGCCTTTGATCCTCCGCGTAGAGGGACATCTGGACGGTGCCGACAGCCTCCACTAAGCCGGCGCCGCGCAGCCCGATACTCCGGATCGGGCGCTCCCAATGGTAATTCCGGCGGAACAATTCCAAACCCACCTCCGCCAGCTCCTGGCTGGAGCAGGAGGGGGCCGGCAGCTTCCGCTGCCGGAGCATGGAGCGCAGCCCCGTGTCCCGGACATAGATCTCCACCACCGTGCAGCGGGACGCCAGTTCCCGCATCCGGGAGCAGACGCTTTCGGCCAGCAGGAGCAGCATCAGCTGCACATCGCCTTCTGATACCAGGTCACGGGGCGTGGTGGCGCTGTTGCCGACGGATTTGACGTTTGGAATATGATCCGTCTTCTGCACAGGGGAGACATCCCGCCCCTTTGCGAACATACTGAGGATCAGTCCCATTTTCCCAAGGCGCCGCTGCAGCACATCCTCCGAGCACTCCGCCAGCCGGCCGATGGTGTCGATCCCAATGGCCCGCAGTTTTTTGGAGGTGGCAGGCCCCACATAGAGCAGGTCCTCCACCGGCAGGGGGTAGACGATCTCCTTGTAGTTATCCTGCTCGATCCGGGTGATGGCGTCCGGCTTTTTGTAGTCGCTCCCCAGTTTGGCGGTGATCTTGTTGTTGGCCACGCCGATGCTGGCCGTGATGCCCAGTTCAGACTTGATCCGGCTGCTGATCTCCCGGGCGATGGTCATGGGGGAGCCGTACAGCCCCACGCTGCCCGTCACATCCAACCAGTTCTCATCCAGGCCAAACGGCTCCACCTGGTCGGTGTAGTCCTCGTAGATCTCTCTGGCATAGCGGCTGATGCGAATATACTCGTCCATGTCGGGGGGCAGGGTAACAAGCTGGGGGCAACGCTGTTTTGCCTGCCAGATGGCCATGCCGGTTTTGACGCCGTAGGGCTTGGCGATATAATTCGCGGTGAGTACGATGCCGTGCCGCTCCTCCTGGCTCCCACACACCGCCAGCGGCGTGTCCCTCAGTTCCGGGTGGCGCTGCATCTCGACGCTGGCGTAGAAGCAGTTCATATCACAGTGTAAAATGTGGCGCGTGCCCATCGGCGTCACCCCCCTTTGCCTCCATAATAGAACATTTGTTTGATAAGCGCAAGAGCCGATTTCTGGAAAATGGCCGGAAGCTGTTTTCCCACATCCCTCTTTATGGTACACTATATTTTGTACCAGCGCGTACAACTTGTTGCATGGGAGGCCCAAAGTCATGTGTGGTCGGTATCAGTTCACGGCGGAACAATGCGAAGAAATTCGGCAGATTGCCGAAGCGATCCAGCGCAAGTATGGCGCCGGCGCGTGGACGCCGGGGGAGATCCGGCCGTCCAACCATGCCCCGGTCCTGCTGGACGGCGCCGGAGGGCCGGTCCCAAAGCTGATGAAGTGGGGATATCAGCTGCCCGGCACGCTGGTCATCAATGCCCGTGCTGAGACGGCGGCGGAGAAGCCCCTGTTTCGGGACAGCGTCCGCAGCCGGCGCTGTCTGATCCCGTCCACAGGATTTTATGAGTGGGACGGCCAGAAGCGGAAGTATCTGTTCACCCTGCCCCGGGAGGGCGCCCTCTATATGGCGGGGCTGTATGACCGGCGGGGGAGCGAGGAGTGCTACTGCATCCTGACCACGGCGCCCAACGCATCCATGCGGCCCATCCACGACCGGATGCCCCTGATCCTGACAGGGGAGCAGCGGCAAAGATGGCTGGCCGACGCCGATGCCGCGACTGAGATCCTTACCGTGGCGCCCCCGGAGCTGACCCGCGCGTCAGCGGAGGCTCAGATCAGCCTGTGGTAGAGAGGCAGGGCAGGGGAGGAGCCGCTTTCAGGCGAAAAATAAAGAGGCCGCCGATCTTGTGAGATCGACGGCCTCTTGCTGTGACAGGGTTGCAGGCGCCGAGATGGATGGCTCAGACCAGCTTCCCCATCTCCATCAGGACGGTGGCCAGCGACGCGGTCTGCTCGTTGAACTCCTGCAGAAGTTCCAACAGGCTTTCCTTGGTCAAAAGCCGCTCGCTATCCATTTTGAACAGCTCGTACTCCTGGCTGTCCACCGCGTCGTAGGGCAGGCAGAGGATGCCTTCCTGCACCAGGCAGAGGACGCACCCGCTGAAGTCCAGGCAGCCATAAGGGATGCGCCAGACCAGGTCACGGCGCAGCGCCTTTCCGTACGGCTCATAGAAGTCCTCCAGACTGACGAAGGTGGCGCCGGACTCCTCAAGGATGTGGCAGACCCACTCCTCCTTGGGGAGTTCGGACAGAGCCAGGGGCTTTTCCATAAATGGGATGGAGTGCGGCGTGTAGGACTGGCACCGCTTTTGATCCACCCGGATCTCGCCGTCCAGTTTACAGGTGCCGTCCGCCCCGCAGCTGACGCAGTCCGGGGTGTGGCAGATCAGCTTTGTCGGCATGAAAATCCCTCCTTATATTTTTCAGATGCGATGGGCGCCGGCTATTTCCCCGGCTCCGACTGCGCCTTCCCGGCGGCATCGTCCCAAACCTGCTGGGCCAGGGCCTTCTTTGCAAAGGATAGGATGCGGTCAAGGCATCCGTCCCGCACCAGGGAGGGGACGTGTTTCGAGCAGAATTTGTCGATCTGCTCCGTCTGCCAGATGCTTTGGAACAGCAGCTCGGCGCCCAGCGCCTGGGCCATCTCGCCCAGCTGGCTGTCGGGGCTGATTTCCGTGCCCTCGAAGATGCAGTACGGCAGACCGAGTTTGCTGAGCACGGATTCCACCCGCTCCCGAAACTGGATCTCCGTGAGCAGATCGGAGGTCAATGCCACCTGCCAGTCGGGCGATGCGGCGCCGGCGTATCCGATGGTCACGGTGCCGAAAAGAAATTTCCCATCCTGGCACAGCGTCACTTTCCCGGGTAGAGGCGCCTCAAACAAAATTTTGGCGCACTCGCGGGTCGCGGCCAAGTCGTTTCCGCACACGATGAAGCGAAGTTCAAATTGTTCCATGGTGATGTTCCTCCTCAAGACTGGAATGATTGTGATGTATATATAAAAAGCGCACGGAAAAGAGAGATCCTTTCCATGCGCTTGTGGCCGGTCGGCCGGGGTTGGGTTGACACGGCCCGGTTTCCGGGGCCGGCGGTGAAATAAAAAAAGTACCCAAGCAGCCATTGCGGCTCTCGGGTACTTTGGAACACGGCGACTATGACTGCTCAGGCGCAGACATCAGAAACTGTTGTAATCATTATAGTCTGCCCAGCCAGAAATAGCAAGAGGGGAATGAAACTAAGGGTTCTGTTTTAAGTGGATACAAAGCAGCGCCGACCCGGTAGAATCGGGCGGCGTTGTTTTGAAATTCAATCAAATGTGTTTCATCAGGCGCGTTTGGGATAATATCCCTTTTCGGCCATTCGGATTACAAAATCACGCTCATCCGAATCAGCGTCCGCAAATACAATGTTGTACCGTTTGCAGACCTGCCGGAAGTAAGCCAAGTACCCCAACTCCTCCTCCGTTGAAGGAGCAACATAGCTGGTGGGTGCAGCTAATTCATCCAAACGGGAAAACTTGTCTTGAGCCGTGCTTATTCCTCCTTCAAATAACGTGAGAATATTGAGGCGTCAAACAGTTCCCTCCTACCTTTTTTGTATAGGATAACACAAAGGACTCAAAAAATCAAAAGAACTTGCTGAAGTACACAGCGCATTTTTCTATGTAATTCTGCATGGAGCTTCTGAGAATTGAGTAATCCTCGCTCAAAGCGCATCCAATCGCCCTGCAGCTGAAAATATGAAACAGATATGAAGTGAATGAGAAACGGATATGAAACCGAGGGTATAAAATAACAAAAAGGTTTCCCCTCACTGAACAGTAAACACTGCGTGAAATACTGCTGAGGAGCCTGCATAGGGTGAACACGGGCCGCTCCCGTGAAAAAAGGGCATTGCTCCTCAAGATGGAGCAATGCCCTTCATGCTTTTTCAAGGCGAAAACATGGTTACGCCTTCTCATCCGGCGTGTCCTCCTGCCGATGCTGGTCGAGGATCGTATCAATTATGGCCGCAATGAGCTTGCGCTCTCTCGGGGTACACTGCAGGAACAGGCGGGCCAGCCGCTCGCACTCGTCATCCGCCTGCTGCTGTGAAGCGTAGATCACAGAGTTGGCAGACGCGCCCATACCCCGGATGAGCTTCACCAGTACATCGGCCTTTGGAATTTTTTCGCCCAATTCGATGGCTGCCAGATACCGTGAAGTGATGTCGGCCCGTTCAGCGGCTTGATCTCTCGTATAGCCGAGCCGCTCCCGCTCCGCACGCAGCTGCATGCCGCAGCCCTTGAATTCATCATTTGTTACCACCAATGGTTCACCTCCGACTCACATTCTATGTTGTGCAGAAATCAGGTGAAATGCTCCACTGGTGGCGTAATTTCAGTTCTAATGGTTCATCACAGGAGAAAGGTGGGAAGAGAATGAGACTGAATACGCTGATAGAGTAGCAGTACGTCCCGATGCAGCAGATCGGCCGGAGCATCTGAAAAAAGCCGGCTTGACCGGCGGCCACTCTGTCTGTGTCAACAATGAACCAATAGTTCTGAATAATCGACACCAAACCGTCAAGCAAGGAATTTGCTTGGCGGTTTTTATCATGTGTGGCAAAATCGCCGCCCACTTTCGGGGAAAGGAGCGAAAGGGGACGAAGAAACCGCCTCCGCGGGTAGGGGAGGAGGTGATTTGATGGAGTCCACACAGACCACCCAGAGAAGAGTCCGTTACCAATTTGAGATCTTCTGCATGAAGGTCATCGACGGGGAGCGGTGTGATTACCTCCGAAAACTGATGAAGAAGATGGAATGGGAGTCCTCCTTTTCCGATCTGCCGGAAACCGTGCTGACGAGCCTCTGCACTTTTGACAGCGATCCGGCGGAGCAGTATATCTTCCACGTCTACGGTCATCAGATCCCGATCCGCAATGACCGCCTGGCGGAGATCCTCCTCGCGCTCGGCGACGAGGGGTACAGCATCCTGCTGCTGTACTACTCCCTCCAGCTCAAGGATCGGGAGATCGCCTCGCTCCTGGGCCTGTCCCGGTCCAAGATCCAGAAGGACCGGAAGCTCCTGTTCAACGAGTTGAAGAAGCGGATGGTGGAGTAAGATGAAAAGAAAGAGCAATATCCCGGAAGAGAAGCTGCTGCCCTATGACGCCATCTGCGCCGCGACCCGTGGCGACCCGGATGCGATGGCCGAGGTGCTCCGGCACTTCGACGGCTACATATCGCTGCGGGCCACACGGATCTTCTACGACGAGTATGGCCAGTCCTACCGCGGCGTGGATGCGGAACTGAAGCAGCGCATCCAGGACAAGCTGACCGCCCGCATCATGGAGCGGTTCCGACCTGATTGAAAATCCCCGACATCCCGGGGCGGGTATACGGCGTCCCCTCCGTCTGCCCGCCCCGGGCATATCACGCACCATAAGGTAAATTATGTTGTAAAACCGGCCCGTCATCCGTGTAATAGAGCAGGTGGATGCAACATAATTGATGCGTCCGGCCGAGAACCTCAATGCAACATAATTTATGACCGGGGAGGGCCGAAGGATGCTGGAAGGATTTTGCGAGTACCTGCGCCGGCAGGGGAAGTCGGAGAACACGGTGAAGGCGTACTGCCAGGGCATGAAGGAATATATGCGCTGGCACGAGGAGACCTTTGGGAAGCGGATGAAGATGTTCCTGCGGGCCAATGTGCTGGACTACATCTCCTACCTGCGCACGGTGAAGGGGCTGAGCAACCGCTCGGTCAACGCCAAGCTGGCCAGCCTGCACAGTTTCAACCTCTACCTGATCGCCGCCGGCTATACAAAGGAGGTGGTCCTGGACAAGCAAGACTATTTGAAGGTGCAGCTGGCCTACGCCAGCCCCAGCACGGTGAGCCGGGAGGAGGTGGAGCGGTTCCGGCAGGAGATCCTGGAGCGCAGCGGCGTCCGGGACTATGCAATCGTCACCATCCTGGCCTACGCCGGATTGCGGATCAGCGAGTGCCTGGCGCTCAGGGTGGAGGACATATCCCTGCCGGCCCGGGAGATCAAGGTTCGGCATGGCAAGGGGGACAAGATGCGGGTGGTGTACTTCGGGGATAAGGTGGTCAACGCGGTGCGGGAGTACCTCAGGAACCGGCCGAAGACGGGAAATCCCTATCTGTTCCCCGGGCGGGGCGACAGCCACCTGACCCGGAGCCAGGTCAACCGGATCTTCAACGAGTATTCAGAGTCCATCACCCCGCACACCCTCCGCCACTTCTTCTGCTCCAATGCCCTGGAGAATGGATACACCATTGCCGATCTGGCAAACCAGGCGGGCCACTCCAATGTCCACACCACGCTGCTCTATACCAACCCCACCCGGGAGAAGATGAAGGAGAAGGCGAACCGCCTCTGAGCGATTTAAGCGTCCTATATATAATAAGGTAGGGAACAAGCAGAGAACCCAGCGCGAGGCGTGAGGAAAGGATGTGTAGAATAGATGGGAGAACTTTTTTACAGCGAGCAGCACCGGAACTTCTACCGCCTCCATGTGGACGGCGGCGCAGACCCCTATTATCGCGCGCTCGTCTATCTGCTCGGTGTGACGGAGGAGACACGCGCCAACTTCTCCCGGTGCTTTGACGGGGAGGCGAGGATGATCCGGCCGGCCGCCCTGGGGGAGGGCTGGCAGACGGGCGGTACTGCGAGGATCGTGCGCATGGCCTTCAATCTCTGGAACGGGTGGTGCTACGAGTCGGAGGAGGACGCGCAGGAGGGCCGGATGTCAGAGGCTTTCACGCCGGACAATCTGTTCTGCTGTGAATTTGCCCCCTACTTCTATGAGGCAGTCAAGCTGCGGTATCCAGAATATACGGACCGCCCCCGGAAGTGAGTTGTCCAAGCCGGCAGGGCCCTACGGCAAATGGGAGGCCCGACGGAACACGGCGTGCTCCGGAGGCAAACGCCGCTTCAGGTTGAATGACATAAATAATGCGGACTTTATGACATTAAACACACTTTTTCGGTTGACTATTTGATAGAAAGCGATATACTGATAGTATCAAATGGTCGAGGGGGAGTGTGGCGATGAAGCGATATGCAATCAACCGTCTGCAGGAGTGGAAGGAGGATCCGTACCGCCTGCCTATGATCATCCGCGGTGCGCGGCAGGTGGGGAAGACCTGGCTGATGCAGGAGTTTGGCCGGACTGCGTTTGAGCAGTGCGCCTATATCAATTTTGACCGCAATGAGCGGATGCAGAACCTGTTCTCCGGCGATTTTGATGTGGATCGGATCCTGCGTGGCCTTGCCATCGAGAGCGGGGTGGAGATCGACCCGGAGAATACTTTGATTATTCTGGACGAGATCCAAGAGGTGCCGGCCGCGCTGCAGAGCCTGAAATATTTCTGTGAGGATAGCCGGCACAGATACTATATCCTGGCTGCCGGGTCACTGCTGGGGATCGCCATGCACGAGGGCACGTCCTTCCCTGTGGGAAAGGTGGACAGCATGGAACTCTATCCGCTTTCCTTCACCGAGTTTCTGTCCGCCACAGGCAATGAACAACTGCTCGATCTTCTGGAGCAGCGGGACTTTGAAATGGTCACCGCCTTCCGGGACAAGTACATCGACTTGCTCAGAACGTATTACTTTGTGGGCGGGATGCCGGCGGCGGTGAACGCCTACCTGCCCAAGCAGAGCCTGACTGCTGTGCGCCGGGTGCAGAAGCGCCTGATCTCAGACTATGAGCAGGACTTTTCCAAGCATGCTCCGACGGCCGTCATTCCCCGCATCCGTATGGTGTGGGACGGCATCCCCTCTCAGCTCGCCAAGGAGAATAAGAAATTCATTTACAGCGTCCTGCGGGAGGGGGCGCGGGCCAAGGACTTTGAGCTGGCCATCCAATGGCTGATCGACTGCGGATTGTGCTGCAAGGTCGGCAGGGTGACCAAGGGCGCCGTTCCCTTGAAGGCATATCAGGACATTCCGGCCTTCAAACTGTATCTGGTGGATGTGGGCCTGCTGGCTGCAATGACGGATCTGGACGCCAAGACGCTGCTCAAGGGCAACGCCATCTTCACCGAGTTTAAGGGAGCGCTCACAGAGCAGTATGTCTGCCAGCAGCTCGTTTCCGATCTGGGCGCCACGCCCTACTACTGGTCGGCGGAGAATTCCTCCGGAGAGGTGGACTTCGTCCTCCAGCACAGCGGGAATGTGATCCCGCTGGAGGTTAAGGCGGAGGAGAACCTGCAGGCCAAGAGCCTGAAGCACTTTGTTGCCGGCAATGAGCTGCCTTTCGGCGTCCGCACCTCCATGTCCGACTACCGCAGGCAGGAGAAGCTCATCAATCTGCCCCTCTATGCGCTCTCCCAGCTCTGGGAGGTCTGTGACGCATTTAACTGAAACGGGGGCGGGATCCGCGCCCGCCTGATCTGAATTTGCCTCAGCCGGGAATGCCTGAGAGGTGATGCGCACGATGGAAAATGAAAACCGGGAATATATCCTGCGCGTCTATGGGGCGCTCCAGGAAAAGGGGTATAACGCAGTCGGCCAGATCGTCGGTTATCTGTTGACAGAGGACCCCACCTACATCACCAATCACCTCGACGCCCGCAGGCTCATTCGGAAGATTGACCGGTATGGCCTGCTGGCGGATATTGTGGCCAACTACTTTGACGATACCGAGGAGCATGTCGGCGGGGGAGCGCCCGCGGGGCAACATCAGTTTGAGCGGAGCGATGCAAGCCTCTGACCTGTTTAAGGAACAGAAAATGAGGATACCGGGATCCTCCCTGATTGGGAAGACCCCGGTATCCTGATATGGCAAAAGCCCAGCACCTCCAAGGTACTGGGCTTTTCTCATATATATCAGATCCAATGTAAAACCACTCCGGCCTTGGCAAAAACCTATTCGCTACCTGCCGCAGCACTTCTTATATTTTTTGCCGCTCCCGCAAGGGCACGGATCATTCCTGCCGATTTTCGGTTTCTTCTCTCCCACCGGCTTTGCAGGGGCTGCCTCGGCCAGTTCCTTCAGGAGGCTCAGCCGCAGCTGTTCGCTGGGTAGGTCAGCCTCCATGATCCCTCGCCGCAGCTCCTCTGCATTCATATTTCCTTCCGCAAGCGCCTTCCTGATATTCGGGCCGAACGACAGCGTCTGGGGCATCTGTTCTTCACGAGGCAAGAGGTCAAAAAGCTCATTGGGGGTATAGCCACGGTTGCTCTGCATCCTGGTGGTATTGTGGAAAGCCTGATATCGTTCGATGAAGGTTTGGAAGTCCTTCCGACGAGGAAAGTGGACACCCATCGCCGTGAGCCGTTCCTGGACCTGCGGGAAATCGGCATCAGCGCAGCGGATACCGAAGACGAGCTCATCAAAGACATCAGCCTTTTTCCACTCTGGCAGCTGCAGCCGAGTCTCTATGAACTCCCGCATCTGATTTGTTTCCTCTGTCGGCTCACAGTAGAAGGCATCATCGTAGGCCAGCAGCTCTGCCTTCGATGGAACATAGTAGGGCTTTCCCCGCTGACTTCTCAGGAGCGCATGGTATCGGTCCAACCCATCTCCAATGAGCGAGACATCTATGATCTCTCGGTCCAGGACATCTTTGAGTTTCCCATCCACATAGAGTTCATCAAGGCCCAGGATATAGTAGTCCTCACACTCATGCCGGGCAATTTCAGCAAAGGCAAGGAACTCGTCCCGCGTCACCAGCTTCGGGCTTTGAGAGGAGATGATCTCGTATGCCTTCCGAAGGGGAATGATCCCATAGAGGTTAGCCATCGCATTGAAGTACTTCCTCAGCTGTCGTGAAGTCGTATCCTTCAGTGGGATCTCCCGGTACTTGGCATTCAATTCCCGCCGTTTATAAGGCTCCGGGAAGTCGATATAGAATTGTCCGTCTTTTATCATTGCCTTGCCTCCATAGAACAGGGGACATTGGAGCGGATTTTTGCGCAATTCTCCCACCTTGAATTATAGCGGCGATACAAACATATGGCAAGACTACTCCTACCAGAAGTCAGTGCTAAAATGGAGGGTCGCGGTACGCCTCCTGCACATAGGGATTAGTCTGCCGAGAAAAATCTCAGTGATGTAGAAACTTTTTCGTGTTACACACGAAAAAGTGTTGTTATTCGAGGCCCAGTTTGGTATACTATAGCAAAGGGGGTGGCGTAATGATTTTAAGACCTTCCTATATTGAGGCGATTGCCCCGTTCATCGACCAGCCGCTGGTGAAGATCCTGGCTGGGGTGCGACGCTGCGGGAAGTCCACCATCTTTGAGATGCTGGCTGACGAACTGCGGCGTCGTGGGGTGCCGGAGGACCGAATCATCAAGAAGCGCTATACAGAAATGGATATTCCGGCGGATATTTCCGCCAAGGACATGTACGATGATCTGAAACTGCAGATACAGGGGAAGGGCCGCTGCTATCTGCTGTTAGATGAGATCCAGGAGGTCAAGGGCTGGGAGAAGACGGTCAACAGTCTGCTGGAGGGGGCTGACGTGGATATCTACGTCACCGGCTCCAACTCCAAACTGATGTCCAGTGAGATCTCCACCTACCTCACTGGACGCTATGTTTCCATTCCGGTCTACCCGTTGTCCTTCCGGGAGTTCCTGGACTTTAAGGCAGGCGATCCCCGGCCGCCGAAAGAACTGCTGGAGGATTTTATCCGCTTCGGTGGGTTTCCCATCATCGCTCTTGGTAGATATGATACCCAGAGCGCCTACCAGATCGTCAACGGCATCTATCACACAGTTGTCTCCCGGGATATTGTCAAACGGCACCGGATCAACAAGCAGGATCTGTTCGACCGGGTAGTGAAGTATTTGATGGAAAACATGGGCAAAACCTTCTCGGCCAGCTCCATCACCAAGTTCCTGCGCAATGAGCACCGCACGGTCTCTGTGGAGTCCATCTACAACTACCTGCGCTGGTTGGAGCAGGCGTTTATCATCTACCCCTGCCACCGCTATGACATCCAGGGGAAGGCTGTCCTGGCCACCCAGGAGAAGTATTATCTGGCCGACGTCACACTGAAATACTGTCTCCTGGGCTACGACCGGAAGATGCTGGACGGGGCCTTGGAGAACATCGTGTTCCTGGAGCTGAAGCGCCGGGGCTACGAGGTCTATATTGGGAAGAACGCCGCCAAAGAAATCGACTTCATCGGTATCCGGCGGGATGAGAAGATCTACGTCCAGGTCTGCGTCCAGCTTCCGGAGAACTCTGACCGAGAGATTGGCAATCTCATGGAGATCCAGGATCACTACCCCAAATACGTGGTCACCACAAACAGCTTGGATGTAGGCAACGAGAATGGCATTCGAATCGTCCATCTGGCAGACTTCCTGCTTGATGAGCAGTGGTGATTTCCCCGGTTCAATAAGTTGTCCCTGCGGATTCACCGCCAGAATAACGAAGTATATGCAGTTCCTGAGCGTCCTGCACCTGAACAGAGAAAAGCGGGGGTCCTCCCAAGTTTGGGAAGGCGCCCGCTGCCTGATTGTCAGGCGTGTTCGGTTTTGATGGTCACAGTGTAGCGGATTCCTGCGTACTGCAGTTCCCAGGGGCCGTCAAAGCTGTCGCCCGGCTCCGTGCAGCACAGCTGGCTGCCATCCTCATCGAACAGGACTGCTTCTGTCCAGGACGGTTCATCCTGGCACCCGCAGCACTTTATATCCATCTGCTTCCCGTCAGGGAACTGGACGGTGTAGGAGATGGTATGATCCTCGCTCTGGTACGCATCCTCAGATGCGGCGTGCAGGTAGCCGTTGATCTGCTCCATCGCATCGCGGGGGATCTCCAGCTCAGCGGTGCAGCCCAGGCTTTTGACATGAACGGCAGCTTGACGCTGCGCAGCGGTGTATTCTTCCCAGATCCGCCGCAGATCTGTCTTGGCTTCTGCGATGTGCTCCAGCACCTGCTGGTCCATCCGCACGCCGTTGTCGTGGAAGTCCACGATGATGTCGCCGTGCCGGGACAACAGGACATTGGCCACCACGCGGCCCTCCTCGTCATCGTTGCCCGTCTCCCATGCGTCAATGGAAACCGCGGCAAGCAGGGGATCGCCGGCCCGATGGTTGAGTCCGTTTTCGACCGCCTCACCCCAGATGTAATCGTGTCTGATTTCTGCAAACTGCATTTATGATTCCTCCTCTAATGGCTACTCTGTGTTCAGTATGTGTGGCGGATGACAAATTCCGTGCAGCCGTCCTCCTCGGTGATAGAGGGGCCCCGGTCAAAGACTTTGGAAAAGCGGCAGATGCCGTCCCGGTTATAGGCGCAGTCCTTGGACTCGCATTCAAGGCAGTCATCCTGGATGGGTTTGACTTCCTGGACAGCATGTTCCTCCTTACCGCCAGTGCCGGGGAGTTTCTCAAAGTAATAGGGAGTCCCAGCCTGAAAGGGGTAAAACGTAAAGCTATCATCGCTCCAGCTCCTGATGGCGAAACCTCCCTTTTTCTTACTGAGTACCACCCGTTTGGACTTGGAAAACAGAAGGGAGATATGGCTGGCGCTGTACCGGCTGTTGAACTCGACCAGCTGCATGATGTAGGATTTGTCGGTTTCCTTCACATCCACGACGATGTGATAGGCATTCAGGAAGTCGTCTTTGTTCTCGGCCAGATAGCGGCCGCACAGCCGCTTGGGTTCACTGTCCATCATGACTGCAAGCCATCCTTTCCTTGTATTCGCAATCCAGAAATTCTTCAAAGCAGGGCCAGATCTCGGAGCCGAACCCATAGCCAAACTCCCAGTCGGCAAAGATGTCGGGCAGAGACATGTCTGGTGACTCCTCCCGGAGCTTTTCCAGTTCTGCCACAAGGTGCTGGAGCGTGTACCCGTGCGCGAGCATCCACTCCAATTTGAACCGCTCATACACAGCGGCCGGCGAATTATCATTTTTCATATGGAACCTCCTCAATCAGATGTCCGATGGTTTGGCGTGCTTGTCCTGACGGCGTCATGCGCTCAGTTCTTCGCGCCTGAGGCACCCGTAAGTCCAGGGACCCGTATAGAGCCCTACGCTGGGCAGATGGTTCAGCAGGCACCGCGCGATTCCTGTCAAGTACCGCTGGTAGCACCTGGCCTGGAGGGCCGCGTAGGACCGGCCCTGCGGCGGCTCTTTTTGGATCAGCTCCACAGCAAGCGACCAGTTGTTGTCCTCCAGACAGAGGTAAAAGAGAGGACTCTCCAGGATGGCCTTCTGGCTCCGGGAGTTCCACAGGTCCGGACAGGTCTTGCTGAAATTGGGGAACATCCGCAGGAAGTCGCTGGTGAAGGAGTCCAGGACCTCCTGCTGTACAAACTGCGTGGCCAGGTCATCGAAGATCCAGTCGCCGCCCGTCAGCTCCCCGTAGTCCAGATCGCGCAGGAACCTGGCCTCGGCGGAGCCGTCCGGGTCGCAGTCCTTATGGCGGAATACATGGATGTCATCGTAGTCGATGAAATAGAGGCCCTCATATTTTCCGAACACGCAGCAGTTGCTGATACCCAAGTCAATCACTCCTTTTCGTTTGAGATATCTATGTGATCGGCACGCTCCGGAGCGCACCGCAGAACAGGGGGCCCCGGCCGTGGCCAGGATCTATATAAAAAAGCACCTGCAGAGATTTCCTCAGATGCTTTGTGGCGCGCTCATCATGTTTTTTGCCCAGAAACAGAAAAAAGCGCCCAAAGGCCAACACGGCCTTCAGACGCTGTGAAACACGGCTTACTTTGATTGCCTCAGGCAATTTCTGATACTGAACATATTTATTATACCGCAGAGAGTGTGGAATGGCAATACGGGGATGATTTTATCCTTGCAGATTGGGGCATCATTTGTTATACTGATACTAATTGATACTACAAAATATCGGAGGCGATATGGGATGGATGCCGGGCTGTTTACAAAGATGCTTTCGGATAAGAGCGTGACGGACTTGAAGAAACTGAAATACAAATACCCGCAGGCAGATCTCGCAGAGTTTGTCAGCCTACTGAAAGGCAGCTTTTATCATGCGCTGCCCCTAAAGGATTTCGACGGCGGGCAGATGGTCTATCTGGAGAGTGTCGCGCAGGTGCGGCTCTCTGCGGCCCGGGTGCTGCTTACACCGCAGGACAGCAGCCAGCCCTATGGCATCAAGGCGATGGAGGAGGAGATCGTCTCGACGCTTTCTATTGAGCAGATCGACACGTCCCGTGACAGCGTCCGGAAGATACTCTCCGGTTATGCACCTGCGAATGAGTCAGAAAAACGGATTTACGCCATGAAGAAGGGCCTGGAATTTATCGTGGATCCGGCCCATCAAATCAGTGAAGAGAACCTTCACCAGCTGTACGAGATGACCATTGGGGTCCTTCTCCCGGAGGAAGACCGCCTGCTGCCGGGCAATCTCTACCGGAACGACAGCGTCTATGTGGTGGGAGACAAGGTGGAGCACACGGGCCTGAGTTGGAAGAAACTCCCGGAGTACATGGGCGCTCTGATTGAATTTGCCAATATGGACGGCGATATGAATGACCTGCTGAAGGCTGCGCTGCTCCACTTCGATCTGGCCTACCTGCATCCCTACTTTGATGGGAACGGAAGAATGGCGCGGCTGCTGCACCTGTGGTATCTGGTGCAGCGCGGATATTCCTCCGCTCTGTTTGTTCCGCTGTCCGGATTCATCGAGCGGAGCCGGAAGGGATACTATGACGCATACACGCTCATCGAACAGAATGCCCGGATCAGCGGCGTCCTGGATGTGACGCCCTTCCTGGTGTATTTCATCGAAAATGTCTACCACAAACTGAGCAATGCGCTCCCGGCGGCCTCGACAACGGAGCATTTTCAGGCGGCTCTGGCCTCGGGCAGTGTGACGGAGAAGGAAAAGGACTTGTGGCAGTTCGTACTGTCCGCCTATGGCGGAGGGGAGTTCTCTACAAAGCAGCTGGAGCGGGATTTCGGCAGCGCCGCCTATGCTACCATCCGCAGTTTTGTCCTGAAATTCGAGGGAATGGGCCTCCTGCACAGGACAAAGTATGGAAACCGGGTCAAATACAGCGTCAAGTGAGACTCCGAGGTTGCTGTGTATGGGTTCCTAAACCGATAGAAATTACTTTTCTTGGATCGCTGTGCTGCCAGTTCCACCACAGGAAAGACGGACAGTATGGCCGGGATTGCGATATCTTCTATACCGAGTGCTTTCAGCCATCTTTGGAGCTATCCTGCGGACCGGGTTGTTTTTGAAGCGAGTCAAGTTCCGCCACTACGTCCTGGCTGGTGAGGATCACTGGCTCATACCCAGAAATCGTCATATGTTTGAAACCGTCCAACAAGGCTTCCCGTTTTCCGGCGCCGGTACTGTGTCCCAGATCAGTCTTCACAATTATTCCTCGTTTCTATCAGTGTATGGGCTGCCACGTCGCAGATGGCTGCGTGGAAGATAGCCAGAGCCGGACTGCGCACCGTTTGTGCCCTGTCAGTCCATATGATAGCATGGTTATAAGAATTCGGCAATTAGGGCGACATCTGTTTTGCAGACAGTTTGACGATTGCTGTTGAGCAGTTCATAACGCACCCACGAGAGGGAATAGGGGGCTTGCGTAGAAGTAGTCCTGAGGGTGTCCTTAGCAGTAACGTCTTTTGGCGCTGCGCCCCTGTCCGGCCAGCCCCTGGCTGCATGAACTGCTTGCAATTCCCAATCCAATCAGATATAATACGAGCATACAGTATCAGCAGTTTGCCTGAGGCAAATACAGTTTCTGTGTTTCAAAGTTCCCAGAGGTCGTGCCGGCCTTTGGGAACTTTTATGCTTTCATCAGATTTTCTATCATAATTCCATCTGAAACAGCATGTTACAAGGCACATGAGCATTCAAGCTCATGTGCCTTTTTATATAGATACCCCAGGCGGCGAGGCCGCAAAAATAAGAAAAGGAGCTGATGAACGATCCCCCAAGCAACGTGTAATGTGCAGAAATAAGATTTTTTGAAAGAAAGAGGTGTCTTACTGTGAATACGAATACCTATGTGGATAGACCTAATGACAAGGGCACTGCTCTGGATAGAGAGCGCCAGTTGGCAACATTGTTGGAGGACGATGATGTGCTCTGCGCCCATGTATATGATGACAGTGGTTACTCAGAGTTTTTATTCCATGGGAGTCCGGAGAACATTGCTAACTTCATCGGCGCGCGGCCCATGGTTCACCAGATTGTACTAACTGACCGGCAGGAGCGCCCAGTATTATGGACGATTGGTTATTTTATTGACCGCTGTCCGGACAAGGTGTTGTTGGAAAAGGTCAAGAAGGAGTTGATTCCCATCCAGATGTGCGAAGCGGAGGCTCAGCCGATCTACAGCCCGAGTATGGGGGAGGTTGTTGCCTATTTAATGCGGCCGACAACAGGAGGGGAAGATAAATGATCCCGAAAATCACACAAGACGCGCCTAATATTGTACAGCGATATTGGTGCTCAACCTGCGGCCGGTCCCTGCCGGCCCCCGACCAGCATGACGACCAATGGCGCTTCTGCCCGAGGTGCGGGGAGCTCATCGAATACGAGAAGGCAGAACCGATCCAATGGCGGGAGCAAAACTGCGAAAAGTGTGGCCGCCCCTTGATCCAACTGGTGCAGGACCGCAGGCCTTTCTTCCGGGCGAATAATGAGTATGTAGGCGCTTCGCTCTGCAGAGACTGCCTGGAGGAACACTGTGTGCAGACCAACTGCCTGCAGTGCGACCTTGGAAATTGGCCAGGCTGCCGCTACGCCGACATCAAGCGGCAGGGGCTGCAGAAGGCAAAAGAAGGCGGTGAGGATGGTGTCTGATCAGCACAGGGAGGTCATAGACCGTTTCACTGGCCCTTACGCCTTTCTGAGCAATTTCCACCCTTGCCGCGTGACCTTCTATGGCATGACCTTTCCTTCCGTGGAGGCGGCTTTTCAAGCAGCAAAGTGTGCGGACCACCGGGATCGGGCGCAGTTTCTGGCCATGACGCCTGAGCAGGCAAAGCGCCGCGGGCGCCAGATCCGGATGCGGGATGACTGGGATGCGCGGAAACGGACCATCATGCACAACCTGCTCGTCCACAAATTCAGCGAAAACCCTGACTTGATCCCCAAACTTCTTGCCACCGGCGGCGCGGTCTTGGTGGAGGGCAACACCTGGCACGATAACTATTGGGGCTGCTGCACCTGTTCCCGCTGTGGGGGCAGACGCGGCCGGAACAATCTGGGACGTATGCTCATGGAGCTGCGCGCAGATTACATGGCGAGCTATAAGGAGGATGGTAGAACATGAATTATTGCCTCACCATGGAGCAGACCCGCCGCATTGCGGTGTGGTTTGACGCGGACAGCGATGAGGAGGCTGAGAAGAAGGCACGGGAGATCTATCACAATACTCCGTCAAAGGACTTTGAGGCGGGGGATGACGAGAGAGACTGCGCGCTTTCTAACCGGGATACGAACACGATGGTGTTTGACTGGAGCTGAATTATGCCAGAAAGAACAGTCAGAATTCATGTGGCCTTATGAAAAAATAGTATGGAGGAACAAAGAGATGCCGACACTGGAACAGCTCGATACGCCATATGAGCGACGGCGTGTGATCGAATATGGTGTGGATGGGAATAAAGTGGTCCGCCACTGGCATGATGCGCAGCATATTGCCGGCCCGCTTTATAAAAGTAAAGAGGAAAAAAATAAGTACGGGGAGCAGGAGATGGATCTTTACCTTTTCTTCGAAGGGGGAAAAGACGGACTCCTGTACCAGTACAACATGAGGCACCCGGAGCAGTACACGCCTGAAAAAATGATGGAGGAAATCGAGCGGGTTGGCTATGACACGCTGGAGCATTTCTTGACCACCTTTGATCAGAGTGTGGTAGAAGGAAAATTCATTGGTGCTGCGGTCATTGAGTTTGTCCGACAGATTGATACAGAGCGAGGAAACCGATATGCTCAGCACCGGCTGGACTATATCGCCCGACAAGAGGAGAAACACCGCCGTTTGGCAGCGGAACGCGCTGAGAAGGCGGCTCAAAAAGAGGCGCAGCGGAAAGCTGCAGAACAGGCGGCGAGGGCAAAATACCTGGGCTGGGCGGATCAGATGACCGCAATGCAGTTTGGAAAGGTATCCTCCGTACTGGATGTTCTGATCCGGGCAGACGGAAAAGTGATGACTAAGCGTGAATTCGTGATTTCGCGGATGAAAGATGGATGGACTCCGACCAAAAAAGAGGGCGTTGTCAGCTACTATGGGAGCCGTTGGGATGTCAAGGAGAGTAAGCCGCGGACGGAGTACCGTCTTGCAAAAGAAAATCTCACATACAGGATCAGCAAAACGGAGTTCAATTTCGCTTCGTATTTGGCAGCACATCCTGAGAAACTCAGCCAAGCACGGAAGCAGCTGGCAATTTGCACAGATGCCGGAGGAGAGCAGCAAGCATTCAGAGAGGAGGCTCAGAAAGCATGAAACGTGGAATTACCGTGGAACGAAAGTATGACCACAACGATATCCCCTGCATTGTAATAAAAAAGAAGCGCGGAAAACTGGCTTTGGATGAAATCCAGGATATCCTCCGCTTTGAAGACTACCAGCAGTGGAATGGCCAGTATGTCCTGTTCCTCAACTGTTCGGAGGCCACGCTGGGGGGCAATGGCTGTTGGGACCTGTTGGATGAACCGCCCGGTGATACGGTGATGCTCTATGAGGTCGCGGGCAACGAGGAATGTCCCGTTTGTAGATCCAATTTGCCACCGTTCTCGTATTGCCCCTCCTGCGGCATGCCATGGTCTGATTCGGGCAAAAGTGTTGAAACCCTGTTGTCCTCCATGCGTCAGGAGGCTGCGCGCAATATCAGAGATCCCAAAGCATCTGGCGCCTCGCGCCTGGCATGGTACTGGTCGCATATCGGCGCCATCGACCTGGCCCGGCAGATGGGCGTCATCACAGAGGATCGCCGGCAGGCGCTCTATGAGGAGATGCAGCCCCTCAAGCCCGCCGATACTGATGGGACTATGAATGGGGGTGCGGTCTGATGAACAAATCCAACACGATCCTCCAGATCACCAGTGAAGTGCTGGACCGATACCGCAATTCGATCAGCCGCAAGGCATTTATCCAGGCGATGGAGCGCGTGATCGAGCTGGTGCTTGGCCCCGGGGAGCACCTTCCGCAGGCAGCGTGCCCCGGCCTGCAGTTGATCCGAAGTCCGGAGATGGACAGCGAGTGCCTGGCGCAGCTGCTCAGCGGGGCGTGCCCGTCGTTTCAGCAGGCAAAAGCGGACTTTGACTGCCGGGAGTTTGACTGCCAGACCTGCTGGCAGTCCTGGCTGGAGTCCGGAAAGCCGCCTGTAAAGGAGGACAACCAGTGAAGCCGTTCAAAAGCACCACCATGCTCCGCCCGCTGACCGACGCAGAGCTGCAGCTGGAGGACCCCCAGTGGGAAGATGATGATACCGTCACTTTCTATATCCCTTGCTGGTTCAACGTGGATCTGTTTTTTCCCGGCCTTCATGTGGTTACGGATGAAAACGATGACTACATCAACCTCTACTGCGCCTACAACACCAAGACGCATGGCGTCCGCCTGTTCTTCACCTATGCCAACAACAGTGGGGCAGAGGAGGGAGAACAGGATTTTGAGGTCGAGGTAGCGATGGATCCGGCCACAGCGGCTCTCCTGCAGGACAAGGTTTCTGCCTGGCTGAAGCCGGAGCAGAGATAAAAAACCGTTTGGAGCATGGGCAGGGAGCTATCCCGCCCATGCTCCACTGGTGTAAAGCAACCTATTGATCAGGAGAGGAGGGCTGAAATTGCCTGAAACAAACAGAGTGCCGCGGCTGGAAGCGCCGGCGCCAAGACCCAGGAAATATGCGTTCTTCAGGTTCCAGACGGGGAAACGGCTGGCCAGCGCTTATGGTTGCTGTTCCGGCCAGGTTGACCGCCGGACCGGCGAAATCCTAGCAACCATCACCTATGGACTGTTCCAATACCGGGAGACGTTCAAGCTGAACCTGTCTGACCCGGTTCACTCTTTCCCCTATACGATAGAGGATGAAATCATTCGCGCGGCGAGAAAAGCCATGCGGTTAGGAGGCCCCATGACACGGAGGAGAGTTGTTTTTGTCCGGAAGGACGGGCGCAGGTACATCACAGAGGAGTTCAACGGGGATAAAGCCGAATACGCAGCCCGGGGAGATTGCCTGGACGGCTGCGATTTGGACTGGCCGGAGATCCGTGCGCTCTTTGTGGCGGCGGATACCTATTTGAAGTTCATCAAGGCCAATCTGACAGCACAGGCGGCGTACCACTCCTTCCTTGGAGAAGGGGGTAATGCCGGCGTGGTTCGCAACCTCCGGAAAGGGCGAAAACTGCCGCCTGCCGACAGCGTGCTGTTTATCTATGAGCAGCCCACAGCGGACGGAGCCAGATTCTTGGAACAGGAGATGACTGAGGGATGAGTACAGAGTATATTCGAGCGGTCAGCATCCGGCGGGGCCAGGTTTACTTGACCTCGAAGAGCAGCAACGATGATGTACCTTATCACGCCTGGCACTGTGAGAGCCTTTCCAAAGTCTATGAGGAGGAAGGACAGCCGGGACTGGATCGGGAGATCCTGCGGATGCTCTGCGAATATGCGGTCCTGAAGGGGCGTCACCCGAGCCTTGAGCGATACCGCCATGCGCTGGAGGCGCCTGAGAAAGAGAAAATCTTCCAAGAGACAGCCCAGGCGCTCCAGGCGGCGTATGATCTGCTCCAGGGCGAGGATCAGGCACACCCGCTCACAGCGCAGTCCGAGGCGGCCCGTGCCTACCGGCTGACGGCACGGAAGTTGCAGGATCGGCAATACACAGCGCTGGCCAGGCTGTGCAGTGAATGCTCGGGGTAGGATCCACAGCCAAACAGGGGTGAATACCACAGGCCACAACAGGATGTAGCAACATTGTTGCTACATCCTGTTGACTTATTTACTCTGCTTGGCTATACTAAAAGCAGAAGAATACATGGGAGGGATCGGACATGGAAAACATTGTATCGGCGCCCAAGACGGATATGTTCCGTTTCCGTATCAATCCGGAGATAAAAAAACAGGTAGAGGATGTCTATGCGAAAAATGGCCTGACGCTCACACAGGCTCTGAATATCTTCATCCAGCAGTCCATCAACGCCGGAGGGTTCCCTTTCCAGGTAAACGAGGAGAATGCGGAGCTAATCAAAGCGAGGGCGATGGAACGGTTGATGAAGGAACTGGAAGCTGGCGAGAACTCTGGGGAACTCATTGATGAAGCGGAAGCATACCGCCTGCTTGGAGTGACTGAACTGTGAAACTGCAGTATAGGCCGGCTGCTATTTCAGACATCGGCAAGCCTTCAGATTATATAGCTGATGTGCTCAAAAACCGTAGTGCGGCGAATAGACTCAAATCGAAAATTCTTGCAGGTGTGTCCCTTTTGGGGGATAATCCATATATGGGGACTCCACTATCCAGTAGGTACGACGGCGTTCCGGAGGATATTCGGTTCCTTGTTATCAGTAAGCAGTTGGTCTTCTACAAGGTTACTGAAACTGGAATTGAGGTGATCCGGGTCTTGGATGGCCGGACGGACTATCTGGTGCATCTGTTTGGCGCTGAAGAGCCGGAATAAAGCATCCATATAGGGGTGACGGCAAGGAGATGCTTGCAATCCACTGACCAATCCGCTATAATACAACCATACAGTATCCGTTGTTTGCCGCCGGCAGACACAGTAACCGTGTTTCACAGCTCCCAGAGGTCAAATGGCCTTTGGGAGTTTTTTTCATTTTATCACAGCCTAAGCAGGCTCACAATTTGATATTCCGCGCCGAAAAGGCACCAAGCGCATGGATCGCAGCGGATCCATGCGCTTGTTTTTATATACAGACAAAGGCAGCAGAGCGCAAAAGAATAGGAGGTGCATTACAATGCGAAAAGATCTAAACGCGGGCGGTTCTCTGCGGGCCGTCATGCAGCAGTATCATCTGGCGCTGGAACAGGCGATCTGCCAGCTGGCGCAGGCCGTTGGGAACCATCCCCCGGAGCGGGCGGAGATCGCCCTTTTTTTTCAGGAACTCATTGACGGTGGCTGGGACGCCTATGAGGAGGCCACGGCCCACGAAAGTGAGGAACTGAGAAAAGAGGATCGGGAGATCCTTCAGCTGCAGGAGCAGATCCGCCAGATGCTGGACAGAGAGGGCCAGAGACAATTTGACCGGTATGAAGACTGGCTGAACTGCCGGATGACCTCGGAATTGGACCAGGCTTACCTGGTCGGGTATCAGACGGCCATCCGGCTGCTGCTGATGGGGATTCTGCCGGCTGACACACTGCTGGCGCGCAATGCCCGGCATGAGCCGGAGGAAGAGGAGGAAAAAACGTGAAACCTGATTGGATCATTCACTATATCCTTGCCGACCGGCCCAGCAGCCATACCCACGGCCTGGATCGGCATGGCAGCCTGGAACTGGAACTGAACCTGCCTGTACCCCAGGAAAAGGCGCAGATGATTCTCAATCTGCTCGGCCTGGAGATTACAGAAAAGGGCAAGTGCTATCGGTCTGGCGACAGGGAGGACGACATATTCACACTCCCGGTCTATTTCTTCGAGACAACGCCGGCGGTGCCGGACTCTTGCTTTTCCCGGGTGATGCGTGTTCTGGTCTGTGACCCGGACGGGAAATACCCCTGGGAACCCGGCTGCGAGTCCGGCTATGCGGAGCAACTCAGTGAGGGCGAAAAGCGTGAAATGGCGCAGATTATCTGCCAGAGGAACTAACGCCTCGCAGGACTCATGCGGCAAGGCGTGAAAAGAAAACATATCAGAAGGGAGATCATAAAGTATATGCACTTTACGGTTTTGACGGCAGTTACACTGCCGGAGAATTGTGGACAAGCCATCAATCTTCCTGCAACAGTACGGATCAACGAGCTCGTTGCGGCCCTGCGTCGTGCCAGATTTGGGGATAATGCGGCAAAAGACGCCTTGGACAGCGAACTCGTGGAGACACAGGTGCGCTTCGAGCAAATGGTGGAAGACCTGGTTGATAATCGGTTGCTTCCCTATTGTGAGAACATCGAAGATAGAGCCTAAGGAGATACACAGATGCACTTTATGGAAGTAAATGTGGAAGAGATTGATAGTTTTCGCTTTACACTGCCTGTCCACTTTATCGGCTTGGACGGCGAAGAGATGCTCCAATTCACCATTGAGTTTGGCGAGTCCATGAAGGAGAAGGGAAACCTGGTCTTTAACGTGTGGTGCGGGTACCCGGGTGCCAGGATCAGAGTTTTTTTGATGACAGCGACTGTCAAGACGAACGGTGCCCCCGTTGACGCAATCATGAACTACCTCCAGAAGTCGGACGAGTTTTCGGAAATGTCACGGGAGTTCATTGCACATTTTTCCAAATAAATTGAGGGAGCCTGCCGCACCATGGTGCGGCAGGCTCCCTTTTTAACTGGTTGGCGAGAAGAAAGGCTTACGCTCGGCGGTCAGCGGCGGCAATTCCAACTGCCATGCCGTTGACCTCTACGCCCTCATCGGCAGGGATCAGGAGATACTTCCGCCCGTCGATGATCCGCGTCTCAACAATATAACTGCGTTTCGGGTCGATAGCGACAGAGGCGTCAGAGGTCTTTACCTCAAAGTGTTTGCTGTCGATGATGTTCTCCGGATTCAGAACAGCGCCGTCGCCGAACTGCGCACCGCATTGTGCCTCAAAGGCAGCGACCTGGGTGTCCGCGACCCCGCAGTCCTTCAGTATGGTGGCAACCTCCTGGACGGAAACTGTCAGCGGTTCCGGGTCTTTGCTCTCCTTATGCTGCTCGATTTTGTCGAGGAGCCGCTCATGCACTGCCTGCACGACTTCCATATTGAAGGAGTCATCCAGCGCGCCGCTGAGCGCTGCCTGGAAGCCCTCCCGCTGCTCCGCTGCGGAGAGGGGCGGTTCCGTATGGAAAACGGCGGCGATGAACTCGTGATGTACCTGGTCCGGCGTCCTGGTATAGAGGAGCGCATTATAGATGTTTGCGGTCCGGTCATCGAAAGCGGGGAAGAGGAAGCCCAGCTCCGGCTGTGAGACGATCTGGCTGGCCATGCAGCTGTGGAACTCATTGTCCCCGGAGAAAAAGCCAAGCTCCGGTTTCCCGTCCTTGACCGGGCAGATGCTGCAAAGGATGTAGCGGAACACCTCATCGGAGGCGTCTGGCTGAAGCTCGTCGTCTTTGCTCCGGTGCGGCACATCATAGACATCGCAGGCCAGTAGGATCAGGTAGTTGCAGTCCTCCATCTCCAGGGAGTCAATGACGGTCTGATAGAATCTGTTCCGGGCTTCCGCATCCCTTAACTCAGAATCCCGCAGGGCGGTCAGCAGGCGATGCTCGTCGCTGTCCATTACCTGCGCTGTGGAAAACACGATGTCGATCAGGTTGCGGCCCAGTCCGCCGGAGAGTCCTTTCTTCAGAAGGCTCAGATACTTCTCTGACTCGTCCTGGGGCATGGTGCCCAGAGATTCGTCCAGGTACGAGATGATCTCCCTGCTGCTGTTTACATAGCACCCGTAGATACGGCTGATGGCGTTTTTATCGGGACGAAGACGGCGGCGAAGCTCGCCCAGCTCTTTCACTGTCATGCTGATACTCCTCTTGAAGTCGTTGGATTTAACCGCGCGTACGAAGGCGGCGTGTCCTATTTTAGCCGATATGGCGTCAAAAAGCAATGACAGCTCTGGCCATGTTTTGAACCGCACGTTTTCCCTTGCAAGCGGCCATCTTGTTCAAGCTTCTTCCTCTTTTTTATAAAACGGGCACAGCTCCGGATTTTTACTGCAGGTGTTATCCCAATGCAATCCCGGGAAAAGGAAGGGGACGTTTCGACACTGGACTGAGCCGCAACCGCCATCCAACCAGAAGCCCTCAAATGCCGGACATTCGCTCCGATAGTACGACTTTCCGGGACGCTCAAAGCACGCCCATTTGTCAGATGGGTCAATCACCGTGTCTACCCAGGCGCCTGTAAGTCCCCTGCGATGAAAATATTCTCTCGCCTCCGCAAAGCCGGGGAGGTCCCAAAGACCAGCATGCACAGGCGGCGCGACATCCGGCATCGCAATCTTTCGCTGGCGCAGCTGCTCTAAGGCGTCATCTTTCTTCGACATTTTTTGTTCCTCCCAAATAGTAGATAATAATGTCATCCGCAGACGGTTTCCGCATGGATGAATGGCGGGGCAGTCCTTACAAGGGCTGCCCCACCAAAAGAAACGTCAATCTTGCTCGTCCTGATTAGGTTTGTGGAACCGGGTGCATTTGCAGTGACCATAAGGGTCGCTGATCCTGAGCCAGTAGCTGCTCACCTGAACGATACGCCCGCAGTTCCGGCAAAGGCATTTCCAGCGCACCTCTTTGCTTTTGATCTTCGGGTTGTAGACCCGGCCGAGTACAAGGAGATATCCAAATTCTTGCCCCGTCAGATCGTGTTTGAGCGGTGCGCTGCGGCAGCCGCATGATTTTGTTTTCCCACTTCTGAGGCTGCTGGAGAAAACAGAAACAGTGTTGCCGCAGATGCACCGGCAAATCCACTTTGCCTTGCCGCCGGTGACCGATTCGTCCCGACGCAGCACCGTCAGATGCCCAAAAACCTTGCCTGTGAGGTCCACCAGATTATTCGATGGTTGGTGCCTGAGACAGCCGCAGGACCGTGTCCCGTTCGGTAGCAGGAGCCTGGTGGAAGAAACTACAGTCTGATTTCCACACTCACATTGGCAAAGCCACATGGGCCGTCCACGCTTTCTATCTTCCACCCGCCTGAGGACGGTCAGCTTCCCGAACTTCTGCCCGGTAAGATCCTTCAGTTGTCCCATGGTATATCTTCCCCCCGGACAGACTCGAAGGCTTCAGGTGTGATGTATTTATTCGCCTGTTTGCTCATACCTCATAGACCTTCTCCTCTGTTCTGACATAGCTGTCGTAGTAGACGGTGTCTTCCTCCGTGGAGCAATAGACGCCGATATGAAGCTGGTGTCCAGGTGCCTTCTCAGGGTTGTGTTCCACAAAACAGACGCGCTCCGAACTGCCGTCTTTCTGGAGCAGGTCGATGTTGATGCAGGGAAAATCATCATTTGGAAATACACTGACTTCGAGTGTGGAGCCATCCGGCGTGACCAGTCTGACCACCGGGCCGTTCAATTCCACCGATTTGAAGTCAACCTGAGTGAAGCACGTGGGGGCGCAGAGATAAAACTGACCGTCCAGCTTAACCACATCCCCAACCGACATGCTGCGGCTGGTCTTGGGGTTCGGACGGTCATCACGGTTATATAGGGCGAAGAAGTTTTCCAGAATGCTGGCTCTGCGGGCAATGGGATCTTGTGGCAGAGGCCCACGGAACTCCAGGTTCCCATGAAAGACCGGCATATAGTACTGGGAGGGAACCGGGCCGGCGTAGGGGCGGTTGTGGTCGTGCATTTTCAGCAGCAGCCCACGCTCGCTTAATACAGCAAAGGGCGCTTGGTACAGCGTGACGGAGATCTTCGTCACATCCTCATCCATGACTTGCGCAGCTCCGGTAGGCATGGACCGCTGCTCTTCCAGACAGCTGCGGCAGATATCGCCGCCAACGTAGTCGCTGGACATCTGGTAGTGTCCGGAGCCCTTCGGATGCTCCCAGACCAGCTCGGCGCCGCAGCGCCGGCAGTAGGTAGAGTTGGGATCTCTGGTTTGTGACATGGTAGTTCATAACCTCCTATTCGTTGTGGCACAGGGCCTTAATCATCCTCGGAATCCGGCTGATACACGTTTTGCCTGGCTTTGTCGGCATCCCAGTAAGGCAGGTACCGCGCTCCTCCAAGATCCAGATAGAAACAGTAATGCTTGAGTCCATCATCCATTTCCACAATCTCGCCGGAATTTACAGCAACGCCCAAAAGCTGCGCGGCGGTGCTGTCTTCCAGACCGGAGAAGAAAGCCATTGGCGACAGCTCAACCACACCCTCCTGCCGGACGGCGCAGCGGAACTCGCTCGGGACCTCGTCCTCATGGAACATGTTGTGCATACAACGCGATCTTATGTTCTTAAAGGTATAGATCCGAAACTCGCAGGGCCATTTCTTCTTCGGGCACCAGTCGGGTGGATAAACTTTGCATTCCTTCTTTTTGAACACACGTGGCTTTTTCCCGGCAGTACAGTAGGTCTGGCCAAACTGCAGATTGACACCGCGTTCCCGCCTGGGTACTGGATCCAGGTAGGTTAACCGATTCGGGCAGCTCGTGCAGCGGTAGGGATCCAATCCTCGTTCAGACATAATTCGACACCTCCTGCTTTTGCCGATCTCGTTTCGGCGTTGATTTTGACATTTAGCTGTGAAACTCCTTTCTGATATTAGGCTTTGGACTTCGTGCCGTGTATGTGAACGGACTTCGGCCCGGAACACAGGGTTATGCCTCCGGAACGGAGGCGCATCTATATAAAAAAGCGAGCAGGAACGGTTAATCCCTGCTCGCTTTGTTGCCGAAATCGGCTCGGAAAACAAAAAATGCCATCGCCCCGGAGGGGTGATGGCACATTGGAAACACGGTCTACTTTGCCGAAAGGCTCAGATACTGTTATCCAAAGTATATCCTATTCACTGAGAAAATGCAATCCCCGGGGAGTAAATCCTTGCCCGGCAGGATAAGGCTTGCATTTTACTCGGCGGTCGGGTATAATAGCGCCATAAAGTATCCGTTGATTGCGCAAGCGATCATCAGTTGCCGTGTTTCAAAGCGCCTGAAGGCAGATCAGCCTTTGGGCGCTTTTTTATATATAATACGGGCCTTCGGGCCACAGGATGGGACGCTGAAAGGCGTCCCTTTTTTCGTTTCCGAGGAGGTGAGTGATTTGGAAACCGAAAGACCGAACGAGCACGTTCCGGCGTGCCAGAAACTGGCCATCCACATCGTGGTGGAAGACGGCCGCGTTCAGGCTGTGTATGCAAACTGCCCTTTGGCGCAGGTTGATGTGGAGGTCCTGGATCTGGACGATGCCAAGGTATCGGACGATGCAGAATTGGAGTCCGTACGCCGGAGCATTGCTGAAGCGGCGGGCCGATGCACGAGGATCTATTGACTGGAGGCATAGGAATGCAGAACTTAGAGCGAATGAGGGAACTCATTCAAACGATTAACGAGGCAGACGAGGCCTACTACAAGTACGATGCCCCGATCATGGCGGATCTGGACTATGACCGGCTGTATGACGAGCTGGCAGCCCTGGAGCGGGAAACCGGAACCATCCTGTCCTCGTCGCCTACCCAGCGGGTATCCGGCGAGGTGCTGGAGAGCCTTACCGCCGTGCGCCACACCCGGCCGATGCTGTCCGCTGATAAGTGCAAAAGCGTTGCGGATATCCACAAATACCTGGGCGGCCATGAGGCAGTCCTGAGCTGGAAGCTGGACGGCCTCACCCTTGTGCTGCGCTATGAGAACGGGAAACTGGCACAGGCGATTACCCGGGGCGTTGGCCTGCAGGGCGAGGATGTCACCCACACGGTGCGCATTATGAAAAATGTCCCGCTTGTCATTCCCTGTAAGGAGCCGCTTGAGGTCCGGGGGGAAGGCGTCATCAGCTGGAAGGAGTTTCACGCCCTCAACGGGACTCTGGACGAGCCGTATGCACATCCGCGGAACCTCGCCGCAGGCAGCGTCCGAAAGCTGAACGCGGAGGAGGTCCGGGAGCGCGGGCTTTCCTTCATGGCCTTTGACCTGATCAGCGACAACCTGGGCGGCAGCACCAAGTGGGAAACCCTGCGCTTCCTGGCACAAATGGGGTTCACTACAGTGGGTTATTCCATCCTGGCCGCCGGCGCCTCGGAGGAGGCTGTCCGTCAGGCGATGGACTTCTATCAGCCCAAGGAGTATGCCTACCCGACGGACGGGCTGATCTTCGAGTTCAACGACCTGGCCTATGGCCGCTCCCTTGGCGCCACCGGGCACCATGAAAACCGGATGACTGCTTTCAAGTGGCCGGATACCAGGTACGAAACCAAGTTCCGCCGCCTGGAGGTCGCCACGACCCGCACGGGGATGATCAGCCTGACCGCCGTTTTTGATGATGTGGTCATCGACGGCACCACGGTCAATCACGCCTACCTCCACAACCTGGACAACTTCACACGTCTGGCTCTGGGACCGGGGGACACCATCAGCGTGTATAAGGCAAACATGATTATTCCTCAAATTGCCGAAAACAAGACGAAAAGCGGAGGGTGTCCCTTGCCCGATGTCTGTCCCTGCTGCGGCAGCACGCTTGTGGTTCGCCAGAGCAGCGGCGGGACCCGCCAGCTGTACTGTGACAATGAGGCGTGCCCCGCCCGGCTGGTGCGGAAGTTTGTCCATTTCTGCAGCAAAACCCGTATGGAGATCAAGGGGCTGGATGAGCAGACGCTGACAACCTTTGTGCAGCATGGCTGGGTCAAAAACTACGGTGACCTGTATGAGCTGGAGCGGCACAAGGAGGAGATCCTCAAAACGCCGGGCTTCGGCGAGAAATCGTTTGCCCGGCTCCAGAAGGCGGTGGACGAGCGGCGCACCTGCACGCTCAATCAGTTCATTGCCGCTCTGGGTATCCCGGAGGTGGGACGCCACGCCGGCCGGATCTTGAACCGGAAGTTTAGCGGCTCCTGGGATGCTTTCGAGCGGGCCATCCTGGATCAGTTTGACTTCACGCAGTTGGAGGATTTCGGCCAGGTGATGAATGACAACATCTATTGCTGGTACAGCGACGAGGAGGAGGCCAAGCTCTGGCGGCCTGCCCTCAACCATATCACATTTCTGAAGGAGGAAACTACTATGCCTGAAGCGCAGAACAACCCCTTTGCCGGTAAGACCGTTGTAGCGACCGGCAAGCTGGAAAACTACACCCGCGACGGGATCCAGATGAAGCTGCTGAGCCTGGGGGCCCGGCCCGCCAGCTCTGTCAGCAAAAAGACGGACTATCTGATCGTTGGTGAAAACGCCGGCAGCAAACTGACCAAGGCGCAGACCCTGGGCGTCACGACGCTCACGGAGCAGCAGTTCCTGCAGATGTTGGCTGACGCCGGGATCGAGGCATAACCCATCTGGGACCGAAAGGAACACAACAACGCGGGGGCATCCGGTAGTCGGATGCCCTCATATTCTTTGAAAGGAAGTCATCAATATGGATATCAGAGAACGAATTGCAAATGCCAAGTCGCCGGAGGAGATGGAAAAGTATCTGCTGGACCTGGATTCCGAGTTCCGATTCAAGTGCCGCCGCTGCGGAAAGTGCTGCAAGAACCAGGATACGATTCTTTTCAATACACGTGACATTTACAATATCGCCAAGAAGATCGGCAAGACCCCCAAACAGGTCATCGAGGAGTGCGCGGAGGTTTATATCGGCGACTCCTCGCGGATTCCCGTGGTACATATGGTGCCGGTTGGCCCCCAGAGACGTTGCCCGTTGCTGCTGCCAGACGGCCGATGCAGCGTTCACGACTGCAAGCCCACCGTGTGCGCCCTGTATCCCCTGGGCCGTGTGGCCCTTTTCCAAGATGTTAAGGACAAAGATGCCGAAATCACCAGGGAGAATATCCGGGTGAAGTACATCATCAATGATTACAACTGCGGGTCGGCCAAAAAGCGCAATACTGTGCGCAGCTGGCTGGCACAGTTCCAGATCCCGGAGGAGGACGAGTTCTTCATCCGGTGGAATGTGGTCACGGTCAATCTGAGCGCAATGGTCAGAAAATTGGAGGAGAACAACTGCTCTGAACACACGCTTCAGATGCTTTGGAACGCCATTCTCTTCGCCCTCTATGTGGACTACGATACAAAGGAGGACTTCATGCCGCAGTTTGAAAAGGCTGAGGAGTACCTTCTGAACCTGTGCCGAAAGTTCCGGGATATGACTATGGACCAACGGCCCGATACGGACGGTGCCGAAACCGCTGCCAATGACCTGGAGCCGGTGAATGTGTGATTGGGATGGAAAACGACAACAAGCCGGTATCGCAGGACAACTGGGGTCAGATCATCCGTAAGGATGCCAAGGGGTGCTTTGTGGAGGTCAGAAACGACACCTTCCATCTTGACAAAGTACACCTGCAGTTTGTGTCCTATGACACCACAAAGCCAAAAGGCAGCCGTTATGTGAACAACATCAGCATATACATTGATGTGCCGGAGTTCCTGGCCCTGGCCCAGGAGGCCGCCTCCGGCACGCTCCACATGCGGATGCAGCAGTATAAGAATGCCGGCAATAAGGATCCCCTGTATGAGCATCTGGGCGGCACCGCAGCCAAGTATCTGACGAAATATGGACGTCCCCGTCCGGATGGAAAGAGCCTTTCCCGGGTCGTGCGGCTGACCGTTGCGGCAAAGTCGGATTATTTCCTCACCGCCGACAGCGGGCCAGGAGAGGAGAATAAGACCGGGCTCATTGTCCCGCGGTTCGGGACAAAGCCTGAACAGCATGTTTCTGTGATCCTCAGTTGGCGGCAGCTCAATGAACTGCTGCTGACGACGGTCGAGCACTACCGAGCCTGGCTCGCCGCAAAGTACGCTTCAGAATGGACTACGATCCATGCCCAGCGTGCCAGCGGCAGGGACAGGGTGCGTGGGGGACAGGGGAGAGCGCCGCATTCCGCGGCGCCGGCCCCGGCACCGAAACCTCTGGCTCCCGCTGCACCTGCACAGAAAGCGCCTGCTCAGCAGGCTGGATTTGCAAGTGCCTTTGGCAGTGTTTATGGCAGTGGAAATGGCAAGTCCGGCGCGGGTGACAGGAAGATGTTTTGATGGTATAATCCTATTATCTACTCCTGTCTCTAAGGATGAACAGCGATTGAGCTGGAAATTCAGACAAGGAGTGGAACCTATGAAGTATTGTCCCTATTGCGGCGCTTCCCTTGTGGGAGGTGCCGCCTCTTTTTGCGCGGAGTGCGGCAAAAAGATCCCCGCCCAGACAGAGGCGCCCCAATCGAAACCGAAGCCTAAGGGTAAGACGAGTGTGAGGGAGCGCCCGGCGCCCAAGCAAAAGCGCCGAAGCCCCACAACCGGCCCGGCGCATCCGGCGAAACGGAAAAGGAATCCCATGGATATCAATTACGATGGCTATTATGACGATGTAAAGCCAGTGGATGCAGGGGAACAGGAGGAGGGAGTGGATCCTGAAATGATTAAGAAGGTCGCCATTCTCCTGGCTGGCGTTTTTGCTGTGATTCTGGCCTCCGTGGCGCTCATGATGCTGTTGTAATCGGGCCGCCCCGTCCGTGTAATAGAGCAAAAGATGATAAGGATGGGGTGAATTGCATGATGTACTTATCGAAAGGTCTGTCCGTCCCGGAAAAGGACGGCACCGTCAGGGTTTCCCACTGCGGCAGGATCTTCGCCCTTGGACCGGAGATGGCTGCTTTGTGGGAATCTGCCAGACTGGCGCCACAGCCGGTCCCGCCGCAGAAGGCCCGGTTCGTTGAGCGCCTGGAGCAGTCCGGCCTTGCCGTCACCACACAGGAGGAGGGCGGCCTGGCGCTCTACCGCCTGCTTTCCGGGAGCATTATCTGTCCGCAGGCCGAGTCGGAGGGGCAGTTTTCAGAAGCGGGTGGCGACGGCCGTATCTGGAGGTGGATCCAACACGCCGGCCTGCGCCTCACAGCCAGCGAGCTGATCCGACTGGAGGAGCAGGGGACAGATCCGACGCCGAATTTGCTCGGGGAAGAGGGGCGGCAGCTACTGACGGAAAAGCTCTACTCAGCTCGGACGATCCGGGAAGGCGCTTTGGAGCAGGAGATGGAGCACTCTCCGGCGCGGGATGGTCTGGTTGCTGTGCTCCTCCGCCTCTTGCATGCGGGCTGTCTGTTTTTGGTATAGGAGGGGATAGAACAATGAAACAGGACTGGAAATCGCTGCCCCCCGCGCTTCAGCACCAGTTGATCATACAGATGGGACTGGCGGTGTGCTGCCTCGTATTGGCGATTGGCGCTTTGGCTTTCATCTCTTTCTCGGTATCCGTCCCGTTCCTTTTGGGCGCCGCGCTGCTGACCATCTGTGCCGCGCGCCTGTACCGCACCGGGATGCGGGGACAGTATCTCATTCTTCGCGGGGTTATCCTGAAGGTAGAGAGGACTGTCCTCCGCCAACGGCCAAAATCCATACTGTTGGAGGCAAACGGGAAGGCGCTGCTGGTCATGCTCCGCAACAGGCATGCCGCCGTCCGGGAGGGCGACACGGTGACGCTGTATATTGCGGATACCGCTCCACTCTATGAATGGCAGGGGATCCACCGACTGCATGCCTACCTGGCGATGGTGCCGGGCAGACGGGACGGGGTCTAATGAGGAGAAATGGTTTACCATCTTTTTAATTACTGCATCCAGGGCATTTGGTATCGGGACAGCTTTTCCCTTTCTGATGATGATTTTGAGCGCATAAGGAATGCCTTGGAAGGGAAAGTGCCAGCAAATGTGAAAATCTATCACTATGGAGTGCCTGGGCGGAAACGCTATGACTTGACCAATCCTATCATACTCAACAGGCCGGTGCTTTCTCTTGATCCCTTTGCTATAGCGCAAGCGCGCATCCAACAGCCGGCATCCATATATGATAAGCAGCGCCGTGAGGTGTTCCCGGCCATCCGCAGGCTTGGGCGGTATGTAATCTATCAAGGAGCCAATGACTGGCCAAAGCTTTCCTATTTGGATGGGAACCGCTTGAGCATGATGGTCCCGATGGAAGTTGCTCCTGTGTCCTTAAAAGAGGCGCTGGATTTTGTCAGGCGTAATCACCGCCACTGTGCGGAGCCTCAGGGACACAAATTTTCTGTTGGGCTGACGGCTGACGGCGCCTTGATCGGTGTGGTCATTGCCAGTACACCGAAAGCCAGAGCATTGAATGACGGGCGCACTTTAGAACTCAACAGGATATGCTGTGATCCGGTCTATCGGAATGCAGTCAGCATGGTAAGCGGCGCGGCGATCCGCGCGGCCAGGGCTATGGGGTACCGGCGGATCGTGACCTACACGCTGCCACAGGAGTCCGGGAGCAGTATGCTTGCGGTTGGCTTCCGGCAGGACGGGATGACAGAGCCCCGGCCAAATGGCTGGAATTGCAGAAGCCGCCCTCGCAAGGTGTCGGAAAAATATCCGGGTGGTGAGAAGATCCGCTGGATTTAGAATTTGGAATAGGGGACGATGGTTAAATATTGACCTTTGCATTTCTCCATGCTATAATCAAGTCAATAGTAACCGTGTTTTCTGACTGAAAACAAAGTTCCCGTGTACCACAGTGTCAAATGGCGCTATCGCGCCGTTTGGCACTTTTTTTGTTTTCCGCCCGCGCCAATGCGGGTTGAAATAAAATCATTTGTATGCAGGGTGAGGCCTGCGGAAAGGAGCAAAAAAGCCATGATGAAGATCTTTATCTCAGATGCCGTTGTGTCCAGAGGGTACGACGGCGCGCCGGCGATCCGCCTTTTCAACAGCGAGAACGGCGGCGAGTTCGCAGTTTTCCAGGTCGGCATTCGCAAATACGACAGCCGGGCGGAGAACAACCACCGCTGGGTCAACCTGAAGGTCAAGGCCTTCGGCGACCTCTGCGAGCGCATCAAGAAAATGTCGCTCAAGGAGGGTTCGTTCATTTCCCTGTGCGGCGACTACGACGAGGAGCGCTGGACGGACAAGGATACCGGCGAGGGCCGATCTGCGCCGGTCATTGTGCTTGATGACATCAAATTCTCCCACACCGGCGGGCAGAAGAAGGAACAGAACGGCAACGGCCAGGATACGGGAGGCCAGGGCCAGCAGGGCTACTCCCAGGCGCCCGGAGCTTCCCAGGCCGCACCTGCGGCTCCGGCGCAGTCCAGCCAGACCATGCAGGCAACCACGGAAATGCCCCAGAACTTCACGGGGTATGAGAGCTTCAGCGGGGGACAGAACCCCTTCTTCCCAGGCTGAGGAACTGGAAACAACAATGACCACAGGCGTAAAAGAGCGCACATGAAGTAGGATCCGTCCACTCCATGTGCGCTCTTTTTTGCGTTTCAGGGGAGGTGATGGATTTGAAAAACAGATCTTTTGTGAAAACAAGCGTTAAACACCGTGCAAAAAAGCTGGATGTTGTCCTGCGCCGGCTGACCGGCGACACGTTGACAAAAGACCAGCGACTGTGCCTGCAACACGCCTTGGACTGTCGGAGACAGTATCGGCTGCGGCTGTGTAGAACCGGCTGCGATTTCAAGAAGGCCGTGTCGCCGGGACAGGCGAACAAGGACTGCGGCAAGCGCGTCAGGATGCTGCTTGGTAAGAATTGCGGCATGATGGCGGCGCTCGTCAGCAGCAAGACGCAGGGAAGGGGGGATAACACCGTCTATCTCTACCTGCCAGAATCGAAGGAGGCAATGGGTGATGAAATGCAAGAGGAAGATGCAAAAGAGGCGTGATGTCCTGACCGTCATCGGCATGATGATCCTGCTGGCCTTCATTCTCAGAATGTGGCCGATCCTGCTGCTGATGCTGATCGGTGTATTTTTCTACGCACTATGGATGCTGTTCCACATGGATGCGGCACCTCAGCAGCCGGTTCAGGCTCCGCTTTTGGCGCTGCCTCCGCCTGCGTCGGAGGAGTCGGTGCTGAACACGGCATTCTCGGTGCTCCAGCGCAGGATCACCGAGCAGGTGCTGCTGCGGTATCCCAATGCCAGATGGGTGTGGGGTGTTGCAGATGCCCGGGATCGGTTCGTCCACGGCGGAGAGCTGAGCATCCTGCTCAACCGCGCCGGCGGATACCGGAGAGCGGTGGTGCAGGTGAACAACCTCCAGTTCTGCGGGCTTCAGTATCCAACTGCCGAACAGCCGCAGCAGCCGGCCTCAGAGCCGGAAACTGAGCCGTCGGAAGAGCCGGAACAGGAGCCGGAGACAGTGGATTATGGCCTTCTGGCGTTTGAGTGGGTGGAGGCAAATCTCCAGGCGCTCAACGCCCAGTGCAATGAGGTGATTGGCAGCGGGAAGGACAGCTTCCGGATCCCCGCCAGCCAGCTCCCCCATGGGGACAGCTGGCCGCCCATCTGCAAGGAACTGCTGAGGAACGGCTTTTTCGCCGCGGAACCGCTGGCGGACGGCATCCAGGTACAGATCAAAGTTAAATAGGGAGTGTGAACAAAAATGAGCTCGAAACTGTTTGCTTTCAGCCGGCCTTTGCCTGCGCCTTTTGACAAGGCGAAGAAAAAGGTGAAGGTGTCGTCCAAGTACGGCAATGGCACGGAGGCAACGCTGTGCAGCACGGTGGTCAAGGCTGTCCAGGCGTATTTCAAATGCAAGGACGGCTCCGCACCGGGTGCGGTCGGACTCTGCGGCACTAAAGGCGTTGCGGAATATAAGTCCGCCTCCGGCCCGGAAGTGTACCACCTGGCGGTCTACGATCCTGCCGGCGGCGCCATGCTGGCCAGTATCTACAACAAGGACACGGAGATGCTCGAAACCTATGCCGTCCGCAACAATGGGAAGGACGGCGCGGCGATCATGATGTCGATGCTCCCCGCCCTGATGGCGGACGATGAGTTTCGGGAGAACCTGGATGCTCTGGAGATCCAGTATCAGGGCGGCTACCCGGACATGGGTGAGTCGACGGAGCGCATGGCCATCCTCTGTGACAATGCTTACCGGCGCATCAATGACAGCTCCTGCGCGGCGCATCTGCCGACCAGTATTGACAGCACCGGCAATGTGATGCGGGTGTCCACCACCCATATCGACTCCGGGAACTTCCGGCCGGACACCGTGGTTGCCGGGATGTTTACCATCCTGGCCAACAGCACCGTGCCGGAGAAGCTGGAGATCAAGCCCGCCACGCCCCACAGCGATTTTGTGGGGAAGTATGTGCTGGATACGACGCGGGTACTCACGCCCTTCGAGCAGAGCCTGGTGCCGGTCCTGGCTCCCTGGTATGTGCTGCCCGAGGAGGTGGTCACCATCTGCAAGCACGCCAAGCAGTCCACCGGCAAGGCGCTGCCCATGCGCAATTTCCTTTTGCGCGGCCCCGCCGGCACGGGAAAGACCGAGGGTGCCCGCGCCATCGCTGCGGGCCTGAATCTGCCGTATATGAAGTACACCTGCTCTGCCGGGACGGAGATCTACGACCTGATCGGCCAGGTGTTCCCCGACACGGATGGGCCATCCACCGGCGACGCCGAATTGGATCAGCAGCGGGCGCAGCTCAAGGAGATGGGCGGCATCACCTATGAGAATGTCAAAAAACTCATGGGCCTGCCTGACCTGGATGACATGGACTACGATCCCGCCGGCACCTATCAGAAGCTCACCGGCGTGGAGAAAGCCGATGCCACGTCCCAGGACTGCATGGGCCTGGTCATGGAAATGGTCACCGACAAGCTGCAGCAGCTTTGCAAGGTGAAGCCCGAGTTCGCCGATGGACGGCAGACCTATAGTTACATCGAGACTGATTTCATCCGCGCGCTCAAGCACGGCTATCTGGTAGAACTACAGGAGCCCACGACCATTATCCAGCCCGGTGTGCTGGTGGGTCTGAACTCTCTGCTGGAGCAGGGGGGATCTATCACCCTGCCTACCGGCGAGGTGATCCACCGCCATCCGGACGCAGTGGTCGTGGTGACTACCAACGTCAGCTATGAGGGGTGCCGGGGCGTCAACCAGTCGGTTTTGGACCGGATGAATCTTACCCAGGACATTGAACTGCCCGCCCCGGAGATCATGGCGCAGCGCGCTATGAGCATCACCGGCTGTGAGGACGATGTTCTGGTGGGGCGTATGGTCCAGGTCGTGACAGACATGGCGGACTATTGCCGCAAGAACGGGATCTCGGACGGTAACTGCGGCATGCGAAGCCTCATCGACTGGATCATGAGCACGGAGATCACGGGAGATCCCTACAGCTCCGCGCTCTACACCATCGTGAGCAAGGCCACTTCCGACGAGGAGGATCGGGATGCTTTGAAAGCGACTGTGCTGGAGCCTATATTCGCGCCCAAGCGCAAGAAAGCGGTCTGAACAAAAATCTATGATTTAGAAGGGAGGACAGTTACTCTTGGCAAGAGTGAGTCATAAAAAGATCAAGCAGCTGATTGCGCAGAAACAGTCCAAAATCACAGACCGCCAGTTTTTCACCTCCCGCATCCTGGCAGCCCATTTTGCCGATATCGCCGCCGCCCAGACGCGGCGGTATGGCTGCCGGCGGCGGGTGAAGCTGGACATCATGTGGGAGCCCAAGTTGCCGAGATTGGCCTGCACGGACAATCTCTTGATCCACATCAACGCCGGCAACCCTCTTGTGACTAAGCAAAAGGGGCGGCAGACGCGGTATGAGATGGTCAGCGGCCTGTTTTCTCATGAGCTGGGACATGTGCTCTACACGGACTTCCTGCTCTACCAGTCCTATCACGCCTTCCTGGAATCGGGAAAGTGGTTCCCGGAACCGCCGCCCCTTCGGAATATCACCGAGCGGGACGCGGAGGCGGATTTCCTGGCCTTCCAGGCTTCCGACCCGAAAAACAGGGAGCTCGTTGCCCGCGTGTCCCACGATATCCTGAACATCCTGGAGGATGGCTACATTGAAAACAGGATGCTGCTGGACTATCCCGGTATTCTGGGCAGCAGCCTACAGAAACTGCGCCAGGTGCGATTTGAGGATTATTCCACCATGGAGGATATGATTGACCAAGAGGCCGACGGCGGCCACATTTGGCTGAGCATTCGCAGTGGGCTCCTCTCCTATATGCTTTGGGGCGAACTCAAGTACGGCGGGACGCTGCTCTCGGACGAGCGGATCCAGATGGTCTTTTCCCTCCTGGGAGATTTGGATAAGGCTCTGGTCAGCAGGGATGCCCGGGACCGGTGCAGGACGGCAAATATGATCCTGATCCGCTGCTGGTCCCATATCAAGGATTTGCTGGAGAACATCAAGGAGCAAGCGGACAATGCCGCTTCGGAAGGCGGCGGTTCCGGGTCCGGTGACCCGAACGATCTGCTGAGCACCCTACTCTCCGCCCTTGCCGGCGGCAGCGAGGAGGGCACCGGCGAAACGTCTCCTGTGGGCGGCAGTCCCGCGCCATCGGAAGCCACATCGGCTACCGGCTCCCAGCGTGCTGCAACTGCGGCTTTGGCTGCGGGCAGCGCGGACGGCGAGAGTGAGGAGCAGGACCCGGAAAAGGCCGAAGCAAAGCCCTCTGGCGGGGAGGGCGGTGAAGAATCTGGTGAAGAAGGCACCGAAGACCCTTCAGCAGACGCTTCTCACGCTGAATCCAGCCAGAATGGCGACGGCGGCTTGGAAATGATGCCGGGTGTCCCTGGTTCACCCCAGCAGCATCAGAAGGTGTCGGACCAGGAGGGTGGCCGCATTCCGCTGCATGATACCAGTGAGGTTTCCGCACCGGATGGCGGCAGCACGGAACATGACGACAGCTACGAAGGTGCTGGCTACACCGGGGCCGCCGCCGACGTTGAACGGCTGCTGAACCGGATCGCAGAGAACAGCGTGACCACGGAGTTGGAGCGCCAGCGGACAGAGGAGCTGACAGAACTGGCCCAGAGCATCTCTTATGGGGACATCCATGACGGCGTCAGCAAGACGGTTCATCGGATTGCTTCCGTCAGTGAGGAACTGAAGGAGGAGTACCAGTCCATCGCCGGCGATCTTCTCCACATCTCCAAGCAGCTGCAAAAGTCAGTTCTCCAGCAGATGCAGGACAGCCGTCGGGGCGGCAAGCAGACGAGCCTGCTGATGGGCAGACGTTTGGACGCCCACGCGCTGTTTCGGACGGACTCCCGGGTGTTCTACAAAAATGCGCTGCCCAATGAGATGCCCGCGCTCTGTGTGGGACTCCTGTTGGACGAGTCGGGAAGTATGTCCTGGAACGACCGGGCTACCTACGCAAGGGCGACGGCAATCATCCTCTATGATTTCTGCCAGGCGCTCGGGATCCCTATTACCGTGTATGGCCACTCCACGTCCAGAGGCGTCGATCTCTATTCCTACGCTGAGTTTGACGCCATTGACCGGGATGACCGTTATCGGATGATGGACATTTCGGCCCGGGGCAGTAACCGGGACGGCGCCGCGCTCCGCTTTGTGGCGGAGCGGCTGGTACACCGGCCGGAAGACATCAAGCTGCTGATGCTGGTGTCCGACGGACAGCCTGCAGACGCCGGCTACGGCGGCACCGCGGCGGAGGAGGACCTGCGCGGGATCAAGCATGAGTACCAGCGCAAGGGGGTCCTGTTTATCGCTGCGGCCATCGGCTCCGATAAGGAGAACATTGAGCGCATTTATGGTGACGCCTTTCTGGACATCACCGATCTTACAAAATTGCCGGTCAAACTGGCCGGCATCATCAAGCGTTTTATTCGCTACTAATTGACAGCAGGGGAGGGCCGCACAAGCGGCTTTCCCCTGTCCGTTTACGGAAGGAGTATCTGATCATGGTAAAAAACTCGATGGATAGTTCTCTTGGCGTTTCCCTGACCGTGTCTGTCGTCTGCTGCCCCGTGGAGGCGGGTGAGGAGCCCGCAGGTATCGCGCGGTATGTGCAGGCGGTGCTGGAGCCGGTGTTTCATCCGGCTGGAATTGCGGTCGAGGTGGCGCCGCTGGCGTATCAGCCGTGCGGAAAGGTGCCGGTCATCATTACGCTGGACGGGCAGGACCCCCGGCTGTTGTGGTACTACAAGGGGATGCCTGCTGAGGCGCTGTCGGAGGAGCTGTTTTGGCTCCTGTTCGACCTTCCCCTGGTCGCTGACCGTGTGCCGGCCTGAGCGCATCAGCCTGGCAAACAAATCCTCCGCCAAACAGATTTTCAAAAAAATGAAGAACGGACCGGCCGCATCATGCCGCCCGTCAAGGAAAGGAGATCCCACATGGATACCATGACAAGAAACCATATCTTCATGGAAAATATTGATCTGATCAACCGCACGCTGCACCGCCACCGGCTTTTGCTGTATGCCCTGCATCTGGAGCTGGACGATGTCTACCAAGAACTGGCCATTGCCGCGCTCCAGGCCATCGACACATACGATGACCGGCGCTGTGATTCGATTACCGTTCACATCTGGGCGAAACTTCAGTATGCAGTCCTGACCATCAAGCGGCGCAACAAGCCCCACGGCATTATGGCCTGTGAGGGCTTTGCACCTGGCGTCTTGTCCCTGGAACTGTCGGAGGACTATGGGTATCCCGCTGTTGCCGAAACGGGCAGCGACGATGACCTGATCCGGGAGAGGCGTCTGCGGCAGGCCTTGGCCAGACTGGAGCCTCAGGAGCGCCGTGCGGTTCTCGATTATCTGGATGGGATGAAACCCGCACGGAGATCTGAGAAGAACAGTTTTGACGCCGCGCTGGAAAAACTGCGCGACTTCTATCTCAGCACATACAGAACGGCCAGGTTTGGGCTGTAAAATTGGGGGAATATCCACATGAGCTACACAGCTATTGGCTCCGGCTCCATTACTTTGAATGCCATGTCCGCCGAGAAACAGAAAAATCTCCAGGAAGCGCTGATGAACCGGTATGACAGACTCCGTACGGCTGACTTGGCGCAGTGCGGAGATGATATGGCTTACCAAATTGAGAGGGAGTATCAGGAACTCACTCAGGCGATGTTAAAGTACAATGACCCCTTCTGGTGGCTTACGGTTGTTTTCAAAGAGGCGGGGTTCACTGAGGTGGAGCGAAACCCGAATGATGTGGCCTTGTCTATTGAGCTGTCATATTGCAACAACTACTATGAGGACATGATCCTGGAACTGCTGAATACGCTGGTTCCCTTTACAGCAGAAGGCTTTATTTCCTACCGCGGTGAAGAAGGTGATCTATGGTGCCATGTTTTTGCCGGCGGGGAATGGACTGAGCGGAGCGGCCGCATCTGCTATGATGAACCGAGGCCTCAGTTCGAGGAGAGCAAGCAGAATCTGGAGCGCTTGATCGAGGAGATCCGCCGGCAGGTGATCTATGATGACCGCCCGTATGAGGATAGGGCGCGCGACCTTCTCAAAGCCTTTGAAGCGCATGACCCGGACGGCGTTCTGCTCGCCTTGAGCGGCAGGCGGCTCCATGAGCATGGAGTCGCTGCCGGTATTTGGCAGGACGGCGGAGAAAGTGCGCATCCTGATGAGCGCGAGTAAATCGCGCATCAAGAAATGCGGCCTGGGCTGTTTCTCAGCCCGGGCCGCGCCTGTAACGATGAATTCCGCATCAAAAACTATTTTAGAATGGAGGGTGCTCGTATGGCGAGCGAAAATGTGTCGAAAACTGTGTCGCTGAAGGACTACATCATCGACATGCAAAGTGCAGCCGTGAAAGGTTCTGCCCAGTATGAGGTCGTGCTGGAGAACAACACGGACTTTATCATTAAGCGGCGGACGGCAACCACGGACCGGGAGCTGGTGATCCTGGTGAGCAAGGGCCTCTATTACATCAAGGACTGCAAGACCGGGCACATCGAAGAACTGAAGGAGCAGAGTCTGAACACGTTCCTCCGTGAACTGAAGGACGGGATGGTCGCCCTGCATGAGGTACACTGGCTGAGCAATCTCTACCGTGAGTCCGTCGGCCTGATCATGCAGGTCATCACCGACGAAACCCTAACGGACATGTGCCGGCATAACGTCCTGGTCAATACCTTTGATCCCACCTGGTACACTCGCTACTGGAAGCAGAACAGCAAGCTCTTTATCAGACTTTACAATATGTTTCCCAGTATGGCGGATCGAAAGAAATACCAGGCGAGCATTCCGGCCATCTTCTGGATCGAGGAGCAGTACGGAGCCAATGAGGCCATGTTCTTTGCCGAAAAGCTCGTTCAGTCCGGGATTATGGAGCTCGATTTCAACCAAAATGGCTATTCCTACTATGGACACCAGATTTCGCACGACCCGGGCTGGTTTCTCAAGGTCATGGCATCGCCCCACCGCGTCAATCTGCGACGTTTCATCGACTACATTCTGTTTGACCTTTATGCCCAGGGATATGCCAGCGTGACCAAGAGTTTCTTCGTTGAATACCTGGATTACCTGGAGATGCAGCAGAATTTCTACGGAAAGGTCAAAGAGAAGTATCCCGCGCACTTCAAGACCGAGCACGATGTTATGGCGCTCAAGGTCAATCAGGCCAGGCTGCTTGCCAAGTGCGAGGACTTTGAGCAGCAGAATGAGTCTATCAAGGACCTGGCCTACTCCGGAGGCGGATACTGCATTGTGGTCCCAACTAAGCCGGAGGAACTGGCGGAGGAAGGAATCAACCTGAGCCACTGTGTCGGCCAGTACGTTGACCGGGTAGCAGGAGGGGAGTGCCATATCCTGTTTCTGCGGCGCCGGGGCGCTCCGGATCGGTCTTTGGTAACGCTTCAGCTGAGCGGAAAACAGATCTGCCAGGCGCAGGGATTCAACCGGCGGCCGATCACGGACCAGGAGCGCAGGTTCCTGGTGCAGTGGGGCAGGGAGAAAGATATTCAGATTGTGGTGTAGGGAACTGCATGCAGGCCGGCATAAGTGCGCTTGTGGCCTGCCTGCGGCAATTTGACCTCGTACACCAACATAGACAACTACTGCAAGTAACAGCCACGTTTGAGTGGCAAAATGGATTACTAAAGGAGAACATTCGACATGAAAGCTATCAGCATTGGAAAGCGGTATGAAATCCACGAGGACTCTCTCAGGGCCTATGACAAGCTCCCGGTTAATACTTACACCGTCCGTTTTGACAAGATGAGCGGTTTCTACCTGGAGGCACGCTCCAGGCTTACCGTTACGGAAAAGGTCTATGGGATTCACCCGGAAAAGGCTGACAAGGTTCTCAAGGCATTCACGATGTTTGAGCGGAATCTGGGCGTCATCCTCAGCGGCTCCAAAGGGATCGGGAAGTCCCTGTTTGCCCGGCTTTTGTCCGCTAAGGCGCAGGATGCCGGCTATCCCGTCATCATCATTGACCAGTACATCCCCGGCATTGCTGCCTACATCGAGTCGATTGAGCAGGAAGTGGTCTTTCTGTTCGATGAATTTGACAAGACCTTCGGCAGCGTCTGCCCTGGCGCCAATGAGGCGGATCCACAGTCAGCGTTGCTGAGCATGTTCGATGGGACCGCTCAAGGGAAAAAGCTTTTCATCATCACCTGCAACAGCCTGTATAAGCTCAACGACTACCTTGTGAATCGTCCGGGACGGTTCCACTACCACTTCCGGTTTGACTATCCTTCCCCGGAGGAGATCCAGGCGTATCTCACCGATAAGCTCAGACCAGCCTATATCGGTGAGATTAGAAAGGTTATCCTGTTTTCCAAAAAGGTGGCGCTGAACTATGACTGCCTGAGGGCGATTGCGTTTGAGTTGAACCTGGGACTCCCCTTCGAGAAAGCGATTCAGGATCTCAACATCATCAATCTCCACGAGGAGTGCTACAACGTCACACTGCACTTCCATGGCGGCAGAACGATGACAGCCAAGCGCTGCCAGTTGGATCTGTTCGGCGATGACAGGTCTGAGCGTGTCTGCCTGCAAGATGAGCATGGCCGCGACCAGTTAATCGTCGAGTTTGATCCGCGGATGTGCGTCTATGATTATGAACGCCATGCAACCATCGTGCCCGCGGAGGCGCTATCCCTGGACTACATTGAATATTACGAGGAGGAAACGGTGGCGGAGATTAAGAAACTGGTGCCGGACTATCTTTCGTTGACCAGAGCCGCAGAGCGGAACCTTCATTATCTGACGGCGTAAAGCCGTACTGCAAGAGGGGGTTGGATTCGATCCGCCCCTCTCTTTATCAAAACCGACATATTGCTTAGGAGGCTCCATATGAAATGCAATGAACGAAATTGCTTGTGGTGCGCCTGGCGCGCCGCAACCGGGCCGGAAAACGATCCCACTCTCTGTTGCGGACATCCATCAAGTCAGGTGCGGCATCGTTTTGGAGGTTGCAATACAGCTGAAAACTGCAAAGCGTATCTGCGGGATGACCCAGGCCTAAAAATCAAGGTCAAGCGCGATACCAGAGAAATGCTGATGAAGGGTATCCATCAAATGGTTGTGGATAATGGGCAGTTTCAATCCGCAGAGGCAATTCTGGACTACTTTAGCCCTGATACCTACGATAGCCCCAAAGAGATCACCTGCGATGACTTTTATGTGGTAACTGAGGTTCAGTTTGGCGGTAGTGAGGGAATTTATCTTGATTGCTACGCAGAAGGCAGGATTCAGCCGGAGTGCGAGAAGAAACGCTGGCACCTTGGCACTTATAAGACCCTGGAGACATCTCTGAGCGCCATGCAGACACTGGGCGCCCTGACGTATTTCGCTTCGGAATACCTCTGGGAAAACGGCGAGCGGTTTCTCTCAAACCGTGATCTGCGGATCAGGGCACTTCAAAAGCGACAGAAGAAAGAGGAGGCTGAAAAATCTTGAGTTACACGACTTGGCACAATTACGGGTACGGAATCTGCGTGGATGACATCAAGACGCGGGATGTTACGCGCCTGGAGTCCATGCTGAAATTGGCGCCCAACCTGGACCGGGAGATACACAGGTGGCTGGAGGAATGCTCCATCAGCGAGCCAGTTTGGGATGACTATATGGAGTTCGACCAGGACTTTATGCTTGGCCTGGCAACCATTCTGCAGAAAGTGATTGAAGAGGCGGAGGGCCTGTGCCTGACTGCCTGTGACGATTGCGACAGCAGGACCTACCTGATTTACCAGCCGCGGTACCCCTGGGCGCTGACGCAGGCGGATCGGGATCTGACAGAAGAACATCTCGCTGCCATGTTCGGGCGATATGTCGGGATGCTTACGGACGAGGTGGTGGATGTTGACTACCAGGAAGTGGAGAACGGCGGCTGACGGCCCTTTCTGTGGTTAAATCTAAAATCAGCAGGCATGGTAAACTGCCCTTGAAACGGTACGAGGATGTTGCGGATCATGCGAAAGCTGTGTATAATAATATCATTCGGCGGGAAGGGGGGTCAGCAGGCATGGCGGCGACGGAATATGTCCTGATGAATCAGGATATCCCGGTATTGGATTTCACCTGCCGCAGGAATGAGTTTGACGAGCCGGAGTTCTTTGAAGGCACCTGGCATGTGGACTACCGCCCCATCGGCTATCGCGGTCTGGCTGCATTCCTGGAGCATCGGAAGGCCCCCAAGCATCGGGAGCACATCCGTCAGCTTCTGGAGCAGTATGGCTGTGATGATCTGGAGGGTTTCCTGCAGGTGACCCGCGCCCTGTCCCTGAACGACACCTTCTGGGTGAAGCGGCAGGGGGAGGTTCTGCAGTGGCGGGATGTATCCCTCTACACCAATCCCTTCAGCGAAGTGATCAGCGAGGCCGCCTTTGACGGCACCGTCAGTGAGACGGATTTTTCCTCTACCTCCCCTGAGTTCGGGACAGACGGTTACTACGCCAAGTGCTGGATCCGGGAGGAGAGCGGGATAAAGCTCTATAAGAGCGGCAGCGCTTTCCTGGAGATCGAGCCTCTGTCCGAGTTCCTGGCGTCGCAGCTGGCGGAAGGCATCTGCCGGCAGGCGGTTTTGTATGATCTGGATTACTACCATGGGAAACTGATCTCCAAGTGCCCGTTGTTCACAAGTGAAACGGTAGGGCTGGCCAAGGCAAGCGCGGTGTTCCACGGCGCTGAGCATACGATCCCCGACCTCCTGCAATATTTTCGCGGGATCGGGAGCGAGGACGCTTTCCGGCGTATGTGCATACTGGACGCGATTATCCTAAATCCGGACCGGCATTATGGGAATTTCGGCGTCCTGTTCGACACCGCCACCATGAAAGTTCTTCAGATGGCGCCGGTATTTGACAACAACAAGAGCTTGCTGCCGGAGCTGGACAACGACCAGCTGGCAGCGCCCGACTGGTATATCGCCCGGTGCCGCCCGCGGATCGGCAGGGACTTCATCCTGACCGCCCGGGGACTGCTGACGGACGAGATCCGGGCAGACCTGGAGCGGATGCGGGATTTTACCTTCCGGCAGCACCCGAAGATCCAGGCGGAGCAGATGCGGCTGGACGCCCTGAGCGGTATCGTGCGGGAGCGGATCAGGCAGATCCTGGCGTAGACTGGAAGCAATTCACAATGGTTTTGGGGACCACAGACACATGCCTGTGGTCCCCATTTTTGCGTTATGATGGGAGGAACTCAACAAATGATGAGGCAAAATAAGGCTTTGACCAGCGTCGTATCCTATCCGGAGCGGGGACAGGGCGGAAACAATCGCTACCGCGGCAACTGCTCCCCCAAACTGATCGAAGATCTGATCGCCCATTTCCGGCCGCATGAGGTCTGTGACTATATGTGCGGCAGCAATACTACCGCCGATGCCGCACGCACCATGGGGATCGTCAGCCATACCTACGATCTGCACAGCGGGTTTGACCTGCTGCACACCGACATTAAGGAGCGCCCTGAGTTCATTTTCTGGCATCCGCCATACTGGGATATCATCAAGTATTCGGATGTGATGTATCGGGCCAGTGAAGTACAACGGCGCTATGGCTACGATCCGCGCCAGTTTGATCTCTCCCGCATCGCCACCTGGGAGAGCTTTGTTCAGGCTATGAATTACTGCATGATGAAGCAGTTTTGCGCCTTGGAGCAGGGGGGACGGATGGCCGTCCTTGTAGGTGACATCAAGAAGAAAGGGAGACTTTTCAGCATGCTTTTTGAGCTGACGAAGCCCGGTGTGCTGGAGAATGTCATTATCAAAGCCCAGCATAATTGTATGTCCGACCAGCGAGTTTACAGCGGCAAGTTCATCCCCATTGTCCATGAGTATGTTCTGTTGGTGAGGAAAGACGCGCCGCTGGCGGTTCCTCTGCTGATGACATACCGGGTTCAGAGCGACATCCGGGATATGCCGGGCCCCACATGGAGGGACATTGTTGCCGGCGTGCTGGAAACCTGCCGGGGGTCTGCTTCCCTGGAGGAGATTTACCGGCAAGTGGAACCCCACAAACGAGCCCAGAGCCAACAGTGGTGGAAGGAGAAGGTGCGGCAGACCCTGCAAATCAATCCCGAGACTTTTGAGCACATGGGGCGGGGAGTGTGGCGGCTGATCTAATGTTCAATACTATTGAGGAGATAAGAAATTATGGACTTTTATGAGTTAAAAAACAAGTACTTTTCCCTGGTCCGGAAGAAAATGATTAACGACTATAAGATGGGGAACATTGATTTCATGGAGTCGGAGGAACTGCTCGATCATATCATAGAGAGGAGTGGAGTGTATCAGGACCATGGGAAATCCGATGATGAAAGCATTGCTTCTGCATTCAGGGATTTTCATGGAAGACTCCTGGCATTGCGTCCGCTTACTTTAGGGTACACTGTTGGAGCATCCTACGATGGGCAGTCAACGATCCCGGGAGCAGAATATGTGTCAGTATTTCGAGGGCTGGTTGGCACAGAGTTTGCGGATGAAAGCATGGCGACAAAGTTTGCGGAACGAGATGGAGTGAAGCTCATTTTCGGCTTCCCTCCGATTCCGGATGGGTTATATGTGGATACAGAGAAGAATCGAAAAATCATTGAAGAATACCTCAATTCTGTAGCAAGCCCCGGTATAGGTGTAGAAAAAATGGCTGCAAAGGCCAAAGACGATATTCTTCTCGAAGAAGTAGATGCGCTGGAAACCATTTTATCGTGCATGAAGATTGAGGATATAACCATAAAGGTTGTGAAGGACAGACTCATCGCAGATGATGCGGATGGAAACCACTGGGAAGAAAATGAAATCTATGATTTTATACTCAATGAATGCCTTGCTATTACTCCAAATGGGGACTTGGCTCGGGGGCTTTACATAAAGCAGGAATTCCTTGATTCGGTTCTGCACTATGCTGCGCAGCGAGGAGTGAAGGTAAACAGACTGACGATCTGAAAGACGGGGTGCCATACTGAAGCCCAAGTCGGCTTCATAGAGGTTGACGAACGTATGGAAGGATGATATAATCCAATCATACAGTATCCGTGCCACACCTAAGGTGTGCATAGTTGACCGTGTTTCCAAGTGCCATTTGCAGCAATGCAGATGGCACTTTTTTTATTTTCCGGCCCATAATTACGGCATAGACAGCGTTCCTTTGCAGGAGCGCTGTTTTTGCATATACAGTGGTGAAATCCGCAAAAAACGAAAGGAGATTTGAAAACCATGGTGAAATCCTGTTGTGACAGCTACCACACCCAATTCAGCGACTTCTCCGCCATGCTCAGCTACCATGAGCAGGTCCGCAAGAGCAGCCTGTGGGAGCGCACCGAGGTCAAGAAGCTGCAGGTGGCGGCGCTGGACAAGACCTCTCCGCTGTATGAGGATACGGACAGCTTTGACCCCTCCGTATCCCGGGATGCGGTCGAGGACACTGCGGAGAACCTGAAACTGGCCATCAAGCTCCGGGACAAGTTTTTCCCCCTGCGCGATACCGCCTATAAGAGCCTGCTGGACCGGGCGAAGATCGGCGGCTCCGCGCTGCCCAAGCTCTCCCGGGAGAAGCTGGCCGACGTGATCAACGCCTGTCTGGCCCTTCACAAGGACAGCGCCCTTTTGCTGATCCGCGACGAGAAGGTGTCCGCAGCCCACTCCGGCGACAGCCGGGATTACTCCGTGCTGGAGATCGACCAGTTGCTGGACGGGCTCCAGAGCAAGATGGATGAGCGTTTCCCGGGCAATCAGTTTTCTGCCGGGTATGTGGACCACGCCATCACCAGCGCATCCTGGACGCTTCCCGGCCAGCGGGAGGAACTCCTTGACACCTACATCAAACTGCTGGCTGCGGAGGGCAAGTCGTCCATGGCAGCCAAGCTGATGCCGGGTATTCGATTCTCCACATCGGATACCGGCATGGCCTCGGCTAAGGTGTCGGCTCTGCTGGCCGGACTGCAGTACCCCATCCACATCGGCGGGATGATCGCCGTAGAGCACCGCCGGCAGTCCAAGGTGCCTGATTTTGTTGGGAGCCTGGATATGCTCTTTGCTCAGTTCGGAGATTCCGTTGCCAGACTGACCAGCCTGCTCTCTGTCCATTTGGATCACCCGGTCAACGCGATGACCGCGGTGTGCAAGCGCCTGGCACTGCCCAAGAAGGCGGCTCTGGAGGCCATCAGCATGTTCGAAATGGCGGTTGGCAATGACGAGGCTACCGCCCATGACGTGTTTGTGGCCATGCAGGAGATCCCTTTCACCCTGAAGACGCAGGGAGTGCCGGAGAGTAAGCTGCTGGCGCTGCAGGAGAACATGGCCCGGGCGCTCACCATCAACTGGCGGGACTACGACTACGCCAAAGAGGTGAAGTGGTAATGGCCGCGCCCAATATCCTCTGCGATTGTACGGGGATGACCAATGAGATGTGGCTCAAATGCCGGGAACACGGTCCGAAGGGCAATATTGAATATACCGTTGGCGGCAGTGATGTCGCAACGATTTTCGGCCTTTCCCCGTGGACGACGCCCCTGGAACTTTGGATGGTGAAAAAGGGGCGCATGAAGCCGAAATCGCCTCCGAACCCCGACCAGTTGGCCATGGGACATATGCTGGAGCCGATTGCCGCTCACTTCTACGCCCAGAGGACGGGAAACACCGTCACGGACGACAACTATCTCTATCAGCACGCCACGCTGGAGTACGCGCTTGCCAATATTGACCGGCGCTACACGCGGAAAGAAGATGGTGAGGGCGGCGTCCTGGAGTGCAAATCTCTGACCTACCACAAAGCGGCAGATTGGGCTGACGGAGCCATCCCCATCTACTACGAGCTGCAGCTGCGCTATTATCTTGCAGTCCTGGACGAAAAGCACGGAGCTTTCTCGGCGCTTTGGGGCAACAATCCGGAGAATGACTTGGCCACGCCTCACATTGAACGGGTTCAGGCCAAGGAGGACATTATTTTTGAGAAGCTGGACCGATGGATCTGGAGCTTGCGGCATGATAAGCCTCCTACCATGGAGGATGTTCAGCCGCAGCTGGCAATGGACGCCCTGGCGCGGATTTACGGCGCCGGTAAAAAGGGACTGCCCACCATTGAGTTCCCCAGGAAATATGAGCCGCAGCTTCGGAAAATCGCCGCGCTGCAGGAGGAAAACGCGCAACTCAAGGGCGCTATCAAAAAGAACGAGGAGGCTATTGAGGCACACAGCGTGCGGATCGCGGAACTGATGAAAGAGCACGAGCATGGGATCCTGACCACGACCACAGACAAATTGCTGGTGGATTTTGTGACGAGTACATCCCGGCGCGTCAGTTCTGAGTACCTGAAGCAAAACTATCCATCCATTTATGAGGAGGCACGAAAGCCGTCCAAGAACCGGAAAGTCAAAGTAACCATTCAGCCTCGGCAAATTCAGATATAGTAGGGTGTATTTGAGGTGATTTCGCAGGAAAAACTTTCGCAAATATGTTAATATTCCACCTGCTATTTTCGGCTGTAAAGTTTATTAGTATCAAAATAGTATCACAAAAGGCTGGGAAATACAACAGAATTATGTGGAGCTCTACATAATTCCGGCACGGACGGACGCTGTCAGGCACAGCGGATAACAGCCTTGCAAGAGGCGTTGTACCTGCGCTGGATATATTCTTGATAGGCTTTCTGGTCTGTCATGGAAATTCCCCCTCTCTGAATAATAGTGCGGGGCGGCAGCACTCCTTGCTGTCGCTCCTTGACTGCCTAACTGCGAAACCGGGCGGGGCTGTCAACGGTGGGCGAAGCCCGTTCATCTTGACCGCCCGCTGGCTCGGCTGGCTTTGCTATTTACCCGACAAACTTGAATTTATTGTAAGGTATCACGTTTTACCTTCTTAAGCCTTACTATCATTACCATAGGAATTTCTTTGTTGGTTTTGAAACATTCTTCATAAAATCCATCAATGACAAATCCAGCTCTAAAACAAAGGTTAAAAATATCTTGTATGGAACGATGATAATAAATCTGCTCTTTCGGTTGCCCTTCAATCGCTATATCATAGTAACTGTGCGGTGTCATATATTTTTCAGTCAACGTGACAAAACAAGGGTGTTGCGTTGCAAAGACAAAAATTCCGCTTTCCTGCAACAGTTCATAAACAGCCATAAGAAGTGGTTCAATATCCGTAATATCCATAATTGCCATATTAGAAACTGCTTTCGTAAAGGCTCGATTTCTTTTTAATTCTAATATACTTTTTCTATTGGTCGCATCCGCCACACAAAATTCAATTTGTTTTGCATATTGTGATTGCCGTCTTTTAGCCAATTCTATCATTTTTTTGCTGTAATCAAAAGCGACAACCGAAGCGCCTCTTTGTGCAAGATACGAAGAATAATTTCCATTGCCACACGCAATATCCAAAATATAATCCGCAGGATTAGGAGATAGAAGTTCCGTTACTTTGGGACGCACTACCTCTCTGTGAAATTCATTAGATTCGTCACCCATTGCATTATCCCAAAATTGTGCGTTCTCCTCCCAGATTTTTTTACTTTCCTCTGTTCCCATGTTCTCTCCCACTCCCAAAATTTGCTTTTTTGCTTCCATTAAATCTTCCTTACGATATTCCATTGTTACCCTCCATAACTTCTGATTGTTGCCGTCTTGACGATTATGTATCTTTACATTACCTTCTGAAACATATGGCGCACCTTGTCCAGGCGGTTGTTTGGACGGCGGGGCTGGATGACCGGCTGGCCGACAGCGGCCTGATACCCTTTTAGCTCTGTAAGGCATACGCTCTGCCCGTTGGTGTAAAAGGCCAGATCAGTACGGTATGCCTGTATACAGCGGGCGGGAATCTCGCCAGTAAAGACAACTTCATCCTTTTTTACCTGGGCCGTTTCGATGGTGGCACAGTATTTCGGTGCATCATGATAAGCCCTGGAAAGGTATTCCTGGGGCGCATAGAGGGTGAAGGAGAGATAAGGTTCCAGCAGCTGCGTCCCCGATTCCTTCAATGCCTGTTCCAATACAATCGGGGCCAATGAGCGGAAGTCCGCCGGCGTGCTGACTGGACTGTAATAAAGCCCGTATTCAAAGCAAATCTTACAGTCCGTTACGTTCCAGCCGAACAAGCCCTGCTCCAGCCCGTAACGGATACCATCCCTGACAGCGTTTTGAAAACTCTGGTTCAAGTATCCCAGCGAAACCCGGCTCTCGTATTGTACGCCGGAGCCAAGCGGGAGTGGTGTAACAGACAGTCCGATAGATGCCCAAAACGGGTTGGGCGGCACCTCGATATGGATGGTGTGGCTGGCTGCTTTGAGCGGCCGCTCCATATAAATGACGGTGGGTTCCTTTACCACTGTTTCAATCTTGTATTTTTCCGACAGCAAAGCGGAAACGACCTCCAACTGCACCCGGCCCAAAAAAGAAAGAATGATCTCATGGGTGATGGAATCCACTTCGCAGCGCAAAAGCGGGTCAGTATCCGCAAGTTGCGTAAGAGCGTCCAGCAGCCGTTCTCTTTGCGCTGCCGTTTTCGGCGCAATCGTCGTCCGCAGCATGGGGAGGGGGGCCTCGCGCCACCTTTTACGAGGGAGCCGGGTTTGATCCCCTAATACATCGTTTAACCTCACGCTGTCGCTGGGAAGGATAACAATTTCGCCCGGATAAGCGGTGTCTGTCCGAACAATTTCCCCTTTGGATGGAATACGCATCTCTGTGATTTTCAGCTTTTCTCTCCCGGCCAGGGCCACCGTATCCCGCAGGCGCAGCGTTCCGCTGTATAGCCGCAGATAGACACGCCGCTGGCCGCAATCGGTGTACTCAACCTTGAAAACGCTGCCGCATAGGGTGGCGCTCCCCTGTTCCCCAATCGGTTGGAACAGTCCTGTCACCGCATCCATCAACGGTTGAATGCCAAGGCCCTTTTTGGCGCTGCCATGATAGACCGGAAACAGGGAGGCTTCTTGAACCCGCCGCTGTTCCTCCCGCGCAAGTTTTTCCTGGCTGATTGGTTCTCCTGCGATATACTTTTCCAATAATGCATCGTTATTTTCGATGACCGCATCCCATGCTTCTATGTCGGTATTTTCCTCCAGGACTATTTCCGGGGACAGCGACACCGTCTGCTTGATGATAATATCGGCGGAGAGCTTATCCCGAACAGACTGAACCACGCTCTGCAAATCAACGCCAGCCTGGTCGATCTTGTTGATAAAGATAACGGTGGGAATGTTCATTTTCCGCAGGGCATGGAACAGAATACGGGTCTGGGCCTGCACGCCATCTTTCGCGGAGATCACCAAGATGGCCCCATCTAAAACAGCCAAAGAGCGGTACACCTCCGCCAAAAAATCCATGTGGCCGGGCGTATCCACAATGTTAACTTTACATCTGTGCCACTGGAAGGAAGTGACTGCCGCTTGAATGGTAATCCCACGCTGCCGCTCCAAAAACAAGGTGTCCGTCCTCGTTGTCCCTTTTTCGACGCTCCCTGGTTCTGAAATGGCTCCACTGGCATATAGCAGACTCTCCGTCAAGGTCGTCTTTCCAGCGTCTACATGGGCAAGAATCCCGATATTGATAATGTTCATGTCTATCCTCCATACAAGGCCCGAATGGGCGCAAAAATCCCCAGCGGCTAATACTTTTACCGCTGGGGATCATGACTTCGGACACACAGAAACATACACGACTTACATAAGCCGCGGTCCGTCACGATATTTACTAAAAAGGCAAAAGTATTCTTAAAATTGGGTACAAAAACCAAGCCCCTGCAAGGGGCAATCATTTTTGCGCCCATTATCAAATTTTATTTAAGAATACCTTGCCGCATATTTGATAGACTCCTCAAATCAGGATAATAGCAGTATATCATAGTACGCTCTAAAAAACAAGAAATCATTTTACCGATTCCACAAATAAAATCGGAGGGTATTCACTGGAATACCCTCCGGTTTTGGTGATTATCGTGCGTCTATCCGAATTTTTGACTTTGCGGCCCGTTTCCGTTCCTTTTCGGCATGTTCCTGCTGGTAAGCTGCCTCTAATATTCTGTCCACTTGTTCTGGGCCAAAGGCCCTTTTGACCCGCTCATAGTCAGCGGAGACTTGCCGCATGGCCTTGTTTTCCAACTTGACCTCCTGCAATCGATCAGACAGGCGGATGTTGCTCTCCCTCACCCGGCCATAGTCCCCTTGCAGACGCTCAAATTTCCCCCGCAGCTCCACATAGGCCAGATACAGGGAGCGCAGCACCTTGACGATTTGGGCCAGCAGGGGCTTTGCCTTTTTCTCTCGGTAGGCCCGGCCTGTTTCCAGCGTTCCCGGCTCCGGCAAAATCTCCTCCGGATTGGCGGAGAAATCCGCTGCCAACCGCTCCATATTTTTCACCGCCGGGGCAAGTTCTTTGAGCCGCCGTTCCTGGCTCTCCACCTGGTTTTCTTTCTCCGCCTTGACCGTCTCCAGAACGGCGATCTCCTTTGCCCGCTGCTCTTTCTTGTAGTCCAGCACAGACAAGTGCTTGTCGTGGGTGCCTTTGTCCTCCCACTCAATCCCGTGGCGCTCCATGACCAGGGAAAGCTGCTCCTTTTCCGAGCGCACCCACTGGCTCCACTCTGTGTCCCCTCTGGTGCCGCCCTGGAAACCCTGGGCCGCTAACGCCTGTTTCAAAGATACCCTCGTGTCCAGCCCTCGCTTGCTCCCGGTGGTGAATGGTACAAAGTCAATGTGCAGATGGGGCGTAGCCTCGTCCATGTGGAGGTGGGCAGAGAACACCCGGAGTTGGGGGTTGCGCTCTTGAAAGCCCTTCATGTACTCGTCCAAAACCGCTGCCGCAAGCTGTCCCTCCTCGCTGTCGGCGCTCATATCATCTCGATTGCCCACTTGCAGGATGATTTCATGGAACGGCTTTTCCTGCTTGCCGGAGCGGATCTTCTCATAGTAATCCTCTATCCTTCTGTCGGCCCTGGTTTGTTTAGCGTTGTACCGTTCCAGAGCCTCGTCAAAGAGTTCATGGTACACCGCCTTGATATTCTCCTGGCAGTAGGTTATATTCAAGTGGGAGCGTTCCGGGTCAGTGTTCTTGGCGTGGAATTTTCTACTGTTATGGTTCACCGATCCTTGGCCCACCATGGCGCTGATTGTCCTTTTCAAATCAATCCCTCCTCCCTTTTCCGCCGCGCAAGCGGCGAGCCTTTGTTACTTTCTGCGAAAGTAACGCAAAAGCACTTTTGACAGCCTGACGGCCATCAAAAGCGCATTTGCGCCCTACGGGGTGGTGTGGGGGCTTTGCCCCCGGCAACTGCGGTTGCCTCCCCCAGCAGGGCCGCCCTTTGAAAAGGGCACCCTGCACCCCGCCTAAACTTTGTCACTCGCCGTTGGGCAGGGTGGAAAGGCCAGGGGCCTTTCCACCGCCCGGCAAGTGTTTTCCGTGGGCCGAAAGTCAAGGGGTACGGGTTGTATTGACTTGCGGCAATCTCCACCCGCAGGTATGCCCCCCTTGACTTTCGCCCCCGCTCCCCGTGACAGCCGTGACGACCGTGACGATGTTTTACACACCGCCTCCGCACTCCGAAAAGCTGTCACAGCTGTCACGGTCGTCACGCCTGGGGTTCCTCCAACGTGAGCTTGATACTCCGCCCGGCATGGGTTCGGGCGCTTTCATAGTGGATGTGGTACTCATAGGACAGCCGCCACGCCCGGACATTCAGCCGCATAGCCAGGGCATTGGGTTTCATATCCAGCCCCAGGGCGGCGACAAGTTCCGTGGCCGTCCCTCTCCACTCTGGCCGTTCCGCCGTTACCAGGGCGGCAACAGCCTCCAACACCGGGTCAGGCGGCTCCTGCCGCAGCTCCGTTTCCCGCCGCTCCAGCTCCCACACAAGCCGTTCCTCGTCCCGCTTGAGGTAGAGGCGCTGGTCTTGCTGATCCCGCCCAGAAATGTCCAGGGTGGCGGCGTTGTCTGCCCGCCGCTCCTTTTGGAGCAGAAAGGCCCCGTCTGCCGCACCCAATAAGCCGTTGGTGCCGGAGATCATATCAAACTTATCATCGGCCTGCTGCTTGCGGGTGTGATGTACAACCAGGAGGCAAACCCCGCTTATATCGGCAAACCGTTTCAGTTTGGTGATTACCTCATAGTCGTTGGCATAGCTGTACTTCTCTGCCCCGGCCTCCCGGATTTTTTGCAGGGTGTCGATGATAATAAGCCGGGTGTCCGTGTGTTCCCGGACAAAGCCCTTTAGCTGCTCCTCCAGGCCACCGCCGAGCTGCTTAGCTCCGATGGCAAAGAACAGGTTTCCGGTACTCTCTACTCCAAACATCCGGTACAACCGCTCCTGTAAGCGACGGTGGTTGTCCTCCAGGGCCAGATAGAGGACTGTCCCCTGGCGCACCTCATACCCCCACAGGGAAAGGCCCATACTCACATGATAGGCAAGCTGGGCCATGAGAAAGGACTTGCCCACCTTGGGAGCGCCCACAAAGAGATATGTCCCCGCATAGAGCAGACCGTCTACCACAGGAGGTCTGCCGGGGTACACCTGTTCGTAGAGGTCATTCATAGACACGGTAGGCAGATAGGCCGGGTCATTGACCCGGCTTATCTGCCGCAGGATTTCCTCCAAATCTCTTTCCGGGGGCTTGTGTTCTGTCACGCCCTCTGCTATACTTTGGTTAGGTTTTTGTGAGAGCGACTGTCCCCCGTCTGCGCCAACAGGCGGATATGGGGCAGTCGTTTTCTCTTGCAATCTATCCATCTATCAATCCTCCCTCATGCCGTCCATGATGGCGGCGATCAGCCGGATGGTGTCCAGCAACTCCCCATCCACGCCATTCCCGGCCTCGATACGCTCCAGTTCTTCCAGAACGGCGGCCAGCTCGTTCCGCAGGGCCTTATACACCCTGGGGTTGCCCTGTACCACCACATCCCGGCACAGCAGCCGTCGGGTGATGTAGTCCTGTTTGGTAAGGCCGGAGAGCCGCACAGCGGTTTCAATTTCCCTGTCCTCATCCGGGGACACCCGGAAAGCCACAGTTTTGTTTCTCCAGCGGTTGTGTCGGTCAAGATTTTTCACTGACATGATTTAGGCCCCCTTTCGCTCCATGTCCAGTTTGTCCGCCATCTCCGCCTGCCGGGTGGGGAACAGGTGGGCGTAGCGGTAGGTAATATCAATGCTTTCATGTCCCACCCGGTCAGCGATTGCCAGGGCCGTAAAGCCCATGTCAATGAGCAGCGAAATGTGGGAGTGCCTCAGGTCGTGTATTCTGATCCGCTTTACCCCGGCCTCTTTCGCACCCCTGTCCATCTCCCGGTGGAGGTAGGATTTTGTCACCGTGAAAATGCGGTCGGTGGGCTTCACCCCATACAGGCTCTTGATATAGTCTCGCATTTCTTCACAGAGGAAAGCGGGCATTTGAATGACCCGGTTGCTCTTAGGGGTCTTGGGGTCGGTAATCACATCCTTGCCCTTAATCCGCTGGTAGGACTTGGAGATGGTGACGGTCTGTTTCTCAAAGTCGAAGTCGCCAGGAGTGAGGGCCAGCAGCTCCCCCTCCCGGACGCCGCACCAGTAGAGCATTTCAAAGGCGTAATAGGAAAGGGGCTTGTCCATCATGGCCTCGGCGAATTTCAGATACTCCGCCTTTGTCCAGAACAGCATTTCCCGTCCCTTTGGCTTTCCCATATTGCCCGCCTGGGCAGCGGGATTGACCTTTAGATTGTAGTGCCGTACCGCATGGTTGAACACGGCGCTCAACTGATTGTGCAGCGTTTTTAAGTACACCGGAGAGTAGGGCTTGCCGTTCTTGTCCCGGTAACCCAGCATTTCATTCTGCCAGGCGATGACCTCCTTGGAGTGAATGTCGCACATCTTCCGCTTGCCGAAGTACGGCACCAACTTCTTGTAGAGGATATGCTCTTTCGTCCCCCAGGTGTTTTCCTTGATACGGCCTTTCATGTCCGCCACATAGACAGCCACGAAGTTTTCAAAGGTCATTTCCAGGTCGGCGGTCTGTTGTTGCAGGAATGTCCGCTCCCACTCCAGAGCCTCCCGCTTGGTGGGAAAGCCCCGTTTCATTTTCTTTACTTTCTTGCCCGTCCAGTCCTCGTAGTAAAAGGACGCATACCATGTGCCCTTTGCCTTGTCTTTGTATGCCGGCATTGTGGTTCCCTCCTTATTGTCTGTCCCGCAGCCCATAGAATTTTTCCTCGAAGTAGCGCCTGCTTACCCGTCCGGGAATGGTGAGAAAGCCTTTTTTCTTCAGCTCCTCGTTCATCTCCCGCACCAGCTTGTAGGCGTAGGGCTTGGAAATGCCCAGCTCCCTGGCGACCTCCTCTGCTCTCACAAACAGCTCCTTTTCCATGGTCAGCACCTCCTTATTTTAGTTTCGCAAATATGTTAATGTCACCATCTTCATTATACATTAACATAAGTGTTAATGTCAAGAATTTATTTCGCATTTTTGTTAAAGATTATCTTGCATCTTTCGCTTTTTTGCGCTATACTATTGGCAAAGGCGGTGGGATATTATGACAGTCGGAGACAAGATAAAGAAAATCCGCACCTTTCGAGGCATGACACAAAAGGAATTGGGGCTTGCTATCGGCTTTGAGGAAAAGGGAGCGGACAACCGGATCGCCCAGTATGAGACGAATTACCGTGTTCCGAAACGGGAACTGCTGGACAAGATGGCCGAGGCGCTGCGGGTAGACCGCCAGAACTTCTACACCATCGCCCCCGGCTCTGCCGAGGACTTCATGCGGACATTCTTCTGGCTGGACGAGGACAGCCCTGGCGCTATCCGCCTGTTCCAACTTGTCCGCAATCCGGGCAGAGCAGGGGCCGCTGATGATACCGCTGTACGGTACAATGATAGCGATGACTGGCCCGCACACCCTCCCGTGGGTATGTACTTCCAGTATGGCCTTGTGGACGAGTTCATGCGGGAATGGCTTTTTCGTCAGCAGGAGTTACACGCCGGGGAGATCACCAGGGAAGAGTATTTTGAATGGAAACTCAACTGGCCCCATACCTGCGACGATGGCCTGGAAAGCGAATATTATATCCCTTGGCGGAAAAATAAATAAGACAAGCAAAAAAACCGCCCTGCTGAATTTGTCGTTCAGCAGGGCGGTTTTGCTTGTCCTTTTGGGATTTTTCTCTTGAGAATACCGGGCGGACACAAATAGTATCAATCCAGTATCAAGAGCAGTATGGACGGGCAAAAAAGCCTGTATTCATGCGGGTTTTCGCCGTTTCGAGCGTCATTCCCACTCTGTGATTTTTGGACAGGCGTGGGGAGCGGCGGAATCGTTCCCCACGCTTTATTTCAAAGAACAAGCTGGCGGTATTACTGGAAAGCAAAATCGGAGTGCTGGGCCGGGGTATGGAATGAGAGGTTTCTCATACAAGCAGCCCCGCCAGCAAGAAGGAGGCTCAAATAAATGAAATGCAGTTTCAGCCGCCTGCTCTATCCCAAACGGTTGGAGGAGGCGCGGGACGGCAGCTACATGATCGCTCTGTTCAAACCAAATGAGAAGGTGCTGGACGCGCAGGGCAATCGCCTGAGCAGCATTAAAGTGGTGGGGCACTTCCTGCCCACGGTGGCAAGCGTGAAAGTCGATATGACCGGGCACTGGAAAAAGGACGCCCGCTATGGGCTCCAGTTTGAGATGGAGTCCTATGAGGAAATCGTCGGCTCTGACAAGCGCAGCATTGTGGCCTATCTCTCCTCGGGAATGATTCCCGGGATCGGGAGTGTCCTTGCGGAGCGGATTTATAACACGTTCGGAGCGCAGACGCTGGAGGTGTTGGATCAAAACCCTGCGCGTATCGCGGAAGTGCCTGGCATCAGCAAGAAGAAGTGCGAGAAGTTTTGCTCGGCATATATGGAGACACGGAGCGCCCGAAAACTCATCAACATGTTGGCACCCTTCAATATCAGCGCACCGCAGGCAATCAAGCTGCGGGAGCAGCTGGGATCGGATGCGCCGGCCCTTCTCACACAGTTTCCCTACATGGTGTTTGAGCACGACCAGATCGACTTTGAGACGGCAGACCAGTTGGCCCAGGCCAACGGGATAGCGCGAAATGCGCCGGAACGGCTGGATGCCGGGCTGCTCTACACCCTGAAACTGGCGGAGCACGACGGGCATCTTTGTATGCACAAGGAAGCCTTTGTGAGAAAGGCGGTAAATCTGCTCCACGCGCCGCAGGTGACCTGGAAGGGTGTGGCTCAGCGCGCCTTCGAGATGATCCAGAGCGGCCGTCTGATCCTCTACAACGACTATGTCTATCGCCCGATCATGGCGAGGGCAGAGGAGGAAGTGGCAGCCGAGATCTGTGATATGCTCAAGCGCGACAAAATGCCCTACATGGGCGACCTGGACGATGAGATCGACAGGCAGCAGGCTGAGATGGGCTTCACCTTTGCACAGGAGCAGCGTCACGCCATCCGAACCGCGCTGACTTCGCCTATCTGCATCATATCGGGAGGACCCGGCACTGGAAAGACATCTATTCAGCGGGCGATCCTGAATATCTACAAGAAGGTATTCCCAGACTCCGATGTGGTATGCTGCGCCCCCACAGGACGCGCGGCGCGGCGCATGGAGCAAAGCACCGGGTATCCGGCGTCCACCATCCATAAGGCGCTGAATCTGACGGCAGGAGAACTTCACAAATTGCGGGAATTGCAGCTGCTGGAGGCTGACCTGGTACTGGTGGACGAGGTGAGCATGATGGACATGGTGACTACATGGTGCCTGTTCAACGCCTTGCCGCCTAACTGCCGGCTGATCCTGGTTGGGGATGCTGACCAGCTCCCATCTGTCGGACCGGGCGCGGTGCTCAATGAACTGCTCGCCAGCGGCCGGCTACCGGCAGTGATCCTGGACAAGGTGTTCCGCCAGAGCGAAGGCAGCCTTGTGGCGGAAAATGCGCAGCGGATCCGGCACGGTGTATCGGAACTGGACTTTGGCGACGATTTCCAGTTCTGGGCCTCCGCAGACGAGGTGCAATCGGCGCAGTATCTCATGCGGCTTTACAAAAGGGAAGTTGCAAGATTCGGCGTGGATAATGTGGCACTTTTGACCCCATTCCGCAAAAAATCGGAAACAGGGGTCTATAGCCTGAATGCGGCCCTCCATGACGAAGTCAACCCGGCAGTCCCCGGGAAGGCGGAGATTGAAGTCGGGCAGCGGGTCCTGCGTGTAGGTGATAAGGTCATGCAGATGAAAAACCGTGACTTTGCCAGCAACGGCGATATCGGATATATCTGCACCAGTACACAGGGAGAGGATGGCCTTTTGGTGGAGGTCGATTTCGGCGATGACCGTGTTGTCGCCTACGAGGACATCGAAGCGCTACGGCAGCTGGAACTGGCCTACGCCACCACGATCCATAAATCCCAGGGCAGTGAGTACGACGCTGTGCTGATCAACATTCAGGACATGCACGGCAAGATGCTCAACCGGGCGCTGTTCTACACGGCGGAAACCCGTGCGAAGAAGCGCGTCATCATTGTGGGCGACTGGGATGCCGTCGTGCGGGCCATCCAGACCGCGGACACCAAGCGCCGGCATACGATGCTGGCCATGCGGATCAACGAATTGACAAAAGAATAGGAGGATGAACAATGGCTACGGTGCTTGAAAACTACTATGGGTACCGGCAGCAACTGCTCCAGCGGATGGCCCAGCCGCCGATCAGCCCCGCTGACCTGTGGCTCTACGGTGAGATCTTGTATCGAATCGGCGTTCTGGAAACCTGCCAGATGTACCTGCGCAGCGCGCCCATCACCAGAGAAGTGCCCTGCTTGCAGGGGCATTACATGATGCTGGATGCTTACGTTCAGAACCTGGCCAGAGAGCGGCGCTATGGCCCGAACCGGGGCCCCGATACGCAGAAAGAGCGGGATGCTGCTCAGGTCAATCTGGAGCGGGTGATCCAGGATTATCGGAAGCGGTTTACCGGCTTTCAGCCCGCGGAGCCTGAGGCTTATCAGAAGGAGATTGGCCGGGTCATCACGACACTGCTGCCTGCGTGGCTGCAGTATCGGAACACCTTTGTGCCCCTGAAGAATAAGAAGGAGGAGAACAGGTCATGAACGATGGGAAGCAGGCCGCTCTCTCGGCCATCCAGAAGATCAATGCGGTGGAAGGGTTCGATCCGACGCCGCTTGCAGTGGAGTATGTCGACCTCAACACCCAGGAGAAGCGTTCCCGGCTTCCGGTGATGGCGCAGTTGGCGTGGTTCCGGCTCAAATATCCGGAGGGGCGCGTGTCTGTTGCAGTTACCGCCGCCAAGGACTGCTTTGTGGCTACGGCCAGGGTCTATCCCAGCTACACAAACCCGCCCGAACAGTATCTGTCGGAGGCGACCGCATCCCGCGGCTACCAAGCCGACAAACCGACGGTATCTCCGCGTGAATGGGCGCAGACCGCCGCCATTGGGATCGCTCTTCGCAATGCCGGCTTTGGACTTCAGTTCAGCGCGGCCGGTGATTCCTTCGACTCGCCGGCCGTGGACGAGTTGGGGGGCATCATCTGGAGCGGGGAGGACGAACCACAGGCTCCGCTGTCGGCGGACATGCCGTCGGCGACTGCACCGGTGGCGCCGCAGTCCCCCGCAGAGCCGGCGAATCCGCTGGAAAAAGCCATGAACACGCTCTGCCCCATCAGCAAGTACAAGGGCAGAACGCTGGGACAGGTTCTCCGTGAGGACCCCCGTGCTATCCTGTGGGTGGCGACCAAATTCACCGGGGATCCGGAGGTCTCGGCAGCCGCAAAGCTCATTTGTGAGCAGTCCGTGGAGCAGAGCGCCTGAGAAAGTGTGGGGGCGGCCAGTTGAATGGCCGCCCACAGAGAGGAGCGTTCCATGGAATTACGCTACCAAATGACCGATATCCTTCCTCTGCTGCCCATCCCGCAGCCGCCGCATGGGAGAAGTGCCTATAACATTCCATGCCCACTTTGCGACAGGCCGGGCACAAGGGAAAAACATTTGAATATCAACCTCAAACGGAATGTGTATCGGTGTCCCAAGTGCGGACAATTCCAGGGCGGCGTCTTCGATCTATATGCCTACTACATGGGCATCCCGCGGGATAAGGTGCTGGAGGATATAACGGCAAGACTGCATGGAGGTTCGCCTATCCCTTCTGGGAGTGGCGGATCCAGAAAGAAACTGCAACCTCCTCTGATGAAACCCCAGGCAAGCCTTGCGCCGCTGGAAGAACGGGATCGTGTATACCGGGCGCTTCTCAGCCGGCTGACTCTTGCGCCGGATCACCGAGAGAATTTGCTCCGGCGCGGATTGACCGATGAAGCCATAGAGCGTCTGGGCTATAAATCTACGCCGGTCGTAGGCTTCCACGCTCTGGCCCAATCCCTTCTGGACGAGGGCTACACACTGTTCGGTGTCCCTGGGTTCTACCGGGACGAAGATGGGCGGTGGACGATGGCCGTATGGCGAAGGGGCATCCTAATTCCCGGGACCTACCTTGGGAAGATCCAAGGCTTTCAGATCCGCCTTGACAACAAGATGAAAAAGGGCGGTAAGTTTTTGACCTTTTCCAGCAGAGACGAGTTGGACGGCGCCATGGGTGAGAACTGGTGCCATCTGGTTGGCCCGGTGCGGGAGAGGATATTGCTCATTGAAGGATACATGAAGGCTGACATTGTCAATTACTTTACAGGACAGACTATGCTTGCCATTCCAGGTGTGACTTCATTGCAGCACCTGGAGGCGGCCCTTCGGGATCTGATCCCGCTTGGCGTCCGCCATGTCATGACCTGCTTTGATATGGACTACCTGAAGAACTGGCATGTAGAAAACGCATATCGAAACCTGGTGGCTCTACTGGGGAAACAGGACATCACATTCGGTACTTATCTATGGGTCCCGGACCACAATGGTCTGGACGACTATATCTGGGAGTTCTGCATGAATCAGGGCAAAGCGCCAGAGTAGCAGAGGACAGCGGGGCATTCGCAGAATGCCCCGCTGTTTTTACGCATTCTGTTGCAAAAACGCATTTTGCCCGGTGTAATGAAGTACCAAGATAGATAAGGAGTGGTTCCTCATGTTGTTTCCCATTGACCATGGCAATTCGGCCATGAAGACGGTCAACTTTGTGTTTCCGTCCGGCCTGATCGACAATCCCATCCGGCCGCCTGTAGATACGGAGATGCTGGAATACGATGGTAAGTTCTGGACGCTGTCCGGCCAGCGGATCTCCTATATGCGAGATAAGACCAAGGACGAGAGGTACTGGATCCTGACGCTGTTCGCCATCGCCAAGGAACTGGAGAAGAGCGGAAATACGAGCCCTATGGTCGAGGCGGATCTGGCGGTCGGCCTGCCGCCGGAGCACTACGCGCTGCGGCAGCGATTTGCGGACTATTTTAAGCGGGGGAGGGTAAACTTCGTTTACAACGGTGCTCCGATCTGCTTGCTGATCCGGTATGTGTTCGTCTATCCCCAGGCCTACGCCGCTGTTGTGCCGCAGGCGGGGCGCCTGAAGGAGATTCCGCGCACCTTTATCATTGACATCGGCGGCTACACCACGGACGTCATGCTCCTGCGCAACGCGGCGCCGGACCTGCAGTTTTGCCGCAGCCTGGAGATGGGGGTGATCCCCATGTCCAACGACATCATCAGCCGGGTAAGCGCCATGTATGACATTAAGATTGATGACGATCACATTGCGGACATTATCCAGGGCCGTCCTACCATCCTGCCGCAGGAAGTGCGCGACGTTATTTTTGCAAAGGTACGCAGTTATGCCTGCGATATTCTTGACAAACTGCGGGAGCTGCAGGTCGATCTGCGTGCGAACCCTGCCATCTTTATTGGGGGTGGTTCGATTTTGTTCAGGTCCTTTGTGGAAGAATCGCCCCTGGTGGCGCATGCGGACTTTGTGACGGATCCCAAGGCAAACGCCATCGGCTACGGGATGCTGGCCACTGCTCAGCTGCGGCGGATGGCTCCGCAGAATTACGGAGGGGAGTTCTTTGCGCAGGGATGACAAATACCGATTTTCTCTCAGCTGGGGTAGGGACACCGCTGAAAAGATCGCTGTTGGAGACTTTCTTGAGAAGCTGAAGAACCACAAGAGCGATCTGATCGTCCAGGCAGTCTGGGAGTTTATCGGAAATCATCCGGAAGTGATGGCGGAGAACACAAAAATAGTGATTGCCGTCCAGTCCACGCAAACGGACGAGCAGACCCTTGCACAGATCCAACGCATGATCGACGCCTCGATGGAAAGGCTCAAGGACAGCATGAAGTTGCAGGTCCTACAGGAACAGCACGGAGGGCAAACGGCTCCTACTGGACCCAATCAGCAGGATCTGGATGACATGCTTGACAATCTCACAATATTTGACCAGTGAATAGGGACAGCCCTGCGCCTTCCAGCGGCGTGGGGCTGTTCTTTTGTGGCAAAACTGCCGGCAGAAAACGGGGAATGAGGTGAAGACGAAATGGTCTTCCAGGAAGGCATCCTATTGCACCTTGACAAACAGGCGTACTGCGCCTCATATTCAGCAGCGGGTACGTTGCGTGTATGGAGAGCCGCACAGGCAGACCAGGCCATGATCCCACATAGGGAAGGGAGGACAAGGGGGAGCCGGATGCTGTGTGCAGACGAGCTGTGGCGGCTTGGTGGCCATGACCCATACTCGTTGATCATGATACGTCGCTTTGGCCGTGATCCGAGCGGTAGTTATTCCGTCGCAGGTTGCGGGAAGTGCCAGAAGCTCGGGGAGTAAGTCTCGCGGAGCGGCCCAGCCAGCCGCCGCCCGCTGCTTTTCTTTTGACTTTTTCCTTGGAAGGAGATGAAAAGATGGAGAAGAAAGAGGTGCCAATTTGGGAAAAGGCCAATCTGACGATTGAGGAAGCAGCGGCCTATTTTGGAATAGGGACTAATAAACTACGGGAAATCACCAGTAATCCGGACTGTGAATTCGTTATTTGGATAGGAACAAAAAGGCTGATTAAACGAAAAAAGTTTGAAAAGTATTTGGAAGATGTAGATGCCGTGTAGGGCATGAAAAAAGGGCCTGGATATAGATTTAGACTATGTCCAGGCCTTTGGCTTTTCGTTCATATCAGTACAAATGACGCACAGGTTGAAAAAAAGAGGCTCCTGTATTATAATTAAATGTGTAATTAGGAGGCTCTTGGAAAGGAGTAACCGTGTCCGAAAAACGACGCGATAATAAAGGACGACTCCTAAGACAAGGGGAATTACAACGCAGCGATGGCAAGTATGAGTACAGGTATTACGATGAAAAGGGGGAGAGAAAAAGCGTATATAGTTGGAAACTGGTAGATACGGATCGGATCCCATCCGGTAAGAGATGCAACGAATCACTGCGCTCAATGGAGAAACGGATTCGCAGAGATCTCGAAGATGGAATACATACACATGAAGCGGACCGAACGACTTTGAACGGCCACTTTGATCGGTATATCGCCCAGAAGATTGAGATCAAGGAATCTACCAGAGGAAACTATAAGTACATGTATGATAAGTATGTCAGAGATGAAATCGGATACATGAAGCTGGCCAATATCAAGTATAGTGACATCAAGAGATTTTACCTGTCGCTGATTCATGAAAAAGGCTTTAAGCCTAACAGTATGGAAATCATCCATACCATACTTCATCCGGTTTTCTCTACTGCAGTTCGGGATGGCATCATTCGATTGAATCCGACTGATGGTGTCATGAACGAGATCAAAAGAACCCACAACTGGGAAAAACCGAAAAGAAAAGCCTTGACAGAATCGCAACAATCTGCTTTTATTAGTTATGTTTCTTCATCGCCGACCTACAAACACTGGCTACCTATTTTTACTGTGTTGCTCGGGACCGGGTGCAGAATCGGCGAAGTTGTAGGGTTAAGATGGCAAGATTGCGATTTTGCTGAGGGAATAATCTCCATAAATCATAACCTGGTTTATCGCAAACGTGAAAAAACAGGGAAGATGGGTTTCCACGTTACAACGCCTAAGACAAGTGCGGGAATCCGGATTATTCCGATGCTTGAGGAAGTTCGGCGTGCTCTTCTCCAGGAGCGACTTCGTCAAATGGAAGATGGCTTCAATGATACTGTGATTGATGGTTATAGTGGATTCATTTTTTCATCCAGATACGGTGAGGCAATTAGTCCGCATTGCGTCAATCGAGCTATTGAACGAATATGCCGAGATTACAATGCTGAGGAAACGTTACGTGCTAAGCAAGAAAAGCGAGCACCGCAGCTCCTACCGCATTTTTCATGCCACAACCTAAGGCATACATTTTGCACTCGCTTTTGCGAGAACGAGAAAGATCTCAAGGTTATTCAGGAAATCATGGGGCATGCGGATATCACGACAACAATGAATATTTACAATGAAGCTACAAAGGAAAGAAAAGTGGCCAGCTTCGTTAATCTTGAGGGGAAGATCCGGGTAAGTTAATTTACACCTGATTTTACACCAGTTGAGGAAGTGACGATGGAATATTATGAAACAATATAAGAACATTATGGCCCAGCTTCCGGGCAATGCTGAGGATATGGGAACTTGCGGGGGGATACAGAGCACCGGTTTTCTGTTCCCCACAATGAAGCCATTAGACTGATGGACAGCCCGCAAACCCGCATGAAACCTGGGTTTGTGAGAAATCAGGTTTACTACAGTTACAACAATTTTACTACAAATGAAAATCCTTGGATGAAAAGACACGGGACCGCCGGTACGCTGGCGGTCCCGTTCTACTATCACGATATGGAGTGAAACAAAAATGAAAGAGGATTTCCATAAAAGGCTTGCGGCCCTCAAAACCGCAGATGCGATCAACGCGATCAAGGGTGTACCAGTTTCTGCGGATGCAAAGTTCCTGTCAGAGAAGTGGGTCCGAGGGGAATTGACCGGAGAACAGATGAAGCAGGAGTTGCTGGACCTCCATCGGAAGATCGCGGAGGAGAGAAGCGAGGATAATTGCTAAGTCAAAAAGACTATGGGACATAAGAAACGCTGCGGGAGAAAATCTGTGGCGGAAACAGGATTGATTTCCCTTACAGACGTATAGTATCCCTTAAAACTGATATACTGGTAAGGGAAAGTTTTCTCCAAGAGTTGAACTTTCCCTTATTCTATGGTAAAATTTAAGGGAATAAAGGGGGCATAAGGGTATGCGTACATTCAATTACTCCGCGATCCGGGAACAGAAGTGGGACTCGGAGATTATGGGCCTGGTCGCGGCGATTTATAAAGAAGCCGGAAAGCAGGAACTGTACCTGAAACAGCGGCCAGCGGAATTGGAGAAACTGGTAGAGATCGCAAAGGTGCAGAGCACCGAGGCATCCAATGCCATTGAGGGCATCGTGACCACAAACACCCGTATCCGACAGCTTGTGGAGGAGAAAACAGCGCCGAGAAACCGGGACGAGCAGGAGATCGCAGGTTACCGGGATGTGCTGAACCTCATTCACGAGAACTTCGACGCCATCCCCATCACCCAGAACTACATCCTGCAGCTCCACAAGATCCTTTATAGCCACATGAACAATCCCATGGCGGGCAGGACCAAAAGCGTGCAGAACTACATCAGCGCCACCTATCCCGACGGCCATGTGGAGACCTTGTTCACGCCCCTGGCCCCCTATGAAACCCCGGAGGCCCTGGACAGGATCTGCGAGGAGTACAACCGGGTCATTGGGAATATGGAAGTGGAGCCGCTAATTGTTATTCCCGTGTTCATCCACGACTTTCTTTGCATTCATCCCTTCAACGACGGAAACGGCAGAATGAGCCGCCTGCTGACCACGCTGCTGCTCTACCGCAGCGGGTTCTATGTGGGCAAATATATCTCACTAGAGGCCAAGATCGCAAAAAATAAGGACCTCTATTATGATGTCCTGGGCCAGGCGCAGATTGGATGGCATGAAGGTACTGAAGATGTGGTTCCGTTCATCAAGTATCTGCTGGGGACTATTCTTTCCGCCTACAAGGATTTTGAAGACCGCTTTGCTCTGGTGGAGACCAAACTTCCTGCCCTGGAGACTGTGCGCCGGGCTACCATGGAGAAAATCGGCCGGTTTACGAAGCAGGACATCCGTGAGCTTTGCCCGTCACTTAGTATCAGCTCCATCGAAGGGGCGCTGCGGAAATTGGTGGCATCCGGCGAACTAAAACGGGAGGGCGCCGGAAAGAACACTTGCTATTACAGGTTAAAATAATTCCCTCAGCCGTTAAGTCTTTCCCTTAAAATTAAGTGCAGGTTAAGGAGAAAATGTTTTGATGAGGCGGCCGCAGCTGTTGGTTAGACATCGCCGTATTGCTGCGGGTTTTCGTCATGTGAGATACCATTCAGGAGCGATCACGATTGCGAAATACAGGCGAGTCATATATACTATATTTAATATTTCTTAAAAGCGTCGTTTCACATGACGAGTATCACGATGGGAGGAATGCGGATGGCATTGCAGGCAGATTTGCTGGAGAGCATCCCGCAGACAAGATATTTGTCCGCGGAGAGCTACATTTCCTACCGGGCCATCATGCGTACATTCTATCTGGAATATCAAAAAATGCACTATCAGCTGGATAAGGACACCATTTTGACCCTGTTGCACAAAGATCCTCTTTTCGTCGAATATACTGCGGAGCAGCTCATATCAGACCTGGATCAGCTGGCAAAATGGAAAAATCTGACTCCGATTCAGGACCCCCACAAGGCATACACGATCACGGATTTTAAAAACCGACAGTTTCAGTACATGATGACGGAAGCCGCGTTGGAAGTGGAGCGTATGACAATCACGCTGGAAAACCTGTATACGCGGACGACAGGACTTTCCTCCAGCGCGTTCCGCCGTCTCCAGGCGGCTCTACATACGGCTGAACATCTGGAAGGGATGTCCCTGAAAGAGATCGGGGAATGGTGGCAGGAGCTGCAGGAGGATTTCCGCCGTCTTCGCCAGAATCATCAGGATTACCTGCGGGAATTTTACGGTCCTAACGCGGAAAAACAGATGAAATCAGCGGAGTTCATTGCCTATAAGCAGCATCTGATCCACTACCTGGAGGATTTTATTCAGGACCTTCAGAGCAGCGCGGCACAGATCGGCGCGCTGCTGGAATCGTTTACAGGGGATCAGGTCAACCGTATTCTCGCGCTCGTCCATCAAAGCGCGTTGGAGATTCCACGCCCGCACTCTGAGCAGACCCCTCTCTGGCAGGAAGAACTCTGGCAGAAGGAGCAGGGCGTATGGCAGTCGTTGATGGGCTGGTTCACCGGAAAAGATTCAACAGCCAGACAGGTCATGGATGTCACGAATGAAGTGATCCGCAGAGTGGTTCAAAACGCGGCGATCCTAGTCCAAATGCAGAACATGGGCGTCAGCAACAAAGCGGAATTGCACCATCTGATGACGCTGTTTGCGAGTGCCGCGTCCATCGAGGACGCGCATAGGCTCTCGGCCCTGGTATTCGGTGCCCAGCAGTGCAGGCACTTTACCGTAAACGCAGAGCGTGAGACAGAGCGCATCGACTTGAGCACCTATGAAGAACCGCCCATGGACTACGCCCTGCAGCCAAGAGTGCGGACCTATAAGCCCCGCATGGACCGCAGCGGATTCGCAGATAAAAGCGCGGAAAAAGCGGCGCAGCGGCAGAAGATCCTGGAGGAAGAGCGCCGGCTCCAGGAGAAGGTCATGGGGTATATTCGGGATGGAAGGCTGGACTTTTCCGCCCTGTCCGATCCTGTCCCGCCTGAAGTGCGGACGGTATTTCTCTCGTGGGTGGCCATGGCGAATCTCGCCCCGGATGGTTGCGGGCACACGCAGTACGGACAGCGTTTTTCGCTGCAAAAGCGGGGGAAGGGCACATGTGACCTGATCTGTACGGATGGCACACTGACCATGCCGGACTGTACGCTGGTGTTTGAGGGAAATGGATATGTATGAGTTTCGGTATTTGCTGGACCGGTTCTGGGTGACGCGCGCGGATCACAAGGGATTGTATTTTTCCGTCAAGCGGGCGCTGCCCAATTACCGCCGCCTTGTGAACGAACAGCTGGGCTGGAATCTGATCGTCAATGAATCGGTGATAAAACTGGAAAAGGTGCCGCCGAAGGCAATGGCCTGGATGGGGATACAGGAATTTCAGGAAAAGCTGGATTACTGCCTGCTGTGCGGTATGCTGCTTTTCTTGTCAGACCTGGATGATGGGGAGCAGTTCCTGCTCTCCTCTTTGACCGAAACTTTGGAAGCGATCCTCGCGGAGGTGCAGCCGGTGGATTGGACCCGGTTTCCCCATAGAAAAGCCCTGGTGCGGGTTCTCCAGTACGCACAGCGGACCGGGATGCTTTTGGCCTATGACGGCGTAAGCGAGGGATTTGGAAACGATCAGACACAGGAGGTCCTTTATGAGAATACGGGACTATCCCGCCACTTCCCCGTTCATTTTGGCCGTGATATCATGAAGTGCAGATCCATTGAGGATTTCGAGGCCTTCTCGTGGGAGGGAGAGGAAGCGGAACGCGGACGTCAACGGATCCAGCGGGTATACCGGCAGCTGACGCTGGCGCCGGCGCTCTATTGGTCTGAACAAAACCACAGCGATTACGACTATGTGAAAAACCAGCGCTCATGGCTGAACCGGTATCTGGGAGAAGCACTGGGCGGAGAACTTCAGATCCACAAAAACGGCGCATTTTTTGTGCTGGATGAGGAAAACCGCTTTGGACTGGTCCATCCGCGTGATGCGGCCATCCCGGACGCAGCGCTGCTGTTGTGCGCGCAGCTGCGGGATCAGATCACGGCGGGCGTCTATCCCCGCGGGGAAGATGATACCGTGTTCCTGACCCGGCGGGAATTTCAGCACGAACTGGTCCAATGCCGTGGGCAGTATGGAGATGGGTGGGGCCGCCGCCTGCGGGAGCTTCCGCTGGAAAAGCTGGTCCAGGAGCTGACCGCCTACATGGCGGGCTGGATGCTTTTGGAGGAGCGGGCCGAAGGCGTTGTGCTCTGCCCCGCTGTGGGAAAATGGACAGGACACTATCCCGCCCGGTATCGGGGCGAGCCTGGAGAGGAGGATGGGGATGAACCGCTGGAAGATGAATAAACTGGGATTTGTGAATTTCTGGCTGTATGACCATGAGGAATTCCAAATCAAGGATGGACATATCCTGCTGCGCGGCGATAACGCCTCCGGAAAATCCATCACAACCCAGAGTTTTATACCATTTCTCCTGGATGGCAATAAAAGCCCGGAACGCCTGGATCCCTTTGGCTCCAGAGACCGTAAAATGGAGTTCTATCTCCTGGGAGACGGGGAGCGGGAAGAATCCACCGGCTACCTCTATTTGGAGTTCAAAAAAGCCGATACAGAAGAATATCTCACCATCGGCGTTGGGATGCGGGCGCAGAAGGGGAAAGGGATCGATTTCTGGGGATTCTGCCTGTGTGATGGGCGCCGCATTGGGACAGGCGGCGTCTCGCTCTACGAAAAAATCGGGGGTCAGATGCTTCCTCTGAGCAAGCAGAAGCTCCGCAATCTGATTGGCGATGAAAACAACTGGGCAGAAGCACCCGGTACCTATAAGCAGCTGGTCAATGACCGGGTGTTTCAGTTCCGGGATATCCGCCAATATGAACAGCTGATTCAGCTTCTCATCAAGGTGCGCACGCCAAAGCTGTCCAAAGAGGCTTTCCGCCCCTCTGAAGTGAAGAAAATTTTGAACGAATCGCTTCAGGTGTTGACAGATGAGGATCTCTCCGCCATGGTCAGCACCATGGAGCGCATGGATGCCCTGGAGGACACGCTGCGGGATTTTCAGGCGGCCATGCGGGATGCCGCGATCATCCGTAATGAGTACAGCCGCTATAATCAGTATATGCTGGGCATGAAGGGACGGGCCTACCTGAGATCGCATGCCAAAACACTGCAGCTCCAAAACCAGCTTCAGGATGTGAAAATGGATCTGGAAAAACTGGAGCAGGAGCTCCGTGATCAAGCCCAGAAGCAGGAAGATGCGGAGGCCCGGTTCCGAAAGGCAAAGGCCCAGTATGCGGCCCTGGGCGAAGACGATCTGGAGGCCCAGCGGAAACGGATGGAGGAGGAAGAGGCTGCCTGTCAGCAGTTTGCAGAACAGCTGGCCGAGGGGGAGCGTCAGATAGAAAACCTCCAGCACAGCATTTCCCGAAATGAGGTGGACTTGCGGCAGAAGGAGCACCAGATGTCCGACGCGCGGGACCGGGTGGACGATGGGATCCGAGATTTCAACGAGCAGAATGAGCTTCTGTTGCTGGGAGAGGAGCACGATCAATATGTACAGGCACTGCGGGTAAAGGATCCAAAGGCCGACAGCCGGACCCTGTCCGCCGCCCTCCTGCAGAGGAAAAAGCAGATCGGACAAATGCTGACGTGTTTTCGGGAGCTGTCCCAGGCCAAAGATACATATGACGCCGCCTGCCAGGCGTTGGATCTGGCAAATACGGCGGAAGTCCAAGCAAAGGGCGCGCTGCGCGACGCGCAGCAGCAGGAACAACAGGAGCGGGATCAGCTTCTGGAAGCGTTCTCGCGCCGGCAGGAGAGCAATCAGGAGCTCCGCTTTCCCCAGGAAGACATGATGCGCTTAAAAAGGATGCTTGCGCAGTACCGCTCCCCCGCGGACTGGACAGCGGTCAACCACTTAATCAGCTCCTGTTATCTGGACCGGCTCGGCCAGATTCAGAATGAAAAAAACAGGGGAGACATGGAACTGAAAAACCTGGGTCAGGCACGGGACGAGATCCAGAGGGACTTGACGCGGCTTCGGAAGCAGCTGGAACCTGTACCGCCCCGCAGGGATCAGATCCAAGCGACCCGCATTCAGCTGGTGATGCGGGGTATCCCGCATGCGGCGTTCTATGAGGTCGTTGACTTTGCGCCGGAACTGGGGCAACAGGAGCGGGATCTCCTAGAAGCGCAACTTACCGACGCTGGGATCCTGGACGCGCTGGTGGTTCCGCAGGAGCATATGGAGGAGATCCGGGAACTGCTCCGGGAATATCCGGACCGGTTTTTGTCTCCGGAACCGCCGGTGGGTGATCCCATAGCCAGCCTGCTCCCGGATGGGGATCCGCGCTTCCGGGAAACGGTCCTTGCCTGCTTGTGCGGCATCTCCCGGTCCGATCTGCGGGCGGGGACTGCCCTGCTGCCGGATGGGAGATTTCGCTGCGGCACCGTCCATGGACACAGCTGTGCGGAAGGGCCTGCCGGTTTTGTTGGTGCCGCGGCGCGCCGCGCCAACCGGGAGCGCCAGATCCGGGAGTGGGAGGAGCGTCTGGAGCGGGCGGAGGCGCTGGAGCGGGAGAAGAAAGCCGAAGTGGAAGCGCTGGAACGCCGGCTGGCGAGGCTGAAGGAGGAGCTGGAACAGCTGCCTGCGGTGGTGGATCTGGACCACGCCCTGGAAATGCTGGCACAGGCGCAGGAGGAATTGTCTGAAGCGGAAGCCAGAAAGGAGCGGTGCCTGGATCAGGAGCGGTCAGCTAAGCAGGTCGTTGCTCTCCTTGAACAGCAGAGCCGTGAATTGAGCCGCGGACTTCCCTACATGCGGACAGAAGAAGCCTATGAGGAGGCGCTGAACGCTGCGGAATCTTATCAGGCGCTGCTGGGCTCGCTGGGAATTAGCTACAGCGATTTGCTCCATGCGGCCGACGCGGTTGAGTGGACGGAGGACCGCATTGCCGAGCTCCGCGACCAGGCAGACACGCAGAGCAGGATCAATGCCCAGACCCGGAAACAGAAGGAGGTCTCTCAGGCGCGGGTCCGGGTGATCCAGGAGTTCCTGGGCCGACCGGAAAACAGAGCCAGGGCACAGCGGCGCGCTGAGCTGGATCGGGAGATGGAGAACCAGCAGGAGCGGATGAGCGACGCGGGAAAGCGGTGCGCCGCCCTGGAGGCAGAACAGCGCGGCAAGCGGGAGCAGCTTCAGCAGCGCAACGAACTTCTGCGCGGCGCGGTGATAGAAGAGGATGACCTCGAGAAGTATTTTGGGGAGGATCTGCGCCTGAGCCTGTGTTCCGTATCGGATGGGCCCCTGGAACAGCAGGCCGAAGAAGCGTATGGAAAAGTCCGCCCGGAGGATCGGGAACGCACACCCGAACGCATGGGCGAGGCGCTCCGCAACAACTATCAGCAGCACAATAATACGCTTTTGAAGTATCAGCCTAAGATTGAGCTGGTGTTTGACGACGCGGCCAGGCCCGGAATGCTCCGTCAGCGCCTGTGCATCAGCCTGCAGTGGGAGGGGAAGGAACTCTCACTCTACGGCTTTATTCAGGAGATGCAGACAAAGATCGAACTGACGGCTGCGCTGTTGGAGGAAAAAGACCGGGAGCTGTTTGAAAACATCCTGGCGGAGACCATCAGTCATAAACTGCGGGCCCGTATTGAAGAGAGCCAGCAGTGGACCAAGAATATGACCGACCTGATGGGGACGCTGAAAACTTCGATGGGATTGACCTTCCGTCTGGACTGGAAGGCCAAAAAAGCGGAAGGGGAGTCGCAGCTGGACACCGAGCAGCTAGTCCGGCTGTTAAATAAGGACCGGGCGCTCCTGACCCGGGAGGATAGTCAGCGAGTATCCATGCATTTTCGCGCGAAGGTCAAGCAGGCCAGGCAGGATGCGGCGCTTGAGGGTCAGATGGTCAGTTACGCGGATCTGATCCGGGACGTGCTGGATTATCGGGCCTGGTATGAATTTCATCTGCTGTATGAACGGGATGGGGAGCCGAGAAAAGGGCTGACGGACCGCGCTTTTAACAAATTCAGCGGCGGAGAAAAGGCCATGGCCATGTATGTCCCCCTCTTCGCGGCGGTTTCCGCCCAATATCAAAAGGGCGGCCCCCACTGTCCCATGCTTTTGGCTCTGGATGAGGCGTTCGCAGGCGTGGATGAGCGGAACATCAGCGCCATGTTTGAGCTGGTTGGAGTTTTGGACTTTGACTACATCATGAATTCTCAGGCGCTTTGGGGCTGCTATGCCAACGTCAAAAGCCTGGATATTGCAGAGCTGCACCGCCCTGGCAACGCCTCGGTGGTCACGATCCTGCATTACCACTGGAATGGTGCTCAGCGGGTATTGGAGGGGGATGGCCGATGAATCAAGTGACAGCCGACTGCGCATCCTTTTTTCACGAACGTCCCGCATACCGTCGGATTCTGGAGCTGCTTCTCCGAAAGTACCGCAGCTACGGCCGTCCGGCGGGGACGATATGCCTGCCCGACGCGACGCCGGAGGAATGCGATGCTGTCCGCGGCCTGTTTGGCCGCTCCTTCTCCCCGCCGCTTCTCATCAAAACCGCGGACTTTGAGGCCGCGCTCCAGGGTACGCCCTATCGCGGCGCGGTTTTGAAAGATGTACTAGAGTGTTATTTTGACACCACGATCCAAACCAAGCGTGAAGTCCGGGACCAGATAGATGCCTGCATCCTGCGAGTGACCGATGAGGCCACCGCCGCTGTGCAGAGCCGGCTGTGCCGCCGGTGGCTGGATGAGTTGTCCCATCGGTGCGGAGAAGGATACCGGCTGATCCGGAAAGCCCTGCCCGAAGATGGGGATGCGGTACGGCGGGCCGTCCTTCAGGCGTGTAAAAGCATAGATTGGCTGGAACGCCACCCGGATGAGAGGATCCGTCTGGCCGTTCTCAGCGCTTACGCAACGTCAGATCCACATGCCCTGGATACCAACACCCTGGGCGGAAAGCTGTTTCTGCATCTCCTGTCCATGCAGGCGGGCGTTGAGCTTCCCGCTGGGGCTGAGGAACGGGCCGCCCTCTACTATAACTGCGGAATTTTATGCGACAGCATATCGAGTCTCGTCACACAAGTGGGAGTCCGTTTGTATACAGACGCGGAAGAACATCCGGCTTATCGCGCGTTTCGCCTGCGGAATGAGGCCGGCACCCTCACTCTCACCAATCTGGCTGGCTTAACAGCGGGAGACAGTCCCTCAGGAAAAGCCTACCTGGTGGAAAATCAGATGGTGTTCACCCAGCTGTGCGATCAGGCCGCTCATTTTCATTCCCCGCTGATTTGTACCTCCGGACAGCTAACGATCGCTGTGATCCGTCTGCTGGATCTGCTTGTTTCCAGCGGGACAGAACTGTTCTACTCGGGAGACTTTGACGGGAAAGGTCTGTCCATCGCCCAGCAGCTTCTGGCGCGCTACTCGGATCGCCTGCATCCGTGGCATATGACGGCGGCAGATTATGCGCAGTGCCGCTCAGAGGTCCGGCTGAGTGAAAAAAGCCGCGCACTGCTCCGGAACTGTGCAGGCACGGTTCTTGCTCCGGCAGCCGAGGCAGTCGGACATAGCGGCTGTGATGGGTATCAGGAGCTGCTGCTGTCTCAGTTGCAGGCAGACTTAATGGAAACTTGATAAGAACGAAATACGGTTTCCTGCTTACGGATCTCCTCTGTGCTGTCTCCGAGCAGCGTGAGATCGGACAGCAGCAGTTGATCGAGATCTCCGCGGATCGCAGCCTGCATAGGCTGTGTCAGTCCCCCTTGAGGGAAAAAACTTATAACGCTTTTCTGAACGGAAAATCCAATTATTGTATCTGAATTGCCCACGCAGTACGCGAACATGGCGCAGATTTCCCGTTCATCGCGTCCATAGATCCAAACTTTCATGCAAGCGTCCTTTCCGACTAGTCGGCTATGATTGCTTTTAAGGGTCTTTTTATCGGCGACTGTCACAGCATTCGGAATTGCTCCTGTATTTCATTTATTCTGGGCAGTTCACCAATATTCTAAACGTAAGCATATTTTAAACAGAAATTTCCTCTCAAATGATCGTTGTCCGGAAGGACCTACATTCCAAGTCTTTCCGGACAGCGGTTTTATTTTCTTCTTGCTGGAAGTGCACTGGATTTTGCTCCATTTGTGGTTAGCTCGACTCTGGTAATCACCATACTGGAATATATGAGTACTTTTGAAACATCAAAGCGAGTAAATTCAAAATTCGGCCGCAATCTGTATAATGTTTTAGCGGCTTCGGCCGATACTTCGGGATCTAAATGAAAGGGTTTGCGCGAACACACCTGTTTTCGATAAGGTGAGAGTTGTAAAAAAGCTACGGAAAAATTAAGCGGAAGAGATGGAGAAATCTATGATCAACGCCTAAAAACATCTGCACTCAGGTTATTGAGGACGAAAGAATGCAAACATCGTTATAGAAGGCAAAACACATACGCTTGATCTAACGAATTCATTGCCTTCCTTAACCGGTTCGGGGAAACATGGTCATAGACGGTCAATGTTGTCTCAATATCAGAGTGCCCCATCAAATGCTGGATTACAGCGAGGTCCTTCTCACACTCACATAGTCTTGTGCAAAAGGTATGGCGTAAGCAGTGGGCGGTAAAATGCGGAAGCAGCTCTGGTTTGCGGTCGTATTCTTTTGCCCGCGTGGATTCCACGTCATTATAACTTGTACGAATGCGCTCAATAGCGCGGTCGATCCCATGAGCATTGATTAACTGGCCAAACCGATTGAGAAACACGAAGTCGTGGTATCCATCCAATGTGGGGCCAGGCTTTGCATGCTTGCCGATATGCTTTTCATAAAGAAAGTTTAGTTGCTGGGCAACAGCGGAAATCATAGGAATCGTGCGTACCGAGTTTCTGGTTTTAAGCGTGGATATATACCACTGCGCATTCCCGTGAATGGAGCGATAGATCAGCGCATGATCCACATGGATACAGTTATTCTCAAAATCGATATCATCCCACACCAGACCGGTACATTCGGATGCCCTCATCCCGGTGCCTAACAGGGTTACAAAAAGCGGTAACCAGCTGCAGTACTGTGGCGAGGATTCTATGTATTGGAGAAAGTGCTTTTCCTGTTCCGAAGTGAGAGCGATACGCTGCACAGGAGCGTTTGTTTTCATCTCGCGGTAGACACCGTTGCTTGGATTTTTGCGGATCAAATCGTCATCCACAGCAAGCTCTAAAACCGGATGGATCAGATTGTTGATGCTTTCCAAGGAATTGGAGGCAAAGCCCTCCTGCAGCAGTTTGGCGTACAGCAATTTGACATCGCTTTTATGGATCTTGGAAAGCGCCTTTTCTGCGATAGATTCGTGTTGGATATAGTGCTCCCAGAGATAGCGGTAGTTGGATTCCGTAGATTCTTTCAAATTGGTCTTTGTTTCCATATATACCTGGAAGAGATCATTTAATGTGAGCCGGGAACTCTCATATGTCCGGATTCCGTCTATCAAATCAGCCTGGATCTGCTGTTCTTTCTTCCTTAGGCTGGCGAGATCCGTATCATAGATAAACACCCGTTTTCCATTGTATTTGTACGCATAGGCATAGCGCCCGTCCGGGCGCTGGTATTCTCCTTTGTGAAGGTTACGTCCACGTTTATCTTTTCTGACTTTTGCCATAAAGTACCTCCTCGTATAATAAGTTTGAAAGTTAATAATTCAGATATCAGCAGGCTTAGAGATGCCCGTGATACAATAGCTGTAGGACAGCAGGGTCAAGTTCTCTACCTCCTG
>NZ_NFKI01000010.1 GCF_002160305.1 Pseudoflavonifractor sp. An184
GGACGGTCTTGTCGTCCTCCAGGATGGGCACCCGCTCGGGCTCGCCGTAGGTGGCGGCGGTGGAGGAGAAGACGATCTTATCCACCCCGTGCTCCACCATGGACTTCAGGAGCACCATGGTGCCGTGGAGGTTGTTGTCGTAATACTTCAAAGGGTCGGACATGGACTCCCCCACCTGGGAGGAGGCGGCAAAGTGGATCACGCCCTCGATGTGCTCCGCCTGGAACAGGGTGTCCAGGGCACCCTTGTCACGGATATCCAGCTGATAAAACTTTGCCTTGGGGTGGACGGCGGCCCGGAAGCCGGTCTGAAGGTTGTCGGCCACCACCACCTCGCGGCCCGCGTCGATGAGTTCATATACCGTGTGGGAGCCGATGTAGCCGGCTCCGCCCAATACTAAGATCGCCATAGTTCTATGCGCTCCTTTCTTCGATTCCGATCGAAAATCAGCCCCAGAGGACGGTGCCGCCCACGGGGCGGATGCTCAGCACGTGGCAGCTGCCCGCGCCCAGCGCGCTCTCCACCTGGGATTTGAAGGACTCCAGCAGGTCCAGGGGGACAAAGGCCTGGATGGTGCCGGCGAAGCCGCCGCCGTGCACCCGGCAGGCGCCCCGGCCGTTCAGGGCCCGCTCGGCCACCGTCAGAGCCACGGCCATGGCCTGCTCCTGGACCGCCCCGGTGGGGGTGATATCCTGGAGCAGCTCCCAGGAGGAGCGGCCCGACTGCTCCACCAGGGCCAGGAAGGCGTCCATGTCGCCCCGCTCCAGAGCGTCGGCCTCCTGCTCCGCGCGCCGGTCGTCGGCAAAGAAGTGGAGGGCCCGGAGGACCGCCCGGTCTCCGGCTGCCTCCCGCAGCTGGGGCAGCTGGGAGAGCACCTGGGCCTCGTCCACCTCCCGCAGCACGTTTTTGCCGAAGAAGGCGGCCACCGCCCGCATCTCCTGGGGGATGGAGTCATACTCGCCGGTGAGGGCGGCGTGGCTGGCCCCCGAGTCCACAATGCACAGTGCGTAGCCCAGGGCGTTCAGGTCCACCGCCACCGACCGCACCACGGGGGCGGCGGGGTCGGCGAAGTCGATGGCCACCGCGCCCCCCACGGAGGAGGCGGTCTGGTCCATGAGGCCGCTCTGCTTGCCGAAGTAGAGATTCTCAGCCTTCTGGCCCATCTGGGCGATCTCCACCGCCGTCAGCTCATCCCGGCAGAACAGGTGGTTTTCAATGACGCCCAGCAGCACCTCGCAGGCCGCCGAGGAGGACAGGCCGGAGCCGGGCAGCACGTTGGAGAGGGCGTAGGCGTCAAAGCCCGCCACAGGGTAGCCCCGCCGGGCGGCCTGGGCCGCCATCCCCCGCACCAGGGCGGCGGTGGACTCCTTCTCCTCCTCCTTGGGGTCCAGGGTGTCCAGCTCCACCTCCACCAGGGGCCAGCCCTCCGACTGGAAGCGGATGGTGTTGGTGCCGTTGGGGGCGGCGCAGGCCGAAAAATCCAGGTTCACCGCCGCGGCCAACACCCTGCCGTGCTGGTGGTCGGTGTGGTTGCCGCAGATCTCCGTGCGGCCCGGTGCGGAACACAGCGTCACAGGGGTGTCTTCCCCCCCGCCGAAGGTCCGCTGAAAGCCGTCCAGCAGCTGGGATACCCGCTGCCGGCCGGGCGCGGGGTCCCCGCACATCAGGCGGGCCAGAGCCTCGTCCAGCTCGCCGGCCGCCAGCGCAGTGCGTACTTCGCCCAATGTATGCATGGTCATCCGAACTCCTTTTCACTCCGGGCAGGCCCGCCCGACTGCGCCGGCCGGCCCGGTCTTCTGTCTTTTTACCATAGCTCATCATAGCACATTGAGTCTGTATTTCCAAGTGTTTTACTTTTCCCCCTCAGTTATCAGAAAGGGACAGCTTCTGCTGTCCCCTTCTCAGTTTTAAGATATTAGGTTATAGCTGTAATGTTATACCAAGACTCTCCTATATCCTTTTGGCCCCTCCGTTATACACGCCCCTTATGTACGCCTCCCAGTAAAATATTCCGCCGCCCGGTATTCCAGCTCCGCCAGACTATTGATGCGGCGGTACTCAATGATCCGCTGCAGTTCCGGCAAAGCCAGAAAATATCTTTTCCAGATCTCCTCTCTGTCATAATCCTGCTGGTAGCGGCTCACGGCATAGTTAAAAACCGTCCTGCTTGCTATCGTACTGTTCTGCAGCTGGATTCTGTACTTTCTGGGTGCCTTGTCACAGCCCAGCAAGTATGCCACCATATCCAGCACCCTCCGCACCGTCATGCGGGTGCTAAGAGATGTGACCGGATGGAGATATTCCTCACCGAGGTCATCTGGATGAAACCCTTCTGTCAGATCGTCATGGGCAAGAGAGCGCTCCAGCAGCTCCGGGTACCGCTTCGTCAGCTGAATCATGGCTCTCATGTTGTCTCTCATATATGCAATTTGATTATAAAAAATGAACTCTTCCAGATGTTCCCGGCCCGCTTTATGCACAACTCCACCCCCTATTTTCATCTTGACATAAGTTATTTTCAACAATATTATAGGTTCCAACTTGTATAGATGTCAAGGGTTCCCCTGCCTTTCTCACACTGTATAGCATTTTTAATTTCCGATAAAATAGAGAAAAACATAACCAAAGGACGGCAGGGGTGCAGTGAACCACAAAACAGATGAAAAAGTCGCTGAAATAGCTGCGAAACTGCGGAAAATCCGCGAATTGAAAAATCTCACACGGGAACAGTTCTGTGAACGCCTGGGAGAAAATGTGGAATATTGGGGCAAGATCGAACGCGGTGAGCAGACCATCAGCCTTGGAAAACTGCTTCAAGTCTGCGAGGTCTACCATATTCGTATCGAGGAGATCATAACGCTGGATTTTCAGGAACGAGACACACAACAGCTCCGTGACTCCGTTGTAGCTCTGCTCGATGAGTGCGATTACCACCAGCTTGAAATCATTCACAAATTTATCACGGACATTGCCAAGGCCATGTAATCAGCCTTTCGGATGCTTGTCGGCTTTTCTTTGCTGAGGCAAGCAAAAGTCATCCGATTTGTGGCAACATATCCACATCTATGACATAACCGCAATTTTATTATATCGGGAGGTCAATGAGAGGCCAAGATACAAGAGAATACAGCATCGCAACAATCTATCAAATCACCTGGCGGAATTTCAAACAGACACATACTGCAGGAGGTAAACAGAAATGGCAGGAAATTCCCACCGTGAGATTGTAGTGCATCGCCAAGGGCCTTTTTGTCAGGCCGGACAGCCAGGGAGGTAGAGCCGGCCCCCATCATAATCCAATATATTCCATCATCAGTGACCTGCGCACCGTAAGGTGCGCAGGTCTTTTTTATGTCGAATTAGGGAAGAACATTGGATTTAGCGGCGAGATACATCGAAACGGCCGCAGCTTGGTCAGGTGCCGCTCCCCTCCCTCCATGCAGTGTTCATATCCACGAACGATCCGCATAGGAGGGAAATACAAATGACACAGAGAAATGACGGCCGCGGCGAGATCAACTTATTGCAAAATCACTTTACCGCTTACCTGACTGTGGCCGTGCGGCGCTGTAAAAGCAGGTACCTGGAGGACCTGCGCAAATTAGCCGTGTATGAACCCAGCTATGATTTCCAGGAGACGCCCTTAGACTCCACAGAAGAACCCGATCTTCTCTCCGGCCTCCCTCTCATGGACACCATTGAGAACAAGGCGGTCTATCGTGCGCTCAAATCCATGGCGCCTCGGGATCTGGAGGTATTGCTCGATCTCATCGTCTATGAGATGAAGCCGGCAGAGCTCGCGCAAAAACTTGGGCTCACCTACCAAGGCGCCATGGCCGTATATTACCGCGCCAGAAAAAAGCTGCTCCAGCAGCTGAAGGAGGACGAGAAAGCATGAATTTCAGGGAATTGCTGCTCCATGCAAAAGCCGGGGACCCGGCAGCTCAGGACCGCATGATACGCCTTTACGATCCTCTGCTCAGCAGTATGGCCTGGCATGACGGGATCTTCGATGAAGATCTCTACCAGGAGCTAAGGATCACTCTCTTGAAGTGTATCCACACCTTCCCGGTATAAGCGCCGGTACATAAAAGGAAGGCCCGGACTCAAAATAAGTCCGGGCCTTCCTTTCTTCAGCCGTCGGCCGCACTGCTCCCCCGCAGCGCACCGGCCGCTCTATTCAGTGCCGCCCATTCATGAGGCAGCCTTTTCCCATGCTTCATCCTCGTGCAATTCGCCGCTGGTGACTCCCTTCCAAAGTGCAAGCAGAATCTGTGTGCGGGTGATGCTGGACAGTTCCGACCAATCCAGCAGGATGCCGTCCAGCTCGATTGTAAATGCCGCACACCAGGTCCCCCATTTCGTCATAGCGCAGGACCTCCTCTCTCAAAGAGCGCCGCCAACAGCGCCGCCATCTCCCTCTGCGTCTTGCATCTTCGCTTGAGGACCATTTTGTGGTCAAGGCCCATTTCATCCCGCCGCACGACACTCAGCTCCAGCACGCCGTTTTTCTCGACGATCCAGAACCGTCTGCCGCCGGTCGGGTCCCGTGCCACAATCCACAGCGGTCCCAAGGGTTGCCCATGCCGTTGCTCGGGCCGCCTGCCGAAGCTGTAATCGTCATAGAGAAACCGGCGGTCCGCCCGGCGGCGCCGGTCCATCACTTCGTAGATCAATCGGTACTTCATATCTGCTCCTCCCAGTCATGTTTCGCGGTCCAGGCGGGCAGGCCGCAGGAATCACACCTCTGCCGCCCCGCCTTCCGTGTAGTCGAAGTCGATGCATCCGTCCCGCTCCGTCAGTCGAGGCGGTCGCTCATGCACCAGCTGAAAGCGGCACTCACCTTGATGCTGGTAGGGGCAGCCTGCGGATTCGCATTCCAGGCCCTGCCACGCCTTCTGCTCTGATCCATTGGCGCCATAAAGCAGGTAGGCCACGCCCCGGCTGTGGCGCTCATCGAACCACCGCCAGATCTCCTCCCGCGCCGTGCCGGCATCCCACTCCAGGAAGGGGGCTTCCATACGCTCTGTCTCCGGGTTCATGGGCACATCGGAAAACTGTGCCCACAGTTCTTCCAAAGCCTCATCCCGCTCCTGCAGCGGTTCTATGTCCAGCAGTCCATCCATCACTGTGGAATATTGGCAATATTCAATGGTCTGGTGCAATTCATCCATCGTATCGATAGCCCTCTGTTTCACATCATTCATTTTTCTTCCCCCTGCGGCTTATAAAATGTCGACACCGGGATGATCGTCGAGTAATCATAACAGAAGAAAAAATACGGCCGTAATCCATTGTCGATCTCAATGACCTCCCCTATGGCCATGTTTTCGTCGATCTCAGCCAGATCTCTCCCCTTGTGGTACATTTTGAAGAATTGCCGGGCCGTCAAGTTCGTCGTTGTCTCTGTACGCAGCTTGTAATGAAAACTGTGGGGACTGATATAGGCGGGCGCTGGCTTTCCTCTCTGCGGCAGACTATCCAACTCCATCAGTCTGCTCCACTCGTCCCGAAACCCATAGATTCGAAGTACCGGCGGCGTAATGCGCCGCGGGCACCAGGACGGCGCCTTCATTTTCGGATCAGATGCCCGGAATCTTTTAGGGTTTTTCCGTTTAGGAAAGCCTGCGCAGTACCGAGTCTCGCTGATCCCGCCCCCCTGGATCACCAGGTCGTTGCAGATGTAGCAGCCCGGCTCGTGAAATGTATATTTAACTTTCATATTCCTGTTCTCTCCTTCTTATCTGGGACAGCGCCGTCAAGCCGCTCTGCCCACAATTTGATCTTCCTCAGGCAATCAGCCGGCTCCCACATTTTCTTCTCCTGCTTGAGAAACCTCTGACGCGAGACACACCGGCCACACCTTCTGCTTACTCTGAGTCGTCGCAGAAATTAGCCACTGTGAATGCGCTTTCGCGAAGTTCTGCGTCGCGGTGCAATTCCTCCTCGTAGGCACAGAGCTGTCTGCAATCTCTATAGTCCTGATTGATGTCGATGATCTCGATTTCTGCGTCCCCATCGGTCAAAACGCTTGTCACAATTCCGTCCACGATTATCACTTTGATCCTCATAGCACCATACCTCCAATCCTTATAGGGCATACGGCCGTCTTCTCCGGACTTCCAGCGTTTTTCTGCCAAAGGAGGTCTCAGGCCGCGAAAACGCAGCCTGGACCCTTTATTCTTCTTTTGTCAGCAAAATGTCCGCATGTATCTGTTCCAAGGAGATCTCCACTATTAAGAAGCATACTCCCGTTCAATGGGAAGTTCCGGCTTCCTATCTGCCTCAGTGGGCGCGATACGACGGCTCACATCAAACGCCATCCCATCCTCGAAGCCCTCCTTCGCATAGGCAGCACCGGCGCCGCGCATATCTGCCTTTGCATAGACAGAAGGCGGCTTGTAGCTGGCAATGGCGGCCTCCACCTCTTGGGGAACAACCAGGACCAGTCCCCACTCCTGATGCTGCTCCTGCTGTTGTACATAGGCGATCTTCAGCCCGCGGGCAAATCCGAATCCATATCCATTGCACATCTTCCGAATGTCGTTCGCAGGATATCCTTTCTCTCGATTTTCCTTTCGGATCTCATTGACCCGCACTTTGACGCAGTCATAGGCATAGAGGAAAATTTCTTTGCAGATGGCAAAGTCTTCTTCCAAACCAGCAAATCCGACCGCCACTATCTTCGCGCCCTTCGTCCGTCTTCGGAATGCTTTGCAGCAGTAATTTGTGGCAATGACTGCTGCAAGTTCCACTGCCCAGCTATCCGTCATTTTGGTGCAGCTGACGCCCACAGTCTGAACAATTACACTGGACCTCTCTTCACGTTTAATATCCTCTGGACACAGCTTGTGCTGAGCCATAATCGCTCTGGCTTTCAGCAGCGCAGCTCTGGCCTCATTCTCATCGGAGCTGTCTGCCAGCGATAATAATTTGGCAATTTTATCGCGAATATCACTCACTGTATTGTTCCTCCTTCATCTTTTTCTCAGAACCAAATCAGGTTTATACCTCCGAGTATATAGATCCGGTCCATGATGGAGTTCATATCCACCCGGGCCCCTATCATGTTCTCCCTGGCATTCCACAGTCTGATTTTCTTCTGAAGCCAGGCGTCTGCCGCAGGGACGCAAAAGGCACCCTGGCCATTGCAGACCAGCTGACCACAGAACTCCTCGTAGACGCTCATTTCCCCCTGTGCCACTTTCCGCCGCCGGTCGCCATAAAAATTGATCTCACCCAGAAAGGCAGCGCCATGGAGCAGCTTCATAGCCGCTATTTTTTCACGGTTCCAGTCGTTGTATTTTTCGTCCGACTCTCGGACAGCCAGATAACCTCCGCTCCTCATCACATACTCCTGCTGGCGGCTGGTTGCCAGAGCGAGTCTGACCGCTCCCTCCAAAACCTCACGCCACCGGCTGGAGCGAAGATCCAGTTTTCCCTTGTTGGCAAAATTCGTATCCGGTCGGCCTTCCGCATTGATATTTTCAAAACGCCAAAACGGTCCCTGGGAAACGCCCCGCCTGGCAGGCCCGCCGTTCTCGTCCTCTCCCAGGTCATAGAACAGCACTGTATTTCTCTCTCTTCCGACCTCGTTTGGGCATACTGCCACAACTCCAAGTCTGGCCGCAATTTCAGACAGCGCCTCCTGCTGAAGTGCGCTTTTGGGGTCCTGCATACCCATTTGCATTACTCCTTTCTGCTCTCATTTCTCTGACGGCATCCCTCGTGGTTTTAACCCAGTCAGGGCAGATTTCAGCTCCGTTCTTCCGGCTCTCTGATATAAGGACGGCTGTCCACTTCACCGGCGAAATTGTATCCCTGGAAATAGTAGTGTCCGCTGCTGCAGGTAAATGTAGCGTACAGTCCGCGCCACCGCCCAGTCCTTAAATCCTCGACGTGACTTCGGGGCTCGCTGATCTGAAACCCTCCGCCCCAGCCTTGGCCGCCCCGAATGGAGATAGGAGGGAGCATATTCAGCTGCTCATAGTAGTCCTCTTTGCTGATCTCCTGTCCACGGACCGCCGTATCGTAGGAAAATTTCCTCATGATCCAGATACCTCCGTTCGCTCTCGGAATACACAACCGCCGGGCGGAGCATCACGCATCCGTCCGGCGGTTGTGCACTGTTTCACCTGATTCTGCTCAGGCAGCTGTATTACAAATAGATTTTGTGTTTGCGTCCCCGCATATCTGGGCACTCAGCAAACGCCTGCTCCAGCCCCATCAGCTCTCTGGCAATCCACTCCATCTCCTGGCAGGGGCTGCCGGCGTGGTAAAAGGCCGAATAGCTGGAATGCTGGTCATACAAATCCTGAAGCACATGATCGTTGCAGTATCCCAAATGGATTCCCCGGCGCTCCAGCAGCCATGCCAGCTCCATCATCTTCCGATAGGTCCTCAAGCGGTCCTCGACCGCCGTAAGGTACTCGTCCCAGCGTTCCAGAAGCCGTCTGCGGAAGTGATTGGAAAAGGAGATCTGCACCTTACGCGCTTTCCCCTCCTGCAGCACCCGCTGGTACTGTTCCAGCAGCGCCTTTTGTTCCAAGGCGGCCGCCGGTCCTCTCGCCTGGACAAAAATGAACCCGCTGCATCGGATGTCGATTTTCTCATCGGAGATCTGAAACCTCAGTTCCTCCACCAGCGGCTCCGCCAGATATTCCTGGTCCTGCTTGTCCACAGCTTCAGGGTCAGTTCGGAGCAGCTCTAAAAGCGCATGATGCAGGCTGTACCGCTCCAATCCCTTGCATATAGTCTGCAGGTCCACGCTCTTCACCTCCTCCAACGCGGCGCGGCGTTTTTCCGAATCGTCCCACACGGCGATGCCGTTGGTAATCCTGGTCCGCCCGTCGTCCTCCTGGAAGATCACTCCTTCCCATCCGGCGCTCTTATGCCGGCAAAACGCAAGAATTCTCAAGTTCTTACCATCCTCTCTTATCTCCGCCATTTGTATCAGCGGCCTTGTCCGCGCCGTAAGCCTCCAGCCGTCGCTCAAGCGCACGAATCTGTTCCTTGAGCTCCGCATTCTCCTTGAGTGCCTGGATAGCCATGCTGCGGGCTATATCATAAAATTTCTGATTTTGATAGGAGTACAAAATGGGGTTCCCCGGGATATTGGGGATCGGCACTACTCTCGCGCCGCGCAAAACCCGAATGGCAAAGTCTATCGTCATTTCACCCATATTGGACTTCCTTTCTGTTGAGCCGAGGGTGTCTCCCCTCCTTGAGCCGCTCCGGCTTCAGGCCGGTTCAGCGCGCAGAGTGCACAGTCCAAAATCTGTCCATTGTCATTCAGACAGCCTCGGTACCCCAGGTCTCTGGCACAGTGTCCGCACATCTTCTGGATGCGGAGATAACCTCCTTCTCCATACTCCTCCAGCTGGACACGATGGGTCAGCAGCAGCGCTGTCCCGCCATAGGCTTGAGCAACAAATCCGTACCGCTTGGCCGCGTCCATTACCTCACTCCAATGCTGGTCCGCCAGCCGCCCAGGTACCTTTTGATCCGGGATCTCTTTGCTCTGCATTTCTATGTCCCCTTTCTCTGAGTTTTTCCTTTTTCGCTCTGATTCTCCCGGCAGCGGGCATTCTCATGCTCTGCCGGCATCTCTCCTCCGACTCTGTCATCTCCCCACCGGTGCTGATAACGGTCAAATAATTCCAGAGCTCGCTCCTGTGCCTCATGGCGCAGGAGGCATTGCGCCGAAAACAGTGACCACAAAACCAGCTCCTCCTCTTCCACATGATACGGAGACATGACTTTGATCACCCCCGCTTGAAACTCCGGCAGAGAGGGGCGGATAATCTCCTTCACCTGGTTCACGGTTGTCGCAGCAGCGATAAACTCCAGCTTCTTCGCCAGAATAATCAGCAGAATCTCCGTCAGGATTCCTTGCTTATGGTAGGTGTTGATGATCTCCACCTGTCGCTCGGCGCCCCAGCCGCGCGCTTTTCGCACAGGTTCCGCAACTTCTCCAGGCGCCATTGCGTCCAGATAGAAAACTGTTGCCAGGAAGCTGACTCCCAGCTGATAGTTACGCAGGGCCAGCGCCAATTTCAGCGTATCCATTCCTCACATCTCAATCCCGTTTTCCTGGGCAAGCCGGTCCAATCTGCGGAGCAGCTCCTTGGCATTTCGATCATACTGAGGCAGGAACGGCTCATCCAGATCAAAAAATGCATAGCGCAGCAGACAGATTTCCCTGATTGCAGCGTCCAGGACGTCTCCTTCCATAGCCAGAATCCGCTTGCCGAGCTGAGGCAGGAAATCTCTCTCCCGAAGGACAAACGCACGGTCCTCCCTGGAGAAATTCTGATTGAACCAGTCTTTGACTCGCACTGTGCCGCCGGTGAAATGGAACTGTCGCTCTAAACACTGATACCAGATAAAATCCTGTCCGTGCTCCCCTGTGTCCACCGAAAAGGGATACAGTCGGCAGACCCGCAGGCGAGCCGGGTAGATTGAGCACGCATCGCCGTTGAGGAAGATGCACGCCTCATCCTGACCCGCAGTTTTCACCATGAAAATAGGGAAGTTGCCCGGCAGGAGCACCGGCACCGTGTACTCATCAAAGACGGTCGCCATATCAATTTCGGGGTGGCCGTGCTCCTTGAGGTACTTTGCAATCCGGTACGCGTCCAAGTTTTCCACCATGGCCTGTTCCCGAAGATTCCGGCAGCAACGTCCACACCGCTGGCAGTGGAAGTGGACAAGTTCCTTGGCCCTCACCCGTTTTGCCATCCGATCCATCCAAGTCATAGTCATCACTCCTTTCAAACTCGTATCATAGAAAAGCCGGGGCAAGGATTTCTCCTGCCCCGGCCGGGTGACTTGCGGCGCCTCTATACAGGCGCCCCATTCCCTTATCCGACTATGCGGCCATACTCACAGGGAGCGCGGCGCAATCGTTTCTCGGAAAAGGGCTCAATTTGATCTGATAGATAGTGTTGAGCGTCTCGAAGCGGAGTTCGCTCTCCGTCCGCTTGTAAACAGCAACCACCTGAGTCGTCCAGATAATTTTGCCGCCGCTGAGCAGGAGCGCGCGGCTCCCTACTTCGACTGGAGCCAGGGCAACTCCCGCCATGCGGACAGTCTTCATTCTCGGTTTCATTTCTAAGCCTCCTTCATCTGTTTTGTGATCGGACAGTAAAATCTGTCTTATGGACTCTCACACAACCTTGTATAGGATTCTCGGGTTTTCCGGAGCAGTGTCCTCACCTTTTTTTCACTCAACTTTTTTTCAGCTGCAATCTCCCGCACGCTGTATCCAGCCAATCTCAGCCGCATCAGATCATACTGCTGCGCAGGCAGTTTGGCAGAGAGCGCATGGAGGATCAGCACCTCCTCCAGCTGTTGTTCCATCCTTTTGTCGGAGATCGCATGAAGCGGCATCCCATCCGTGCCTCCCGTGTCCAAACTGACCGTCTCCATGTGATGACGGCGTCCATAGCGGGTGCGCATGGCATGTGAAACACTCCGGCGCATGGCCTGGTTGGCAATGGTGGAAAAGGCATGCCGATGGAGTTCCGGCCGGGAGAGGTAGCGCCGCACCGCACTGATATACCCAAGTGCGGCGACGGCGTAATACTCCTCCTCCGGCAGCCCTCTACGTGCGAGGTACGCCAGGATAAGCCGGTGGTTCTCAGCAGCAAAGCGCCGCTCCTGATCTGTCAGCGCACTATCCAGCATACAGAACTCACCTTGCCTGCCACGCTGTGTTACTGGCTCCAGTCAGATGCGTCGTTTCGCCCCCCGCAGTTCAAAGGGGCAGTTCGCCCAGATCTTCATCTGCACTGACACCGTCCTGGATAACAAAGCCGCCGTTCTTCCCTTTCTTTCCAAAGCCATCATAGTCACAGCCGTCATCCTGCTGATCCTTGATAATCTGAACACGCTCCTCCAGCATTTTCTTCGTCTGATTTCTGAAGGCATTGGAGTATGCTTTGGCCTGTGCCAATTCCACGCCAACAAAGTCACGCACCTTGCGGAAATCTACCACCGCATGGGGCTTCGGCTTTTCCTCTCGATGAAGCGTCAGCTCAACCACACTGCCGTAGCTGGCCCGGTTACGACGCAGAAACGCAATGTTCATGAACTGGCTGAACGCCTTCAGACTGGTCGGGGGCAGATACAGCTGAATCGGCATAAACTCTCCATCCCGCAGCAGATACAGGCACCGCTGATTCTTGCAGGCTTTTCCACGCCCATCTTCGCTGCTTCCAAACCGGTTCAGATAGCACTGGGCACAGGCTCCGCCGGGCTCTCCATATCCAGTCTTACCATCCATGGAAGTACACAACGGCGCGTTATCTTCGTCCGCAGAATCGCCTACCCAGTAGCCATTGACCGGGTGATGGAAAAGAATAACACCCTCCAGCTTGCCCACATGTTCCGGCTTTGAGGCGTCGTCGCTGGGCAGCTCAAACACCGTGGTCCCGCCGCCGGCGATCTTCGCCCTGGGGAACGAGAGGTGGAGACCGTCAATATCGTCTTCCATGTCCTCCTTGGAAAAGTCTGCGGAGGCATCTACGTCCGGGAATCGGAACACGATGTCCTGCTCTTCCGCAACTGCCAAATTCGTCTGATTATACATAGTAGTCCTCCTTCATTTTATGCGGCGGCCTGAAGCGCCGCGGCCTGATTGAAATGGTTCCATTGACGCAGGGGCATGGCGATCAGGTCGTACCCCGCTGATTCGAGCTGTATTGCTCTGTCGTAGCTGTCCACATCCTGAGCGTATCGGGTGACTGCGTTTGCCAGACCGTAGAGGGTCATGTCTCCGACCTCCAGCAGATGGGAAAGCACATGCTGCTGTTCCGGCTCTCGGATTCCCACGGCAGTCCCGACCAGCTTCAGCAGACCGGGCAGCTCCTCTGTCTCGATGTTTGCTTGTGCTGCGCGCCGCATCATATCCAGGATCTCGCCGAATTTGCTCTCTTCCGCAGCCATCTTCACACTGTTTTGAAACTGCTCTGCAAACTTGTCCCTCAGAGTCAGCTCCGGCGGATGATAGACCTGCATGGGGCCGTTCAATTCCATCGTACAGCCCTTGTGGATTCGTCGCGTGCCGTCCCCGATCCGTTCACCGCTCACCATCCCGTTGCTGCAGACCAGCCGGTAGAGATAAGGCTGAATGGTGATAGCTCCCATCCCCACCTCGCTGTTAGTAATGATGAGCCCGTATTGAACGGTATCTCCCGGGACAACATCTTCTTTGAGCCGTTCGCTGGTAACCTTGACATACATGCGTGTCTCCGACAAACCGCAGTCCAGCACGCTGATGCCGGGCATGTGGCCGAGTACGGGAATTACCATCTGGAGTAGATTCAGATGGTCTACACACCAGTAGCGGTTACTCAGCACGGCCCTGGCGGTGCCGTCCATGGTACGAAGCAATTTTACCTCCGCGGTCCGGTTCAGCCAGTTATTCACATTGGTCGTCAGCAGATCGGTGGCCTCCCTCAGCATCCGGTCATAATAACTGGCCGGAATCTTTAGGTACGCCCCCAGCTGCTTATGGGCTGTGGAGGTGAGCTCCAGCGGCTCCATACAGTCCCCGCCGGAATAGTCTAGGACCCGCAGAACCGGCGTCCCTCCGTACGCCTCCATCACCATTCGGGTTGAGTCAACCAAGTAATCCTGCTTGACCTCGCTCTGCTGCACCAGTGTCTGGGCCAGTTCCTCCAAGGTCAAACGCTCAATCATGGCGTTCATTCACTTCCTTTCTCCGTCACACCGACTCACCAGGTAACTCGGATGGCTTCACCGTCCACATCCGCAGCGTAACCCTCGCTTTCCAAAACTCGGACCGTCTGCGGCCAGTGGACCTTGCTTGGGAAGCTGGTAAAGGCCGGAACAGCCTTGTCGTCAAATTCGCCCTCCACTGTGACGCTGCCATCCTCGTTCATGATCAGGCTGTTGTGGCCCCGTGAATCGAGGTCAGCAATCAGCTCTTCCAAGACCTGCCGACCTTGGATCTCAAACCATACCTGGGGATTGAACTGCTCATCTGCCCTTGGCGTTTCTTCCTTCAAATCATGTTCGGAAGGAACAGGAACCACGCGGAGAAGACTGCACTCCATACAACCGTTCGGCCGCAGATCCACTTCCGCATAGTTGTAATCCGGTACGCCGTGGAGCAGGAGCCGTCCCTTTCCGCCGCGAACAATAAGGCGCGCGGGATCTTTTGTCTCCCACTCCCAGGAAGCGTCCGGGTAAGCGGAATGGAGGCGGGCTGAAATGCGGTAGTTCACATGTTTCACCATAGTCTCTTCGGCCCGAAACCTGGCCTGCCCGTCTCCGGTCGACCGTCTCCGCCCGAGGAAATTTCTCTGGGCGCGCCTCCATGCGATGCGTGGACGCAGAATAATCATGAACACCCAGATCCCCCACACGGCAAACACAAGCAGCAGAATGCCGGTTCTCCAAGCTCCTGGAACGAAGGCAAATACCGCGAGTACAGCGCCAACGAGAACGGAGACGCTGCACCACAGCCTTTCATATACTTTCACATACACTCCACCTTTCCTTTTCTAACTGAAAACAAAAAAGGGACTGTGCCTGTTTTCAGCGTCGCTTCTGAAAACATGACACAGTCCCTTTTGTACCGGAGATCACTCCGGCAGCGGTTCCCGCTCTCCGTCAATCCGCATTCCTTCCGGTGGAAGGGTGGACTCCGAAGCCGGTGAGACCGCGTGGGTTGTAGACGTCCTTTGAGAATTTGAGTTCGGCTTTTGCCGGAGGATCAGCCTGCCATCACGATAGATGATTTTGAGCCGGATTCCTGGTGTATACCCGTCCTTTGCCGTGTACTCCTCAACCAAGAGCGGGCCGTTTACTTCCAGGATGCAGCCCGGCCTCAAGTCTCGCTTGACCAGATGCTCGGCCTCCCATCCGTATGCCCATACCTGAAAAAGCTGCGCCGGTGCATTTCCGGTGCGTTCTTCCAGTGAAAAGCGGACATAGGGGGTCCCCTTCAGGCTCACCTTCAACTCCAACTCCGTGGTCACACGCCCCACAACATGAATAAAACTCATTTCACTCCTTTCTGCCTTGCGGCTGTATTCTATATATAAAAAGTGCCAGTAATTCAACTGCATCCCGCAATGGGCGCAGTCGTACTACTGACACTTGAATACAAACTTAACAACGTGTGCAATGCAGGATCTCTCCTGCGGGACAAACCGGGTGGTCTGCCATCCCGAAGGACACGCACAATAATCAATTACAGCGTCAGGATACCACAATATTATGTGTTTGTCAAGTTCATATTTCTATATATAGTATTCCGCAAGGCAAACTACGCTTTTCCCATGTTCAGATTCCGTCTTCGCCGTCTTCAACATAGAAGTGATACCGCATCTCAGCCGATGTACCATAATTGAACACCAAGTCATACCTGTCTCCATCGCCGTCCACACCAACAAGCCCCAGCCAGTTCCCGCCATTATGTCCGTTCAGGAACCAGAGTCTGATATCCTGATACTCCGTCTGTGTGATCCGTTCCTTCATCACCATGGTCAGAACATCGTCAAGCTCCAGCAGCTGTTCACACTCGAGATAGCGGCAATAGAGGTCATCAGGCAGGTTCAGAATCTGCTGGTGGGTCAGCGGGGTAGGATTATTGAGCCACCAAGTGGTAAGGTCGTCAAAGCTCATGAACTGCGGGTGCCGCGGATCGGCCCAAAATGCCTTGATGAATGCGAGGTGCTCCTGATTAGACGCCGGCGTAGGAAGCGGCGCTTCTAAAACATGTCCGTCCATCCACTGGAATGCCATGCGGTCTCCGATTTCATCTTGGATCATCAGGCTGGAGCGAGAGACCGGGGCCACCAACAGGCACTCCATGTGGAAATTATCCTTGATGTACTCCATGATTTTGAACTGCTCAATGGTTCTGGGTTTATACATGGCTAAGCCTCCTTTCCCATTACATCTATTAAAAAGGGGAAAGCACGCCTGATTTCTGCAAATTCCGCGTATTCGGGCAAGATTATCCCGAATTGTCCTCAACTCTTTCCACGCCGAGCAGATTTCCGGTAGAAAAAGCTGCGGCGAGCCATGTCCCTGGGAGGGATACGCCGCTCTGGCGCTGAAGATAGAACCGGTAACGCTCCCCTACCTGCATCGTGTACTGTCTTCCAATACACAGGGATAGTTCCTCTTCATCCGCACCCAACAGCCTCACCTTTCTGCACTTCTGGAGCGGCAGCGGGGTAATCTGGACACATACCCCCTCAAGCACAGTATAATTGCCCAATACAAAGCACCGGAACAGCAGAGCCGCCCGCCCAAGGGAGAGAAGAAAAACTGTCCCGCTGAGCAGCAACATAATACGGTCCTGGGTCGCCATCCAGACGGCAACGCCCACCAGGAGAAAACCAAATCCCGCCGCAATGGTAAGTCCCCACCGATGAATCAGAACTGTCGGCCACATTTTGATCAATTCCATCATAGGCAGCCTCTTTGAAACACGATCTGCTTACGCAGATATAGGTTGGACACCGCCAATACAACGGCGTCCCTCACCGGGCTTTCACTCATGAGGTGCGCAATATTATAGCAGGTTGTGGTATCATCGTAGTAGAGAGAAGACAGCACCTTTTCACCGCTGGATACATCCAGCACGCCGCACTCCTCGCATTTGACCAGTTCGGCAGTGGATAAGAGTGTCTGGCCGGACAGCGCTAAAATTCGCGCCTCCTGCTCCGTGGTACAGTCCTTTTTCAAAATGGATTTCACAGCGGCCGGTGTGGCCCGTCCATTCGCCATGAGTTTTGAGGCCAGTGACAGCCGATTCCAAAAGCTGTCGCTGATGGGCGAGATATAGAGATTGCTCACAAGATCATAAAGGGCGTCCACCTGGCACTCCCCCTCCCCCGCCGCAATCAGCCCCCGGGACATAAGATGTTTCAACGCACGGCGAAATGCTTCTTCCTCCCGCTCCCGTGCCGGAAGCCCCGCCTCTTTTGCCGCCGCTTCGTATTCACTCCACAGATGTTTCTGGTCCCGAAAGCGCCAGCACAGCCGGCTCCACAGCACCAATTCCATCGGCGTCAGCAGGTACTCTCTCCGATTCAGAATCACAACCGGGTAGCGCTCGTTCTTCTGCGTCTGTTTGACCTGCAGATGACCCGTACAAGTATAAAGTGTAGTCGTGTTCATATGGATTCCTCCGTTCTGTATTTTTCCTATACGAAAAATCAGCTTCCTTTTCAACAAAAATTTTGAAGGTGAACCCTGTTTAATAGCAGAAAAGGCCGGAGGAAGTTCCTCCGGCCTTTTCTTGTTGTTTCAGATTTTATATGTCAGTTTGCTTCTTCCACAAACTCCTGACAGAATCGCATGAGGATCATGGCAACTTGTGACCTTGTGGCGGAGCCACCTGGGGATAAGGTGCTGCCGTCGCCGGTGCCGCTGATGATCCCCGCGCCGCAGGCCCACTGGAGGGCGGAGACGGCGTACTCGGACACAGTAAAGGCGTCGGCGTAGCTGAGGATGTTGGTGTTCTCGCCGATGGACACGTCGTAGCCCTGGTGCTGGGCGTAGCGGTGGAGCATCACCGCCAGCTGCTCCCGGGTGATGGGATCGTCGGGGCCGAAACTGCCGTTTCCATAGCCCCCGGCGATGCCCTCGGAGGTGGCCCAGCGGATGGCCTCTGCGTAGTAGGCCGCCGGGTCCACGTCGTCAAAGTCCATCAGGTAGTTGACAACCGGGCTGCCGGAGAGCCGCCACAGGATGGTGACGATCTGCCCCCGGGTGGTGGCGCCCTCCGGGCTGAAGGTGGAGCCGCTGGTGCCCGCCATCAGGCCCTCGCCGTAGACGTACTGGATGGCGTCATAGGCCCAGTAGCCCTCCGGCACGTCGTTGAAGGGCAGGTCCACCGGCTCGTGGCTCCTGTCGTCGATGACGATGGCGTAGTCGGAGGCGTGGTCCAGTTCGAACTCCGCCGTGCCGTCTCTGGCGATCCGGGCGGCCTGCTGGAACTCCAGCTCCTCTGTCCCCTCGTTGAACCAGTAGAGGTTGGCCCAGTAGTCGGCGTTGTCCCGGCCTAACGGGGCGGAGAGGGTCATGGTGAATCCGAACTGCCCGTCGTGGGCCAGGGATAGCTGGACGGCGCCGATCTCGCCGGTGACGGCGTTGAGGACCGTGGCGGGAATATCGCTGTCCCCCAGGTCCACGTCCAGGTCCAGGTCGTGGAGGCGGGTGTCCTCCGGGATGTCCAGGCCGTTGACCGTCCAGAGCACGCCGTCCCCGGCGTCGATCTCCAGGGTGATGTCCTGGCCGGCCAGCGCCTCAAACACCTCCCGCTCCAGGGTGGTGCGGCCGGGGCGCAGGGTGATCTCCACCGTGTCGCCGGGCCGGGCGTCCTGGATGTCGTCGATGGCTTGGTCGCTGAGGGAGGTGGAACTGCTGGAACTGCCTCCGCCGGAGCTGTACCGGGAGACGGTGACGGTGCAGGAGGCGCTTGCCCCGCTTCCGTCCGCCGCTGCGGCGGTGATGACGGCGGTGCCGCGGGCCAAGGCGGTGACAACGCCGTTCTGGTCCACGGTGGCCACAGCGCTGTCACTGCTGGTCCAGGTCACCGCCTTGTTGGTGGCGTTGTCGGGGGCCACCGTGGCCGTGAGGGTCAGGGTGTTGGGGGTGCGGTTGTAGTACAGGGACGCCTGGGTCTGGCTGAGGGTCACGCCGGTGACAGGGACTGTGACGGTCACGGTGCAGGTGGCGGTCTTTGTGCCGTCCTCCGTGGTGACAGTGATGGTGGCGGTGCCCGCACTCACGGCGGTGACGCGGCCGCTTGCGTCCACGGTGGCAACGCTTGTATCATCACTGCTCCACGTCACGTTTTTGTTGGTGGCGTCGGACGGCTCCACCGTAGCGGTGAGGATCTCGGTGTCGCCCACATAGAGGCTGGTGCTGGTTTTGTTCAGTGTCACTCCGGTAACAGGAACCGTCGCGGCCGTCACGGTCACGACACAGGTGGCGGTTTTGCCGCCGTCAGCTGTGGTGACGGTGATGGTTGCGGTGCCCGCACCTATGGCGGTCACTTTGCCGGTCGCGTCCACGGCGGCAATGCTTGTGTTGCTACTTTCCCACGTCACGTTTTTGTTGGTGGCGTCGGACGGCTCCACCGTAGCGGTGAGGGTGCCTGTTTCGTTCTCCACCAAGTTCAATGTGCTTGGACTAAGCGACACACTATTAACTGGGACATAAGCTGCCGTTTCAATCGTCAGCGTAAACTGCGTGCTGTCGTTGCCGTAGTCATTTTCAGCCTCCACAGTGAAGGTGCTTTCCCCTTGTGCTGTGGGCGTGCCGGAGATCATATTTCCATTCAAGCTCAATTCCGCGGGCAGAGAACCGCTGGTGACGCTCCATGTAATGGTGTCAGAGCCGGTAGCTTCAAGGGTCTGATTATAGGTCGTACCCACCTCGCCGTTCGGCAGGCTTGCAGTTGTAATGGTCGGCGGATACTTCACGCTGTCGCCCAGGCTGGTCGTGATATCTTCGTCCACCGTGCCACCGTCCACGATCACGTTGTGGCCGCCTGCGGCCAGGGCTGCACCATCGTCCAGCGTCAGGCTCTCGCCCTCGCCGATGGTCAAATCCTCCTGCAAGGTCACATTGCCGTACACGGTGCCCTCGTCGCCGTTAAAGACGATGCCCTCGCCGGAAGGGGACACTGGCTGGAGATTTGTAGTACTTCCGGCACCGATTTCGCCATTTCTTGCGTCCACGATGGCACTGTTGCTGATGGTTAAGGCCGTAGTTTTAGGAACGGTACCACTGCCGATAGAATCATATAGAATCCCTGGAGACCCGCTGGCAGTCAGGCTGCCGCCGTCCACAGTCAGAGCGGCGGTCGAACTATTGCTGGATTGCACATTAACACCATAGCCGGCGGTATTGGTCCCCGTTGCTTCAACCTTGGCGTTCTGGATAAACAAAGCGCCATTGCCGTTGTTGCTCTGAACCCAGATGCCAGTCTGACTGGCGCTGGCATCCAGACTGCCGTCGCCCGTGATGGTCAGGGTGGCGCCGCCAGTAGAATTGGCCAACACATAGATCCCCTTGCCGACCTCTGCGATTGTATTGGTGCCCTCCAATGTGATTGTCAACTCCGCAGCGCCGTTCTGATTGTGCACGCCAATGGCAGCGCCAGCGACATAAGTGCTGGTATTATAGGGTACTTCCTCTTTAATCGTGGCGTTGTGCAGGGTCAGGGTATTGTAGCCTGCGTCATAATGGATATAGTTGTTTGACGGTGTGCCTTCCTCGGTGTATTGGGTGACACTTCCATCACTGTCCGTCGTCCAGTAGCCGCCGCTTGTCACTTCTTTGCCGCCGACATAAATCGTTTGTCCACTTTGTGCGCCCGCCGCCAGCGCCGTGGCGGGCAGCAGGCTCAGGCACAGGGCGAGGAAAAGTAAAAAAGCATTCCAGTTTTTGAGTATTTTTGATTTCATTTTACAAACGCACCCCTATTTCTCTTGTTATATTCCCTACCTCACGTTTTCATAAATCATATGTATGAATTGAGCATATTTTTTTCTATTCGTCGCACTACTGCTTACTCGGTCAATAAAGTCATCCGGGTCAGTTAACAATTCACTAAACTCATCTTCGGAAAGTCCAATCGTTTCAGGACGCATGGTTGGATATCTGGTGTCCCCTACTCGAGCAACTTTCTCTCTGCCTGTACAGGTATCATCAAAGAATGCTGCTGCCGCAGCTTCCATAGATTCCGATATGGGAAACATCGTGCTGCTCTTTCGTTTCTCCTCTTTTTTTCCGCCAGAACCTTTACGATGCCAAACTAAAACGTGAACCGCTCTGGGGTCACCAATGATACGTTCGGGATAAACATCATCAGGCAGAATCCTTCCGTTCCGTGCCCCATCTACTAAATATGCATGGATTCCAACCGGATCTGTAGTTTTCTTTTTTGTTTTTGCATCTGTTCCTAAAAAAGCGTGGCTCAAAATCCGTTCACTATCTTTGGGCCATTCAGGTTTTTCGTGTTCCTTCATAAACCTTTGGAAGCGAGCATCACTCGATGCTCCGCCTCCTACTTTTTCATCCCTACAACTAAATATTCGCGCTAATAACTCCGTTGGCACCGTCGGTTCCGCTGCAGCCACCCTTCGTTGTGTAGCAGGTGGTGCTGCCGAAGATTTTCGCCCCCGTCTCTCCTTGCCCTTTTTAGGTTTTCCATACTGCACCACCGGCCCCGCCGCAGTCCCCGCCGTCTGGGCCACAGACCCGGCGTCGGCGCTGTGTTCCAGCGCCGGGGAGCGGTTCACGGCCATCCCGTGCTCCATCCCCGTGGGGCGCACCTGCCCCAGCTTCTGCTGGGCCACATGGGTCATCTCATGGTTCAGCAAATCCTCCTGCCCCGGCCCGATGAAAATGTCTGTGCCGTAGGTGTAGGCCCCGGCGTCAAACTTGGCGGGCTCATCGGAATTGCGGTGGACCCGCACATCGTCCATGGGCAGGCCGAAATGCCGCTCAAACTTCGCCCGCATGGCCTCGGCCAGGGGCGTCCCCCCGGAGGCGGGCTGGACCTCCCCCCTCTCCCCCTGCGCCTCCAGCATGGAGAGCATAGCCTGATTGCCCGCCCCGGCGGGTACGGCTGCCTGTTCCTTCTCAGTTTCCTGTGCCTTGGCTTCTCCCTGTCTCTTTCGCAGATATTCCAGCATGAAAACACCTCCGAAAAAACCATTGACCACATACTTTTCCTTTTGTTGTAGCTGCGTCTGCACAGAAATATTTCAATAACAAAATTATACATATTTGCTGGGAAATTCGCAAGATAATTTCGTCCCCGCCAGCACAGACATGCGTGAACGAGGGTGAATTGCTCCTCACGCCAGTTTTGTCATGCCAACATTCGTGCATATTTCAATTTTCGACACGTTTTAAGAAGCTCCGCACCAGCGGAGCTGTTTTCCTCCGTGGCCGGATTACAACAAAAGGAAAACTATGTGGTCAGGACCAGCCACATGCGCTCCACCTGCCGGGCATGGACCGCGCCGCTCTCCACGGTATAGATGCGGGTGGTATTGACAGAAGAATACCCCAAAATGTCCGCCAGCCGTGACAAATCCCGTTCCATGGCATAGTAGGTCCGGGCAAACAGGTGGCGCAGGTTGTGGGGAAACACTTTCTCCGGCTCAACCCCGGCGCTCTCGCACAGCCGTTTCATATCCCGCCAGATGTTGCTCCGATCAACGGGTTTCCCGCTGCGCGTTACGAACACCGCCCCGGCGGTGATTTTTTGTGTCCGGAGATATTTTTGCAGAAGTCGGCGCAGCTTGCCCGAGAGAAAGACGGCGCGCCGCTTCCCCTTGTTGCTGACCTCGGCCCGGCCGGTCTGCACCGCCTGAACGGTGATATAGCGCAGCTCGGACACTCGGATGCCAGTGGCGCAAATGGTCTGGATGATGAGGGAAAGACGCTGATTTTCCTTCTGCTCAGCGGCGCGGACCAGGCGGGCGTACTCAGCGCGGGTCAGCTCCTTGTCGGGGTCACAGAAGATGGCCTTCTGGATTTTCAGCAACTTGATTTTGCACTCGCACCAGCCCATAAAGGAGAGAAAGCCATTGACGGCGGCGACCATGCTGTTGACCGTGGCCGGGGCGTGGTCGGCGGTCAGAGCTTTTTTCCAGGCAATCAGCGCCGCCTTGGTGAGGGGCTGGCCATTCATCCAAGAAAGCAAAGCGGTGAGATCGTGGACGTACTTCTGAATGGTGACCGGGGCGCGCTCCTGCTCTTGCAGATAGCTGACATAGCGGCGGATGTGGCTGGAGGTAAAATTGTGGGTTTTCGGCTCATAGCAGTGTCCTCCTAAAAATGCAGATACCACTATTGTACCGAAGCGACAGGCCAATATGCACAGCTCCGCAACCTACAGTTTAATTTGCTGTCCCTTCAAGTTGCTTGAGCATCTTTTCTTCTCTTTTGTAATATCGCAAAGCAGACCCTAACAGCCATGGACACCAACAGCACCTGTCCCGTTTCAAATGGGACTTCTTCCGAGCCAACTATCAGCCACTCTCCTTTCTCCTCTATCTCCTCTTGACACTTCCGCTCACTTCGTTTAGAATGTAATTAAATTAAAATAATTACATATACTTTATAGAGGAGGCGAGTCAGTTGAGCAGAACAGATTACCGAGAACTTTGTGTGGAGCTATTCGGAACCGATGATGTGGACCGGCTCCGCAAAATTGCTGAACTGGCGCGGAAGCAGAATCCCCGCAATGCCGGGCGGAAGCGAAAATTCGGGGCCGAGGAAATCGCCCGGATGCGGGATCTTCAGGTCGCCGGTGCCACGATACAGCAAATCGCCAATAAGTTCGGCACCTCCAGGCAGATTGTCGGCAAGTATCTGCATACCCCGCTGGCTGCGCCGTATACGATGCGCATCACCTATATGTACCGCCAGAAGCCATGTACCACGATCGACGTGGATTTTCTGGAGGAAAAAATTCACATCTGCAACCTGACCCCGGACCCGCTCCATCGCGCGTTCGGCTCCAACGAACACCCAACCTGGACAGATTTCCAGCAGTTCCTGCAGGATCGCTGTATTCCTGCTTCCCGCGGCATGCTGAAGGAGGCGCTCAATGACATTGGCGTAGACACCTACGATCCATTGCGCATTGCGGAAAAAACAAAGGGACGGACTGCTGACGACGATCTTTGGCTTAAATTTCAATACCGCACGGAAGGAGGAGCTCCCGCATGAAACAGATCAATTTGGATGACGCAGCTCTGGTGCCGGCTGCGGGCCACACGTCTAAAGGTGATCAGCCAAAGTGGCAGATCCGCAACCGGTGGTATAAAGCAGATCATATGGGCTACGAAGCTCTTGTGGAATGCCTGGTCTCATCACTTCTGGAGAAAACCAACCTCCAGGATTTTGTTTCCTATGAGCCGATTCAAATTTTATACCGTGGCCGCACACTGTGCGGCTGTGTCAGCAAAAATTTTCGCGGCAAGGATGAGATGCTGGTTCCGCTGGAGCGACTGCACCGGGCCTATCACGGCCGCGGCCTGGCGGAGTCAATCGCCGCTCTGCCGGAAACAACCGACCGCATCCGCTACACCGTGGATTTTGTGGAATCCGTCACCGGCCTGACGGGATTCGGCCCATATCTAAGCGTCATTTTAGAGCTGGACTGTTTGTTTCTCAACGAGGACCGGCACACCAACAACCTGGCAGTCGTCCGCAACGAAAAGACTGGCGTCTACCGGTTCTGCCCTATCTTTGATAACGGCCTGGCGCTGCTGTCTGACCTGAACGACTATCCACTGGACAATGACGTGTACCACTGCATTGGCCGCGTGCAGGCCAAGCCGTTCTCACTGGACTTTGATGAGCAGGCAGATGCCGCTAATGCACTCTATGGAAGTCACCTTCAGTGCTCTTTTACCCGAAGCGACGTTACTTCGATCCTGGAGTCTTTTGCTGATTTCTACCCACCGGAGATTCTCTCCCGAGTAGAGCGCGTCTTGTTTGAGCAGATTCGCCGGTACAGCATTTACTTTTAGTGCGCCGCCCGCAAGGGCGGCTTTTATTTTATCCGATCATTGTTTAAAAGATAAACCGGTATATTAATATGGAACCCGACATCTCCATATTTGTCGGGTTCCATACTATATATGACTCTCAAATTGTTACATAGTTCTCCTAAATTTTAGAAATATCAAAGTGAATTTCTTTTGTAGCAAAAGTCACCGTACCAAGATATACTTTAGTAAATCTACCATCATTCATGTCCGTCGTTATATATTCTCCTCCACAATAGGCATCATACTTATGTCCTCTCATGTACCAAGTCAATTCATACAGTCCCGGACTATCAAATTCACAATACCATTCCTCGTTAACTTCAATACTAGCAGTTTCTGTGTTATGATAGTCCCCTTCTAGCAGCAAACTTGCTTTTACTGCCTTTATGTCAAAATCTCCTGATCCTTGTACGCGAATATTCCACTCATTCTCCTCTGTAGTCCATTTTCTTGTCGACACTTTGTAGTATGGGCTTGCACCTTCGTCAAAATTCACACTTGTTCCCCAGATATATGCATACTCATGGACATAAGTACGGTTTTTTAACTCCTCATATCCAGGAACATAATTATAGCCAATGAATACGAGTGGTGAAACTTCCTGATTCTGAGGCACATTTATTTTTTCAGGTAAATCGTTTTCATAAATACTTGTTCCATCAGGGAGAATGCCATTATATGAAACACTGTCTGGAATTCTTTCATACGCCATTACAGATGGTGCAGAAAGGCAAAAAGCCAAAACTACCATTATAGATACCAGTCGTTTCATTTTGTTTCCTCCTTCATCTTATTGTTTTTCTACTAAAAAGGTAATTAATTTATTACTGAAGTCCAACAAAACTGCCGCTGCACTTGGCTCTGAATTCTCATTTGAAAAAACAAGTGTAGAAAAAACTATTCCACAATATGAAAAAGAATTTGATGCGATTTCCACTTTTGGAGTATTTGTGTCGTAACTTTCAATGTTAAGTAAATTAAACATTTCTGCGCTATAACTCATGCTACTCAGCCATTGATTTTCTCCAGTATAAACCATTGGATCACAGGTTATCTGAAGAAAAACAGTTGTCCCAGTTACATCATTTTTATATACAAGCAACTTTTGTAAATCCAAAAAAATACCGTTTTCATTAATTTGGGGATATTCCATCGGTAGCGCCATGATGTTTGTTCGATCCTGCATCACCTCAGCAAATCCTTCAAAAGAAAATTCTTCTCTAATTTCTTTTATTTTTTCATAGTAGTGCTCCGTTAATGTTTCTGTGTTACTGTCATTTTGACTTTTTACTACCCCCAGTACCAGTACTAAAATACAGCATACACCCAACACTAAAATTGCACTTAGGTGAGTTTTTTTCATTGACTGTCTCCATCGTTGATAATTACTTTTAATACTTTATATAGCCAGATACATAAACTGATTCCGGAAAATTTCCCCTACAGCTAAAATGTAATCCTTTCTGGTTTACTCCGATTGATTCATCAAAGATAACGTTTTTCGTATTCACTTCGCAGAACAAATTATTTACAGCAATCCAACCAAAATCTGCACTCTTAGAAAGCGGAGAACAGGTCACCTTAACCGTTAACATCTCTCCAACATTCAGAGAGAAACGCTAATGGCCTTTACGGAATTGTTTCCGGGTATCTCCGTATCGAATGTTCCCGTTGCTCTTACTTTCACATAAGAATCCCTCTCATTTTGACCCCCTCCATTTCTACAACATTTCTCTCAGATGCCAACGTAGCCAATACCAGTCTTAATTTCCCCCCTTTCTTTGTTATTTAATACGAAATAAGAGGGTGATTTTGGACCACCAAAATTTATTTGTAGAAAATTTTTTATATCCATTTCTGATGATGCACTTCTGAAAAATGGTTGGTTTTTCTGTAAGCCTCCCTGGTGGTGCATCAGGTTCTATTAACTGGACTGTTGCAGCAACAAAAGCAGATTGGAATAAGGACAATTACCGCTGGTAATTTATTGCAGTGAAGATTGGGGGGAAGGTTACCCTTCCCCCCGATCTTCACTATTTTTTATTTCTTCAAGAATATCTTGTATTTCATATACTTCTCCCATTGTCTTGTCTATTTTTTCAGATAAATATTCACCAACAGAACCTAAGCCCTCATATACCTTGTCTACCTTTTTTATTAAAACACACTGCAAAACCAGTACCGTTATGAGCAGTATTGTAACAACCCACAATAATTTTTTATCCAAAACTTTTCCCCTCCTCTTTCTATGGAGCTTACTCTCATGCTCTCAAAGACAAGCCGAGAAAATCCTAGGCTGCCCTGGCATATACCCCCTTCAGACTTGTACTCAAAGGAAACAGAACGCCAAGTGCCCCACCGAGCCGATTTGGGCGCAGCACGTCCACCCCTACCCCCAGTGAATATCCCAGCCGTCCTAGATCATGCGATCACACTCCGCCTCATAACTAACCTGCAGCACCTTCTTTGCCATGAGCACCACATCGCTTATTTTTAATCTTCATAATGGCCCCGGCAAGACAACACCACAATGCTGTCATTCTCCACTATATATTCCAGACGGTTCTCCTTGTCGATCCGCTTGCTCATACCCTTTTTTCTCCGCAGGATCTCACTCTTGCCTATTCCCTGCACTGCGCCATCCCGCTGCAGCTCCTGGAGCAGCTTGTTGATCCGCTTTAGTGTTTTCTTATCCTCTGACTGCCAGTAAAGGTAGTCAGCCCAGGCATCCGGCGAGAAAGTAATGTTATGTGCCATCTTCCGCCATTGCCTCCAGTTCCTCCATTGTCTTTGTGATACCAAACCCTGCATGGACCTGTTCAAGCCCTCTCTCCAACTTGCCCAGATATGCAGCATTCCGCTCAGCTTTCTCCAACTCGTTATACCGTTCCTCACTGATGATTACCACATTTTTTTCTGCTTTTCGTGTCACGATGACAGTTTCATCATTGTCCGTAACTCTATCGCAGAGAGCCTTGAGCCGGCTCCGGGCCGTCGAAAAGTTAATCGCAATCATTCCATACACCTCCAATCCATATTATGCACCATATCATGTACTATATTTTGTACCATTTATTGTACCACTTTTAGTTATCTAAAGCAAGTGCTTCCTCTACTATTGATTACTATTACAAGCAAAAAATCACAAAAACGGCCTCTTTCAACCTGCGAATCCTTTCTGAAGCACTTGCCACGTGTTTCTTTTACCTTAGCAGCTAAACCTTGATGATCTGGTCCTCATGTCCATCCTCCGCGAGGATTATTTGACCCATGTCCAGCTCACTGAAATCAATGCTCCCACTGCCTGCGCTTAATTCAATCGTAAGCAATGAATTGGATATCGTTCCCGCATAGGAAAGGACCAGGTCTCCGGCAGAGAGCCCCGAAAAATGGATCTTGCTGTTCTCCACGTCAATACTGACTGTGGCCGTTTCTGCAGTGCCGGCAGACAAGCGGATAAAACCATGTTCGCCCAAATTTTTGCACGGCATGGAACCGGCAATGTCCGCGAATGCGTCATTCCCGGAAAAAGTCATTTCGCCATCCGTAGTAACGGTGATTGTCTCCATACCGATGCCGCTTACGGTGTACTCAAAATAACCCTCTGTGCTGACGTCCAAATTTGGATCGGAGACAATTCCAAAGAGCTGCCCGCCATCTCCCTCGCACTGATAGGTAAAACTGTCGCTGAAAGCAGTTTCCAACAGATACCTGTCCGCAGATTCCGGAGCATCCTCAAAGATCTGTTGATTGATCAAATCCATGTCTCCCGAAAAGTCCCCGCTGCGGCAGCTGACCGTTTCCCCTTCTGTATTGCTGATGTCAAAGCTGTCTCCGCGTGCTGAAAGCCCAATCGTCTGCTTCTCCGTATTACATCCCGTGAGAGCTATTAGCAGAGCAAGAGAGAACACCACCTTTAGACGCCGCATTTTCATATCGCCCGCCGGTATACTATTTCTCATCGTTCTTTTCATGTTTTTCACCCTTTATTTTCCCTAATAATTGGCATACCCAAATAATTTCCTCAGCCTCGCTGTTCGTCAGTTTCTCTCATTATATAATACGAAAACAAGAGGAGATTATGGACTGTCCAAAATTATTTGTAGAAATTTTTCAAACTTGATGAACGGGTTTTATTGGATGATATACTGCCGGGTCTGTCCATCTGCTGCAATCTCAAATCGGCAAATATATTTTAACATCTGCAGCAGGTCGGAGACTAATAAGACTTTTCCTGTCCGCAGGACATCCCAGATTGCACGGTCACTGCTCCGATTCTCCATGACGCTTGAACACATTTGTGATTCCGCTGACAAGCGCGGCCTCTTCATCTGTCAGACTGGATATATCCAGTGTGCGTTTCTCCTCCCGGCCCAGCAGATAATCTACCGATACCCCAAACAAATCTGCAATGCGGATCAGCACATCATAAGAGGGCAGCCGGATGTCCGTTTCATAGGAAGACACCATAGACGCAGTGACGCCGATCTTCTTGGCGACCTGTGCCTGAGTCATATGATTATCCAGTCTCACCTTCCTGAGTCTTTGAGAAAAATCAACCATGAGCCGTATCCTCCTTTTCTACTAGTGTATACGGCTTTTCATTTCTAATAGAAATTATTTCTATACAAATTGGTTGAGTTACTATCAAATGACTGCTATAATGATGGCGGCATTCATTGCGCGCTTCCGCAGGCTCCAGGCCAGTTCAATGCCAAGCCTGTGCGATACCAAGCAGCAGTAAGGTGGGGAATCAGTAGCCATGATTTTTGATGCTTTGCAGGACCATATCCAGACGGAGCAGCAGAAGATCTGCGGCTTTGATGTGCATGTAACCAGCATTACCTCCGCGGAGGCAGGCGCACTTGTAGGCCTCCCTGTTGGTACAACATGGTGCATTGAGACGGGCTCCTTCCACGATCTGTTTGAGATCAGTGAGGCCGGCGAGTGCCTTCGTGAGGTCCTTGTGCCTCTTTTGGAGCCTTTTCAGGGAGAAACGCTCTGCGTCTGTGGAATCGGGAATGTCTGGACAGTATACGACAGGCTCGGACCGCTGACTGCCTCCCTGATCCCTGTACATACTATCTCAGCCGCCGGTATCCCATCCTTGTTTTCATCTCTGTTGACACTGGCACCTGGAACTTTGGGGCAGACGAATCTTGATACAGCCACCCATATTTCCGCGCTCCTGCAAGCGAGCGGTGCCTCCTGCGTCCTTTTGATCGACGCCTCCCAGGCACAAGACGTCAGCGCTCTATCCTCCAGAATTGACGTGAGCAACTTCGGAATCACCACCGCTTTGCAGGGCACTGCCCTGACCAAAAATTCTCTCGGTATCCCGGCACTCGCGGTGGGTGTACCTTTAGTGACAAAATTGGCCTGTGCAGATAACCCGCAGTGCTCTGAATACGTTATGCGGACAACCATCCAGGAAGATGTGTCGGTCGCCGCCCAAATCATTGCGTACGCCGTTTTGCGTGTGGCCTATCCAACTCTCAGCAAGGATGATGCTCTGTCTGTCTTGGCACTGTTCGGCCGCGATGTGAAGTTGCCTTTCTGACACATCGGTTCCAGCCAGCCGCCGCAGGCGGGCCGGAGCACTCGATATAAGCGAAAAATCTGCTATTCCAAAAAGAATGCAGCTGCGGATTCAGAGCATCCGCAGCTGCATTCTTTCGTCGTAATTTTAATCTTCAGGGAAATAGATCCCATCTTCCATGAGTTCCGGGTAACAGCTCTGAATGATACGATTGGCTTCTGCCGGAGAGGCGCATGCACGCTCTCCCCATCGTTTACACAGATCCACCGTTTCGTTATATTCACTGGAGGGTACATCCCACTGCTCGCAGACCTCCTCGCAGGGTTCCTGCCAGAGCAGTTCCGCAACTCCATCCCACACAAAGCAGATTGGGACGCCGGTGTCTGGATGCTGAAAATCCGAGGATTTTAAAATATCATTCATTTCCTGATACCTCACATTCTTCATTTTACCACCGCAGTCGCTTTAGTCGGACATGCAGCGGAAAAGCTGCCGCAATTTGAAATTATGGCATAAATCATACTCCTGTCAATATATATCTTTCTTCGTCATGATCCGCTGCTCAAAATATCCAGTTTGCTGTCACCGCTGCCGAAAGGCCGCTATGGTGCTTTGTATCGCACTCACTCCCTTTTCTCCCAGCAGTTCCTCAGCCTGCCTGCGGACCTCTTTTTCCTGTTCGACCGGCATAACCGGCACTGCAGTTCTCTGCGGCTGCGCTTTCTCCCGGAGCAGTCCTTTCTCCGCCAGTACATGGAGGATCACCGCCTCGATGGCAGCACTGTCTGCGGCCGGCTCCAGTGCTCGCTGTATCACCGGCGTCTCTGAACAATGGATGTAGTGTGAAATCGCATTGACGATAAACTGTGCCTTACGCCTGGGCCCCTGACGGTTGATGACCTCGGCCACCTCCCGCTGGATCGGGTCCTCCAGGTTCAGGCTGATCGTAAACCGCCCTGGTGTCTTTTTCTCCGGCATGCTCTCACGCCCCCTGCTCCGTTGCCAGATAGAGCTTGGCAAAGCCTTTGGCGTTGGCATTGATATCCGTGACGAACAGGCACCGCCCTACCTTTCCTGTGTTTTCAATTATACGCCGAAGAAGAATTGCCCCACCACCGGTAAAGATGGTCAGACCGGTGCGCAGATCCATCCCCCGCTCTCGCAGGGTCCCAAACAGGTCGCCCACAAAGCTGACCGCCTCCCGCTCCACCATCTCGGCAAGCGCAGGGGCATACCCGCCTTTTCGCTCCAGAATCGCGTCCACGTCACTCTCCTCCAGCCGCAGATCGAATTCCGCGTTGACTTTGGACAAGATCCGGTTATAGAGAAGAATCACTCCATTTTCCAGGGAATCGCTGGCGCTGAGCTGACCTTCCCCAAACTTGATCTGTAAGTAGTCCGCAGTGAAGCCCCCAATATCTACAACCACCGCCCGCGGCTCATCACACAGCTGCGTGAGCATCGTGCAGGCCGCGGCATAGGCCTGGGGGAAGCAGAGCACATCCGTAATCAAAATGGAATAGGGCCGTCCCTGAAAGGTGAAATTGACGTTGCGGCGCTCTTTGAAGTACCACTCAAACTTCTCGTACTGAGAACCGTAGTGCGCCGGTGGGAGTCCCACTGCCAGCTGGATGGGCAGGACGACATTTGGGGAGTACGTCCCACGCTTGTCCAATTCTCGCGCGATCGCGAACAAGGTCAAGATAAAGAATCGTTCATCCTCCGTTTTATCCCGCCGGTAGGGGATGCGCTCATCCATCAGAGAGTAATATTTCCCGTCGTAGAAAATTACCATGTCCCCAAGCGGCCGGGTCAGGCTCTCCCGGAGCCCGGAGGTAAACGGAGGGCAATTCTCTGTCTTGATCTGTTTATTCCCATGGTCAATTGCAATCAGCATAAAATCAACTCCTTTTTTTGCTGTACTCCTTCTATACGCACACAACGCGCTTTTATCAACATTTTTTTGCCGGAGGTCCTCAAATTCACTGAATGTTGCCGATCATTGATCCGCAGCTGCTATTGGCTTTGTATCCACAGCGCTTTGAGAATGAGCGAATGGCAGAAAGGTATAATAATCGTATTCTTGCTGTTTTGGAGGACTTTGTCATGAATGAGCGTCAACTGACCCAAGATCACCTCGCTGCCTATGCCAGACATCTTCACGCGGAGGAGCGCAGTCCCGGGACGATTGAAAAATATCTGAGGGACGCCGCAGCCTTTCTCCACTGGCTGGCTGGGCAACCAGTCACACGAGAGCGGGCGAGAGACTGGCGTGACGATCTGCTGGATCGGAGCTACGCTCCAGTGACGGTAAATTCCATGGTGGCGGCAGTGAATCAGTTTTTTGCCTTTCTGGGCTGGGAAGACTGTAAAATCCGGTCTCTGAAAATCCAGCGAAAGCTGTTCCGGGATGACCGCCGGGACCTGAGCCGGGAGGAGTACCAGCGTCTGCTGGACACCGCCCACAACCTGGGGAGAGACCGCCTGGCTCTGCTATTGGAGACCATCTGTTCCACCGGCGTCCGGGTGAGCGAGGTACGGTATATCACTTTGGAGGCAGTCCGCGCTGGGCGGGCGGAGATCTCCCTCAAAGGCAAGCTGCGGGTAATTTTGCTCCCCGGGAAGCTGTGCCGGAAGCTGAAAAAATACGCTCGAGCAAAAAAAATCACTTCCGGTGAGATTTTTCTCACCAGAAGCGGCAAAAGTTTATCCCGGCGGCAGATCTGGGCCGAGATGAAACGGCTGTGCAAAAAAGCTGGGGTCGCCTCCAGCAAAGTGTTTCCCCATAACCTGCGGCACCTGTTTGCCCGGACATTTTATAAGGTATGCCGAGATGTAGTGAAGCTGGCCGACGTACTGGGCCACAGCAGCGTAGAGACCACCAGGATTTACCTGATGTCCACGGGTTCGGAACACACAAAGATTTTACGGAACATGCATCTTGTCCAATAAAACTTAATAATTGTTTTGCCTACATCATTTGATAAAAGAGCCAAATCTTTACATATGTTTAAAAGCATTGTAGCACGGGCAATCCGAATTTTCAAGGTACCGTGCGGATTTTGGGCGTGAAAATCTAGCCGCGCGAAAACTTGTTTTCATGCGGCCTGGATTTTTGCGCCTTTTCGACGTTTTACACGGTGAAAGACGAGCTGAGCCAACGGCTCAATCCATATTTCCAACGCCTTTCGGCGCTCCAGAAGAAGGCAAAACAATTATTTTGCCCACGAGGGAAACGGGGGTGGCAAACGTGAACGCGATGTTGGAATCCAAGGTGCTCCCGCAACCAGCAGAGCTGGAGTTGACGAAGGATCTGCTGGAAGAATTTTTGGGGGAATTGATTCGAAAGGAACGGACCCCAGGCACGCTGGAGACGTACCGGCGCAGCGTGTACCAGCTGTACGACGCCCTGCCCCCCGACAAAACGCTGCGGCCAGGCACTTTGGATCAGTGGCAGGGGGACATGCTCGCGGACGGGTACTCCCCACGGACGGTGAATACCCGCGTGTCGGCCGCCAACCACCTGGTGGCATTTCTGGGGCGGCGTGAGCTGCAGGCCCGGGGCAGGTTGGAAGTGGCGGAGGCTGACCTGCCGGAACTGACCCGGCTGGAATATCTAAGGCTCTTGTCTACGGCCCGGACCCTGGGCAAGGAGCGGATCTATCTGCTGATAAAGTTGTTTGGCAGTACGGATTTGACCGTGAGCGATCTGCCCCGGCTGACGGCGGAGGCCCTGCGGGGGGAGGCCCCATGTCCGGTGCGTCTTCCAGACTGCCTGCATCAGGAACTGAAGGATTATGCCAAACGCAGCGGAGTGGTCAGCGGCCCCCTGTTTCAGACCCGATATGGGAATCCCATTGGCAGAACCGCCGTGACTGACAGCATGAAACAGCTGTGCCGGGACGCCCGGGTGGAGGAGGAAAAGGTGAACCCAAGGTGCCTCAAGCGGATGTGGCAGGATATTCAGGACGACGTGCGCCTCCGCCTGGACCACCTGGTGGAGCAGACCTGTGACAACCTGCTGGAGACGGAACAGCTGACCATCGGCTGGGATCAAAGTAAGGAGGTGAGCAGCGCGCCGTAAGGGGCCCGCGGCCCGAAACGCGTACAGACTGATATAGTAAAGGAGGAGAACCGAGCATGAAACAGAAACTTTTGGCGTCCGCAATGGCATTGGCTATGGTCCTGTCTCTGACCCCGGTGACGGCACTGGCGGCGGAGGGTGAGGACACAACTCTTCCGGAGGAAGAGATCACTGTTCAGACCGAGACCCCAGTAGAAGAACCGGTTCAGCTGGAAACGGAGATCGAGGAACCGACGGAGCCGGAAATCCCAGCGGAAGAGCTTGTCCCGGCCGATGAAATTCCGGTTGAGGAACCCGCTGAGCCGGAGTCCGCTACGGAAGAGACCGATAGTGCGGAGCCTGTTCAGCCGGAAACTGCGGAAGAGCCTGTTGAGGTAGAGACTGCTGTGCCGACTATCAGTGACATTGAAATCTCCAATGTCACTGACAGTGAAGTTGTCAATGGCAGCTATATCTTTACTGCGCCGCTGAACAGCGCGGTGACCAGTTATGTTGCCACAGTGACCCTTAGCGACGGCGCAGTCTTTACCCCCACTACCCCCACCACCCCCAACACCGGGGATCTGTACGTGGAGGAAGTCGGCGAAGGTACTGCCACCCTGAAATTCAATCTGAACGTGGGTGGTGTTGATATCAGCGCCGACCAGTTCGCACTGATTCTGGAGGAGACTGGGGACAACAAGTGGACCGGCGGCTTTGAGAATGCCGCGGGCCTGTCCCTGGAGACCCTGGCCGGGTATCTGGTGGATCAGGACATCCAGCTGGCGGCTGGAGCTCTTGGCGCTGGCAGCGAGGCTCAGCAGATCTTAGTCAACCAGGATGCTGAGGACGTCATGTTGGCTCTTTGCGCCCCCAATGCCACAGTCTACACAGTGGACTACGTAGTGGACGAGGACACCACCATCACCTGGAAGCTGCCCGCAGGGGCTGAAATTCGAGAAATTGCGGTGGAGCTGTCCGGCGGCCAGGAAATCGAGGGCTGGTACACCAATGCTGACTGCACCAATTCTTTTGTGGTGGGTACGACTGTTACTGGGAATACCACCCTGTATGCTAAAGTAGATGTTCCAGCTACGGATAAAACTTTCCTGGAGAAATTGGAAGATCATGATGATGTTACCATCTATACAAAAACTGAGTGGGACACATTTGTGGAAAACTCTGACGTGGTAGTTGCGGGACAACTGATTACCTTGGGTGCTGACATCGACTGTAACAACACCACCTATGATTCCATGACCTTCAAGGGCAACTTCAACGGCAATGGCAAAACCATTTCCAACGCCACTTTTAGGGCTGTTGACAGCGCGTACTACACCTCCTCCGAGTCCGACATCGTGTGTAGCGGCATGTTCGCCGCTCTGGGCGCGGGGCAGATTGTTGCCAACCTGACGCTGGACAACATCACTGCTCAGTATGCCTCTACCTATTCTGCGCCTTTGGCTGGTCTGGCAGACGGCACCTCTAGTCAGCGGGTTCTGATCCAGAATGTGCAGGTTCGTAATAGCAGCGCCAGCGGCCGCACCGCAGCAGGTGTGGTTGGTTTTACTCGTAATACCACAGTGCGCTTCTGCTCCAGCCGGAATACCACTATTACCGGGCTCGCCAACGGCGGCGGCATTGTGGGCATCAACAACGCCAGAGTAGAATTCTGCTATTCCACCACTTCGCCCACTGCATTGCCGTCCATTTTTGGCGGCAGTACCGGTGGTGTCGTAAGTAAGAATGTCCGTGGCGGATATGCTGATACTTGTTGGGCAACCATGGTTGTTGTCGGGGCCTCGGATTCTGGAGGGACGAATATTAACATCCTTGATGATGTCGATCCGGATAGTACTGAATCGAGCGCTTTTGAAGCAGCTGGTTTTAATGCCTCTGGAGAAGTTTACTGGAATTTGGCGGACGGTGATGAAACAGATTTTATTGAAACCGCAGTTGAGTACCAGTTTACTGATAATAACTGACAAATTCGCTTCTTTATTTGGGACGCGTAGCCTTGTGCTACGCGTCCCCATACGAAGCAGAAAGGAATTTTATCATGAAAGCTGGAAGCAAAAACTTGAACCGCGCGCTCAGCTATCTGCTTATGCTGGGATTGATGTTGTCTTTGCTGCCTGTTAAAGGGTTCACCGCTGGATATACGGACAATTCTGGTGCGGCGATCGTGGCTCTCCATAAAACAATGGACGACACTCTAAAGAACACAGAGAATACCAATCTGAAAGACGCGGCCAGCGGAATCGATGCGGGTGAATCCGATATCTTAAATCCTCCCCATAAGATAACAGCTAACGCATGGCCTTCTGAGAAGAGGGAAAATAATAAGATCGATGTTTATCCGATGACCAAAGACATGACCGAAGAAGATCGCTCTGATGTTGCGATCCCCTTTATTGATGACAGCAACAACACGAGATGGTACCTTTATCAGATCATATGGACAAATGCATCGACCATAAATTATGCAACAATGGATACAGGCACAGTTGTATCCTCAGATGAGATTGTTGAGGCTAACAATAACAGTTCGGATAATGTATATTCATTTGATTTGAGCAAGATCAATGCAAAACCAAATAGCTCAAACCGGTACTACATTGTTTACTGCTGGACCGATATTGCGCCTGACTCATGGGAGGGCGAAGTGACTCCGGCAGCAACATATCAGATTCAATACGTTCCTAATCTTCCCACACTGGAAAACCGAAACATCTATCCAGTCGATACAGCAGGCGGTATGGTCATCGGCAATGATGGACTCACTGACTTGGACGAAGAACTTGGCAAGTATCAAACCTCGGTCAAAAAAGATCGGTATTTTACCATTGCCCAGGGCGGACAGTACAAAGACTATCTGGTCTTTGGCGACGAAGGGTATTATGCCTTTGCGGGCTGGCAGGATGAGAAGGGGAACTTATACGAGACCCAAGAGAACACCTGCACAGTTCAGGCCACTTCTTTGTTAGCCGGAGAGGATGATACCATTACGCTGACCGCCCAGTGGGAGCTGTTCTATCCCACGGAAGCGGCGGAAGGCCAGGAGCCGACAGCGGCACAGACCGAGGCCGCAGAAAAGCTGGCTAAGGCGCAGGCCGCTTGGGCCAATGCAGAGAGTTATCCAGACTTCAAAATTGATGTGCTTGAGAGGGACAGCAGCGCCACCAGCGAAAATGTCTTGCTGACCCAGTGGAGCAGCTTGCACGGCGAACCGGATTTTGGAGAATATTCTGGTGATACGGTATATCTCGACGAAACTGGAACGATTCATTACCGAGTCTCTGCCAGAATGGGTGGAGATGTCAATAGTTTTGCGCAGGATAGTGCGATCCAGAAATTTGCCACATTTACCCTTTCTCTGAAGGTGGATAATAATCTGGAGTTTGTAAGTGGGACAGACGGACAGGCAAGTTTTACCTTCAACTGCCCATTCCTGAAGCCGACAAGCACAAATATTAAGGAAGCAACAATTCCAGATACTCCTGACGAAAACGGCAATTACACAATCACATTTTCTCCCAGCAGCATAACGCCGGATGAGGATGGCTGCATGACCATTACAGTAACTGCGGAGTGGATTTCTAAGGTCTACCCGTCTACAGAGAATACGCTGCGCCAGCCCATGACGCTTGACAATCTGGTTTTCCAGTTGAAAGATGATGTGCAGACGCAAGGGATACAGCTCCAGACAAATGCCAACATTACCGCCAAGATTGATCTTACGGCAACGGGTGAGTCCCGCACCTTATATCAGAAGGCTCGCAGTCTGCTCACAACATCGCCTAATGACGCTTGGGCAAACATATTTGGCGAACCCAGCGATCCCATGGCCGTTGCGCTTGCCGCAGAATTTTTAAACGATAAACTGACAAATTATGACTTGAGCCAAGACACTGCGATGGACGGTACAGCTTCCGCTGTTGTTGTCGAGTCCGCCCCAGTTGTCATTACTCCCGCCGACATCACGATCTACGAGGGCGGCGTCGCCGGCTACGAAGGAGTCGTTAACGAGAGCGGAAGTACGATCACAAGCAGCTCTTTCCCCGAGCCGCTGTTCAAGATCAACACGCCGGAAGGCAGCGGGGCCGATCCAGAAAATCTGACCTTTACCAATCACGGCACCGGCAACAGCTGGCATGTGGAAGTGGCTGGTACAGATTCGGAAGGGACAACCTATTACAGACTGGTCGATACGAAGAGTTCTGGCACACCAATCCGCATCCAGTTTATTGATGAAGATGGCAACGTAATCGAAAGTGATACTGTTGCAACAACGGATGAGGTTTTCGATACTCACACCATCGCGATCTTCTCTGGTGACGATGACGTTACTGCGACGGCAGGTCAGGCGGTATACACCGTTTCCACGAATACTGGCATCCTCACCGTCCGCGCGGTACAGAGCAGCAACGCCACCAGTCCCATTGAGACTCAGGCTCCCTCCTCTGTCACCCCTGGCTCTGCCACGGCGGTTGCCCCGGCAGATGGTACTACATACACCCTGAATGACACCGGCGTGGAACTGCCCACAGGCAGTCTGCCCTCCCTGCTGTTCGACGACATCATTGACACGGATGTTAACCGCACCAGCGCCCTGAAGGACAAAGTGGACGCCGTCCTCGGCGGCGCGGATGCGGACCGTGAGTATCAGATCAAGTATCTGGACCTGGTGGACGCCAACAACGGCAACGCCTGGATCAAGTCCAGCAATGGCACCGACATCTACTGGGGCTATCCCAGCGGCACCGACAGAAGCACCAACTTCACCCTGCTGCACTTTGCGGGCCTGCACCGGGATGGTGAGAACTCTGGCTTTGAACTCAGCGACCTTGCGAATATTACCCCCACTGCGGTAAACATCCAGAAATCAGACGCGGGGATCAAGTTCCATGTTGAGGCCGGCCAGTTCTCTCCCTATGCTCTGGTATGGACCGACGCCTCTACCCCTGGCACCAACCCCGGCGGTGGTTCCGGCGGCGGCAGCGATAACAGCGACCCCACCGGCAACCTGACCATCTCCCTGGGCGGCAGCGGCGGCAATGAGGACTTCACCTTCACCGTCATCTTCACCGACGAGGACGGAGACGAGCTGGAGAACAACTTCTACTACAACGGCGACTACACCGGCACCATCGGCAGCGGCGACGAGATCACCCTGACCGGCGGCGACAAGATCGTCATCCGCAACCTGCCCGAGGGCACCCGCTATGAGGTCATCATCGAGACCGCCGACGGCTACACCGCCACCTCCACCGGCGCCGAGGGCGTCATCCGCACCTCCGGCAGCGAGGCGGCCTTCTCCGTCACCCCCACCGTGGTCCTGGCCGACCCCAGCGTCACCGGCGTGTCCCGCTGGCTGAACACCACCGACCACACGGCCTACCTCTCCGGCTATCCCGGCGGAACCTTCGGCCCCGATAACTCCATGACCCGCGCCGAGGTGGCCCAGATGTTCTACGCCCTGCTGCTGAACAAGGACGTGACCATCACCAAGAGCTTCTCCGACGTGCCCGCCGATGCGTGGTACGCCACCGCGGTGAACACCCTGGCCTCTCTGGGCATGGTCTCCGGCGATCCCGACGGCACCTTCCGGCCCAACGACCCCATCACCCGGGCCGAGTTCTGCGTCATCGCCCTGGCCTTCGCCTACGAGCCTGACAACGCCGTGTGCTACTTCGGCGACGTGTCCCGCAGCGACTGGTTCTACACCTACGTGGCCCAGGCGGCCAGCTACGGCTGGATCGGCGGCTACACCAACGGGAATTTCGGTCCCAACGACCAGATTACCCGCGCTCAGGTGACCACCATCGTCAACAACATGCTGGGCCGCGCGGCGGATCGGGATTATGTGATCGACCACCAGTCCGACCTGGTACAGTTCAGCGACGTGCCCCGCTCTCACTGGGGCTACTTCCAGATCATGGAGGCCACCAACGCCCACGACTACACTAAGAGCGGCAACACAGAGGACTGGACCCAGCTGAACTAAACACCTCATCCAGGAGCCAAGTGTTGAGAAGCTGCTATACAACGATTCTCTGATCTCCACTTGACAACTGGATACTGACAAAGAGGAATCCCGCAGAGACCAGCATGGTCCCTGCGGGATTCCTCTTTACACATGCTTATGGAGATTGGATAAGATAATTGGTAACTCGATCAACCTTTAGAAAAAAGTAGCCCCGTACCAACAGCTGTTGGCACGGGGCGCGTTTGCATCTAATTTCAGATCGCGTTCAGGAACCTGAACGCTTCCTCCAATGTCATAACCTCTACTGGTTCCGCGAGGTGCTCGGAAAATTCCAGCGGCTGATCGTCCAGCGTGTACGCTTTCGTGTGCTCAGCCAATACCGCAGCTCCAACCTCATCCAGGTAGTCATAGACATTGCCGCTCTTATCCATATAGTGTAGTAGTCCGTTTTCTACCACTTGTCCGTTTACTTTGACATATGCCTCCGTGGGAACCTCCATCAGGTCCTGAACCTTTTCCTCTGGTGTGAAGTCCCAAAGCGGGAGACGTTCCTGCCATCCGCCAAAGCCGAATGACCTTCCCCAAACATACCGGAAGTGCCCGCAATCTGTTTGCGCCATCTTGATGACCCGCTGCACATTGTTCATCATATGTACCAGGTCGATGTATTCCCGGGGAGAATGTTCATAATAGTAGCCGGCGCTGATATTGACCGCCGCAGTCTCCAGCTGCGGTGCAATGATGGAGATATCGCTGAAGGTGCCAAACTCCTCCTGGAAGCCGAAACCTTCCACAAATTGTATGAACTCCTGATTGGCGCACCCATAGAATACCGCGTCATTCCGGCCTCTCCGGTCTAACTCCACGAGGTAGTTGACCTGCGGCTTGATTCCGCTCTTGGCAAACTGTTCCGCGCCCTTGCCTCCGATCTCCTCATCTTCACAGAAGAGGACGTGGCACCGTGCTTTCTTGATGATCTGTAAGATCATGAAAACACCTGCCCGATCATCTCCGCCGATCCCCTGAGGAGACATGGCGATCCGCCTATTTTCTGAATAACAGATGATCTGTACCGGCTGGCGATGTACAGTATCCAGATGAGCCACCAGGAGCACCGGAACGTCGCCTGGAGCATATAGGTAGCCGCACTCTACTGTCGTCTGGTAGCCCTGTTCCTTCAAGCGGCTGTTCAACATCTGCTTGAGCTCCGGCTGGGTCTGCCGCAGGATCTTCTCCAATAATTGATAGTCCAGTTTCTGGTTCATACGTTTCTCCTCTCCCATCAGGCCGCTTCAGGGAACCATTCCGAGTGTCCGCAAAATACGGCCGCGTCCACGGCTTCACAGACAGACGTGCACTGACACTGTCTGCATGCTTCTGTCAATTCTTCATAGCACGTCCGACACGCATTTGCGGGCAGACCATGTCGGTGTCTTTGTACTCGGTAGACCTCTCCCTGAATAAGGGTGCTGCAGAAACGGCAGCGAGGCCGGCAGTCACCACAGAAAAATGCGCTTGCTTCGTCGTCGTATTCCCCATATGCGGTACCTACTTCTCTCCCGCACTCTTTGCAGATAATAGTTCCCCTGCAGCTGGAGCACTTGAGCCTGTCCTCATAATATAATTCCTGCCCGCAGCAGACACAGTATGCCTGGGACCCAATCACAAAAATTTTGTGCTGGAACTCCTGTCCCTGAAGCAATGAGACAACCGCATATCCATTATTGTAGTCTCTATAATGGAGCGCATTTCGGTCCGTGAGCCAATATTTATCGGTGCTATGTGTAATAGCCTGCGTAATCCATTGATTCGGCACGTCCAGACATGTGGTAATGACCCGTTCCACCAAATCCATATAGCGCTCTCTCTGGTCTGCCCGGTCCGTAGGGTAGAGTCTGGACTGCAGCAGTGTCCCATCATAATAGCAGAAGACCTCCCGTGTGATCCGCGGGGCCTTATGGAACTCCCTTTCCACATCAGATGCCACCGTGTAAAAAATCATAGTGACCGTATCTCCCATGTAGGAGAGAGCGCCTGCCTGGTACCCCCCGTCCTCTAAGCAGTGACAAGAGTGCCAGGAGTTGTCCTTGTTGGACATCTCCAGGAAGTCGCAGGGATGGATGGAGAGGACCCCTACCCTCTGCTCCACACCTGGGTTCAGCGCATCGGCGAGCCGGGCAAAGATCGCGTTATAGGGATGTATCTGCCGCATGGTCTTTGTCCCATCCGGTGAAGACTCTTCCTTGTCCACAACATAGCGGTCCAAGCCGAATTTCAGGCAGAGCCGGTTGACGATCCGGCTGGCCTTCTGGCCCGGCGCACATTCGATCCCTCCGAGGCGGCGGATATCTGCCAATCTGCTATCATTGGGAACACGTCGATAGTCTCTTGTGGCGGCATCCAACGCGCCGGTAAAGTTGTCGAACAGTTCACCGCAGAGACCGCAGTCCTTGGCCAACTGCGTCATTTCAAAAACACCTTCATCCACACAGCTTCGGTCAATGTCCCGAATATCTTCATAGTGAAGAACGACCGCCATCTCGTCCTCATTCCAGTCAGGGTGCTTTTGGAGCAGCGCGTGCAGGTCTTTCTTCCCAGCTTTCCACTGCTCCAGGTTTTTCTGGACGCCTGCGATTCCAAACGACTTTCCGTACTTGTGCATGACATCATAAAATTGTTCGGTCAGGGTATTCATTGTTATCCTTCCTTTCTTCATCATTGTTTGGAAAAATCCAAGTAGATCGATCCAATGGTTCAGTCGTCTCTGTGTACGCCCCATTCTGGAAGAGCGAGGTCTGCTCCGCCCCCATCTGGGACGTATCTTGTGCTCGTTCCTGCCGGAGCCGCTTTTTTATCTGCCTTTTTCGTTTCTCCGCACGCTTTTTTTCGCTGGCTGCCCTATGGGCGTCGGTCGCATATATCACATCAACGCCGCGCTCAGTCTCCAACTGATCTTGTACACTATCCCGGTGCTCACGGGCGGCGACCCGGATATTCTCAACGTGATACTGATAGTGAACGCAGTCCTGGTCCACACATTGACTTACTGTCCTTTGATGATCTTTCTGTGCAGGTATTTCCCCGGCCATATCCGGTTTATAGATTGTACTTTTGCTTTGGAGCTGTGCAAATGAGTCTTTGCGCTCAGAAAGCCAAATCTCTGCGTCTGTACGAGCCACTGGTTTCGGGAACACCTTTTTACCTCTCATCACGGTTTCTTTCCGATCCCGCAGGAAACCGGTGCGGGTGATCCATACCCTCCTGACATCATAGTACACATTAGCCCGGCGCAGATCCCGCTCCTGCTGCCTGGCCACGCAAAACGGATTGCGGCAGTCGCTCCGGATACACCTCTCCACATCATACTGGATCTTAAAGCCGGCGCCGCCGCAGTCGGTGTCGCTGACCACGCAGGCACAGCAGGCGCCCTGCGTGAGATTCATATATCTGCGCCTCTTTTCCCGCGTCAGCTCCTCCTCTGCTTTCTCCGCACTGTCCTCGTAGCGATAATGCCGATCAGTGCGGTGGCATGGGCAATGCGGTATCGGAAAGCCTTTTGGGATGTGGGAGCAGTCTTTTCGATCATACGGGCAGAGGAGCATGGGGTTGTCGTTCTCCGGACAGTAGCAGATCCCTTGAAAAGAGACTTCGCCTTCCGCAAGGCCGATTCCCATTGCGCTCTTTCCTCTGATCAGCAGACCGCACGGGGTTTCCCAGGTAACCTGAGCCAGGTACTCTCTTTTGTAAACGAAGCCCTGCCAGCTATCCCAACGGACATATTCCGGGTGCCGTTCTTTGGTATAGCCCGCTGCATAAATGGCTTGGGTCAACTTGTTTTGTTCCATGCTGCTTTCCTCAGCTCCCTCCCTGCCCGCTTATGGCGGTGCCGCAATGCGGCACCGCCTGTGGGGGGGATGGTTAGGGCCAGTTCCGTTCAGTTTTCCGTACCGGAGCAAGTACCTCCGGAACTGCGCTGTCTCCACTGGCGCACGTGCCGCTCATAACCCTTGAGATCAACTTCGCGCAATTTTTCTTCCGAGAACAGAAACTCGGGATAACGTACAAAGCCGCTCTGTGTCGTTGCACCAGTCAGGCTCCCAAATCCATATTTTTTGAGCCAATCCACACATTCTTGACCACAGTTGTTGATGTCAAGGAAAGCGTAGTTGGGGCCTTTCGAACATGGAGTCAAGTTCACGGTCAACGTATCCCAAGACTCCCAGTAGCCGTCGATCAGGGCTTCCCGTTCCACGGCAAGATTGTCGAATGTAACATATGTCCCGATCTTTATACGGGCCGGGTATCTGTCACCGTCGCTTTCAATCACCATCGGGAGTTGGGTACCTGCGTGATTTTGGTCATGCTGAGCCTCGGATTTCGCCAGATTGGGCCCATACTTCTTCCACAGGCGTGGGCAATACTCGGCGATGTCCTGCATGTTCCGATGAAACTCGATTCCTTCCCGGAGTGTGACCTCCTGCGCCAGCAGGTCAGCCACTACCGGATATGTTCCATCCGGCACGTCGTCCCAGACATTCCCGCCGGTCAATTCCTCGTACGCCTTTTCAGCAACGCGAGTTAAGAATCCAAAGGAGCAATCTGCATATGTCTCGAGTTCTGCCAGATAGTCCGGATTTTCCATGACGGCAAGGTAGTCCTTCTTCCCCTGGGCAATCAGCCAGCAGCGGAAGCTGAGAAACTTGTCGTAATTCAGATCATGGCACATCAAGCTTGCCGCATCCCTGATGCCGTGCTCCACGGCAATATCCAGGTATGACTCCAAAATGATGTGGAACCATATAGCGTCGTCCTGGCCGCGCTTGATAAGGCTGTCGGTCAGCCACTTCGCCTCGGCTGTGACATCCTGTCCCAATTTGTCTTTGCCCTCCTGGAGCAGCGCCCAGAACTTGTCCTTTGCAAACATTGCATTCATTGTGATACCTCATTTCGTCTGTTTTTCTTGTTCCAGCTTCCTGCTGGCCCGTGGGTCGGTACGGCGTTATCCGTAGGTACTCATACTCAGCGCCGCATCTCCGACAGACAAAGGGGCCGTATGGCTGTTCTGCTTCATAAATGTTGGCGTCCGCTCCTCCACTGAGGTTTGCAAGAAAGTCGCCGTTTTCATCTACTAAGACATCCATATAGCAGCGCTGATGTCCTACAAATTCACCTCCGCCGCAAAATTTGCATTTCATGGTTTACTTCTCCGTTGGCACTGCGGAGCGGTCTTTGGCATACCGGCCAAAATTCAGTTCCCGGATGATCTCCTGAATCTTTTCATCATCATCCCACCGGGCAGAGAGGGTGGTCCGCTCTGGACCTTCCCCTACATGAATACTCGCCTTGGCGCACGACACCTGCAGCAGCACATCAGTGCGCTGCGCACAGACGATGGCCAAGTTACCCAGCTGCTTCATTGTCATTCTCCTTTCCTCACGCTGCATACAGCCAGACCACAACAGGCCGGGCAAGGTCGGCAATCGCGTAATTCTTCCGCACATGAACAGGGCGGAACTGCGCGTCAAACTCGCACTCCGTGCTCTCCTCGATATACCCCTGCGTCCGGGCCAAATAGTCCCGGAACATGCGCAGTATATCCAAACGCTTTTCGATTGCGTCGTCTTCCCTGCACCGCAGATTAGAAGCGTACACATATCTGTGCTGCTCCCCTTTGAGGAAAAAGCCATAGGTTTTGTATGCATGGCACTGCCGCGCCTGTTCCCGCTCGATGTGCTTGAGATAGGCCACGCCGGCCTGTCCGCCTTTGGTCAGGCAGAGATTCCCCATCTGGCGGCGCTGTTCAGAAGACAACGGGATCTTATGTTTTTCCTGTCCTGGAAGTCCCTTGTAAGCTCGGAACAGCTCCGGGGCATATCGGCAACCCCTGATTTCATACTCAAATCGTGATTTTCCCATAATCACCTTTCTTCTGATCGGTAGCCGTCCCCGCGACGGAGGTCGGCACGATAACCGTCTAAAATGGTTTTGATGTTTGGTGCCCTTAGGCCAATGGCGGCCAGTGCCCGTTGACGGAATATCCCCAAACGATCTCCTCATCGGATTCATACTGCATGATCCCATGGGCGGTCAGCGTCCATCCGTCCGGGATACGCTGGAAAGTCGCCGTTGTCTCACAGGGCATAGGCCGCTTTTCGACACTCGTGCACAGGTACAGATTCCCGTTGCGGTTACGATAAACTGTACCGACAACCGGAGTGATATACTCCAATTTCATGATCGCGCTCCTTTCTGATACGTTCGTGTGACCCTTTGATCGTGCTGCCCGGGCCGTCCCCCCTTTCAGATCTGGCGAAAAGGAACGCGCCAGCCACATACATGGTCAGCGCGTTCCTTTTCATGGTTCTACATCGTTTATAATGTAGACAGATTCTTACAACGGTCCTGCTGTGAATACCTCACCGCTACGCCGCGATCTGCAGTTCCCAGTCGGGGTTGCACTCGGCCAAACATTCCAAAGATACAACGGCACCACGAAGGTCCCAGGGGGCATCGGCAAATCCGTATTTCCTCTGGCTCCCCTTGCACTTCAGGAGTTCATAGTGGAGCTGGGCGAAGAGATGCTGGCGCAAAACGCCTTTGTCCGGGTCAAATGTGGCAACCGCCTGGATCATGCGCAGTGCCAGCCACTGGTACACATCATCGTAATCCAGGTGTGCAGATTGCATCAGCGCATGATTTCTGCGGATCACCGCATCAATACACCAAAGGTTTTCCTCTACAACTGCGTTCCGCAGGGCGACAGAATGATAGATACACATTGTAGTACGCTCCTCTTTTAAATTTGAATTTTGTGAAAGTGCTTTTCTATTTCTTCTTTTCTATCAATTCGGTTCTCATCTGACAGCTGGTATGATCTTCTCTCACGCCGCCTCCATCAGATCCGCCTGGAGCACATCCAACAAGAGGCTGCCTGCCAGTTTGCCGGTCCGGACCCTAACTTGGTCCCGTTGGAGTTCTTCAAATTCCTGGACCCGCAAAATCTTACTCTTCTGAGCCAGCTTCAGGTCCTCCTCGCTCAGGTGATTTTTGATTTCTTTCTGCCACTTTTTCAGGAACTGGGACGCCTGAAGGATGTCCTCTTTCTGCTCATCTCCCAGGGTCCGCTTCTGCCGGATCGCCCCGTTCGGTTCGATTTCCAGTGTGTAAAAAGGCTTATCAGTCTCCCCGGTGCGGCGCAGGAACAGGATATAGCTTTCCCGCTGCTCGATCCGTTCCCAGTACCGCTCGCTGTCGCCGACGCAGTGGGATAGGATCTGTCCCTCAAGGATGATCTCTTCGATGCGCTCCGGGACACGGATCGTATACTCCTGGTCGGAAAACTCGTACTTGGGCTTGATCTCTTGGAAGATATCCTCCAAGTGCGGATACTTTTTCAAAATTTCACCCGCTCGAAGGACCATGGATTTGTCTGTGTGGAAGAACTGAAGCAGTTCATCGTGGCGTTTTTTCACATTTCGCACACGGTAGACCGCCTCACTTGTGAGATCCATTTTCAACCGGGCCGCCATGGAGAGATAATCTTTCCACGTGGTCATGACATAGTCGCATTCCCGGTTCAGCTCCCGCATTTGCCGCTTCAGATAATTGCAGACCTGCTGAGGACTCATGACGCCGTTCAAAAACGCAAGATCCCTTGGCTTCAGTCCATGTTCGCAGAGCCACATGATCGCACGGTCTGGTATCGGTTTCCCCGTGCTATTTTCACAGCGGAGCCATGCAAGAACATCCATCCCGCCTTGACAGTCCCTAAGGCGCTTCATCTCCTGTGCGTCAATGCCGAGCGTCCGAGCTAATCCGGCTTTTGACTTCAGTTCTGTGACGTTCCAATTGCGCGAATGGTACATGCAGTCCCGGGCCAATCCACCTAGTCCCGCCTTGACCAACTGTTCCACCATCGGGATTTTTCTGCGCGTGTCCAGATAGAGTTCCGGATCAATCTTCCTGAGCAGCCGGACGGCCTCCGGGAGGCCTGTGTACCGCAGCACGCTCTCTGCCAGAGCTGGAATGGTTTTTCCATAGACGGCGCCCGCCCAGTCTTCATGCCAGTACCGATGATAGTAACTGTATCCATAAACATAGTTCTGCGGGATCCATCGGGTCTCCCGGTTTTTGTAGTTCTCCCAGCAGTAAGTACCAGCCTTTTTCGCCTGGCTGTCATAGAGCACGCGCCGAAACTCATGCATATACAGTTTCTCTTTTTTTACGTCATCTGTGGTATAACTCCGCGTACATATGAACATGCGGAGAACAAATCCACTTTGGTACCGTTGCACCAGGTGGATATAGCAGTCGGGCGTCGAAACATACTTTGCCTTGCCCAGTGCCTTATAAGCAATCTTCCGACGGCAGCGCGGGCAGTGCCCCTCTCGATTATGCCTAGGATGTGAAATCGGCACCTCCTGCTCACAGTAAGTGCAGTATCCCGTCGTCGCTCCCCTTCGGCTGTACTGATAGAAAATATAGTTTTCAGGAATCCCGACCTTCCGGCACCACTGCGTCCAGTTCTTTGGCAATGCAGAAATCTGTGCCATATCCGCGTCCCACGGCTCGACTTCCCGCTTGTATCTGCGCCGGAGTGATTCCTCGCGCAGCCTCAACTGGTAATCCAGGACGCCGCTAAAGCCCCCACGTTCTCCGTTCAGATACTGTTTGATGGTCTTATCATCCGATCGGCTGATCCAGTTTCCTTCAGAGTAGCTGACGTATTTCGGCCAATCCAGATAATCCAGTTTCGCACTGCGCCACCGGTTCTCGATCCGGTCGTAGGTGAGAAATTGCTTTTTTGCCCGATCCACATAGATCTCATAGGCGGCGTCTCTTGCCCCCATGCGGAGTGGCTCCGGGAGGAAGATAGCAACATGCAGTATGCCGTCCTGCACTTTGCTGCGCAGGTATCGTCCCCATTGGTAGCCCTTACCCTGATAAGGAAAGCCGTGAAGCAGCAGTTTCCGCGTTTTCAATTCATCCAAAGCGGCCAGTTCCAAGATCTTCTTGGTGGCGCGCAACGCTGACATAGCCAAGAGTTTTTTCTTGTTCATCTGATCGCTACCCTCTCCTTCAGGTCTACACCATACCAGGTATCCGGCAGGACCTTATTTCCATCCACGCGGGTAAGGCAGATTTCTTCTATCCCAGTCCCGTAGAGATTTTCTTTTGCAAGGGCCAGGATATCTCCGATCTTGCCCCTGGCGCGGGGATCCACACCCCTGGCCACGGCGCAGCCGTTGAATGCCGTAGCGCTGTCTCGAATGACCCGCGAACTCCATGGCTGCAGCGGATGCGCGGCCATATAGGCCAGGCCATGTAAAAGCAGCTGGTCCAACTCCAGTTTCCGCAGGATCGTCAGTTCCGTGCAGGAGATCTTGGAGTCGATATTGTCCTCATCCATATCTCCCCCGGCATTGACCAAGTAATACTCAGAATGAGCCGTATCGGGATAGTGAGACAGGCAATCAAACGGGTTGGCAGCACAATGAAATCCGTTTGCCCGGCAGTTTGCCTTTTCCGTCACATTCAGTCCCATAGAGAACTGATAATCCCGACAGATCAGACCCTGATGAAATCCTTTGTAAGCGAGCATATTTTCCTCCTTCAGCTTGCCTTTTCCATATCTTGCAGAAACGCGCCAAACGAGATTTGCTCTTCTTCCGGAGCTTCGGACGCCAGCTTCTGAGCAGCCGTTTTTTTCTCCGCTGGCTTTTTCTCTTTCTTCTTGGCGGAGTTCCGCTTCTTTCCTTTCGTGGACACAGGGCCGGTATAAGGCTTCGGTACAAATTCCTCCTCAGGTTCCTTATCCTCCTCGGCACTCATGTCCCGGTAGTAGTCTTCCGCCCACTGGTATACAACATCATCCGGAACATCTCCTCCGTACATGCCGTTGACACCATAGGGGCGCTGCATGCCGTTGTCTTTCATCTCCTGCTCCAGGTACTCCCGTGCCTTGCGGTTGATGTACCAGATGCAGTGCATAAAACTTTTGCGCGGGTGCATGGTCAGCCTGGCAAACTCCAGGTCGTCCAGGCACAGGGTCTGAAGGTATTCAGCCAGATATTCCTTCATATTCCTGCGCGTCAGGCGTTCAGTCTCTGCGTTGATCCGCTTTGCAGAGGACATCAGCAGTTCCTCCTCACCCATGGCGGCAACCTTCTGGAGCTGCTTCTCTTCCGCGGCCTTTCTTGCCTCTCTTTGTGCCTCCCACTCCGCCTTGCGCTTAGCCTCAGCCTCCTCGTGGGCTCTCCTGGCTTCGGCCTCGGCCTCATCGGTTACGCTCGGCACTGCCGGTGCGGTATCCTGCTTCGGCGGTTTTTCTTCTCCCATCAGCTTTTTCAGCTCTTGCGGAGCGGCGTCTGCCTCGGCTCTCTGGGCGTCCTCATCTTCAAATCTGATTTGCTCCTGCCCGAGTTCTTTTTCTTCCGGGCCCAAGCTGAACGCCTCGACAGGCTGTTCAGTACCGTCTCCGTACTTCAGGTCGATATCAATCTCTGAGTACGCACCCATAAAAACACCATTCTCCTTTCACCGTAAATATCTGCCCATAGAGAGGGCAAACGATTCATATCCGCTCCAATAAGCAGGATCTTCCTCATTTTTAATAAGTCGGTCCCACAGGTCATGCAAAATTGTACTGTACCGGTCTGCCTTTGCATCAATTTTGTTATGTAGACAGAACGCAGTCCACAGGCATACAAGCTGATCGCATAATATCGCTTGTTCAAACGAAGAAGCTTCCACGAAGGTAAACAGATACTCCAATTCGTATCGATCTTTCACATTTTGCTCACTCTTTTCCGCATTTCCGGCCATTGCTCCGGCAGTACTGTCTGGCCTCTCTTCTTTGATTTGCAGACAGTTGCCCTCTAAGAGCGACTCTGCTGCCTCTGAGAGCGAACGCCGATACGCGGTACAGCTGGTTTTTATCTGGCTTAGGAGCCGCTGCATTACCTCCGGCGAGTGGCAAATCCGCTCCCACTGCTCAGCGGTAAGTTTTCGATCATTTCGCCGCCCCTTGGCCTGATGCGAAAAATCATCCCGAATCTTTTGAGCCATCCACTGCTCACTTGTTATCTTCAGAAACGATGGGGATAGATACAATAACCGCTGTTCCACGGCAATGAAATAGTGGTTTTCGCTATATTCCCCATCCAGATAACATTCGTAGCTCTGCTCTGTCTCCATCTCTACGAATTGGCTCTTTTCCCGCCATCGTTCCACGCAGCCGTTTTGAAATTCTTCCCACAGATCATCCTGAAGCTGTCTCTTTGCGTCGTTCAGATCGGTGAAGGGGAGCTCATAGGCCCCAGACTCTCCGTCGGTTGCCCAGTGAGCTGTCACTGCATAGATCACCTGCCAGACGTAATCCTGTTCCGGTGACGCCAACGGCATCACCATCTCCGGCGTCATGACAGAGGCGCGATAAGCCAGGCAATCAGTATGCAGAACAGCGCTTCTGAACTCATGCGAAGCCCCCTCCAGCATGCCCCGTTTAGACGGCAGCGCTGGAGTATCAAACGTACAGTAGAGTTCTGGCACTCCTTCGCGGCTGGTATGGATCTCCACGAGGCGTCCAAACAATCCTTCGTATCCGCTTGCTTCCGTCGTCAGCACACGGCCGCCAATTTTGTAGCAGGCACCCTTGTACAGGAACTGCTCACCTTCCTGTTTGTAAATCATGTTCATTCCCCCTCTGCTCTGTAGTCTGGTCCATCCCCATCATACGAGCCTCATAGTCGTCGATCTGAAGCATGCTCAGCCACTCCGGCTTCTGATCCTGTGAAAAGCTGTCCCAAATCGCTCTCATGTAGGCGATCTGCTCAGCGACGTCTCCCGCCCATAGATATCGGCTGCACCGGCGTCCATAACCGAGGTAGTAATTACAATCGGTTCTGAGCCGGTCCAGCATCTGATAGCGGAACGTCAGAGTCCACTGTTCAATTTCCATTCTGCATGCTTCGTCCAACTGGCACTCAGCCACTCTGCTCTGTCCTCCTTTTGAATCAAAAAGGGCACGGGACGGCATGTTGCTGCCGTCTCGTGCCCTTACATGGTTTAGCAGATCGCATAAAGCAAGGTGCTGTGCTCATCGAAGCAATAGCACGCAACCCGCGGGTAGCGTTTCGCCAACTTCTTGATCTGCGTCTGGATCTCTTTTGCCTTTCCCTCCGGATCTGGTGAATCCCAGCCCTGCCACACCATGGCGGTAAAGCATAGGTTTCCGGTGCAGAATCGGATCTCCGCATCCAGTTTACTGCACTCTTCCATCAATTTCAGCAGCTCCGCCATAGCCAATGTTTTTCGGTCCTCTGCCTTTTGTATCATCTCCATTCTCGAGTATTCTCCTCCTCCGTTACCGTTCGCCTGATCGCCGCTGGCGAAAATCTCACCGGGAGATACGTACGGTCCTGATCCACATAGAAGTACCTGCGGCTCCCCTCATCATACAGTTCCAGCACATCCGAGGGCGCAACACTTCGTCCGCAGTAACCGTTCGGAAGATCGTCACTGTACTGTTCAGCGATCCGCTCCAGGATCATGTCATCCGTATCACTTGCAAAGGTATTGATCTCACCATCATGGACTAGGCAGTAAGACCTGGCCGGCGGCTGCGCGTAAGCGGCTTCCGCCAGCGCCTTGATCCCTTTGAATGCAAATGGTACTACCTGGCCGGTGGACAGATCCAATTGATAGATCCGAAAGCGCCGCTTTACTTTTTCCCGCTCCAGCAGTGAGCTGAATGCAGCAATACTTTCCTGAAACGCTGCGAACTCCCGCTCGTTAACTCCCAGAAAGCTTGCCAAGGACACCTTTGGTTCCGGCAGATCTTCCCATTGCTGTACGAATTCGTTAACCTGTTCCGCAGAGCAGGCATCTGTTCGGAACCGTTCCTTAAAATTCTTTTGTTCCTCCTTTTTCTGCGCTCGTCTTATTCGGAGTGCGATTTGCCAGTCATCGATGCCTTTATAATTGGGGTTCCAAGTCAGGGACCGGCAGCGCAGTCCACAGCTTTTGGCAAGCAGATAGATCTTCTGCGCACCTTTCGCCACAGTAGCGTTATTGAACTTGTCAATATCAAGCGCCTCCACGATCAGCTGTGTTCCATGATCCTTGAGTGTCAGAAACGCCTCTTTTACGCCATTGAGGTTGTTAGCCCCCTGGATGGAGAGGACGGTCCGCTTCATCAGGCAGTGCGCGATTCCTGCCTTAAAAGCCCCTTCTGTGATGTAAACGGTGCGTGCATAGCTGTTCCCGATGAGATTGACCGGACAGCCAGACGATGTGCCCTTGCTCTTGTTGGAGGAGGAAAACCAGATATATTTTGTACCCTGTTCCTCCGGATCGCTCTCGTCATCTTTTATTGGCTTATCCAGCCTGATCTGCGCACCGCTGATCAAGCCATCCATGTCCCGTGTCGGGATCAAGATGCCTGCCGTCCAGGTCGTGAAATTTACAGTCCACTTTCCGTATCGATCCACGAAAAAACCCGGCACGCCAGCCAAGGTGCAGCCTCTTTCCTGGAGCCGTCTGGGTATCACATGCCGCAGTTTAAAGGACGGCGTGCTTTTCAACCCCAAGTAGTCGATCTGGTCGTCATTGAGCCCGCGTACATGATGAAGGTGCTCACGATGCTCCGGCCGGACGCTCAGCATTTCCAGCATGGCACGCATTGTGCGGTCTATCTCCTCACGGGATGCCTTTGGTGACTGCTCCACTGCATGGTTGTACCTGCCGGCTGGGATCGCTTTTACGGCGACCTCACTATGTGAAACACGGGGTTGTCCCATGCTTTCTGCCAGCAAGTCGATCAGCTCCAGTTTTGCGTCGGATACAAGGATGCCGCGCAGCCGGGCATACAACTCAAACATGTGTCCGCTCTCGCCACATCGGTTGCACCGCCACACGTTCTTCATCAGATTTAGGTTCAGCTTTCCCTTGCGGTGCTTGTTGCAGAACGGGCAATCCACATAAACGCTGTCGGCGAGTTCCCGCCTGACGGTCAGCCGTAAGATATTGGCGATGTCCAGGATATTGAATGGGTACTCGTCCACGAAGCACCACCTCCCACATGCCGCACTTGGTCAGCATAAGATGACTCTCAAGCACTCTTTTGCAGATTGAGGCTTTCAAATACCATGCGTGCCGCCTTTCTGAGATGCTCGCTGCTGTCCGGGCATGTCGTAAAATACCAGCGCAACGTAGTCGGACGGCGGTCCGCAATCTGGGCCAGCGTCTTTCCCCGGCAGCTTCCCACATCAGCGATGACGTTCATGGCTTCCTCCAAGGTCATCTCCTTGGGCACCTGATCCGCCTCACCAGCAGATGTCTTTTCCGTATCGTTCAATTCGCCGTCCTGTGCGCCGTGCTGGGCTTCCGCGCTCTCATCACCCGGTACGTCAGCCTCACCGACAATGGCATTGGCCTCCATCTCTCGGTGTTTCGCCTCCGTGTCTTAGACGGGATGAGCTTCATGGACAGTCTCCGCAGGCATGCTTTGCTCGGCCAGGGAAATGTCGCTCGCTTCCTCACCCTGCGTCGTTAAGCTATCGCTGTTGTCAGGAATAACCCCGACATGAGCCGTTTCGGGAGCCGCAGGTTGGGCGGAGTCTTCATTTGTGCCGGGCTGCATACTCGGTTTTTCCAAATCGGACCCATGAGCAGCAGAGTTCTCGTTCTCTGCCGGCACGACTTTCTGCGTCGCAGAGGTGCATTCAGACAGAACTTGATTGGGAACCGGTTCCATTTCAGGCGTGGAGGCCTCGTCTTTCTGCTCCTCCTGGTGGCGCTCGATTACAGGTTCAGAACTCTGCACAGCGTACCCCTGCATCTCATCCATGGTTTTGGATACCGGCTTCGTGTAGGCCTCTTCCCCCCAAGTCTTGCAGACATCGCAAAGTTGGAGCCCAAAGCCCGCATCCGTCAGGGCATTGTCCACAGCCTCGTACTGGGCTGCCTGAATATAGAGCCCGCCGGGAGTATCATGCGCAGTGCGGCTGGCGACAAAATTCGAAACCGGTGCAGGGTCGGCTTTATCCCGATAGATCTCTGCTTCAACAACAGCGATTTTCTCGGTCAAGTGCCGCGCGACCAGGCGAATTCTGCCATTGGGACAGGCAAGCCGGAACCAGAGTTTCTTGTACTTCAGCATCAGTTGGGGGACCTGATCCGACGCACCCTCCTGCCCTTTGACGGACTTCTGGAGCAGCTTGACAGGGTCAAATCCCGGCACACGGTTTAGATCCGCGACCTGCTTGTTCTCTTTGATCAAAAGGTTCTTTTCTTCTGGCATGGAAATATCTCCTTTCAATATAAAAAGTCGAGACACCGGCAAATTTTTGCACGGCACCCCGTTTTTTACCTTTTCCCAGATCAAGCGACAACAGCATCGCTCTTTCTGGACAAAGCCTTATAGTAAAGTTGCACTCGCTGCGCCAGCAATGTATTCCGCTGGTCGATCTTATTCCGTAGTATGGCGGCGATCAGCATATCTTTCTGACCCACCAAAAATACTTTCTTCTTTGCACGTGTGATGGCCGTGTATACCAGATTTCGATTAAGCAGGATAGAATGCGGACGGATGATCGGGATGATGACATTTTCGCATTCAGAACCCATTGCCTTATGGATGGTGATCGCATATGCGAATGTGAGGTCACCAAGCTTGTCCAATGGATATGTGGCCAGGCGGCCGTCATACTCCACCACGACAGACTGATTACTGATGTCACGGATCGTTCCTATGTCACCGTTAAAGACGCCAGAACCCACTAATACGCCGTTTTTGTCCCGCAGATCAATGTGATAATCGTTTTTTGTCTGCATGACCCGGTCATCAATGCGAAACGTCTGATTCCCAAATCGAAGTTCTCCCTTGGCCTCATCGAAAGGATTCAGCTTTTCACGGATCACTTTGTTGATTTGCTCAGCAGAAGCCTCGCCTTCAGAGCGAAACGGTGAAAGGATCAAAACGCTCTCCACGCCTTGCTCCTCCACCATGCGGCAGTACATATCACAGATGATATCAGCACTTTCTTTTTGTCCTTTGCTCTTCACAAACATGAAATCATCTCCATAGAGGAGATTGGTCCGGCCTTCATGGATAAACCTAGCATTGTGTGCAATGCGGCTGTCCTCTGCCTGCCGGAATATCTGGTCTAAAACCGTCACCGGTATGACGCCGCTGGAAATCAGTTCGCGGAAAACATTTCCCGCTCCGACACTGGGCAGCTGATCGGCGTCACCGACCAGAACGACCTTTGCGCCATCGGCTATACGGCGAAAGAATTGCCATGCCAGCCACTGGTCCACCATGGAGGTCTCATCCACAATGATAAGATCCGCCGTCAGTGGGCCTGATTGCTTGTTTTCCGGCATGACATCCTCCGTTCCTAACTTCAGAGCGCTGTGCAGTGTCTTAGCTTCCAGAAATCCGGTACTCTCTGCCATGCGTCTGCTTGCTCTTCCGGTTGGTGCGGCAAGCAAGATATCTGCACCTGGATAAACCGTCTGATACACAGCCAAGATCGCCTTCAGCACCGTCGTTTTTCCTGTTCCGGGACCTCCGGTGATAATAGAAATATTATGCTGAAACGCAGTCTCAACAGCGAGCTCCTGCTTTTCAGACAGGGTGATCCCCAGTTCTTGTTTGACTTTTTTCAGCGCGCTGCTGATATTTTTCTGCTTTGGGCGTTCGATCAGAATTTCTGATAAACGCCGGGCCGTCTCGTCCTCCAGTTCAAAAGCTTTTTTGAGATAGATACAGTCCCGGCATTTTATCACATCGCCGTGAAGGACCATCTCGTCAAACAGAGACTCCACTCTTGATCTCGGGATCTTCATTTCTATGAGCGGAACATTCTTGTTGAGAAGCGTGTGCGCCTCAGTCAGAAGCTGTTCCTTTTCCACATAGAGGTGCCCCCGCTTACCCTTGTTGTCCTCCAGCGTAAAGCAGATTGCTGCCTGTATCCGTTTCGGATCGTTCAGCTTCCCTCCGCTCTTCTGGACAATGCTGTCGACACGAAGGAACCCAAAGCCTGGCACCTGGCATAGTTCATAGGGGCTTTCCTGCAGAATCTTCACGCATTGAACCCCAAAAAACTGGAAGATAGACAGGGCCGCTTTCGGTGTGACTTTAAACGGCGCGAGCAGGGTCATCAGATCTCTTAGGGCTCTGCTCTCGGTGTAGGACTGTTTGATATCCTCCAGACGGCTTTCTGTGATACCCTTGATCTCCAGCAGGCGCTCCGGCTGATACTCTAGGATGTCCAGAGTCTCCAAGCCAAACCGGTCTACAATGGCTTCAGCAGTTTTGGGGCCTATGCCTTTGAGCAATCCGGAGGCCAGGTAGCCCTGGATGCCCTCCTTCGTCCGGGGAATAAGTTCCCGCCACTGCGTCACTCTGAGTTGCGCACCATATTTGCTGTTCTTCCACTCGCCCTCCCACTGAATATCAATGTTTTCAGCCCTGGGAAGGTCATAACCGGTCACCGTAAAGCGGATCAAATGATCTCGGTAGGTGTACTGGGACCTGCACTGCTCCGGAATCGAAGTATCTTCCGTGCGAATGCTCAGCACGCAGTATTTATTCACCGGATTGAAGTAGATCGTACGGTCATAGCGTCCGGTATGGTGGACAAAACCACCTTGCTGGTCGGGCACTATAGTCTGTTCTTCTCGTTCCATCGGTACTCCTTTCTTACCATTGTTATGTGACCTGCTCTTTTGGGACGCCACTCACGCGAAATGTCCGGTACTCGGAAGTGGTCACGAACTGCCGGTACGCCTCAGGATACAATGTCTGCATCCGTAGCATGTCTTTTTTCATGATCGAGGCTTTTTGTATCGGATTATAGGTGACTTTATAGCAGCTGCCATTCACTTCGCAGTAGGCCGTGCAGTTGTCTCCCATTTCAGCTATGATCAATGCCCGAAGCCGCTTCATTTCTTTATTGAGCGATTCGGCTTCCTGATCCCTGTCTGCTTTGCAAGCTTGAAGTTCTAGGTACTTCTCAAGACATCTTTTGCTTTTCTCTGAGAGCTGAACGGCATCTTTCTCTGGATCTGCCAGACCGACATGCCGTTTCAGGCTTTCCTCGATCAGTTCTGCGTCCTCTGTATAGGGCGGGGGAATTCGAGCCAAAACGTGATCCGTCCAGAAGCATTGCTCCAGGAAAATCAGTTCTGATTCGTAGAAGCAGTCCCGCTCAATGTGCCGGATGATCACCTCGTCCTCATTGTTTCCATACAGGCAGCAGAAATAGACTTCATCTACATTCATCACGGCCATGTAATGCCGGCCTTGTGCCTCATAGTATTCCGGTACGATCTCCTGTCCATTGCTCCACCAGTGGCTCTTTGCGTTATAGTTGGTGGTCTTTATTTCCAGGATAGCCGTCTGTCCATTCGGCAGTGTGATGAAGAAGTCGACGTCTGCCAGCATAAAGGGATAAAGAGGGTGCTGAAACATGCGCTCCAATTTGAAGATCGGGAGGCCCGTCTTTCTGGTGAAGATCTCCGCCACCAGATCTTCTAGGAGGTGTCCCATTTTCAGCGCGACCCAATTACCCTCATATTCAGCTGTTGTGACGAGACCCAACTTGTCGTAGTAGATATCCCGTGCCGTTCGGAACGGAGAGATCCCCATGATAGAGGCAGCGTCACTTCCGCCGATACCCTGTCTCCGATATGCCAGCCATTCCTCTCGTGAGAGATCCGTGGTGTCAACGAAGACTCTGGGCGCGTAATTCGGACTTTGTGCTGTCAATTAGCACGCCTTCTTTCGCTTGATGGCACGTGCGTTGAACGCACGCTTGATCTGCTCACCATTCCACCGCGGAGTTTCTCTGATCCACTTGCGGTCCGGCCTTTTGGCCCGAATGTGATGATGAGATCTTCTTCGCTTGTTTTTCATTGGTATTCCACCTTTCATAATATCCTCAAAGCCTCTCGGCATCTGGGCAATAAAAAAGCGAGAATAACCTATCCACTTTCAAGCGGCTGTCACCATACGTAAATTCGAATGGTCAAGGTCATTCTCGCATAGATGGGAACAAGTCCCATAAAACAAAAAAAGCCGATTATATCACGGCCCAATGGGCGCAGTAATACAATCGGCAATTACAAACTTAACAACGTGTGCAATGCAGGAAGAATATCCCGCCGGACAGAATTTTGCTCTGTCATCCTTACGGACGCGCACAATAATCAATTACACAGGCAATATATCACAATATTTTGCGATAGTCAATCCCTCTCACGCAAGATATAGTTATTTTCTGCATATAATTCTGTTTTTCACCGATTTTCGCGCTTTATGCAGAAAAAGGAAGTCTGTGCGTCTCTTTATATATTGAATGGCATCAGCCTTGTGGTGCACCTTGCTACGAAAATAAGTAGCGAGGGCGTGAACCTTGACAAACAGGCTTTCAACGCCTCATGAAAAACCATCGCAGCACAAAAAGCGGCAGGCCAAAACCTGTCGCCGGCCGAAGTATGGTACAGTGGGAATCAGCCTGGTGCCACCACAAAGTACCCCAGCTTTTGCAGTTCGTTCACCATACGGCTGGCCCGTTTGCGCTCACTTTGTTTTCTGCGGATCTCAAAACAGTCTTCGTTGTATGGAGAACCTGTCTTCAACATCGTGTAAATCAGCGCCAGCAGTTTGCGAGCCAAAGCAATCGTTGCACGTTTAGCGCCCTTCCGCTGTTTTATCCTCCAGTACCAACCGGAGAGGTACAAGCTTCGTTTTCCGGAGATGACCCATCCCACCTCGCAGAGCATACTCTTCAGATACGGATTACCTTTGTTAATGTGAGCACTCTTGCGTTTTCCGGCACTCTCGTTGTTACCGGGACTCAAACCAGCCCAGGAGCATATATGCTGGGAATCCGGAAAGGCACTCATATCGGTACCAATCTCCGCGATAATGGCTGCTGCCGCAGTTACATCAATGCCCGGTATGGAGCACAGGAGGCTCAATGCCTCTTCGTGCTTTGTGATCTCTTTCGTAATAGCGTCCTCCACAGTATGGCGGTGCTGTTCAAGCGCTTCCAAGTGCCCAAATATCATGCGAAGAAAGCCGCGCTGGTGCTCCGAGAGCGAACCGTTCAAGGCAATCAGTATTTCGTCGATACGTTTCCGGGTCTGCGTTTTCAGGCACCGGTCCAGAGCTTCCCGCGAAATATTTCCGTATTCCATGAGATGACGGATGATGTTTCGCCCGGAAGCGCCAAATGCGTCCGACAGAAACGCTGTGAAGCGGAAACCGGAGCTTTGCAGAAATTTATCGATGCGATTCTTTTGGGCGGTAATGTCGCGAACGATGCTCTTACGATACCGGGTCAGATGCCGCAGTTCCCGGAAGGTCTTATCTGGGATAAAACTTCCCTTTAGTAATCCGGCACGGAGTAATGTGGCGATCCATTGCGCGTCCCGCATATCCGTTTTACGCCCAGGCACATTCTTCATGTGGCGGGCATTCACGACCAGAATGCTGATCTGCCCATCAAAACATGGCTCCAGCATTTCGTAAATAGGCTGCCAGTAGATCCCGGTGCTCTCCATAGCGACATAGCGGCACTCTGCTTCCAACACCCAATCCCGCAGTTTCCGCATTTCCGGGATAAGTGTGCTGAAGGAGCGAATCTCGATTTCCGGATCGGTGCCCAGCTCACCTTTGGCAAGACAGGCAACGATAACGTCACGATGAATGTCCAGTCCCATGGCGCAGGTCAATATGTCTTGCATCAAATCCCTCCCTGAATTATGCAGGCTGGGAATTGCCCGGGTGGGTATCCGAACTTTGCTACTCGTGCTCTTCACTTACGTGACGCAACATACTGCTGTTCTCTTGGGCAATTCGTCCACGTTGAACAAACGGGGTGAAAATCCACCAAGGTGCAACCGGACTACGACTGCTGTCTTCAGTTTAGCAAATCCTTCGGTTAACGCACAGACTATATTTTCATTCTCAGCTGTGATGGCATTTCATGAGGCGTTGAAATTTAAATACCCTGCTCCGGAGGTCATACAGGAATTGGAGATAGTGCGCATGAGGCGCGCCTCCGATGGAAGTGTCGCATAGCGGCAACCTGAAAATACGTGGCCGAAACGCTGGGCATAGGAAGTGATCCGGAAGCAGATCCAAATTTTTTATTTTGGCTTGGCAACATTGAGCATTCAGGATATAATGTACCTGCCTGCTAAACTCTTGGAAGGGAGGTTATTTTATTCTGGATGGTTGCCAAGCTGCATGAAGGAGTATCTATTTATGAGCTACAACGATTGCAGCGTATCCGCTCAACGAACCTACACTGTTGAGCAGATAGCGGAGATCCTTGGTGTCAGTATTCGCAAAGCATATTACATTTGCGAAACTACGAACGATTTTAAGGTCATTCGGCTCGGGCGGCGTTGCCTGCGCATCCACAAAGAATCTTTTGATCAATGGCTGGATGGGGCGAACCGCGGTCCTGAGCAAGCACCAGAAAGGAACTCAAATAATGGCAACTTACAAAGTAAGGGGGACCTCACATAATGTAATTTACCAATACCGAACTTCTTCGGGCCAGGTAAAACAGCAGTGGGAGTCCTATGAGAGCGAATTGGAGGCGATCCAGCGGAAAGCCTTCATTGACTATCTGCAATCAAAGAAACAGACCGATGAAATCCGAAAACAGGCATTGGAGTATAAAAGGTCCCGTGCAATTGAAAAGACGGCCAGCAGAATTTCTCATGAGAGCGCTGATTGCCTGGAGGCTCCCACAGCCATGAATTCTGAGGAAAACATGCTGCGGACCTACAAAGAGTTTATGGACAAGTTTCTGCCGGCCTATGCCCGCAAGAAAAACTTTTCCCCAAAGACATACGACAGTTATATCAGCAACCTTAACACGCATATACTGCCGTACTTTGGAGACTGGGTGATGAGTACGATCACAGCGCAGGCAATAGACGATTTCATCGACCATCTGCGTAAAACGCCTTGCCGCGGCTTCAAGAGCTATGGAAAGAAGGCCAGTGAAATCCCTACCCTAAGTTCTCCGACCATCAAAAAATGCTATAACATTCTCATGCTCGGGTTTCCAACAGCAAAACGCTGGGGGTATGTGAAGGAGATTCCTGACACGACTGCACCATCGGAAAAATTTAAAAAGCGCAAAGCGTGGTCGCCGGTCGCCATCATGGAAGCCTTGGTCAAAATCAAGGATGACCCACTGCTCCACCTGGCCGTACACATAGCGTTTGTCTGCTCTCTACGCGCGGCAGAGGTCGTAGGCTTGGATGCAAATTCTGTTAATCCTGAAGATAACAGCATCTGGATCACGCAGATTGTTGAGCGTGTATCAGATAACTCACTACGGGAGCTGCCCAAGGAGCGCATCGTACAGATTTTTCCCAAGCAGAATCCGCTTTCTAAGACCAGCATGATTCTGAAGACACCCAAAACAGATGACAGCTTTCGAAAGCAGTATCTGACTGGGCCATTGCTGAAGGAGATCATGGAGCGTTTGAAAGTGATAGAGCAGAATAAGTCTGCCCTTGGTTCAGAGTATCACGACTACGGCCTATTGATCTGCCAGAACGATGGTCGCCCCATTGATCCCTGTAATCTCTGCAAGTCATTTCGGCGCTGGCAGACGGAGCACCACATAACGGACCAAATTGACTTCCAAGGTCTTCGAAAGTCCGGTCAGATGCATAAGGTACGGCTCACACAAAACAACTATCAGCTCGTTGCTGAAAGCAGTGGGCAGTCGCCGGAAGTTCTTATGAGCAATTACAATGAGGCGCTGGACTCCGAAAAGAGAAATCTATCCAGTCTTGTTGAAGCCGATCTATACCCAAAGCCATTTGCAGAAAGTGAAAAAAATATCGAAGAAAAATTTGATGCAGATCTTCTTTTAGAAAAAATTCGGTCTGATCCAGACTTTTCTCGTCAGCTTATGCAGTTACTGCTTCGCAATGCAGAAAAAGCCAGCTGAGGCAATCATTTTTTTGTTTAGCAAGGAGTTTAGCAAGACGCTCAAAATGACGACCTTGCTAAAGAAAAACAAAAAAAACCCTCAAGCCGTTGAGGCTCAAGGGTTTTCGATGGAGCTGCTACCCAGATTCGAACTGGGGACCTCATCCTTACCAATTATAGCCCGCCCTATTGTAGCTTGCTGTCTTTTATTGCACTTTGTTTTCTCAATCCCTTGCGGCACAGGGGCTACACGGTTTTCCCTTGTTGTAGTTTGTTGTGCCTTGCGGTTGCTTTACCTCAATCCTTTTAACGTGTAGCTCAATCCTTTGCTCAATCCTTTTCGGAGCCGCCACCCCTGGGGGATATTGCCAACCGGGGCCGCCCCCCCACCTTACCCCCGCGAATAGCCGGAAACCGGGAAAGGCTTTCTGAAAAATCCGGCGGAGGTGTAAAAGGATTTTTGGCGAAGATACAGAATATTGTAGTCAGAAAAATTTATCTACACAAGGGGTTGACATAGGACAAAAGCCGTGGTAATATAACAGTGTAGAGGCGCGCAATCTACACCGTAATTTTATATTTGCACCTCCGTCACTGGACAGAGGTAGACAGCCACAGGGCTATAAACCGAGAAATCGGTTTGTAGTCCTGTTATTTTTTTGCCCGAAAGGAGAAATTTTTTCGTGAATAAAAGAATTTATCAGGATGCCATTTACCAGGGCTTTCCCGAAACACAGCGGATCACCGGCCTTTCCCGTGGTGCGCTCCAGCGTGGGCTTGATGCCGGGATTTTCCCCCACATTAAAAGCGGAACCCGGACGCTGTTCAATGTGCCCGCCTTATTGGAGGTGCTGGAGCAGATGTCCACCGGCGACAAGGAGGGAACGGCACAGTGACTAAAAACGAGAACACCCGCCCCGCTGGTGGCACAGCGGAACGGGCAGCGGAAACGGCGGCTTTTAGCGGGGCAGCTATTTCCTGCAATCATTCTAACACGGCGGCGGCTGGCCGTCAACGAAAAGTATCTGATTTTCTAAGTCACGGGCGAGAGAACGCCGTCCCGCTCCGGCACCTAAAGAAGGTGATGGAGGCTGACGGGCGCACTGTTCGATTGATGATCCAGCAGGAGCGATTATCCGGGATGCCGATTTGTGCCGACAACCTGACCGGCTATTATCTCCCGGCCACCCAGGAAGAAAGAACTGCTTGCGTCTGCTCCATGCGCCACCGGGCCGGGGAGATTATGCGGACAGCCAGGGCCATTGAACGAGCAAAGGGGTGATACCGTGCCAGAGGCAAAAAGCCTATTGCAGCGTTATGCTGATTACTATACGAAGAATATGGGCTTGCGGATATTCCCTTGCAGTGGCAAGACACCGGCCACCCCTCACGGATGCAAGGACGCCACCACAGACCCCGCACAGATTGCGGAGTGGTGGGGCGGCAGTACATACAATGTCGCTATCGGCACCGGAAACGGCATTGTGGTGCTGGACGTAGATGCAGACCACGAGCGGGGGAAGTTTGGAGACGAAACCCTGGAGGGCCTGGAACAGCAGTATGGAAAACTTCCCGACACATGGACTTGCTTAACCGGCGGCGGTGGTGTTCACTACTATTTTGCTTGTGCCGACCCGGCTTTGACTGTAGGGGCTGGATTTGCCCCCGGCCTGGACTATCGGGGGGCGGGCGGCTATGTGATCGCCCCACCGTCCATCCATCCAGAAACCGGGCGGGCCTATGAATGGGAGGCCAGCAGCACACCGACAAGCGTACCGCTGGCACCTCTCCCTGACTGGCTCCACCGGCTCATGCTCCAGGGCAAGACCAAGCAAGCAAAGGGCAAGGAAGCCCCAGGCAAGGTCACAGAGGGGCGGCGAAATGAGGAAATGTTTCGTCTTGCCGCCTCTCTCCGGGCAAAGGGGCTGACCGTGGCAGAGATCACCGCCGCCTTGACAGAGGCCAACAAGACCCGCTGTGACCCGCCGTTGAGCAAACGGGAGATCGAGACCATTTGCCAGAGCACCGGGCGCTATGAGCGGGGGCCGGTTGCCGCCGCCACAGACAGCGTAAAGCCCCCGGATTACTCCGACGCCGGAAACGCCGACGTGTTCTCCCATGTGTATCGGGATGACCTGATATATACCGATGCCCTGGGCTGGTTATGGTGGAACGGGAAACGCTGGGAGCGGGACGACCACAAGGCCACCGCCTGGGCGCTGGAACTGTCTGAAAAGATGTTGCAGGAGGCAAAGGAGGAAAACCGGGCGGCGCTGCTGCAAGTGGCGGAGGCCACGGCCAAGCACGAGGAAACGGGGGCGGCGGAGGATGCCGACGCGCTGGAAAAGGTGAAAGCCGATGCAGCAAGGGCGAAAGCCTATCTCACTCACGCCAAAAACAGCCGGAACGCCGTCCGTATCAAGAATATGCTGGAACTGTCCAAGCCTGGGCTTGTTATCAAGGCGGACAAGTTGGACGCAAATCCGTTTGACCTGAACACCCCCGCCGGGATCGTGGACTTGACCAGCGGGCGGCTCCGTCCCCACGAGCGGGCGGCCTATTGCAGTCAGATCACGCAGACCGGGCCGGACAATCGAGGAATGGAGATGTGGAGTGACTTCCTTGACACCATCACTTGCGGGGACGGGAGTATAAGGGGCTTTCTCCAGCTTGTGGCCGGTATGTCACTCATTGGGGCGGTTTACCAGGAGGGCATTATTATTGCCTACGGCGGCGGCAGGAACGGCAAGAGTACCTATTTTAACGCCCTGGGCACTGTCCTGGGGGACTACACCGGCAGTATCGACATTAAGGTGATAACCACAGACCGGGCCAACAAAGGCGCGTCCCTTGCCACCTTGCGGGGGCGGCGGCTGGTCATCACCGGGGAGCTGGAGGAACACCAACGGCTTTCCGTGGCGACATTGAAACAGCTTGCCAGCACCGACCGCCTTGTGATCGAGGAAAAATTCAAACAGCCGGAGACAGTAAAGCAGACCCATACCCTTGTCCTGTTTACCAACCACCTCCCCCGTGTCGGCTCCACCGATAACGGCACCTGGCGGCGGCTGATCGTCGTACCGTTTAACGGCGTCATACCGGCAGGGACTGGCATACAGAACTATGCCGATGTGCTGGCAAAGGAGGCGGGCGGCGCTATCCTCACCTGGGCCATTGAGGGCGCGGTGAATTTTGTCCGCAACGGTTTCCGGCTCCAGATCCCCGAAGTGGTGGAGGAGGCGACCGAGGCATACAGGGCAAGAGAAAATTGGCTCGACAGTTTCATCAATGAACGATGTATCAGGGAACCAAACGCCCGTGTGGGTGCTGCTGACCTCTACCGGGAATATCGGGAGTGGGCGGAGAGCACCGGGGATTATGTGCGGCGGCTCAATGACTTCACCGCCACAATGGAGGCGGCAGGCTACCACAAAATCACTCCAAAAGGGAAAAAAGTGTGGGAGGGGTTGCGCCTTGACTTAGAGGCAAAGTTCGGAAACCCTTATGCCGCAACGGTTTGACGGTTTGGGTTGCGGTGGGTTGCAGTTGAATACAAGCCTCCCTATAAGAAAAGGGTCAATTTGAATTTTTGAAAAGTATGTTTTTGACCGCAACCAGCCGCAACCCGACCTGGAGAATACCCCAGTTTGCACTTGTTTTTCCACGAATAAAAGCATTTCAAATTTCTGATAGGAGTGTGATATTATGCCGAAAGATGGCAAGGGCCTCTTGCCTGTGGACGCTATGGCGGCGGAGCTGGCCGCGCAGAAATCCGGGCGGGGCCGTTCCAAAATTTACAAAGAAATCAGCGACGAACACCGGGCCGAGCTGGTGAGCGCGGATATACGCCGCAAAGCTGATGCGCTGGCCGAGCAGAAAGGGCGGGTTGAACTGTCTGACATTAACCAGGTGAAAGCAAGAGCGCAGGAATATCTTTCCGCTTGTGCTGAAAGTGGTACATTTCCCAGCATTTTAGGGTTGTCCGCGCTGGGTTTTGGATGCTCCAGGCAGTGGGTAAATGACTATTTGAGGGCGAACCCGAACAGTGAGAGCGCACAATACATTGAAAAATTGAAAGATGCCTTTGCCGATATTCTGGTAAATGCCAGCCTGGGCCGCTCCGCTGATTCCACAATGGGTATTTTCGTACTGAAAAACTGTGCCGGTTTTCGGGATCGCTATGAACTTGAACCTGTCACCACCGCCCAGCCGTTGGGGGATAGCGTGGACAGAGCCGCCCTGGAGCAACGGATCAGGGGCAGCGTCATTGTGGATGATGAATAGGCTTATGACAACAAAGGATTTAGAACAGGCCACGGGCATTGTCCGGCAGACGATTTACAACCACATTAACCGGGGCTGGCTTGATGCCCGTATGATCGGGAGCCGGTATGACATTGCCCCCGGCGAGGCCATACAATGGGCGCATTGGTGCTGGATGCGTGGCGGGATTGATATGTACCCGCCGGAGGCCGCAGAAGGTTTTATCAAACATTTTTGTATCTAAAAGGAGAGAAATCGCAATGAACAAAGAAGTCAAGAAAGTATTTAGTGACCTCCACGGGGAGCTGACCCGCTACCAGGCCGCTGTTGCGTCCGCCCTGTCCGTCTACCGCCGGGATATGGAGGCAGCTAAGAAGGAATCGTCGCAGTATAAAGACGAAGCCGGGGAGCTGTCCCGGCGGAAGGACAAGCTGATTGCAACGGCCCGCTCGAAGATCAGCGAGGCAGACAAAACCCTGCATGACGCTGTGACGGCGCTGTATCTCCCCAAACTGCGGGAAGCCCTGTCTGACTATGTGTGCAAGCGGGCAGACCGTGGCTATATGGACAGTCTGCGGGATGTGTGGGACTTTGAGCTGACCCTGAACCGGGGGGAGCTGGACGGGTACATTCTGGGGGCGGCTGGCAATTATACCGCCCTCCGGGCGCTCCAGGCCGTAGCCAAGCGGAGCGGCTACCGGCTGACCGTCCCCAGCGTGGACACCTACCAGAAAGACATTGACACCATCGGGCGGGCCGTCCGTACCCCCGTTATGTATTCGCCCCATGATTATCTCCACGAGGCCCTGGATGTTCTGCCCGACCGCCCCGTGTTCCGGGCCGATGGAAGTTACTACACCACAGGCCGCCCGGATTCCGTCTATCTGATTATGAGGAAGCAGGAATTTGAAAGCGCTATGAACGCCGTGACCGAGGCCGGGACGCGCTGGAGCATGGACTTTGTGCCGGAGATCACAGCGTTTGAGCCGGTCAAGACCGATGACGGCGGGGAGATCACCCCGGAGCAGCAGAGGGCGGAGGCGGTCAAGGATGCCGCCCAACGTGTGAGTGTGGACGATACCACGGCGGAGCAGTTGACCCAGCATGTCACCCAGGAGCAAGCCGAAGCAGACCGCCGCGCCGCTGAGGGCCGGAAGTTCTACTTTTGATGGAGGCATACATGGAGCTGACAGCATACGAAAGGGAAACCATCATCAACTACAACGAGGCGGAGCAGACGGCCAGCGTCTACACCCACAACCGCGCCCTGCGCCGTACACTGGACAAGCTGGCCCAGGAACGCCCTGAGGATTGCAGGATTGACAGAGTAAGCCACGAAGGAGCCGCCGCCGACTACATTGTACCTAAATCGTGGGTAAAAATCAGGCCGCCCCGTATTGCAAGCGAGGCGCAGAAAGCGGCCAGCAGAGCGGCGGCAGCAAAGGCCAAACTTGCCCGCACAAACACCCGGCACGGGGACGATTAAGACCACGGGGGAGCTGGGGAGGGCGGCTATACCGCCATGACATAAAAGGGGCCGGGGAACTCCACCCCGGCCTCTCTCAAAAAACTTTGTGTGTGTCCCGTGTGACGATTTGGACATCTGCCCCTAAATAGTCGCATATTTTTACGACTTCATCAAAAGTAAAACTGTCCCGATAAAGTTTATTGCTTACAGACTGCGGCGCAATATCAAGAACGGTTGCAATATCTTTTACACTTTTTCCTTGTTCAATCAAAAGCATCTTAATTCTTTTTGCCGCGCCCATAGCAATCTCTCCACTTCAAATTTGTAATTCAAGTATATTCGATAACAAGAGAAAATGCAATATCAATCTATTTTCTAATCAAAACGAGTATATTTTTATTGACTGATATAATCAAACAGAGTATAATATACTCATATACAGCAAACTACGAAAAGAAAGCCCCTTGCACCCAAGCCGACCAAAGCAGTGTGCAAGAGGCCCGTACCAACCACCACAAGGGGGCCGGTAGTCTGATTATAGCCGGTTCTCTCCATGAAAACAAGGAGGAAATGACATATGGACAAAGAACTGGAATCCCTGCGGGAAGAAGTGTTAAAGGCAATTATAGCACTTCCGCCGGACAAGCAGACGGAATTGTGGGATATATTGCATTACTTTAAGGGCGGTGAACAGAATGGATAAAAGCCACGCCCAGGCCCAAGAAACCCGCAAGCGCAACGCCCAAGCCCGGAGAGAGCGCCGCGAGCGGGAGCGGGTGGAGTTAGAGGAAACAATCAATACCTTGCGACAAATCCGGCAGAACCCCAAAGCGACACCCGGCGAAAAGCTGGAGGCCATAAGGCTGCTGACTGAGTTGGAGCGAAAAGGATACATCTGCATTTGACAGTGAGGGGCGGGCCGGGGAAACCTTGTCCGCCCCTCTGTTCAAGAAAGGTATGGTAAAATGGCAAGCACAAAACTGATGGAGACGAAGGACGGACGCCGGTTCTTTCAGATCAGCGTCTCCCGTGGATATGGGAAAGCCCCATATAAAACGCGCTGGTACTGGCCGGACGGCTGGAGCAAGCGGACGGCGGAGCGAGAGGCCGCAAAACAGGCCGTTGCTTTCGAGCTGGCCTGTAAAAATGGTGAAGTCCTAAACCGCGCCCAGGAGCGGGAGAAAGCCGCCCAGGAGGCCGCAGAGGCGGCAAAGCTCAAAACCGTGCGTCAGTATGCGGACGGCGTGTTTATGCCCACCAAAGAGGCCACCTTTTCGGAAAACGCCCGGTCAAGCTATCGGATGTTCCTGGACAAGCATATCTTCCCGGTGCTGGGGGACGTACTCTTAACGGTAGTCACCCCGGCCATGCTTCAAAAGCTGCTGGTGGACTTCCAGCGGGCCGGATACGCCCACGCCACGGCGGTGAAGCTGTACAACATCCTCAACGGCCTTTTTGAAATGGCCTTTCTGGATGACAGTATCCCCATGAATCCCATGTTGAAGGTAAAGCGGCCAGCGCCCCGGAAGGGCGAACAGCCCAAAGAGGAAAGCGACAAAGCCTATACTGTGAAAGAATTGGGCTATATCCTGTCCTGCGCCGCCCAGGAGCCGCTGCAATGGCAGACATACATCTCCCTGGCTGCTGATACCGGCCTCCGCCGTGGGGAGTGCTGCGGCCTCCAATGGTCAGATATTGACTTCAAAGCCGGTACGGTCACGGTACGGCGCAATCTCCAATACACAGTTGCGGCGGGAATCTACGCCACAAGCCCCAAAAACGGCAAAGTGCGCGTGGTAGATGTGGGGCCGGATGTGCTGGCCCTGCTGAAGCATCTGCGGGAGGAACAGGCGCAGTCTTGTATCTCCAAGTGGTGCTTCACGCAAGAGGGGACAGCGGAGCCGATGCACCCCCAAAGCCCTACCCGGTACTTTCAGAAATTCGGCAAGCGATACAACGTCAAAGACTTCCACCCCCACAAGCTGCGTCACAGCTCCGCCTCTATCGCAATCGTCCACGGGGCCGATGTGGTCAGCGTGTCGGAGCGGCTGGGCCATAGCGACACGGCGGTCACGCTGCGGATGTATGCCCACGCCAATGAAGAAAGCATCCGGCGGGCCGGTCAGATCGTCAGGGACGTACTGAAGCAAAGCGTATAAAACAGCGTGGATTTCATACCACGTTTCACGGGCCGGGGAGCAATCCCCGGTTCGTTTTTTACCCTACCTCAATCCTTTGCTCAATCCTTTTGAAAATCTGCTATTTTGTGTGTTTTTCAAATCTATCTCAAAAGTTATGAAAACAAAACAAAAAGCACTCAAAACCGAAGTTTCAAGTGCTTAATGTTGGAGCTGCTACCCAGATTCGAACTGGGGACCTCATCCTTACCAAGGATGCGCTCTACCGACTGAGCTATAGCAGCAAATATGTTCCCAAATGGGAACTATTTGGAACAGGCCAAGCCTGGAATTTTCCTGGCCCGGGGCAAAGCCCCGGTGGCTTATCCAAACAGCCAAGCGGCTGGAACATTTAAATGGCGACTCGGAAGGGACTTGAACCCTCGACCTCCGGCGTGACAGGCCGGCGTTCTAACCAACTGAACTACCGAGCCATTTAAAACAAGTAACTATGAAAACAGATTGCTCTGTAATACTCTGGCAGGGGCAGAAGGAATCGAACCCTCGGCACGCGGTTTTGGAGACCGCTGCTCTACCTGCTGAGCTATACCCCTACATTGGTGGGCCTTCACGGGCTCGAACCGTGGACCGGCCGGTTATGAGCCGGCTGCTCTAACCAACTGAGCTAAAGGCCCATAAGCCGTCACACGTTACGTTCGGAAAGAACGTGGCTTGCCGTCAAACAACTTGGCGGCAAGCCGCGTTTTGGCGCCACCTGTTGGACTCGAACCAACGACCCTGCGGTTAACAGCCGCATGCTCTACCGACTGAGCTAAGGAGGCATGTAAAGGTCCGATTTGAAATCAGACCTTTTGTGTTGGCACTACCTATCTTTCCGGCCCGTCTCCAGGCAAGTATTTTCGGCAGAAGCGAGCTTAACTTCCGTGTTCGGAATGGGAACGGGTGGACCCTCGCCC
>NZ_NFKI01000100.1 GCF_002160305.1 Pseudoflavonifractor sp. An184
GTGAGCGGCCAAAGGCCGCCCGCGGCCGGTCTGGGACCGGCCCCTATGCAAAGACATACGCCTTTCCGGGCGCTCCGTAGGGGCGGGTCCAAGACCCGCCCGCCGTTCCCCCTGAGCCGCACTTGAGCCCACCAGCCCAAAAGGCGCGCTCTCAACCGGTAGAAATACCGCCTAAAGGTTACCGGTAACTCAGCGGCAGCGGTAATAGACCAGAAACCAATCCACTGTCCACCCGCGCCTTTGCGAAGACTGCCAAGGCAGCCTAATTGGCGGCTTTCGTAAAATGGGGGCCCGGGGGTAAGGCGAATATGGACACGGAGTGTCCATCCTGAGCCGTCCCCCGGCGATTCTTTGGTGACTTTCTCATCGCTGAGAAAGTCACTCGCCCCGCAGGGCGAAATTCCGCGCCCTTTTTAATCCACAAACTCCACGCCGGTCTCTTCGCTCATGGACTTAATTCTTGCCAGGGACTCGATTCGCAATCCCTCGGCGCGCAGGCGGTCGCCGCCGGGCTGGAAGGCCTTCTCGATGACGATGCCGGCGCCCACCAGCTCCGCCCCCGAATCCTTCACCAGTTTAGCCAGCCCCTCCAGGGCGGCGCCGTTGGCCAGGAAGTCGTCGATGAGCAGCACCCTGTCCCCGGGGCCCAGGAACTCCTTGGCCACGATGATGTCGTACACCCGGCCGTGGGTAAAGGACTCCACCTTGGTGGTGTACACGTCGCCGGCGATGTTCTTGGTCTGGCTCTTCTTGGCGAAGATCACGGGACAGTGGAAATACTCCGCGGCCACGCAGGCAATGCCGATGCCCGAGGCCTCGATGGTAAGGATCTTGTTCACCTCGCGGTCGGCGAACCGGCGCTTGAATTCCTTTCCGATTTCCGCAAACAGCTCCACATCCATCTGGTGGTTGAGAAAGCTGTCCACCTTCAGCACGTCGGTGCCCTTCACCTTTCCATCCCTGCGGATGCGCTCCTTTAAAAGCTCCATGGCTTGATACTCCTTCCTCCGCCGGACTCCGCCCCGGCCTCTGCCGGAAAAGAACGGCGTGGCCCGGGAGATGCGGGCCACGTTCGATGGCGATACATTATTATTCTACATGTTCCGGCACCGTTCTGCAATCCTTTTTTCCGGCTCATTGGAAATTTTTCTGTCTTTCACCCCCCTTTTTCTCCCCGGCGGGGCGGACCGGTCGAACCCCGCCTTCCCGTAAAGTTTTTAGCTTTACACCATCTCCCCATTTTACCCATCCAGCCCCGCCAAAATTTCCCTGGAAAAAATAGGAGTCTCTCGACCTGCTTCGCCTTTTTCTTTTCCATTATATGGTAAACTGTAAATCAGAAGATTCCATATTTTTACATAGGAGGTCTTGTTATGCAGCTGCTGCGCAAAAAGGGGATGCTGGACAGCAACCGGGTGCTGTTTCTCCCCGTGGACGTCATCGCCCCCAACCCGGATCAGCCCCGGCGGGTCTTCCCCCAGCACGAGCTGGAGGAGCTGGCTGCCTCCATCCGCTCCCTGGGCCTGCTCCAGCCCCTCACCGTGCGCCGGGGGGAGCGCGGCTGGGAGCTGGTGGCCGGGGAGCGCCGCCTGCGGGCGGCCAAGCTGGCCGGGCTCACCGAGGTCCCCTGCCTCTCCCTCCAGATCGACAGCCAGCGCTCCTCCCTGCTGGCCCTGGTGGAGAACCTCCAGCGCAGGGATTTGGACTTCTGGGAGGAGGCCCTGGCCCTGAACAAGCTCATCTCCACCTACCACCTCTCCCAGGAGGAGGCCGCCCGGCGCATCGGCAAGAGCCAGTCCGCCGTGGCCAACAAGCTGCGCCTGCTGAAGCTGCCCACGCCGGTGCTGGAGCGCCTGCGGGACGGGGGCGCCACCGAGCGCCACGCCCGGGCCCTGCTCCCCCTGGCCGACCCGGCCCTCCAGATCCAGGCAGCGGATACTATTTTAAAGGAGAAGCTCACCGTGGCCCAGACCGAGGCCCTGGTGGACCAGCTCCTTCGCCCCGCGCCCCCCGCTCCCCCCGTCCGGCGGCCCCGCCGGGTCTTTGTGGTGAAGGACGTGCGGCTGTTCCTCAACTCCCTGAACCGGGGGATGGCCCTCATGCGCTCGGCGGGGGTGGACGCTCAGTGCAGCCGGGAGGACCGGGAGGAAGAGATTTTGTTGACCATCCATATTCCCCGCCGGGCCCAGGAGCATGTTTCACGTGAAACAAAACAGTTGACGTCAATTGACAGTTGACAGTTGACGATGGACAATTATTTCAGTGGCGAGGCTCCCCCGCCTCGCAGGATGCCGGCAGCTTTATTGCAGGTGTTCCCATTGAGTGTCCACAGGTGGGACACACTCAGCGGCCTCGGTTGGTGATGCCGGTCCTCATACAGCCCGCGCCCCTGACCCCCGCAAATTTCCTGCCTGTCTCTGTATACTTCTGTATATACATTCCATAATAAGGATACCCCGCGGTCCGCCTCCGGCGGGCCGCACTGTTTTATCTCTCCCGGCCGTCCGAGGCTGACGGTCCCCGTCCCCTGCAAATTGTCAATTGTCAATTACCACGTTTCACGTGAAACATTTTTGCCTTCGTTTCCCAGAAAAAAGCGGTGAACAGCTTGCAACCCCCCTCGCAGGTTGATATAATAGGGTTCTGGTATCACACCTTATTTCATAAGGCGGCGATCGGATGATCTCTTTTCCAAAGGAGGCACTCTATGGCAGCAAACATCATTGCCGTCGTCAACCAGAAGGGCGGAGTGGGCAAGACCACCACCGCCGTCAATATCACCGCGGCCCTGCGGGCCATTGGGAAGCGCACTCTGCTGTGCGACTTCGACCCCCAGGCCAACGCCACTTCAGGTATGGGGGTGGACAAGAACACCGCCTCCCCCAACGTGTACGACGTCCTCATCAACGGAGCGGAGCCGGAGAAAGCGGTGGTCTCCACCAAGTATGGGGACGTGCTCCCCTCCAACAAGGCCCTGGCCGGGGCAGGTATTGAGATGATCGCCATTCCCGACCGGGAGCACCTGCTGAAAAACGCCCTGGAGCGGCTGGCCCCCAACTACGACTATATCTTCATTGACTGTCCCCCCTCCCTGGAGCTGCTCACCGTCAACGCCCTGTGCGCCGCCGGGTCCCTGCTGGTCCCCGTCCAGTGCGAGTACTACGCTCTGGAGGGCCTCAGCGACCTGCTGGCCACCGTCCGTCTGGTGAAGCGGGGCCTCAACCCCAAGCTGGCCATGGAGGGCGTGCTGCTCACCATGTTTGACAGCCGCACCAACCTGTCCCTCCAGGTGGCGGAGGAGGTCAAGCGCCACTTCCCCGGCCAGGTGTACGCCACCGTCATTCCCCGGAACGTGCGCCTCTCCGAGGCCCCCAGCCACGGCATGCCGGTCCTGGACTACGACTCCCTCTCCCGGGGGGCGGAGGCCTACCGGTCCCTGGCCGAGGAGATCGCGGCAAAACACACTGTGTCAAATTAGGAATGAGGAATTGGGAATTTCCCCTCTGTTCCTATGAACTGGCCGATTGGGACGGTAAAATTCCTAATTCCTAACTCCTAATTCCTAATTCTACAAACGAGGAAGGAGTTTATATGGCGAAACGAAAGACAGAATTGGGCCTGGGGCGGGGCCTGAACGCTCTGTTGGGGGACCCGGAACTCTCCGCCTCCGGCGAGGGGTCCGTCTCCCTCCCCATCTCCCAGGTGGAACCGGGACTGAATCAGCCCCGGAAGCGGTTCGACCCGGAGTCCCTGTCCGATCTGGCGGACTCCATCCGCATCCACGGCGTGATCCAGCCTGTGACGGTGCGCCGCCTGGCCTCGGGCTACTACCAGATCATCGCCGGGGAGCGCCGCTGGCGGGCGGCCAAGCAGGCGGGCCTGGATGAGATTCCGGCGGTCATCATCGAGGCCGACGACCGGAAGGTCATGGAGATCGGCCTCATTGAGAACCTCCAGCGGGAGGACCTGAACCCCGCCGAGGAGGCCCGGGGCTATCAGACCCTGATGGAGGAGTACGGCCTCACCCAGGAGCAGGTGGCCGAGCGCATGGGCAAGTCCCGCCCCGCAGTCACCAACACCCTGCGGCTGCTGGCGCTTCCGGAGGATCTATTGACCATGGTGGAGGAGGGCGCTCTCTCCGCCGGCCACGCCCGGGCCATTCTGGGGGCGCCCACCCAGGCTCTCCAGCGGGAGGTGGCCAAGCACGTGGTGGAGCGCGGACTGTCCGTCCGTCAGACGGAGGCCCTGGTCAAGACCATTCAAAAGCAGCAGGAGCGGCCCAAGGAGAAGGGCCGGGACGAGATCTCCCTCTATCTGGGGGAGCTGGAGAAATCCCTGTCCGGCCGGCTGGGCCGCAAGGTGACCATCTCCCACCACGGCAAAAAGGGCAAGGTCCAACTGGAGTATTACAGCAGCGAGGACCTGGAGTTCCTGCTGACTCTGCTGGACCAGCAGCACGGAGAGGGGGCGGACCACTATGGCTGAGAAGCCGTCCTCCAAGGGGAAGCAGGAGGAGACGACAGAGACGGAGTCCCCCTCCCCCGCCCCCCAGCCGGAACAGCCGGAGAAAGCTCCGGAGAAGCCCCCCGCATACGTGCCTCCCGCCACCCGGGAGAAGCGGCAGCGGTCGGTGGTCCACTATATCGCCATTCTGTTTGCCGCCGCTTTTCTGCTGATGCTTATGGCCTATCTCATGGATCAGCGGCAGAACCAGGCCATGAACGACCTGAACCAGTCCCTCACCGGGCTCCAGGACTCCATCACCGACCAGAGCTCCCTCCAGGACATCTATGAGGACAACATGCAGCTGATCCAGCAGGTGGGCCAGCTGGAGGAGCAGGTGAAGCAGCTGGAGGAGGACAAGCAGTCCCTCACCAGCCAGCTGTCCGACCAGGAGAAGGCCAGCCAGGCCATGGACTGGTTCTGGCAGATCGACGAGGCCTACGTCCTGGGGCGGTACTCCCTGTGCCGGGAGCTGATCCAGGAGATCCAGGACGCGGGGCTGGTGGACTATCTCCCCAAGGAGAGCATCACCGACAACGGGCGGTTTTCGCCCTCCGGGCGGTATCAGGAGATCTATGAGGCGCTGTACTGATTGATTTGCAGGGGGTTTCGCCCTGCGGGGCGAGTTTCTTTCCCAGCGATGGGAAAGAAACCAAAGGATCGCCGGGGGACGCCGCAGAGGCGAACTCCGTTCGCCAATGACGGCTTACCCCCGGGCCCCCAAATGCGGGGGTTACCCCTCGAAGTGGGCAGAACATTTCCGGCGCGCAAAATCTGGGTGGCTGGTTTCAATTCCTGCCGGCCCACTGGGGCCTGGCTGTGCG
>NZ_NFKI01000101.1 GCF_002160305.1 Pseudoflavonifractor sp. An184
AATTTACAAGGTGCACACCGCTCTCAGCGGCGGGAGTTTATTTTACCATCTCGTTTCGCCCTTGTCAAGCACTTTTTTCAAGTTTTTCAAAACTTTTTTCAGCGCTTTTTCAAGAGGAAACCGTCCGGTTCGCTCCCCGGCCGCCCTCGCGGACGACCTGTTTATATTACCACCGCTTCCTCGCTTTGTCAAGCACTTTTTTCAAATCTTTTTCGATTTGTTTTCGCGCTCAACTCGCTTCAGAAGGGAGTTTTCCGCCGCCCTCGCGGACAGCTTACGTAGGATACCACACCCTCCCTCCCTTGTCAAGCACTTTTTTCCTCTTTTTCGCGTTTTTTCTGCCGGGCTTCCCTGCCGCTCCGCTATCCTCCCGCTCCCACCCAGGCCGCCGGACTGTGATTCCTTTGGGTTTCAGGCCTCTCACACCTTGCCGCGGCTGGTTTTCCATTGACTTTACCGTCCGGATTCGCTATCATAAACTATATTCTATATAAGGAGATACAGAAAACGCCATGACCTTAGACCAGTTCAAAGCTGCCCGCAGCGTGCTGCAGGGCGTGATCCGCACCACCAACCTGATCCATTCCCCTGCCCTGTCTAAGAGCTGTGGAAACCAGGTCTATCTGAAACCGGAAAACATGCAGGTCACAGGGGCCTACAAGATCCGCGGGGCCTATTATAAGATCAGTACCCTCTCTGACGACGAGAAGAGCCGGGGGCTCATTACCGCCTCGGCCGGCAACCACGCCCAGGGACTGGCCTATGCCGCCCAGGCCGCCGGCGTCCCCGCCACCATCGTCATGCCCACCACAACTCCCCTGGTCAAGGTCAACAACACCAAGGATTACGGCGCCAACGTCATCCTTCACGGGGAGGTCTTCGACGAGGCGGCGGAAAAGGCCACCCAGCTGGCCCAGGAGGAGGGCCTCACCTATGTCCCCCCTTTCAATGACTTGCAGGTAGCCACCGGCCAGGGTACCATCGCCTATGAGATCTTCCAGGACCTTCCTGATGTGGACGTGATCCTGGTCCCCATCGGCGGGGGCGGGCTGGCCGCCGGCGTGTCCACCCTGGCCAAGCTGCTCAACCCCAATGTCACCGTCATTGGCGTGGAGCCCGAGGGGGCCGCCTCCATGAAGGCCAGTCTGGAGGCGGGTCACGTGGTCACTCTCCCCACCGCCAACACCATCGCCGACGGCGTAGCGGTGAAAACTCCCGGCGATCTGGTCTTCCCCTATGTACAGAAAAATGTGGACCACATCATCACCATCCCCGACGCGGAGCTGGTGGAGGCCTTCCTGGATGTGATGGAGAAGCACAAGATGGTGGTGGAGAACTCCGGCCTGCTCACGGTCGCCGCTCTGAAGCACCTGGATTTTCAGGGGAAAAATGTGGTGTCCGTTCTCTCCGGCGGCAATATGGATGTGATCACCATGGCCTCTCTGGTCCAGCACGGGCTCATTATCCGGGGGCGGATCTTTACCTTCTCCGTCCTGCTGCCCGACCGTCCCGGCGAGCTGATGCGGGTATCCGCGCTGCTGGCCCAGCACAACGGCAATATCATCAAGCTGGAACACAACCAGTTTGTCAATATCAACCGCCAGAACGGGGTGGAATTGAAGGTCACCCTGGAGGCCTTCGGCCAGGACCACAAGCAGGAGATCCTGAACAGCCTGCGCAGCGAGGGGTACAGCGTCCACGAGGTCAAGACCGCCGATTTCTACAACTGACCCCCAATCAAACTCCCGCCGCCCGCCGGAGGGATGAATCTCTCCGGCGGACGGCTATCTGAAAAGCGGCAGGCTCCCGGACCAAGCCGGGCGGACAGTGGGGCCGTGGGCGCGGCCTGGAGCGCGCCCGAGGTCCGGAGCACACAGTTCCAGGAGGCGGCGCGCCGCCCCCTGCCTCCGCCCCATATCCTATGCGCCGCCCTGCCCCGCCGTCCCTCTGGGAGCTGTCTGTTCCCGCCGGACATAACGCCTGGAAAGCGAGGACCTTATCATGATCAAAATTTCTCCCTCCATCCTCTCGGCCGATTTCTGTAACTTAGAGCGGGATATCCAGCGGGTATCCTCCGCCGACTACCTCCATGTAGATGTGATGGACGGCGCGTTTGTCCCCAACATCACCATCGGCGTCCCGGTGCTCAAGTCCATCCGGAAGCACACGGACATGTTTCTGGACGTCCACCTGATGATCGAAAAGCCGGTGCGCTACATCGAGGCCTTCGCCCAGGCGGGGGCCGACCTGCTCTCGGTCCACCTGGAGGCAGACCACCCCACCCAGATTGCCCAGGCCCTGAAACTGATGGGGCAGTGCGGGGTGAAAAAGGCGGTGGCTCTGCGCCCCATCACCAAGGCGGAGGCCATCCTCCCCTATCTGGAGGAGCTGGACCTGGTGCTGGTGATGACGGTGGAACCCGGCTTCGGCGGACAGGCCTTTATGGAGACCCAGCTGGACACCATCCGCCAGGTGCGCGCCCTCATTGAGAAGTACAACCCCGCCTGCGAGCTGGAGGTGGACGGAGGCATCGCCCCCAAGACCGCCCCCCTGGTGGTGGAAGCCGGGGCCAACGTGCTGGTGGCCGGCTCCGCCGTGTACGGTGCGGCGGACATCCCCGCCGCCATCCAGGCCCTGCGGGTGTGAGGGGAAGGAGCACCTGCCATGCTGGAGTATAAAATTCTCACCGCCCACAGCCCGGAACAGGCGGAACAGGTCATGAACGACATGGCCCGGGCCGGGTGGCGGACCGTCAGCTTCACACCCGACCCGTTCAGCTTCCCCGCCGGTTTCCCAGTCGGCGCCAGTTACGCCATTGTTTTGGAACGTGAAGCCTGAGCTTTATAATAATTGCTTTATTTTATGATTCCGGAGGTCCTACCCCATGCAGTATTTTCCCCCCGCGCTGGAAACCTTAGTGGAGCAGTTTGCCAAGCTGCCGGGCGTGGGCGTCAAATCCGCCCAGCGCCTGGCCTTTTATGTGCTGTCCATGTCGGAGGAGGACGCCAACGCCTTCGCCCAAGCCATTCTCAGCGCCAAAACAGCCATCCACTGCTGCCCCGTCTGTCAGAATCTCACAGAGGGGGACGGTCCCTGCTCCATCTGCTCCAGCCCCCGGCGGGACTCCTCTACCATCTGCGTGGTGGCCGATCCCAAGGACGTGGTGGCCATGGAGCGGTCCCGGGAGTACCAGGGCCTCTACCATGTGCTCCACGGGGTGATCTCCCCCATGAACCACGTGGGGCCCGACGACCTGCACATCAAGTCTCTGGTGGAGCGGGTGGCCGCCGGCGGTATCCAGGAGGTCATCATGGCCACCAACCCGGACACCGAGGGGGAGGCCACCGCCATGTATCTCTCCCGGCTCCTGAGACCCTTCCAGGTCAAGGTCACCCGGCTGGCCTACGGCATCCCGGTGGGCAGCCACCTGGAGTACGCCGACGACGCCACCCTCATGCGGGCGCTGGAGGGGCGGAGAGAAATCTGACATCTGGAGCCGCCCGCCATGCGGAACCGCCGGATATATGAAATCTGTTTCGCCGTGTTCCCCATTGAATGTATATGACTTGGCGTGCAGCCTGTTTTTCTGCCTCTTTCGGTTTTCCTGACGCACAGCCACCGCTGTGCCAACTGCCGTATTTTCGTCTGAGGCCCCCGATAATGGCCGCTCCTCTGACACCGGCCCCCAATTATGTCCAGTTCCCTATCAGAACCGGAGCGCTGGCGCTCGCTGTCTGAGAAATTGCCCGCCGCCGTCATCGGAAGCGCACTCGGGCCTGCTGCAATCACCTCTCCCAATGCCCGCAGCCAGAAAGAGTCAAAACAGGCCGTTTAGCATCCAGAGATATTAAGAAAGGGCCCTGGCGTGCCGCGCCAGGGCCCTTTCCGTGAGAAAAGAGAAGAAAGAGAATGTGATCAAACAAAAAGCGCCGCTGTTCTTTGGAACAGCAGCGCCTTTGCTTATCCTGAAGTTTACTCCTCTCTCTCCAATCTGTCAAGCCCCACCGCACCAGTTCAGCAGGTCTGCTTGAAATTCTCACCGCCCCACTTTGGTGGAGTGCGTCATCCGTATGTGCCGTAAGGGGGCTTCTTTGTCGTCCCTGTTGTCGGAACCTCCAAAGATCCATCGCGCCGCGGCTTTCAGAAATACAGATCTATGGGAGGGCGTAGGACCAAGAAACCCGGCCGGACGCTCCAGGCGCGAAACCGGCGGCAAAAGCTGCGCCTAGGCCATGTTTGAAAAATGTCAATATGCCCAAACGGCGGTTCTTTTTCCGCCATACTGCGTTGATTTTCCTCGCAGTACACAAAGTATTGCCGCGTCAAATCGCCTTGTCTGGCGAAAAAATTCCTCGCCGTTGGACACATTTCCAATTTTCAAACAAGGCCTAGTGTTGCTTTGCAAATAAACCGCGAAAAATTTTCATACAATCTGCAAAAAAGAAATGGCACTTAAAAGGGTTTTAATAAACCTATTAAGTGCCATTTCTTTTGCCCAGATTAGTTCTGGTTCTTTTTGCGGTTTCCGTGTTCCTCCAGAATTAGGTCTCTGCCAGTTCTGCGTTGTTGGTTCGGTATGTATTCCAGCAGGTCAGAAATGTTGCAATCCAAGACCTCGCAAATCCTGTCCAGCTGATCGAAAGACACCCGCTCCGCCATCTCATTATATAAATCTCCGATGGTGGAAGGGCGAATTCCGGTCAGCCGGGCAAGTTTTGCACGTGTCCATCTGCGCTCTCCGAGGATTCGAGATAAGTGATTTTTTATCATCAAAAATCAAGCCAAAATCTGATTATCCCTTGAAAACACTGTATCCACGGGCATTTCAGACAGGTCAAAACCATCTCATTTACTACGATTTTACTACTGTTGAGTGAGCCTTGACACGCTGAAAGACCACGAAATGCCAAGATACGGATACAGCACCCGTCAATCGGGGCCTCCGCCCCGTGACCATATAACTGAATACAGACCGGCCATCTGCCGGGGCAACGCCATGGGTAACACAAAGGAGGCGGCACATATGCGCAAAACACTGGAAGAGCTGTTCTACGGAAACCTCACCACAAACGAACAGCAGATTACCCCGGACTCTCCGCTGCAGCAGGCCATGGACCAGGCGGAGGAATACGAGGAGAAGCTCTCCGCTCTGCTGGAAGGAGAGGAGAAAACCATGCTCCTGCGGCTCCTCAATGCAGAGAATGAGATCGGCAGCACCCTGGCCCTGGAGAACTTCATCCTGGGGTTCCGGTTGGGGATGCGCCTGGCCATTGAATCCCTGGACGAGGACGACGGCAGTCTGTCCGCCCTCCCAGAAGGGC
>NZ_NFKI01000102.1 GCF_002160305.1 Pseudoflavonifractor sp. An184
GAAGCCCAGCGAAGCGGGTTCGCCGGGAAGAGGAGGAGCAAGGGAACGAACGCAGTTTTCGCCGCCAGGCGGAAACGGAGTGGAGTGGACTTTGCGACGACGAGCCGCCCCGGGCAAAGTAGGTCGCCGCCCGCAGGCGGCGAAACTTCCCCTGCGACAAACAAAACTGCTCTATCATCGCCCCTCATCCGCCCCAGTGTGCGCACTGGGCCACCTTCCCCCCGAGGGGAAGGCTTTTTTTGGGGGACAGCTTAGGAGAGCCGCTTCAGGATGGCCCGTGCCGCCTGCACGCCGGAGGCGCCCGCCTGGGCCAGGCCCCGGGTGACGCCGGCGCCGTCGCCGGCGGCGAAGAAGTTGGGGATGGCGGTCTCCAGCTCCTCGCTGAGCTGGAGCCGGGCGGAGTAGAACTTCACCTCCGCGCCGTAGAGCAGGGTGTCGTGGTTGGCGGTGCCCGGGGCGATCTTGTCCAGGACGTAGATCATCTCGATGATGTCGTCCAGCTGCCGCTTGGGCAGGGCCAGGGACAGGTCCCCGGGGACGGCGGCGGTGAGGGTGGGCCGGGTGAAGGATTTGCTTAGGCGGTGCTCGTTGGTGCGCACCCCCTTCACCAGGTCGCCGAAGCGCTGGACCAGCACGCCGCCGGCCAGCATGTTGCTCAGGGAGGCGATGTGCTTGCCGTAGCGGTAGGGCTCGTTAAAGGGCTGGGTGAAGCGGTTGGACACCAGCAGGGCGAAATTAGTGTTCTCGCTGCGCAGCTTGGGGTCGGCGTAGGAGTGGCCGTTCACCGTGTTGATGCCCTCCACGTTCTCGGCCACCACGTGGCCGTAGGGGTTCATGCAGAAGGTGCGCACCTGGTCCCCGTACTGCTGGGTGCGGTAGACCAGCTTGGACTCGTACACCACATCGGTGATGTGTTCAAAGACGGAGGCGGGCAGCTCCACCCGCACGCCGATGTCCACCTGGTTGTTCAGCAGCTCCAGCCCCAGGCCCTTGCACTGCTCGGAGAACCACTCGGCGCCGGAGCGGCCGGGGGCGGCGATGAGCCGCTTGCAGGCCACCTCCTCGCCGCCGCCCAGGGTGAGGCGGAAGCCGCCCTCCCCGTCCTGGACGATGTGCTCCACGGCGGTGTTGAAGCGGAACTCCAGCTTGTCCTTCAGCCCCTCATAGATGTTCTGGAGAATGCGTAAATTGTTCTCGGTGCCCAGGTGCTTGCACCGGGCCTGGAGCAGGTGCAGGTCAAAGCCCAGGGCCTTCCGGGCCAGGGCCCTGGCCTCGGCGCTCTCGGTGGAGAACACCTCCTGGGTGGCCCCGTGGGCGACGTTGATGGAGTCCACGTAGTCGATGAGCTCCATCACATGGCGGGGCTCCATAAAGTCGGTGAGCCAGCCGCCGAACTGGGTGGTGAAGTTGAACTTGCCGTCGGAAAAGGCCCCCGCGCCGCCGAAGCCGCACATGGTGTCGCACACGGAGCAGTGGATGCACTCCCGCACCTTGCCCGCCACGATGGGGCAGCTGCGGTGGTAGATGTCCCGGCCCTGGTCCAGGGCCAGCACCTTCAGGCCGGGGCGGTGGTGGGCCAGCTCATAGGCGGCGAAGATGCCCGCCTCGCCGCAGCCCAGGATGGCAACGTCATAGATGGGATTCATGGGGTGTCTCCTCTCTCACTTTCCTCGGAAATTGCGGCCCACGGCGGGCCATATCATATCAGGATACATTATACCACAGTTTTTGCCCCAGGAGAAGGAAATTTCTCTCTTTTCCCCTGTCTGTCCGTATTTTTTACACCGGACTCCGCCGCACAGCCTGCGGCCCGCCGCCCGCTGCCGCCTTGGGGCATGGGAAGAAATTTTCCCCGGAAGGCGGTGAAAAATTGGAGAAAGTGAAAATTTCCTGTTTACCTCAACGCTTTACTGTGTTAATATAAGGAAAGAATGGACGGACCGGCGGACTGCGCCGCCGGCCGGCCGCAGAAAGGAGCCGCGATATGGCAAAGGCAGGACGAAAGGAGCACAGTCTGGCGCTCTACGAGACCATCTTGAAGCTGAAGGATCTGGACGAGTGCTGCCGGTTTTTTGAAGATCTCTGCACCCCCACCGAGCTGCAGGCCATGGAGCAGCGCTTTGATGTGGCTGTCTATCTCCAGCAGGGCCTGGTCTATCTGGATATTCTGGAGAAAACCGGGGCCAGCAGCGCCACCATCAGCCGGGTACGCCGCTCCATGCTGGAGAACGGCGCCGGGGGCGTGATGCAGGACATCATCATCCGGGAGGGGCTGGATCAACCCAAATAGAGCCGCCCCAAAGAATTTTGCAAGAAAGCAGGGAGTAACGCGATATGAAACAACTGATGCTGGGCAACGCGGCCGTTGCCCGTGGACTGTACGAGGCGGGATGCTGTGTGGTCTCCAGCTATCCCGGCACCCCCAGTACCGAGATCACCGAGGAGGCCGCCAAATTCGACGACATCTACTGCGAGTGGGCCCCCAATGAGAAGGTGGCCATGGAGACCGCCTTCGGCGCCTCTCTGGCGGGCCGCCGCTCCTTCTGCGGCATGAAGCACGTGGGCCTGAACGTGGCAGCCGACCCGCTGTTCACCGTCTCCTACACCGGGGTGAACGCGGGCATGATCATTGTGGTGGCCGACGACGCGGGCATGCACTCCTCTCAGAACGAGCAGGACTCCCGCCACTACGCCAAGGCCTCCAAGATCCCCATGCTGGAGCCCTCCGACTCCGCCGAGGCCCTCTCCTTCACCAAGCTGGCCTATGAGCTCTCCGAGGAGTTCGACACCCCCGTCATCCTCAAGATGTGCACCCGGGTGGCCCACTCCCAGTCCCTGGTGGAGACCAGCGAGCGGGTGGAGCCCCCCATGAAGCCCTATGAGAAGAACATCGGCAAGTACGTGATGATGCCCGGCAACGCCATCCGCCGCCACCCGGTGGTGGAGGAGCGCACCCGGAAGCTGGCCGCCTACGCCGAGACCAGCCCCCTGAACCGCCTGGAGGAGGGCAGCGACCGCGCCCTGGGCATCATCACCTCCAGCACCTCCTACCAGTATGTGAAGGAGGTCTTTGGGGACCGCTATCCCGTGCTCAAGCTGGGCATGGTCTGGCCCCTGCCCAAGCAGAAGATCCTGGACTTCGCCGCCTCGGTGGACAAGGTGGCCGTGGTGGAGGAGTTGGACCCCTTCCTGGAGGACTTCTGCCGGGAAATCGGCCTGGACGTACTGGGGAAGGATGTGCTTCCCATGGAGGGGGAGTTCTCCCAGAACCTGGTGGCCGCCAAGCTGGGCGGCACGGTACATACGGGGAAAACTCTGGAGGACGTCATCCCCGCCCGTCCCCCCGTCATGTGCGCCGGCTGTCCCCACCGCGGCCTGTTCTACACCCTGAACAAGAACAAGTGCACCGTCATGGGCGACATCGGCTGCTACACCCTGGGGGCGGTGGCCCCTCTGGCCGCCATGGACATGACATTGTGCATGGGCGGCTCCATCAGCGGCCTCCACGGCTTCAACAAGGCCCGGGGCGCTGAGAGCGAGCACAAGACGGTGGCCGTCATCGGCGACTCCACCTTCATGCACTCGGGCATGACCGGCCTGGCCAACATCGCCTACAACCAGTCCAACTCCACCGTCATCATCCTGGACAACTCCATCACCGGCATGACCGGCCACCAGCAGAACCCCACCACCGGCTACAACATCAAGGGGGACCCCGCCGGCAAGATCGATTTGGAGTCCCTGTGCCGGGCCATGGGCTTCAAGCGGGTGCGGGTGGTAGACCCCTACAACCTGAAGGAGTGCGACCAGGCGGTGAAGGAGGAGCTCTCCGCCGACGAGGCCTCCGTCATCATCTCCCGCCGGCCCTGCGCTCTGCTGAAGTATGTCAAGCACAAGGCGCCTCTGGCGGTCAACAAGGACAAGTGCATCGGCTGCAAGAGCTGCATGAAGATCGGCTGCCCCGCCATCTCCATGAAGGAGGGCAAGGCCCGCGTGGACTTTACCCAGTGTGTGGGCTGCGGCGTGTGTGAGCAGCTGTGCCCCGTGGGGGCCTTTGAGAGCACCGGCAAGGAGGGTTAAGGCAAGATGGAAACCAAGAATATTATGATTGTGGGCGTGGGCGGCCAGGGCTCCCTGCTGGCCAGCAAGCTGCTGGGCCACCTGCTCATGGAACAGGGCTACGACGTGAAGGTGTCCGAGGTCCACGGCATGTCCCAGCGGGGCGGCAGCGTGGTCACCTACGTGCGCTACGGCGACCGGGTGAACTCCCCGGTCATCGACAAGGGGGAGGCCGACTTCATCGTCTCCTTCGAGCTGCTGGAGGCCGCCCGGTGGCTGAGCTACCTGAAGCCCGACGGCCAGATCGTCACCAACACCCAGCAGATCGACCCCATGCCCGTCATCACCGGGGCCGCCCAGTACCCCGAGAACCTGGTGGAGAAGATGAAGGCCGCCGGGGCCAAGGTGGACGCCCTGGACTGCCTGAAGCTGGCTGAAGAGGCCGGGTCCTCCAAGGCGGTGAACATCGTCCTGATGGGCCGTCTGTCCCACTACTTCGACCTGCCCGAGGAGGCCTGGCAGAAGTCTCTGGAGGCTATGGTGCCGGCGAAGTTTTTGGAGCTGAACAAGAAGGCGTTTGAGCTGGGGAAAAATGCCTGATTCCTTCTAATTTTAAAGGGGGAGTTTCGCCGCCCCGGCGGCGAGTGACTTTCTGGTCGGCCAGAAAGTCACCAAAGAGCCGCCAAGGGGTGTGTGCAGAGAGACAGGCACGGCTTCGCCGTCCCTGCCTCAATGACACACACCCCCTGGACCCCCATTACGGGGGTTACCCCTTGGACATTGTGCAGCCCTTCCGGCGCGCAAAATCTGAGTGACTTTTTGCAATTTCTCCCGGGCCACTGGGCCCTGGGTGTGTAAAAATTTAGGACGAGTGCGGTTCCGCTTCTGCGCCTGCCTTTTCCGAACCAACGCCCCCAGTGCGAATCCTGCGCTCCCCTAAACCTTCCCCTCGGGTGGAAGGTGCCCCAGTGCGCACACTGGGGCGGATGAGGGGGCAGAGTTTGTACTCTTTTGTAGGGGCGGCACACTGGGCCGCCCGGCGAAGCGCAAACTACTCCAAAAGGAAGGAGTACCCCGATGTCCATAACCAGCCTTCTGGCGGTGGGGACGGGCGGCGCCCTGGGGGCCATGGGCCGCTGGGGGCTCAGCCTGCTGCCCTTCCGGGGGGAGTTCCCCCTGCTCACTCTGGTCACCAACCTGCTGGGGGCGGTGCTCATCGTCTTCATCGCCGGGTGGGCGG
>NZ_NFKI01000103.1 GCF_002160305.1 Pseudoflavonifractor sp. An184
GGATGAGCCCCTCCTCCCGGGCGGCGACGGTCTCCACCCCCTCCCGCCGCAGGAAGCGCAGCCCCTCCAGAAGGCCGGCGATCCCGGCGATGTTGTGGGTGCCCGCCTCCAGCCGGTCAGGGAGAAAGTCGGGCATCTCCTGGCTCAGGGAGACGCTGCCGGTGCCCCCCTCCAGCAGGGGGTCCGCCCCGTCCCCGCACAGGAGCAGGCCGGTGCCCTGGGGGCCGTAGAGCCCCTTGTGCCCGGGCATGGCGATGAAGGCCGCCCTCAGCTCCCGGAAGGACAGGGGCAGGCCGCCGGCGGACTGGGAGGCGTCCACAATGAGGGGCACCCCCCTCCGGCGGCACAGGGCGGCGATGTCCTCGATGGGCAGAATGAAGCCGAACACGTTGGACACGTGGGTGCACACCACCGCGTCCACCTCCGGCGTCAGCTCCCGCCGGAAGGCCTCCAGGGCGGCCGCCCGGTCAAAGAGGGGGCTCTCGGCCGTTTTGACGGTCACCCCGGGGATGGCCCGGAGGGGCCGGGTCACCGCGTTGTGCTCATAGCCGGAGATGAGCACGGTGCTCCCCGGCTTTACCAGAGTTTTGATGGCGATGTTCAGGCCGTGGGTGGCGTTGAAGGTGAAGACCACCCGGTCCGGCTCGGGCACGTCAAAGAGGGCGGCAGCCTCCCGGCGGCAGGCGAAGGCCGTCTCCGCCGCCGCCATGGCGGGACGGTGCCCGCCCCGGCCGGGGGTGGCCAGATGGTCCACGGCGTAGGCGCAGGCCCGGGCCACCGACGGGGGCTTGCGCAGGGTGGTGGCCGCGCTGTCCAGATAGATCATAGCTCCACCTCCCGGTAGCTGCCGTCGCCGGTGGTGATAAAGACCCGCTTGGGCTCCAGCACGGCCCGGTGGAGCGCCCGCAGGGCGCCGGCCAGATACCGCTGGGAGATTTTGACGGAATGGCTGCACCCCTCCCCCGCGATGCTCTTGGGGGAGCGGAGAATATGGGCCGGAATCCCAGCCCGCTCCAGCGCGGCGGCGGTGCGCTGGGCGTAGGTCAGGGAACGGCACACGATGAGATAATAGAGCATGGCACGGTTCCTTTCTCGGGGGACGCAATGGCGAAAACCGTTCCCCTCAAACCAGCGTATGCCGGAGGGCGGCCGGCGGACACCGGGGCCGCCCTCTCCCTCTCTCATTTCAGGGCGTCGGACACCCGCTGCACCAGCTCCTCATGGGTCCGGTCCACCAGATGGGTGTAGATGCGCCCGGTGGTGGCGGGGGTGGCGTGCCCCAGCGCCTTGCCGATGTCGAACAGGGAGGCTCCCTGGCAGGAGGCGATGGTGGCGAAGGTGTGCCGCAGGCCGTGAAAGGTGAGCCGGGGCAGGTCGTTCTTCCTCACGAACCGGGTAAAGGCCAGGGACAGGGCGTTGGGGGAATAGGGCGCCCCCTTGGCGTCCAGGATCACGTGGTCGGTGGGGTTGTAGGCAGGGCTTTGGACGCAGCGCTCCTGCTGCTGCCGGGCCTGCTCCTGCTCCAGGAGGAGGTACACCTCGTCGGGCAGGTACAGGGTGCGCACCGAGGCGCGGTTCTTGGTCTCCTTCTGGACGATATTGGCCCCGTAGGCGGTGCGTGCCTCCCGGATGAGGACCAGGTGGCGCTGCAGGTCCACGTTCTCCCACTTCAGGCCGCAGATCTCCTCCCGGCGCATGCCCAGGCTGCCCGCCAGCTTCACCGCCAGCTCCAGAATGTTGCCCTCGATCTTCTGGTAGAGGAGCTTGAGCTCCTGGTTGTTGTAGAAATAGGACTCGGCGGTGCGCACCCGCGGGGGCTCCACCCGCTCCATGGGAGAGGCGGGGATCACGTCCTGCCGCACCGCCGAGCGCAGGGCGCTGGAGAGCAGGTCGTGGTGGCGGCGCATGGTGTTGGAGGAGAGGCCGCTGGTCCGCTGGGTCTCGGTGTAGTACTCCTGGATTATCATGGGAGTGAGCTTTCTCAGGGGCACATCACCCAGAGCCGGGTCAATGTGGTTGTCGATGATCTTCTGATAGGCGTACACGGTGGTCTCCGCTCGATTGGGCCGGACAATGGAATTCATCCAGTACTCCAGCCAGTGGGACAGATCCAGCTCCTGGGCGGAGGCCGGCTTCTCCGCCTGCTCCCGCTCCGCCCCGGCGTGGAAGGCCCTGAGGCCGTTCCGGGCGGCCGCCAGAGTGTGGAAGGTGCGGTACCGCTTGAGGCGCTTCCCGCTCTCATCCCGCCCCAGTTCCATGCTTACATAGTAGAGCTTGCGCTGATCGTCATACGCAATATTTCGTTCCACTGCTTTTCTTGCCATATACTCTTCCTCCTTTTTCTCTCTCTAAAAATAGAGTTGGCAAACGACGCGAAAAAAACCGCGTAATTTTAGCATAACAGACAAGAAGTCTTTAAAAAAGATTAAAAAAATGCCTCCAACCCAAGTTGGAGGCAACGATTTAAGATAATTTTCAACTTTCCGCCATTTTCTTCCTCTCCCTGCCCCTCCAGAACAGCCAGTCGCACAGGGGGCAGAGATAGAGAAAACAGGCGAATGGAATGGCCAGGGCCGAGGCGTCCATGGCGGCCAGGGGCACGCTCACCGCGATGGACCAGGGGACCATCGCGGGCAGGGGGATGGCCGTGTTGCCCAAAGCGTGGGCCAGGTCCACGCCCCCCTGTCCCCGGCGGCGGTACTGGTCCCCCACCATCTGCTCGGTGAGCACCAGGGCGATGGACTGGTTGCACAGCAGGGCCGCCGAGGCCAGGGAGACCAGGGCGGTGGTGAAAAACAGGTCGGTGCGCTCCGTCAGATGCTCCAGCTTCTCCTTCACCGGGTCCAGCAGACCGGCCCCCTTGAGGATGCCCGAGGAGGTGCAGGAGAAGAGCACAATAAGCATGCCGTTCACCATGGACACCACGCCGCCGCCGGACAGGATGGAGGCCAGCTCCGGGTGGTCCAGCTCACAGCCGAACACGCTGATTTGAAGAGCCTCCAGCCACCCCACCCCCTGAAGGAGGACGGCGACCACCACCGACACCCCGCAGCTGATGAGAATGGCCCACACCGCCTTCACATGAAAGAACGGGAGCGCCAGCAGGATCACCGCCGGAATCACCGTCCACCAGGACAGGTCGAAGGACTCCTGCAGGGCGTTGAGGATGGTGGGGTCCACCTGCCGGATGGGAAAGAGAACGGACAGGACGCCGTAGAAGATCAGGGACAGGGCCAGGGGCAGCGGGGTGGTCCGCCACATCCGCCGCTGCATGGCGTTCTGGTCCGTCCCGGCCAGGGCCGACGCCAGGGCCGACGAGGAGGAGGCCGGGCTCAGCCGCTCCCCCAGATAGGCCCCGGAGACCACCGCCCCCGCCGTCATGGCCAGGTCCGCCCCGCCGGTGCGGGCGATGACCGACAGGATCACCCCCGCCGTCCCCGCCACCCCGAAGGCGCTGCCGAAGGTGAGGGACATGACAGTGGCCATGAGAAAGGCCGCCAGCAGAAAGATGTTGGGGGTGATCAGCTTCAGACCGTGGTAGACGAAAAAGGCGATGGTGCCGCTGGCCCGCCACAGCCCGGTGAGGCAGCCGATGAACACCAGCACCCGCAGCACCACCATGGCGGTGCGGGCCCCGTCCCCCGCCATGGCGGCCAGCGCCCGCCAACTGTGCCCCCTCCGGCGGGCCGCCAGGGTGAAGCACACCAGGCCGAAGGCCAGCCCGATGGCCAGGGACCAGCCCATGGCCATACACAAAAAAATGCCGCACAGAAATACGGCAGATGCAATCAACATATCCATATCCGCTCTCTCCTGTCTGCTGGGCAGACCGCCCGCCGCCCGGTGGTAACAACCATTCTACCGAAAACTTTACAATTCGTCCAATATCACTTATGATATAAAAGCTATAAAATCCATGTAATAGGAGGAATCGACGTGGTCTCCAAACAGGACGAAACCTTTTTGGCCATCGCCCAGGCGGGGAGCGTCTCCAAGGCGGCCCAGGGGCTCTACCTGTCCCAGCCCGCCGTGAGCCGCAGCCTGAAGCGGCTGGAGGAGGACCTAGGGGTCCAGCTGTTCGACCGGGAGGCCGCCCCCCTCCGGCTCACCCAGGCGGGGGAGCGCTATCTGCGCTATGTGCGGGAGAACCAGGAGCGGGAGCGCCGCCTCCGCCAGGACCTGGCCCAACTGGAGCGGGAGCCCAGCGGCGCCGTGCGGGTGGGCCTGAACTTCTGGCGGTCCTCCCTGGTGCTGCCCCGGGTGCTCCCCACCTTTCAGAGGAAGTACCCCCACATCCAGGTGGAGCCCGCCGAGGGCTCCCACCAGGACCTCTCGGTCCTGCTGGACCAGGGGAAGCTGGACTTCGCCCTCCTCCACCGGCCCAACCCCTACCCCCAGTTCGCCTTTCAGCACCTGCGGCATGAGCGCATCCTGCTCTTTCTCCGCCGGGACGCCCCCGTGCTGGAGCGCCTCTCCCCTGCTGAGGGTGACCGGGGACTGCCCCACCTGTCCTGGCCGGAGCTGTCCGCCCTTCAGGACACCCCCTTCCTGCTGCTGAAAAAGGGGCAGAACCTGCGGGAGCAGGCGGAGTACATCTTCCAGTCCGCCGGCATCCAGCCGCCCGCCGCCCTGACCACTCTCAGCCTGACCACCGCCCTGGGACTGGCGGCGGAGGGGTGCGGGGCCGTCCTGGCCTCCGAGGCGGTGCTGGACGGGGACTTTCTGCCCCCCTCCCTCCTCCCCTTTACTGTGGGCGACCCGCCGGTGCGGTGGGAGGTGGGCTTCGCCAGCCGGGCCGGCGTCCCCCTCTCCGCCCCCGCCCAGCTGCTGGTCCAGGCCATCCAGGATGCCTTTGGGGACGGACCGGCGCAGGCCGGTGCACCTTCAACGCCCCTCTAAACGCACAGCGCCCCTCCGTCCAGACGGAGGGGCGCTCAGGCTGTCAAAAAAGTCCAAGGACTTTTCCGACAGCCTGAAAATGCCAATACTTTCCCACCGCTGCGCGGCGGAAAAGTCCTCGCTGCGCTCGCTGAACGCCTTGCCATGCAAGGCATTCAGGGCATTCGATCCCACTCGAGGCGGGCTGCCGCCCCCTCGAGCTCCC
>NZ_NFKI01000104.1 GCF_002160305.1 Pseudoflavonifractor sp. An184
GTTCTCGCTGCGCTCGCCGAACGCCTTGCCGTGCAAGGCATTCGGGGCATTCGATCCCACTCGAGGCGGGCTGCCGCCCCCTCGAGCTCCCCCGCCAAAACTGAGGCGAATTCTACTCAACAGCGGTTTTTTGACAAACTGAAGGCCCCGGCATAGCCGGGGCCTTGTTTCATATATATTCCGTCCCCCACCGAGGCCCCATTCAATCGCCCCGTCCAACCCTTACAGAGGCGAAACGCAGTTTCGCAGAAAATTTCTTTGCACCGCGTTTCTCCGCTGCGCGTAGAAACGTGGAGGGATTGCACGTGAAAGGAAACCCTGACGGTTTCCTTTCACACTATTCTTCCCTCCGAAACCTGAAAGGCCCTGCAGAGGCGAAACGCAGTTTCGCAGAAAGTTCTTTTGCCTACTTTTCTTTCAAGAAAAGTAGGGAGGAGGCCACGGCGGCCAGCTCCTCCCGGGTGGCGAAGGCCTGGGGCCGGCCGATGCCGCCCGCCTCCTCCGCCATCACGCCGGCTTCCACAGCCCGCTGAATATAGGGGGCCGCCCAGTCGCTGGCCTCCCGCTCCCCCCGGCGGACCAGATAGTCCTCCAGCATGGCGTCAAACTGCTCCTGTGTCACCGCTTCCGCCTCCAATCTCCTTTTGAAATCCTCCCACTCCCCGGGCCTGTCCACCCAGGGAGCGGGGCACCGCTTGCCGGTCACGTCGTAGTGCCGCAGGACGTGTTCCGCAGGCACCCCGTACTTGTCCATCAGCTCCCGCACCAGGGCCGCCGTCCGGTCCCGGACGGCCGGAGGCACGCCTCCGGCGCTGTTGCACATCTCCACCCCGATGGAATTGGCATTGCGGCAGTCGGGATGGACCGGCTGGCTGCTGCCGCAGTGCCAGGCGGTGTCCTCCTCCCGCACCGACTGCCACACCGCCTCCTCGTCCACAAAGTAGTGGGCGCTGGTCCCGGTGACCGTCCGGGCAAAGTAGTCGGCGTTGTTTTTCGCCGTGTCGCTCCAGTTGCCGGTGTAGTGGACCACGATGTACTCCACGGGCTGGGTCCGGCCGGGCCGGTAATTGCCCCGGGCCGCCTGTTCGAACAAAAGCTCCATCATCTTCTCCTCGTCTCAGGTCCCATCGCCGGATTTCCGGCTGCTTCGCTCCGCCTGGGTGCCGAAGTAGAAGGCGATGACCACGGTGAACACAGTCAAAAATTCCTCGGCGCTCACTCTGCCTCCACAGGTCAAACAGGCAAATACTACCGTCAGGATCAGCGTAACCAGACTCTTGACAGACAGCAGATTGCTCAGGCGCTTTTGAAGCTCCTCCATTTCCCTACCCCCTCTCGCTTTTCAGGTCCCGGATGTCGTGCTGGACCTCGGTCATCTGCCCCTCCAGCTTGTAGGTCCGCTCCACCAGGCTGTTGTGGGCGGCCACCTTCCGCTCCAGCTGTTCGATCCGATAGGTGGTCAGCTTGTTGGACACCAGGATGCCCCCGAAGGTCCCCGCCAGGGTGCCGATGAGGGACATCCCGGCCACCGCCAGGGTGGTCCACTCCATCAGCCCTGTCCCTCCTCCACGGCCCCCAGGTCCGTCCAGGCGCCGGGCAGCTGGGAGGGGGGATAGGCGGTGTCCGCCTGGGTGCACTTCCACACGTGTCCGCCCTCGGTGCAGCACTCGTCCACCTGGTACAGTCCCCGGGTCCCCTGGGGCTGGACATAGGGACCGGCCATGGACGGGTCGGTGGTGTGGCACACATCCCACAGACTCACCGCCTGGTCGGGAGTCCAGTCCGGCTGCTCTGTGGCGTCGTGCTGCTGCCACAGCTTGTACACGATCCCATTCCACTTGTAGGGGCTCCCAACGGGGACGGCGGAAAAATCCCGCTGCCGCCAGGTGGGGATCTGCTCCTGGCTGGCGGTCAGCTCGGTGCCGTCCGCCTCGCCGGACACCGCCCGGGCGGCCAGAGCCGCCGCATCCGCCTTGCCGCGGGCTTTCAGTTCATCCTTGGCCATGGTCACAATATCAGCCATTTCTCTCCACTCCTTCCTCATAGGCCGCGCTCAGCTCGGCCATCACCGTCTCGGCGGTGCCCGCCGCCTCCAGTTCCTCAATGGTCTCCGCCTGAGATGCAATCGTAGCCGTCTGGCTCTCAATGGTGGCCGCTTGCTGGGCGATGGTGCTCTCCTTCTCCGCAATGGCGTCCTGCTGGGTCTGAATGGTGCCCGCCTGCTCCGTGATGGTCCCCTGAAGCTGGGTCACCTGGGCCTGATAGCCGGTCACATCTCCCAGGTATTGCCTCCCCACCTGGAGCACCACATGGTAGCTGCGGGTGGCGGCGCTGTACTGGATATCCTTGACTGTGAAGCCGTAGCCCGCGGGCAGGATGCACTCCCCCTCAAGGACGGGCGGGTCCCACTCCAGGGCCTCGATCTGCTCCAAACTGGCGTACTCCCGCTCGAACACCACCCGATACTCCCCGTTGGCAGAGCCCCGCAGCACCAGGCCGCAGGACAGGCCGCCGATCTTGAACTTTTCGCCGTATAGACTCATACGCTCGCTCCTCTCCGATTCAGATGGAAGAACAAAACCCCCGCCCTGTCTTGCTTGACAAAGCGGAGGCGAGTTTCTATAATGAAATTAGAAGGGCGCTGTTACTGCGGCCAGCCCTTATAGTCGCATAAGTTTCCCTATGCTGACCGTTTGGGGACCAGCCAAGCGGTCAGCACGCTTTTATGGTCATGATGTATGCCAAAATGGCAAAACACATCAGAAGCCTCAGAAATTGCTTTCCTCGGTGCCCCATATCCGCAAGGGAAGTAGCTGGCCGCCTTATGTAACAGCGCCTATCCCATCATAGAGAGCCGCGCCGCTTATTGTCAATCCCGCCGTCCCTTTCAAGCAAAGGGCCGGCGGGCGTTTTTGTGCGTTCCTTGCATTCCGGGCGGAAGAATCTCCCGTTCACCCTATCTGGGAAACCGCCCCGCAGTTGCCTGCCTCTGTACACCTAACGATAAAAAATTTCCGCCCCCGTCCGCGCCGCCGAAGGACTTGCGGCCCGGCGGAGAAAGGACTATAATGGAGCGGAACAACGTCCCGGTTGGAACGAAAGAGAGGAGAGAGGGGCGCGGGAACTCTTCCGCGCCCGGGAGAGATGAAGCTGTTTGCCTACGCCGTCCGCGAATTTGACGAGAAGCCCCTGTTTGATAAGTGGTGCGCAAAGCTGGGGGTGGAATTTGCGTACAGCACCGAGTATCCCACCCCGGAGAACATCGAGCTGGCCCGGGGCTACGACGCCATCAGCACCACCCCCTACGCCCTGGGGCCGGAGGCCATCCGCCGCTTCCACGAGCTGGGGGTGAAGTACCTGGGGGCCCGGGCCATCGGCTTTGACCACTTCGACCTGCCCACCGCCAAGGAGTTGGGCATGCCGGTGACCCACGTGTTCTATCCCCCCAGCGGGGTGGCCAACTACGCCATTATGCTCATGCTCATGTGCTGCCGGAAGATGCGGCAGATCCTGGACCGGAACGTGGTCCAGGACTACACCCTGGAGGGGAAGATGGGCAAGGAGCTGTCCAACTCCACCGTGGCGGTGCTGGGCACCGGCAAGATCGGCGGCACCGTCATCCGCCACCTGTCCGGCTTCGGCTGCCGGATGCTGGCCTACGACCTGTACCAAAACCCCGAGGTGGCCCAGCTGGCGGAGTACGCCGACCTGGAAACCATCTGGCGGGAGGCGGACATCATCACCCTCCACATGCCCGCCAACCCGGAGGACCACCACATCATCAATGCCGACAGCCTCTCCAAGATGAAGGACGGAGTCATCCTCATCAACACCGCCCGGGGGGACCTGATCGACACCTCCGCCCTCATCGAGGCCATCGAGAGCCGGAAGGTGGGGGCCGCCGCCCTGGACGTGCTGGAGCAGGAGAGCGGCCTGTACTACGCCGACTTGAAGACCGTCCCCATCCCCAACCACGACCTGGCCCTGCTGAAGGCCTTCCCCAACGTGATCGTCACCCCCCACACCGCCTTCTACACCGAGGAGGCCGTGGAGCACATGGTGGCCGGTACGGTCAAGGGCCTGCTGGCCTGTGAACAGGGGGGCGAGAACCCCTATCTGGTGCAGGGATAGGCCGTTTTTGGAGAAATTCCCCCAAATTTTCTTGACAGGCCCCGCGCCCCTGTGGTATCATACTGCCTACACATAAGGGAGTAGTCGGCGCGCAGGCGTAACAAGGTCAACAGACTGAGCTCCGGTTCTGGAGTTCTGGCTTTGTTTTTCATGACGAGACTTATCTGTTCCAAGGGGACAGATGGGTCTCGTTTTTTTGCGCCGGCACGGGCCTGCCCACGGGAGAGATGCCAAACTCCCGGGCGCGGGCCGGAAGCAGTTTGAGGAGGAATTTTACCATGGGAATGACAGAATTGGTGGTGCTGGCCGTGGGGCTGGCCATGGACGCCTTCGCGGTGTCCGTGTGCAAGGGGCTGTCCGCCGGCCGGGTGACACTGGGACACGCCCTGACGGCGGGGCTTTGGTTCGGGGGCTTTCAGGCGCTGATGCCCTTCCTGGGCTGGCTGCTGGGGGTGCAGTTCCAGTCCTTTATCACCAGCATCGACCACTGGATCGCCTTTGTGCTCCTGGGGCTCATCGGCGTGAACATGATCCGGGAGTCCCGCAGCACCGAGGAGGAGGAGATGGAGACCTCCTTCGGGGCAAAGGCCATGTTCCCCCTGGCGGTGGCCACCAGCATTGACGCCCTCACCGTGGGCATCACCTTCGCGTTTCTCAGCGTCCCCATCGGCCCCGCCGTCGCTCTCATCGGGGTCATCACCTTCGTCCTGTCCGCCATCGGCGTGAAGGCCGGGGGCGTGGTAGGGGAGAGGGGCAAGTCCTGGGCCGAGCTGGCCGGGGGTATCGTGCTGATCCTCATGGGGACCAAGATCCTGCTGGAGCATCTGGGTGTGCTGGGCTGATTCCCGTACATCAATACAAAAAATGCCGTTACTTTCCCGCCGCTGTGCGGCGGAAAAGTCCTCGCTGCGCTCGCTGAACGCCTTGCCTTGCAAGGCATTCAGGGCATTCGATCCCACTCGAGGCGGG
>NZ_NFKI01000105.1 GCF_002160305.1 Pseudoflavonifractor sp. An184
TATGGGGCGAACACTTCAAACAGTAAGGAGGAAAAGGCGAGATGAAAAAACGAATATTGTCGGCGCTGTTGACGTTAGGCATGGTGCTGACAATGCTGCCGGTTTCCGTCTTCGCGACGGAGCCGGGAGATGGCTCTGGGACGACCAGTTATGGCGCTAATCTCAGCGACGAGGCCGTCGGCGTACCGACTGGGGTGACTGTCGGCGTCTATGGGACAAGCAAAGACGCGGAATTAGTATCTGGTGTAAACATTGTTAAGGAAGGCGCTACCAATACTAAATACGAGATTGGTGACGGCCAGGCCGTGATGATTTCTGGACAGGAGCGGCTCGAAGACGATCCTATCGTGTTCGAGAACTGTACCTTCAATCTCTCCGGCGGAACCGTGAAGATTTCCGGAGGTCAGGACGGCATCAGCTACAACAACGGTGAGGTCGTCACCAAGCTGTGGATTGGCGGCAACGTGCAGTTCAACAACTGTAAGTTTGTGACGGCTGAGGGGGCTTCTAAGAGCAGCAGCGCCGGTTACGACGCCGCGATCTACTTCTTCGGTGGCAACATTGAGTTGAACAACTGCGAGCTGTCTGCGGAAGGCTACAACGGTCAGTTCCTGGGGCTGTACGGCAGCACTGGGGCTGTCACGTTTAACCACAGTGACATCAGCACAGTTGGCACCAAGAACGGCTGGAGCTACGCCATGTACGGCGGTTCTGTACTGAAACTGAATCAGTCCACCATGACTGCCACTGGGATGAGCACCGATAGCGGCAACATCAACGCGTTCTATTCCGGCGACAACCGGACTGGATATGACGCGATCTATTTTACAGATTCGATTGTCGATTTCAGTGACAACAAGGCTGGCGGCTTTGCCATCAACAACGTCAACATCCATGTGAACAACTCTCAGGTCACGGTCAATAACAACCTGGGCAACGCCTGCAATTCCGGTTACTGGATTGTAAAGAATTCCGACTTCACCATGAACGGAAACCGCGGCGGTCACGCCCTGTCCTGCATCGGGTTTGAGATGACCGGTTCTGACGTGGAGATTCTGCACAACGGCTATGCCGGTGTTTACATTCAGAGCCGGGATTCCAGCTTTACCAAATGTGAGGTAGACCTGCGCTGCAACGGTGAGAAACTGCTGAGCTACACCGCTGGCGATCTGTGGCTGAACGGCCACACGCTGACGGTCAGTGGGGACTGCTCCTCTGACGCTCAGGAAGGCTCCGCCTGGCTGGGCGGTGTGGGCCGGAAGGGTGCTGTGACCACCACTGGTAGCAGCGTAGTCGCTTACGACCTGAACAGCAACGCGGTGGATAACCTGAAGAGCAAAACCGAACCCGTCCTGACCAACGCGAATATTGCCCTGAACGGGGAGAATGACAAGCACACCTTGTTCCTGAACCGTTTCATGAAGAGCGACTATGCTCGTGGCAATGCCGAGAATACGGCCAGCAGCAATGATGCGGATTTGTTCAAGGATGATAACGTGCGAGTACAGAGCGACATGATTGGCGGCGATGTTGCCAAAATCGGTACTCTGACCACCGCTCAGCTGTCCCACCACAAATATAACTGGGAAAATGGTGAGCGGGTAAGCAATGCGACCCTGACTTCCTATGGTGTAATCCGTTACGCTTGCACGGATGTGTGCGGCGAGTATGCCGAAAACGCGAGTGAGCATCCCAATAGCTTCGATTGTGAGGGTACGTATGTCTATGCGCCTCTGGTAGGTGTTTCCTACGACGCGAATGCTGGAGACGATAACGTCACCAACATGCCTGTCCAGGATGATGACCTGGCTTACGGCAGTGTGCCCACTACCACCACTCCGGTGCGCGAGAGCGGCTCCTCCGAGTGGGCGTGGGAGTTCACCGGCTGGTATCTGGATCCTGAGTGCACCCAGCCTCTGACCAGCGCCGGTCTGACTAAGAACTGGACCATCCTGTATGCGGGCTGGCGGCAGACCAATCTGCCTCAGTTTGAGACTCCCACCGTGGACAAGACCGCCACGGACCTGGACGAGAATGACCAGACTGACGTTACCCTGACCGTCGGCGCGACCGAGGAAAAGGAAAACGTCGCCGTCATGTTCCTGCTGGACAAGTCTACCAGCCAGGGAATGCGGGATGAGGCGGCCGAGATGCTGGATGAGCTGGCCACCAAGAGCAACACCAACATCCTTTATGATGTGGTGATCTTCTCCGGCACTGCCACCGCCACCGACTGGCAGGATATCCAGGATACGGACACGCTGGAGGATGTCAAGGGTAATTTTGTCAACGGCGCCACCACCAGCGGCACCAATATGTCCGCCGGCATCCAGAAGGCGCTGACCGAGCTGGAGACTCTCCCGGAGGAGTATGAAACCAAGTACCTGATCACGCTGAGCGACGGTATCACCTATGTCTGGTCCGAGGCGGACGACGGCAACGTGTACTGCGTGCCTGTGCAAGGCCTTGGAGCAAATGGGCAGGTAGAAAACACCGCCCAGAACGGTGCGGATACTTGGTCCATGATGTATGAGTACGGTACCAGCCTGGAGGACGTCTATGGCAGTGTAGGGAATTTCCTGTCCGCAATTCCTGCTAAGATTCAGGCGACCCGTGACGGCGATCATGTGAAGGACTATTACGCAAGTGATTCCCTGTCTGACCCCATTACCACACACATCTATGACGATGAAGCAACAGCGGGGGTTGCGGCCCAGTACGCCTGCGGCCCGGACTTTGCCATGTACTATGCGGTGACCGGCTACCAGCAGCTGGCCAGTCAGTTCACCAACACTTATGCGTTTGCAGTCCCGGAACTGGACGGCAGCGGAAATGATAACACCTCCAACTGGTCGAATTACCCCTGGGGCAAGGAGATCATGGAGTACTGCCAGTCCATCAGCACCAACGCTTCCTGGGACAGAAATGTCTCCAACGCCGACGCGGCGGAGATCTTTGAAGGCATTAAGAACCAGATTCTCTATGCCATTCAGAGCGGCACCGTAACCGACGTGATCGGCGACGACTTTGATCTGGCCGGTCTGGACGAGATCTATAAGGTCACCCGGGATACCTTCCTGCTTACAGTGGGCGGCGAGACAGTGTCCGCTGCGGAGGTTGACAGCACCACCAACACTGTGTACTTCGGTACCTCCGTAGATGGTGTGTATCCCTATGCAGTGACCTATTACCGTGAAGGACAGGGCGGCGATGCCCGAGAGCAGTTTGTGTGGGACATCAATGTACCTGTGGAGAACAGCCGTGCGCTGAAGCTCACCTACACCCTGGATCTGGTGAATAAAGAGGCGGCCTCCGGAACCCACACGGTTCCCACTAACGAGGAGGCGTATCTGGAGTATGAGACCTCCGTTGGTCAGCCCGGTGACGTTTATTTCCCCGTGCCGGAAGTGAGTTATGAGGTTCCGTACGAAGATGCGCTGGTGATCTCCAAAACAGTCCATGGTACAAACGACACCGGAATTTTGGATCAAAAATTTGAATTTACTGTTGCTCTGAGTGCGGAAGGTGAGTATACCTATCGTTTCTTGGAAGGCAAGGGTGAAGAAGGCACGATCTCCAGCGGCGACAGCGTCTATCTGACAAGCGGAGATTCTATCGCCATTGAGGGTCTCCCTGAAGGTACTACCTATACAGTGACCGAGACGTCTGTTGAGGACTTTACTGCTTCGGTAGACAAAACAGACGGTGCTGCCTCTCTGGCGGTCCTTTTCAATGAGGAAGGCCTGTCTGCCACCGGCGTCATTGGCGCAAGCGGTCCCTCTGTGGTTCACTTCATCAATACGTACACCGGAGAAGGTCCCGGCACCGTCTCCATCACCCCCGCCGACATCACCATCTACACCGGCGGCGATGGCTATGACAGCGTGGTGAACGGCTCCGGTAACGAGATCGGCACGACCAATAACGGCCTGCCCACCCCCGGCTTCTACATCGAGCTGCCCCACGAGGTGGATCAGGCGCTGAAGGAAGCGGTTGGCGCTCCTCTGGATCAGCCGCTGGACCTGTCCAAGTACCTGACCTTCACCTACGACGACGGCCAGGGCAACACCCGTACCTGGCATCTGGAGCGGTATGACAACAAGGAAGGCAACGACAGCATGGCCTATAACCGCTACATCTACCGCATCCTGCCCGCCGAAGTGAACGGCGAAGAGATCCCCATCCGGCTCCAGTTCACCGACGACGACGAAACCTTTATGACCTCCGACGACTTTGCGGTGAGTCTGGACGAGCTGTATCATGAGTACGACATGACTATCTATGCCGGCGACCTGAACCAGAAGCTGGTGAAGGCGGTCCTTACGGTGAATGATGCGGAGACCGAGTATGACGCCACGGTGGAAAGCGGCGAACTCACCGTCCGCGGCGTGACGGACAACGGTACCCACACCACCGACGTGGTGACCGAAGCTCCCACCAATGTGACCAGCGTGACCGCTCAGGTGGGCGAGAACGCCAAGTTCTACATCAACGGCAGCCAGCTGGAGGTCATTGATCCCAGCGATGTGAAGCTGTTGGTGGATAGTCTGGTGCCCGACCAGAACAACACCCTGGTCAACAGCGCGCTGGACGAGTTTGTCGCCATCCCCAACGACTACGACTATGAGGCGCGCTATCTGGATCTGGTGGATACCAGCAACGGCAACGCCTATGTGACCACCGACGACGCTGTGGTAGTCTACTGGGCCTACCCCGAGGGCACGGACGAGAACACCGAGTTCCATCTGGTCCACTATGTGGGTCTGGACCGCAACGACAACAACGACCTCACAAGTGGCACGTACACGATGGAGTATTACTCCGAGGAGAATGGCAACCTGAAGACCACGGAGCAGGGCATCCGCTTTACCGTGAATTCCTTCTCCCCCTTCACCCTCTTCTGGGAGGACGACAGCAACAACGGCGGCGGCGG
>NZ_NFKI01000106.1 GCF_002160305.1 Pseudoflavonifractor sp. An184
GAACATATGCAAGGCCCGGAAACCCCGGGCGGCCCGGTGTGCCGCCCCTACGGAAATCGGGAAACATTTCAGGATACGCCCTCCCTCTGAGCCGCACTTGAGCCCCACCCGCCCAAAAGGCGCGCTTTTAGAGTATATCCCCAATTAGGCCGCCGGGGCGGCGAAATCCCCCTGCGCCCCCCCAAAAAAGAAAGGAGCCCACCCCCAATGAAACACCGCCTGCGATTCGCGGGAAAAAAGTTGATCCGCATGCTGCTCCTCCTGCTGGGGGTGAGCCTGGCGGCCTTTCTGCTCATGTCCGCCTCCCCTCTGGACCCCCTCCAGACCAACGTGGGCCAGGCCGCCCTGGGCGCCATGTCCCAGGAGCAGATCGCCCAGCTGGAGGACTACTGGGGGGTGAACACCCCCCTGCCGGAGCGCTACCTGGGCTGGCTGTCCGACGCCCTCCACGGGGACCTGGGCACCTCCCTCCTCTACCGCCAGCCGGTGCTGACCATCATCGGGGAGCGGCTGGGGAACTCCCTGGGGCTGCTCCTGTTCGCCTGGGCTCTGTCCGGGATCTTGGGGTTCACCCTGGGGGTGCTGGCCGGTGCCTTTCGGGGCCGCTGGCCCGACCGGCTCATCCGGGGCTGGTGTCTGCTCATCTCCAGCACTCCCGCCTTCTGGCTGGCCATCCTTCTTCTGTTGGTGTTCTCCGTGTGGCTTGGGTGGGTCCCCACCGGTCTCTCCGTCCCTATCGGGGTGGATGCGGACAGCGTCACCTTCTTGGAGCGTCTCCACCACGCCGTCCTCCCCGCCCTCACCCTAAGCATCACCGGGGTGTCCTCCATTGCCCTCCACACCCGGGAGAAGATGGTGGATGTGATGGAGTCGGACTATGTGCTGTTCGCCCGGGCCCGGGGGGAGTCCCTTCGGAGCATCGTCCTGCGCCACGGAGTGCGGAACGTAGCCCTGCCCGCCATCACCCTGCAGTTCGCCTCGGTGAGCGAGATCATCGGCGGCTCGGTGCTGGTGGAACAGGTGTTCTCCTATCCCGGACTGGGCCAGGCGGCGGTGACCGCCGGGCTGGGCAGCGACCTGCCCCTGCTCCTGGGCATCACCGTCATCACCGCCGCCATCGTCTTTGGGGGCAATCTGATTGCCGACCTCCTCTACGGCGTGGTGGACCCCAAAATCCGAAGGGGGGCGGCCAAATCATGAGACAGCTCAACCGGCGGCAGAGGACCCTTCTGCTCCTGCTTCTCACCCTGTCGGTGCTCCTGGCCGTCACGCTGGCCGGCGCTCTGCTCACCCAGCGGGCCACGGAGACCGACTTCTTCCGCATGAACCGCTCCCCCAGCCTCACCTTTCTGTTCGGCACCGACTGGATGGGGCGGGATATGCTGGCCCGCACCCTGGCCGGGCTGTCCCTGTCCATCCGCATCGGCGTGCTCACCGCCCTGGTGAGCGCGGTCATCGCCCTGCTCTGCGGGGTGGCCGCCGCCCTGAGCCGGAGGGCAGACGCGGTCCTCTCCTGGTGCATCGACCTGTTTCTGGGCATCCCCCACATCCTGCTGGTCATGCTCATCTCCCTGGCCTTCGGACGGGGGTTTCTCGGGGTGGTGGCCGGAGTGTCCCTGAGCCACTGGCCCTCCCTGGCCCGGGTCATCCGGGGGGAGGTCCTCTCCCTCCGCCACGCCCCCTATCTGCTTGCGGCGGAGAAGCTGGGGGCCCCCCGGGGACAGATCGTCCGGCGGCACCTTCTCCCCCACCTGCTGCCCCAGTTCCTCACCGGGCTCATCCTCCAATTTCCCCACGCCATCCTCCACGAGGCCAGCGTCACCTTCCTGGGCTTCGGCCTGTCCTCGGAGCAGCCCGCCATCGGGGTCATCCTCTCGGAGAGCATGCAGTACCTCACCACCGGCCGGTGGTGGCTGGCCCTGTTCCCCGGGCTGGCCCTGGTGGGGGTGGTCCTCCTCTTTGCCGCTCTGGGGGAGCAGGTGCGGCGGGTTCTGGATCCGTCCAGCGTGCATCAGTAACGCAAGAGGACTTTTTTAAGCGATGTTTCGCCGCTTCGGCGGCCTAATTGGGGATATACTCAAAAAGCGCGCCTTTTGGGTAGGTGGGGCTCAAGTATGGCTCAGGAGACGATGGGGGTCAGGGACCCGCCCCTACGGCACAACGGAAACGGTGCAGGACTTGCATTGTAAATCGGCACGCTGGGAAAGTACCTCGCCGCCCGCAGGCGGCGAAATCCCCCCGCAAAAAACCACCGAAGCGGCACGCCGGGTCGCGGCCCAGGCCAGCCTCTCTTGCCCCTGCGGGGCAATTCACCTTCTCGCGCCCTACGAGGTGGCCGAAACCTGTCCCCTCATCCGTCTGGCCTTCGGCCAGCCACCTTCCCCCAAGGGGGAAGGCTGAAAAAAGAGGACTTCAAAATCCCCCCACGAAAAGAGCTGAACGACCCATGGAACCAATTTTACAGGTATCCCATCTGTCCCTCTCCTTCTCCCAATACAGCCGGGGCACAAAAAAACAAAACCTCCCTGTCATCCACGACCTGTCCTTCTCCATTCGACCCGGCCAGGTGGTGGCGGTGGTGGGCTCCAGCGGCTCGGGCAAGAGCCTGCTGGCCCACGGGATTTTGGGCATTCTCCCCTACAACAGCGCCATGGAGGGGACCATCCTCTACCGTGGGGAACCCCTCACCCAAAAACGGGCGGAGGCCCTCCGGGGCCGTGAGATCGTCCTGGTCCCCCAGGGGGTCGCCTACCTGGACCCCCTGATGACGGTGGGCCCCCAGGTGCGCCGTGGGCGGCGGGACGCCGCCGCCCGGGAGGAGAGCCGGAGCGTCCTGGCCCGGTACGGCCTTGGGACGGAGACGGAAGAGCTCTACCCCTTTGAGCTCTCCGGCGGCATGGCCCGGCGGGTGCTCATCGCCACCGCCGCGGTGGAGCACCCCAAGCTGCTCATCGCCGACGAGCCCACCCCCGGCCTGGACGCCCGGGCCGCCGGGCGCATTCTGGGCCACTTCCGGGAGCTGGCGGAGGATGGGGCCGGGGTGCTCCTCATCACCCACGACCTGGAGCTGGCCCTCACCATCGCCCACCGGGTGCTGGTCCTCTACGCCGGGGAGACCATTGAGGAGGCGGAGGCCGCCGACTTTTCAGAGGGAAAGCTCCGCCACCCCTACACCCGGGCACTGTGGAGCGCTTTGCCCCAGAACGGATTCAATCCCATCCCCGGCACCCAGCCCTACCCTGGGGAGATCTTGGACGGCTGCCAGTTTGCCCCCCGGTGCCCCCGCTGTCAGGAGCGGTGCCGGTCCGGCGGCCCCGTCCCCTATGTGCCCCAGGCGGGCGGCATGGTCCGCTGCTATACCCCGGAAGGAGGAGATGCCCCATGAGTCTGGAAGCCCGCAGCCTTACCTTCCGCTACCCCCGCCGTGGAAAGAAACCCGTTTTGGAACACGTGAATCTCACCCTGGAACCCGGAGAACGTATAGGTCTCACCGCTCCCAGCGGCCGTGGCAAGACCACCCTGTGCAAGCTGCTGGCGGGGTACGAGCGGCCCACGGCGGGGGAGATCCTCCTGGACGGCCGCCCCCTGTCCCACTACCGGGGGGCCTGCCCGGTCCAGATGATCTGGCAGCACCCGGAGACCGTGCTGGACCCCCTTCTGCCCCTGGAGGTATCCCTGAAGGAGGCGGGACCGGTGGAGGAACGCCTGCTGGAGGAGCTGCACATTCAGCCCCAGTGGCTGCGCCGCTACCCACAGGAGCTGTCCGGCGGGGAGCTCCAGCGGTTCTGCATCGCCCGGGCCCTGGGCAGGGCCACAAGATACCTGCTGTGCGACGAGATCACCGCCATGCTGGACCCCATCACCCAGGCCCAGATCTGGGGTTTCCTCCTGCGGGAGGCGGAGCGGCGGAATCTGGGACTGCTCATTGTCAGCCACAGCGCCCCCCTTCTGGAGCGGGTGTGCACCCGGGTGGAGGTTCTCTCTTCCCCTCCGGAAAAAACGACGCCCCTCTCTTGACTTGGAGTGCACTCCAGGGTATATGATGGTGCTGCTGACAGAGGGGGCACAGTTCTCTCGCTTTTATTTTCAGGAGGTTTTGTCACAATGAATGTCTTAATGATCAACGGCAGCCCCAAGCCCAACGGCAACACCGCCATCGCTCTCCGTGAGATGGAGCAGATTTTCCTCCAGGAGGGCATCCAGGTGGAGACCGTCCACGTGGGCAATAAGAACATCCGGGGCTGTATCGGCTGCAACAAGTGCATGGAGGCTGGCAAATGCGTTTTTGACGACCTGGTAAACGAGACCGCCCCCAAGTTCGAGGCCTGCGACGGCCTGGTGGTGGGTACCCCGGTGTACTACGCCTCGGCCAACGCCACCCTGGTGGCTTTCCTGACCCGGCTCTTTTACAGCACCCACTTTGACAAGACCATGAAGGTGGGGGCCGCCGTGGCCGCCGCCCGCCGGGGCGGACTCACCGCCACCTACGACGAGCTGAACAAGTTCTTCGGCATCTCCGGCATGCCCATCGCCTCCGGCCAGTATTGGAACGGCATCCACGGCCGGGAGCCCGGCGAGGCCTCTCAGGACGCGGAGGGGCTCCAGGGCATGCGCACTCTGGCCCGAAATATGGTCTTTTTAATGAAGAGCATCCAGCTGGGCAAAGAGGCCTACGGCATTCCGGAGCGGGAGCCCTTCCAGCGCACCAACTTTATCCGGTAAACAAATTTGGGCCCCAGCCTGCGGCTGGGGCCCTCAGGCTGTCGAAAAAGTCTAAGGACTTTTCCGACAGCCTGCAAAAATGCCGTTACTTTCCCGCCGCTGCGCGGCGGAAAAGTCCTCGCTGCGCTCGCTGAACGCCTT
>NZ_NFKI01000107.1 GCF_002160305.1 Pseudoflavonifractor sp. An184
CTGTTATTTTAAAATCCTCGGGCGAAGTAAATTCGCCCTGCGGCAAGGTTTGCTTCGCAAACGCTTGGACGCGCCATTCGGCGCGTCCTGCGCTGCGCGCAGGACGTGAACGGCGGCCAGGAGATTATTCCTGATTGGCGGATTTGATGATCTCTACGAAGTCGGCGGGCTTCAGGGAGGCGCCGCCGATCAGGCCGCCGTCCACGTCGGGCTGGGCCAGGAGCTCAGCGGCGTTCTTGGCGTTCATGGAGCCGCCGTACTGGATGGTGACGGAGCGGGCCACGTGGGCGCCGTACAGCTTGCGGATGACGGCGCGGATGGCCTGGCACACCTCGCCGGCCTGCTCGGCAGTGGCGGTCTTGCCGGTGCCGATGGCCCACAGGGGCTCATAGGCGATGACCACGTGGCGCATCTTGTCGGCGGGCACGCCGGCCAGGGCGCACTTCACCTGGTAGGCGATGAGCTCCATGGTCACGCCCAGCTCCCGCTGCTCCAGGCTCTCGCCCACGCACACGATGGGGTAGAGGCCGGCGTTGATGGCGGCGTGGACCTTCTTGTTCACGGTGAAGTCGGTCTCGTTGTAGTACTGGCGGCGCTCGGAGTGGCCGATGATCACGTACTTGGCGCCGGCCTCCTTGATCATCTCGGCGGTGATCTCGCCAGTGTAGGCGCCGTGGTCCTCATAGTGGCAGGTCTCGGCGCCGATGGCGATGTGGCAGTCCTTGAACAGGCGCACGGCGGTGGTGATGTTCACCGCGGGGACGCACAGGACCACATTGCACCACTTGCCCCGGGGCATGATGGGCTTGAGCTCCTCGGCGAAGGCCTTCATCTGGGACAGGGTGTTATTCATTTTCCAGTTGCCAGCGATAATAGTCTTGCGATAACGACGGTTCATTGGTATTTCTCTCCATTCTTTCCTTTAACATTTTACAATAATATCGATTCGCGGTAGGGACGGCTATCAGCCGCCCGCGGGCGCATACTATGCGCCCCTACTGCGCTCTTACTTGTCCAGCAGGCAGGCCGCGCCGGGCGTCGTCGGAGCAAGCTCCGTATCCCTCGCTTCCCCGCAGGCGGGAAAGCTCGCTCACTTCGCTGCTCCTCCTCTCCCCACGCGGCCCGCTTGCGCTGGGCTCGCGCGGGGACCCCGGAGCTGCCCGGACAGAAATTATTTGTCCAGCAGGCAGGCCACGCCGGGCAGCTCCTTGCCCTCGAGGAATTCGAGGGAAGCGCCGCCGCCGGTGGAGATGTGGGTCATCTTGTCGGCATAGCCCAGCTGAGCCACGGCGGCCGCGGAGTCGCCGCCGCCCACGATGGTGATGGCGTCGGTCTCGGCCAGGGCCTTGGCCACCGCGCGGGTACCCTCGGCGAAGGCGGGGAACTCAAACACGCCCATGGGGCCGTTCCAGATGACGGTGCCCGCGTCCTTCACGGCGTCGGAGTAGAGCTGAATGGTCTTGGGGCCGATGTCCATGCCCATCATGCCGTCGGGGATATCCACCCCGTCCACCAGGTGGGCCTCGGCGTCGGCGGAGAACTCGGTGGCGGCCAGGCCGTCCACGGGGAGGAGCAGCTTGACGCCTTTCTCCTTGGCCTTCTCCACCATCTCGCCGGCGTACTGAATCCAGTCCTCCTCCAGCAGGGACTTGCCCACCTTGGCGCCCTGGGCCTTGGCGAAGGTGTAGGACATGCCGCCGCCGATGATGATGGTGTCGGCGATGTTCAGCAGGTTGTTGATGACGCCGATCTTGGAGGACACCTTGGAGCCGCCCAGGATGGCCACCAGGGGGCGCTTGGGGTTGGCCAGGGCGCCGCCCATGACCTCCAGCTCCTTCTGGATCAGGAAGCCGGACACGGCGGGCAGATAGGCGGCCACGCCGGCGGTGGAGGCGTGGGCACGGTGGACCGCGCCGAAGGCGTCGGACACATAGATCTCCGCCATAGAGGCCATTTCCTTGGCCAGCTCGGGGTCGTTCTTGGTCTCGCCCGGCTCAAAGCGGGTGTTCTCCAGCAGCATGATCTCCCCGGGCTTGAGGGCGGCGGCCTTGGCCTTGGCGTCGGGGCCGACCACGTCCCCGGCCATGATCACCGGCTTGCCCAGCAGCTCGCTGAGGCGGACGGACACCGGCTTCAGGGACAGCTCGGGCTTCACCTCGCCCTTGGGCTTGCCCAGGTGGGAGCAGGCGATCACAGCGGCGCCCTGGTCCAGCAGGTACTGAATGGTGGGCAGGGCGGCGCGGATGCGCTTATCGTCGGTGATGGCTCCGGTGGTCTTGTCCTGAGGGACATTGAAGTCGCAGCGCAGAAGCACCTTCTTGCCGGAGACGTCGATGTCCTTGACCGTCTTTTTGTTGTAGTTCATGGCAGTAAAACTCCTCTCTGAAACAAAGATTGGAACAGTCAGCAATTTATTTGGAAACCGCCCGCCAGAGAGGAACCGGGATCTGACTCCGGCGGGGAGATCCTTCCTTCACAGTGTGCCCGCAAACACGGGGTTTTTGCGCCTATTGGCCGGCCCGCGCCATCTCGCCGGTGCCGGTCAAACCGGGAAAGCCCTGTTGGCGCAGCGCCATTTCCCGGCAAAACATGTTTTGCCGGGAGCCCTCCGGGCGGGATTTCAATTCGCATGCCGGACGTGAAGTCCGTCATGCTCCGCCGCAAAAGCGGCGGCTCGCGTTCGCTCGCTACTCGGCCTGCGCCATCTCGCCGGTGCCGGTCAAACCGGGAAAGCCCTGCTGGCGCAGCGCCTCGTAGGTTAAAATAGCCACAGAATTGGACAGATTCAGACTCCGGGCGTCCTCCCGCATGGGGATGCGGATGCACCGCTCGAAGTGCTCCTCCCGGAACCACTGGGGAAGCCCGGCGGTCTCTTTGCCGAAAAACAGCCAGCATCCATCCTGAAAATGGGCGCTGGTGTAGTCCTGGGGGGCTTTGGTGGTGGCCAGCCACAGGTCGGGGTTGGGGTGTTCCGCAAAAAAGTGGTCCAGGCTGTGGTACACATGCAGGTCCACCATGGGCCAGTAGTCCAGCCCCGCCCGTTTGACCGCCTTTTCGCTGATGTCGAAGCCCAGGGGCTCAATGAGATGGAGGCGGCTCCGGGTGGCGGCGCAGGTGCGGGCGATGTTGCCGCAGTTCTGCGGGATCTCCGGTTCCACCAGTACAATGTTCAGCAAAGCAAGCCCTCCTCGCATATCGGTTCTCATTGTATTCCAAACGGCGGAGAAATTCAACTATAAATTGGTCGAAAAATTACAAAAAAATCCGAAAACAACCTAAAACCACTAGGAAGGGATATACTTTTGTAAAAATGGGAAATTAAGGGGAGGCTTACCTGCGCAAAACCCGGCATTGTGCCGAACTTCCCGGAAAAAAAGAGAACATAAGCGGCGGGCTGGCGGGGTCAGAAGACGATTCCGAGGGCAAAAAACGACGGTTCAGGTGCGGTCTGGGCGGGATCAGCGGGAAAAAAGATTCCCATTCCGCCGCCGCTGTGGTATAATTGTGACAATTCACCAAGGGATCTTCCCTCGTTTCCCCTTGACACGGGCTTCGGCCGGCGGAGGGCGGGGAGCCTCCTGGAGTTTTACCGAGCGGACATACCGGATGAATCCGCAAGCTGACACAGAAAGGATGGAATTTTATGCGCCTGATCTGGAACGGACATTCCTGCTTTACCCTGGAGACTGCCGGAGGCACTGTGGTGGTCGACCCCTATCTGGACGGCTCGGTGCCGGGACTGGCCCCCATCCGCCTGAGGGCGGACGCGGTGTACTGCAGCCACGACCACCGGGACCACGGAGCGAGGGAGCTGGTGGCCCTCACCGGAGAGAAGCCCGATGTGGCGGTGGAGACGATCCACACCTGGCACGATGACCAGCAGGGCGCTCAGAGAGGGCCCAATACCATCCATATCTTCCAGGCCGAGGGCCTGCGGGTGGCCCATCTGGGGGACCTGGGCTGTGAGCTGGAGCCGGAACAGATGGATGCCCTGAAGGGGCTGGACGCCCTGATGATCCCGGTGGGCGGCTTCTACACCATTGACGCCAAGCAGGCCCGTGCCCTGGTGGATCAGCTGAAGCCCCGGGTAACGGTTCCCATGCACTACCGCGGCGGCTCCTTCGGCTACGATGTGATCGGGCCGCTGGAGGACTACCTGGAGCTGTGCGGGGATGTGGTCCGCTATCCGGGCAATGTGCTGGTGCTGGACAAGGACACCCCCGGCCAGACGGCGGTGCTCACCTACCTCCCCCAGAAGTAAGAGAGGAGCCGTGTGCTCCGGAATCAAAGCAAAACAAGGCCGCCGGCTGTGCCGGCGGCCTTCAGGCTGTCGAAAAAGTCTAAGGACTTTTCCAACAGCCTGAAAAAATGCCGTTACTTTCCCGCCGCTGCGCGGCGGAAAAGTCCTCGCTGTGCTCGCTGAACGCCTTGCCATGCAAGGCATTCAGGGCATTCGATCCCACTCGAGGCGGGCTGCCGCCCCCTCGAGCTCCCCCGCCAACACTCGGGCGGATTCGTCTGAA
>NZ_NFKI01000108.1 GCF_002160305.1 Pseudoflavonifractor sp. An184
CATTCAGGGCATTCGATCCCACTCGAGGCGGGCTGCCGCCCCCTCGAGCTCCCCCGCCAACACTCGGGCGGATTCGTCTGAACAGAGGTTTTTCGACAAGCTGAAAGGCGGACCAGGTCCGCCTTTCACCCGGCCCAACAAAGCCCACCCTCTGTTCCGGGAGTTTATTTCCGCGGCCAAGGCCGGTTAGAAGTAAAGAACGCCAGCCGCAAGAAGTTATCCTGCGGCTGGCGTTCTTTGGGACCTGGAATCAGTAGCGGGTTCCCATAGCGTCAATATCGTCGTCCTCGAAATAGACGGTGTCCCGATAAATGTATCCGTCCTTGTCCACGGTATAGTAAGTGCAACGGTCGTCCTTCACGGTGTCTACGATGCCATATTGGCGTCCCATCCGAATCACATCGCCTGCGCGCAGATCTTCGGGATATCTCAGGTCGTCCGCGCCGCGGTTGCCGAAAATTTCATCGCTCATATAATAAGCGAACGCTTCGCTGCCATCCACATCCACGTCGAACACATTGGAATCATAGGAGCGATCCATGTCCCAATACCCGTCGTCCTCAAAATACCGGCCGGAGCATTCCTCCAGAATCTCATCCATCAGAGCCGACACATTGCTCTCTGTGATGCGGTCCCCGTTTGTCAGCCGGTCATCCTCATCCCAGTCATCCTCATCCCGGTCGTTTTCATACTTGGCATCCTCGGGATAGCGGGTGTAAATGGTGGTGATGTCGTCCAGATCACAGGTGAACTTCCAGGAGATCTCCTCGTAATACTCGTCCGCGGACACATACACGCAGATATCTCTGGACCAGTTGATGTCTACGACGACGCCGTAAAGCCCGTTGTGATGGCGGTCATAGATTACGTCGCCGATGCGGAGATCCTCATAGTCCCGGACCTTGTTGTAGTCCAGGTCGCCGAAAATCTCGTCGCTGATCAGATAGGCAAAGCCTTGGGAGCCCTCGCCGTACCCCAGCACGTCCGATTCATAGTCGTCGTCCACGCGCCAGGTCTCTCCCTCCTCGTAATCCCGGTCGTCCCTCAGCTCGTCCAGCAGCTCCTCAACATTGGCCCTGGTGGGTTCCTCGCCGTTGGCGAGCACGTCGTCAGGCTCAGGCATGCTCAGGTAACGGGTATAGACCGTGTCATAGCGGTCGTCCAGGTCGTCCCGGCGCATGTCGTTGTTCCAGTCGATCCAGCCGTTGGAGTCGCAGGTCACATAGGAGAAGGTGCTGTCGCTAGTTTTGCACACCAGGCCGTATTGGCGGCCGTTGTTCAGAGCGATCACATCCCCGATGCGCAGATCGGCGGGATCGCTGATGCGGTTGACGGGCATGCCGCCAAAGATCTTGTCGCTGAGCATGTAGACAAAGCCGCGGTCCCCTGTGCCGGAGCCCAGCCGCTGGGAGGTGTAGGAGGCGTCCGCGTTCCACTGGTCATGGTTGGGGTACTTGGCCCACAGCTCGTCCACCAGATTTGCCACATTTGTCTCGCTCGCCACCAGGCCGTTGGTCAGGCGGCTGGTGTTGGTATAGGTGGGGGCGCTGATCTCTTTTTTGGCGTCGTTCAGACCGCACAGGACCACAGCGGCCTGAGCACGGGTGGTGCTGGCGCTGCCGTTGAAGTTGCTGTTCTCGTCGCCGGAGAGCAGACCCTTGGCATAGCAGTAGGCCACGGGCATCTGATAATTGGCGGGAATGGAACCAAAATCCTGAATGAGCAGCTGGGCGAGCACCAGACTGGTGGAGTCGGGGGACTCCCACTTCTGCGCGGAGGACAGGTTGTACATCACCTGGGCCATGTCATAGCGGCTGATCTGCCCATTCACGCTGTATGCGGACCAGGCGCCGCCGGAGGCATACTGCTGGCCCACGGTGGTGCCGCTGAGCAGGCCGTTGGCATAGGCCACATTCATATAGGGACGCCACCAGTCGGAAGAAGTCCCCTGGGATTTTACCTGATCGGCGTAAAACAGATTGCACACCATGGTGACGAATTGAGCGTTGGACAGGGTCTGTTCCGGTCCGTACTGATTGTCTCCGATGCCGGAGACCAGGCCGTTGGAAGCGGCCTCCTTGATGTAGGAGTACCCCCAGTAGGTGGAGGGCACATCGGTAAAGGTCGTGGCGGCAGAGGCCGGGATGGTCATGGCGCAAAGGCCCAGGGAAAGGGCGATGGCTCGCCGGAATCCAGCTTTCATATCGATTCTCCTTCTCGTAATCTGTAACACATGTGATAATCAGCTTTCAGAGATAGCGTCTCCCGTTTGGGGCGGCGCGAGAACGCCCGGTCCCCTGATGCTCCCTATTGTACTCTCTATTTCAGAAAAAGTCAAAATACGGGAGCACAAATTCACAAGGTTTTAATCCAAAAGAGCGGCAAAATTTAGACAATTTGCGCATCTCTTTTTTATTCTAGACGAAGAAGCCGGGGAAAAGTTCCCGATTGGGGAAGAAATTTTTCAGTTTTCCGGGAAACAGAGGATTTTCATATAAATTTAAGAAAACATTCTAAAATTTTCAAAATCTCCGTGGTATGGTATGCTGTAATCACATCACACAAATGAGGTCGCATGGTATGAAGCAAAAAAAGATCCGGTGGCTGTTTCTCCTGGCCGCCGTCCTTCTGTGCGCGGGGGGCGGAGGGTTCCTGTGGCGCAGCGGATTTTTTCAGGCCGCCGCATCTCAGGAGAGCCTGAGAGCCTATATCCAGCAGTTCTCCCCCTACTCCCATCTGTGCTTTTTCCTGGTGCAGCTGCTCTCGGTGGTGCTGGCCCCCATCCCCAGCAACATCACCGCCCTGGCCGGCGGGGTGCTCTTCGGCACCTGGCCCTCGTTTTTGATGACCTTTGCCGCCGTGGCCCTGGGTTCCCTGCTGGTGTTCACCCTGGCCCGGGGGCTGGGCCGGGAGGCGGTGAACCGGCTGGTGGGCCGCAAGGTGTCGGAGAAGTACCGGGAGGTGATCCAGGCCAAGACCGACGTGTTTCTGGTGCTGGCCTTCCTGTTTCCCTTTTTCCCTGACGACGTGCTGTGCATCCTGGCGGGGCTCACCAACATCACGCTGGGCCGCTTCGCGGTCATTGTGCTGCTCACCCGGCCCTGGGGCCTGCTGGTGGCCAGCGCCCTGGGGGGCGCCTCCTTTTCCCTGCCCTGGTGGGGGATGGCCCTCATCGGCCTGTGCGGCCTGGGGCTGTTCCTGGTGGGCATGAAGTACGGCGACCAGGTGGAGGAGCGGGTGCTCCGCCGCCTGAGAAGGAAAAAATAAAGCTTGGCGGACCTGTTTTAAGGCCCAGAGCCGTCAGCCGGTACCGCAGGGGGGCACACCGGGCCGCCCGAAAGCCTTTCCCCCTGCGAGGAACGAAACCGCTCTATCATCGCCCCCTCATCCGGCCCTTCGGGCCACCTGTCTCTATCCTCTCTGTCTCGCTACACTCGACATCTCCCCTTGATAAGGGGAGCCGGCCACGAGGGGAAGGCTTTACAGAGAGGACTGCAAAACATCCCCACAGCACAACCAAAAACAAGAAGAAAGAAGGACCCCCCATGCACATCGATCCCACCGTATACACCGGCCGCCCCTCCGACCAGCGCATCCCCCAGGAGGAGGCCATCTACGACAAGCTGGAGGAGCTGTCCATCCCCTTCACCCGGGTGGACCACGACCACGCGGACACCATGGAGGACTGCCTCCGGATCGAGTCCGTCCTGGGGGGCAAAATCTGCAAAAACCTGTTTCTGTGCAACCGCCAGCAGACGGAGTTCTATCTGCTGATGATGCCGGGGGACAAGCCCTTCAAGACCAAGTACCTGTCCGCCCAGCTGGGGTGCTCCCGGCTGTCCTTCGCCGCCGCCGGGCACATGGAGGAGTATCTGCACACCATCCCGGGCTCCGTCTCCGCTCTGGAGCTGCTCTTTGACGTCCAGGGGAAGGTACAGCTGGTCATCGACCAGCCCCTGCTGGCCGGCGACACCATCAGCGGCCACCCGGGCATCTCCACCTCCACCCTGCGCATGCGGCGGGAGGACCTTCTGAACTATGTGGAGGCGGTGGGCCACAGCCCCATCTATGTGGACCTGCCCGACCCCCGGGAGACCGGGGAGGCGTGACCGCGCCCTCAAATACGCGGGCCCGCCCCAAAGGAATACAAAAACACGTCCCGGTCAGGGCAAAAGCCCCGCCGGGACGTGTCTCTTTTTCGTTTTACTTACAGCAGGATGATCCCCGACGCGTCACAGGCCGCCATGGTGCTCTCGTCCCACAGGGACACCTGCACTTCGCCGATATGGGCCTTGTGCCCATCCGGCCAGGGCCGGATGGGGTCCCGGACTGATTTAAATGCTCGGGCGAAGTAAATTCGCCCTGCGCCAAGGTTTTTGCCGCAGG
>NZ_NFKI01000109.1 GCF_002160305.1 Pseudoflavonifractor sp. An184
TCCGCCTGCTCACCACAGCCCGGGCGCTGGACAAGGAGCGCCTGTACCTGCTGGTGAAGCTCTTCGGCTGTACCGGAATCCCCGTGCAGGAGCTGCCGCGGGTGACGGTAGAGGCCCTCAAGGAGGGCCGGGTCACCGTCCGAAACAGCGGGATTGTCCAACTGCTCCACCTTCCGGACTTTTTGCGGAAGGAATTACTGGCCTACGCCCGGCGGGAGGGGACCGCTTCCGGTCCCGTTTTCCACACCAAGAGCGGGAAACCGCTGGGCCGTACCGCGGTGACGGACAGCATCAAGCAGCTGTGCCGTGACGCCCGGGTACCGGAGGAAAAAGCCAGCCCCCGCTGTTTGAAGCGGCTGTGGCAGAGTACTCAGGACGGCATTCGCGCCCAAATGGACCTGCTGGTGGAGCAGGCCTGTGACCGGCTGATGGAGACGGAACAGTTTGCCGTCGGCTGGGACGCAGATAAGGGGGTGAGTGACGTGTGACGTACTCTTCCCCGCCCCCGCGCTTATGGGGCGAACACTTCAAACAGTAAGGAGGAAAAGGCGAGATGAAAAAACGAATATTGTCGGCGCTGTTGACGTTAGGCATGGTGCTGACAATGCTGCCGGTTTCCGTTTTTGCGACGGATTACGACAACGACGGCAATGAAGATGTGGCCTATGCCGACGGTACCTATTATTCGACACTGGATGCGGCGGTTAATAAGGTAAAGGAAGGCGCGACCATTGAGCTGCTTCAGGACTGTGAGCTAGCCACAGGTTTCAACAAGACCCTGACCTTTACCGGTGGCCACAAAATAACCATTAACAAACAGCTAACGAGCGATGGCGAGGGGTGGATGTGCTTCGGACTTTACGATCCTAACCGTGTACTGACGTTCGACGGTGTGGAAGTAGAGTGGAATTCGGAAGTAGGGACTGCTCCTTGGTTGATGCTGTCCCTGTCCGGTACTCTGAATGTTACCAACGGTGCAAAAGTGAGCTTTACCGTGGATAGCGGCTCTACTGGCAGCAGAAATGCGATCTACATGAATGCTGGTTCTTCCATCAATGTTTCCAATGGCTCTACTTTTGAAATCCATGGATACGACACTGATGGAAAAGAGGGACAAGGGCTTCAGTTGGATAAAACTGGAACGGCCGAGGTCAATGTAACTGGCGGCAGTACGTTCCTGATTGATGGCACCAACCGCGGCTATGTAAATAGTCCGAGCATTTATGTGGAGAATTCTACCTTTACCGTGCAGAATTGTACCTCTAATGCTTCTAACGGAGGAAGCTTTACAGCTGTTAATTCTGTAGTTACTTACCAGAATAATGCTGGACACGGACTTTCTGCTGGAAAAGTGGAGATTCGGAATTCTAATTTTACAGCGGATCAAAACGGATACTATGGTATTTATGCGAGTAGTGGATTTTTAGTGGATTCCACTTCCACGCTGACAGTAACCCGGAATTCTTCCAAGGGCGATTTTGCCGGCCTGAAGCTGACTGGCGGAGTTACTGATGGCAAAATTGAAAAGGACGCTGTGGTTACCATCACCGATAACTATTGCAGCGGCCTATCCAACAACGGCAAGGTTGTCTTCGAGGAAGGCGTTGACCTGACCATCACGGGCAACTACAACGATAAGGGTACCACCAGCAACGGCGGCGGTATCTATAACAGTGGTGCAGCTGCCAACCTGACATTGCCCAGCGATGCAGTTATCTACAATAACCATGCTAAGACCGCTGGCGATGACATTTTCAACAACACCACCTCTACTATCACCTTTAGTCAGGTCGGTTCCGGTTGGGAGCTGGATGACTGCGACCACGCCATTGACGGCTGGTATGACGACAGTGAAGGCAGCCGCTGGGAAGCCGACACGGAACCTTATCATGCGGTAGAGTTTACGGCGTTTGACGCGCTGAACGGCATGACTACCGTTACTAGGCTGACTGCGTTGAAGGCTGCCCACGGTGTGGAACCGATTGATCCCGGCGAAGTGCCGGAGGATACCTGGGAGACCTCCAAGTCCAAGACGGCCACCAACCTGGACGCGGACTACCAGTCTCAGGTGACCCTGTCCCTGCCCGCCGAAAGCTATAAGCCGTCTGTTGATGTAGTCATGGTGATTGATGTTTCCAGTAGCATGAAGGAAACAGACATTGCCGAAGCGAAGGCGGCGGCCAATGCCATGTGCAATGAATTGGCAGGAAAGGACAATATTGAAACTAAAATTGGTATCGTAACCTTTGACAAAGAGGCCCATAACCTGACCAACGGGTTGGTTTCTATCGACGAAGCGAGAACTGCGATCAACAGTATTTCGGCTTCCGAAGACACCAATATGGTGGCCGGATTGATGATGGCGAAAGAGATCCTGAGTTCCGGGAATGGCACAGACCAATACTTGGTCCTGATGAGTGATGGTATTCCTACTTATTGGGTGGAGAATGGGCAGATTACCAGTAAAACATTGATCCGCTACGCTCAGGATAGAATTACCGAGCTCAGCCGCAGTCCGGCGGGCACCGAGCCTGAGGGAAGCGCCCCCGATACCGAGGTAATGTCCATGGAGCAGATCCTGTCTGCTACGGATTGGGATTCCGACTCTAATGAATGGAAACAAATCAGTGATACTGGCGAGGATATCAACCCTGACTGTAAGTATACGAATATCCAAAAAGCTGCATACAAAACAGCTGAGTACCTGCAAGAAGAAATCTTGGGGCAGTATTCGGTCAAGATGGTTGCTTTTGGTACCGACAAGTATGAAAACAACGCCGTGTATCAGTATGGCGAGAATCTCTGTGACTGGATTGGAGCCCAATCCGGTGTCTCCTATTTTAAAATCTCCAAACCCGGCTATGGAGGAGAAGCAGGAGAACTGACGGAGGCTTTCCAGGATATCGCCAATGAGATGGTATATCTGGTAGACAAAGGAACAAAGGTTGTTGACAAAATCGGTTCTGGCACTTATAGTGGAACTGAATATGACTTTGATTTTATCAACAGCCTGGATGCGCTGACGCTGACTGTCGGCGGGGATGAGCTGGATGAGGAAGAACTCATTGATCCCTCCTATACTGATCCCTATGTGACCAGCGCCTACGGCTTTGGCCCCAATGTCAATGGAACCTATCAGTTTGTCCTGAACTACTACGAGAAGGGTGAGGATGGCCAGTCCGACGAATGCTTTGTGTGGGAGATCAATGTTCCTGTCGAGGTAGGGAAAAAGGTCCAGTTGACCTACACCGTTCAGCTGACCAACCCGAAGACCGAATCCGGCACCTATGGAACATATGACGCCGACGGCAGCGAGGGCTACGACGGCCTGTACACCAACAACGAAGCGACCCTGTACCCCGTGGACTCCAACGGCGTGCCGGGACAGGCGGAGAATTTCTATCGTCCCACCGTGTCTTACACGGTCGGCACCGTCTCCATCACCCCCGCCGACATCACCATCTACACCGGCGGCGATGGCTATGACAGCGTGATTACCGATGTGAACGGCGACCAAGTAGAGACGTCCGCTGGTACGGGCCTGCCCACCCCCGGCTTCTACATTGAGCTGCCTGCGGAAGTAAACAATTGGCTCATTGGACAAGCCGCGGAAGAGGATAAGGTCATAAATGACGAGGGCGACGTTGTCGTGGACCTGTCCAAGTACCTGACCTTCACCTACGACGACGGTCAGGGCAACACCCGTACCTGGCATCTGGAGCGGTATGACAACAAGGAAGGCAACGACAGCATGGCCTATAACCGCTACATCTACCGCATCCTGCCCGCCGAAGTGAACAGCGAAGAGATCCCCATCCGGCTCCAGTTCACCGACGACGACGGAACCTTTATGACCTCCGACGACTTTACGGTGAGCCTGGACGAGCTGTTCCATGTGTACGACATGACCATCTATGCCGGCGATCTGAACCAGAAGCTGGTGAAGGCGGTCCTTACGGTGAATGATGCGGCGACCGAGTATGACGCCACGGTGGAAAGCGGCGAACTCACCGTCCGCGGCGTGACGGACAACGGTACCCACACCACCGACGTGGTGACCGAAGCTCCCCCCAATGTGACCAGCGTGACCGCTCAGGTGGGCGAGAACGCCAAGTTCTACATCAACGGCAGCCAGCTGGAGGTCATTGACCCCGACGATGTGAAGCTGTTGGTGGATAGTCTGGTGCCCGACCAGAACAACACCCTGGTCAACAGCGCGCTGCACAAGTTTGACGCCATCCCCAACGACTACGACTATGAGGCGCGCTATCTGGATCTGGTGGATACCAGCAACGGCAACGCCTATGTGACCACCGACGACGCTGTGGTAGTCTACTGGGCC
>NZ_NFKI01000011.1 GCF_002160305.1 Pseudoflavonifractor sp. An184
CTGAACGCCTTGCCATGCAAGGCATTCAGGGCATTCGATCCCACTCGAGGCGGGCTGCCGCCCCCTCGAGCTCCCCCGCCAAAACTTGAGCGGATTCATCTCTACATAGGTTTTTTGACAAGCTGCGCGTCCCTCCGTCTGGACGGAGGGATGCTGTTTTCCCTTTTCCCTTAAATTTTGACGCGGCGGACCGTCAGCCACACCAGGCCGCCCGCCTGATAGGCCAGCAGGTCCCAGGGGTCCCCCACCGCCTCCGGTTTCCACAGAGGGGCCAGGACCTCCCACACCAGGCCGCACAGGAGGAGAAAGGGGACGGCCGCCCTCCAGGAGGCCACAGGCGGCAGCCGCCCCAGGCTCAGCAGCAGGTCCAGCCAGGCGCAGATGGCCAGCCCGGCAACGACGTCGTTGGCGTAGCAGGCCAGAAACCACCCCGGCGCGCCCCCCACGCTCCCCCGCAAAACGTGGACGTTCAGCAGGTAAAAGAGCGCCGCCCCCAGGCACAGGGCCAGATCCAGCCCCCGCCGCTTTTTGTCCGTCACAGGAAGGAGAGGATCAGAATGGCGGCGATGACCCCCACGATCACCGCCCCCACCGTGGCTCCGAAGGACATGGGGGTCCGGCTGGGCTGCGGGCTGGGGAGGGACTGGGGCGGCACCTGGGGCTTCTGCACCAGCTCCTCCGCCGAGCTGCCGTCGCTGTCCCGGTAGACCGCCGCCATCCCCGGCGTCCGGAAGGCGGCCAGGGCCTCCGAGGCCCGCTGGGCGGACAGCCCCCACATGAGAGAGACGGGGGCGCGGAACAGCAGCGCCTCCAGCTCCTCCTGGGAGCGGCGGCAGATGGGGAACTCCGGGGCGCACCAGGGCCGTCTGGACAGCCACGCCAGCGCGTCAAAGGCGGCGGTGAGATTTTTGCGGGGGTCCACCAGCACCAGGGAGTAGGTGTCCGCCTCCTCCTTTAGGAGGGGGTGTCCGCACTGGGGGCAGTACCGGTCCAGGCCGGTGACAATGGCCCCGCAGCTCCCGCACCGGGCGGGGGGCGCCTCCCGGGCCCCCTCCTCCCCCAGCAGCAGCCAGTCGCAGGACACCCCGCAGATCCGGCACAGCTCGGCCACGTATGCCACATCCGGGTTTGCCTGGCTGCTCTCCCACTTGCTCACCGCCTGGCGGGAGACACCCAGCCGGTCCCCCAGCTGCTCCTGGGACAGTCCGGCCTTCTTGCGGGCCAGGGCGATGCGTTCTCCTAAGGTCATGGAAGTTCCTCCTTGGTGGATGGGGTTTTTGTTTCTTCTTTATCGGGGGATTTTGCCGCCCACTCCTACGGCGGACACAGAAAGCCGTTTCTTCTGTCGCAGGGGCCGGACACTGGCCGGCCCGCGTGAGGGGCTTCTGCCATTCCGGCCCCCACCCTCATCCGCCTCGCATACGCTCGGCACCTTCCCCCTTGGAGGGGGAAGGCTCGGGCGGCTGATAGCCGCCCCTACGGCGAACACAGAAGCCGTCCCCCATTTCGTAGGGGCCGGTCCCAGACCGGCCCGCCGATCACGGACCAGCTGTCGCCTGCTCGGCCAAGCCAGGCGCGGCTGTGGAATCGCACCAGCTTCAATTTTTGCAAACCCAGGGCCCAGTGGCCCGGCGGGAATTTAGAGCAGCCACTCAGATTTTGCGCGCCGGAAATCTTTGACATATTCCCAGGTACGCGTCCCCCGTAATGGGGGTTCTAGGGGCGGCGGCGAATATGGACACGAAGTGTCCATCCTGAGCCGACCCCCTAGCGTCTTTTGGTTCCTTTTCCACGTGGAAAAGGAACTCGCCCCGCAGGGCGAAACCCTGCAAAACGGCGCGCCGAGTCGTGGCCCAGGCCAGCTTCTCTTGCCCCTGCGGGGCAATTCACCTTCTCGCGCCCTACGAGGTGACCGAAACCTGCCCCCTCATCCCCCCTTCCGGGACACCTTCACCCGAGGGAAATCGTAAAAAGAGCAGGCGGCAAAAATTCCACTTAAACTCTCTTTCATCATACAACCCCTCCCCTCTTTTGGCAAGGAAACCGGGGTAGAATCCCGTCAACCCCAGGTTGCCCCGGGGAAAACCTCCAAAATTTTTCTCCAAACTTGACACGGCGGGGAGCGGATGGTAATATAATGTCTCGTAAGGCGCTGTGAACGGAAGAGTAGCGTTTGCTCCAAAGAACAGAGAGGGCCCTTCACCGGCTGAAAGGGGGCCTGCGGCGGGGAGACGTGAAGTGCGTCCGGGAGCGCGGCGGGTAATGCCGCCCGAATGGACCTCGTTACCGGTCCGGCAAGCGAGAAATGAGAGTGGAACCGCGATGACATCGCCTCTTATCCCCTTTGGGAATAAGAGGTGTTTTTCTTTTTCTCCGGCCTGTACCTCGGTCCAGGCGGAGGGCGGGGAAAATCAGAAAACGCACGGTCTCTCTTCTCGGTGTGTCTGTGAGGAGGAACCCAATGTTCAAAAACCTAATGGAGACCCTGGAGGCCTATCAGCGCCGGGACCCGGCGGCCCGGAGCAAGCTGGAGATTTTCCTGCTCTATCAGGGGGTCCACGCCACCCTGTATCACCGCCTGGCCCACTGGCTATACTGTCATAACCGGAAGTTTCTGGCCCGGTTTGTCTCCCAGTGGAGCCGGTTCTGGACCGGCATCGAGATCCACCCCGGGGCCAAGATCGGCCGACGGCTGGTCATCGACCACGGCATGGGCATCGTCATCGGCGAGACCGCCGAGGTGGGAGACGACTGCCTCATCTACCACGGGGTCACCCTGGGCGGCACCGGCAAGGACCAGGGCAAGCGCCACCCAACCGTGGGCAACAATGTGCTCCTGAGCTGCGGAGCCAAGGTGCTGGGCCCCTTTAAAATTGGGGACAACGCCCGCATCGCCTCCAACGCCGTGGTCCTGTCCGAGGTACCACCCGACGCCACCGCCGTGGGCATCCCCGCCCAGATCGTGCGCATCGCCGGAAAAACCACCCACTACGCCGACGAGGTGGACCAGACCAGCGTGGAAAACCCCACCCTGGAAAAGCTGGAGGCCCTGTCCCAGCGGGTGGAGCTGCTGGAGAAGCTCTTGGACGAGAAGTTTATGGAGGAGAAAAAAGAAAGAGTGAAGAGTGGAGAGTGAAGAGTGGAGATGTCCTCCGCCGACACACTCAGATCACGGATACGGGCGACCGCAGGCCGCCCCTACCAAAGAAACGGGAGGTTTTCTATTATGTTGTTATACAATTCCGCTACCCATAAAAAAGAGGAGTTCACCACCCACACCCCCGGCCGGGTGGAGATGTACACCTGCGGCCCCACAGTATACCACTTCGCCCACATCGGCAACCTGCGCTCCTACATCATGGAGGACGTGCTGGAGAAATTCCTGCGCTGGTCCGGCTACGACGTGAACCGGGTCATGAACATCACCGACGTGGGCCACCTCAGCTCCGACGCGGACACCGGCGAGGACAAGATGCTCAAGGGCGCCAAGCGGGAGCACAAGACCGTCATGGAGATCGCCCAGTTCTACACCGACGCCTTCTTTGAGGACTGCCGCAAGCTGAACATCAAGCGCCCCGACACCGTCCAGCCCGCCACCGGCTGCATCGACGAGTATATCAAGATCATCTCCGGCCTGCTGGACAAGGGCTACGCCTATCAGGCGGGGGGCAACGTGTACTTCGACTCCTCCAAGCTGGAGCGCTACTATATCTTCAACGACCACGACGAGGAGGACCTGGCCGTGGGCGTGCGCGAGGGCGTGGAGGAGGACACCAACAAGCGCAACAAGAACGACTTCGTCCTCTGGTTCACCAAGTCCAAGTTTGAGGACCAGGCCCTGAAGTGGGACTCCCCCTGGGGGGTGGGCTACCCCGGCTGGCACATCGAGTGCTCCGGCATCTCCCTGAAATACAACGGGGAGTACCTGGACCTGCACTGCGGCGGCATCGACAACGCCTTCCCCCACCACACCAACGAGATCGCCCAGAGCGAGAGTTTTATTGGCCATCCCTGGTGCAAGCAGTGGTTCCATGTCCACCACCTGAACACCAACTCCGGAAAAATGTCCAAGTCCAAGGGGGAGTTTCTGACCGTCTCCCTGCTGGAGGAGAAGGGCTACGACCCCCTGGCCTACCGCTTCTTCTGCCTCCAGAGCCACTACCGCAAGGGACTGGTATTCTCCTGGGAGAACCTGGACAACGCGGCCCAGGCCTACCAGAAGCTGGTGGCCCGCATCGCCGCCCTGGACCCCAAGGACGGGGCTGTGGACGAGGCCGTGCTGGGCGAGTACAAGGAGAAATTCCTCCAGCAGGTGGGCAACGACCTGAACACCTCCATGGCGGTCACCCTGCTGTACGACGCGTTGAAGACCAAAACCAACGGCGCCACAAAGCTGGCCATCCTGAACAGCTACGACCAGGTGCTCTCCCTCTCCCTGCTGGAAAAGGCGGCGGCCGTCCGGGAGGAGCAGGCCAAGGTGAAGGCCGCCCAGGCCCAGGCCGGCTACACCGTCACCGGCGAGGGCGACCCCGAGATCGATTCCCTGGTGAAGGCCCGGGGCGAGGCCAAGAAGGCCAAGAACTTCGCCGAGGCCGACCGCATCCGGGATGAGCTGAAAGAGAAAGGCATCGAGATCACCGACGTGCCCGGCGGGGCGGTTTGGAAGCGCGTATAACAAAAAATGGTTCCGGTCCTGACGGGCCGGAACCATTTTTACTTTCGTTCCAGAAAGGGAACTGCAATTTTCAGCCACTCATCCGGCCGGTAAACGGACAGGTATCCATGTCCGTATCCTTTCGCCTCATAAAGCTCACAGGATGGGAGCAGCGTTTGAAACAAGCGGGCCGACTTCTTGACACAGTTCATCTCCTTCTCCCCGTACCAATACATGACCTGTGCGCCGCTGTCTCTCACACTGTCTTTCAGCCGATACCGCATCATATAGGTCCGATACATGGCATACAGCGTCTCCTGGGGCAGCTTTGGCATATCCTGAAGGTAGTACGCCTTGATCTCCTCCGGATAGCGCATTTCCTCCGGCAGGACCCGGTCCATAAGGGACAGCTGACGGCGGCAGGCTTTTTCGCTGAACAGAAGCGGTCCAAACAGGCGAACGGACGCGATACAGAACCGCGCCAGGACCGGCTGGGGAATGCACAGGCTCCCATCTATGATGGCTTTTTCGGCAATGTCTGATTTCCTGGCCAAAAGCTCCATTACAATCTGCCCGCCCAGCGAGACGCCGCCCAAGGCGAACAGGCGGCCTCCACACTCCCGCAGGATGTAGTCCATCAGCCGGTCCGCAGTCTGCTCCGTGGAGCGATAGGGAATCTGGTATTCCTCCCCGTGCCCATCCAGCGTGGGCAAAATCACGTGGTAGCGCGGGGACAGTGCGCGCGCCTGTCTCAAATAGTTCCACCACGCATTCCCGCCCCCATGGATCAGCATGACATGGGGTGCGGTGCGCGGTCCAAATTCATGGAAATTCAAAGCTTTTCTCCGCTCCCAACCATAACATTTGAGAAGATGCAGTTCCACAGCCGCCCCAGATAGCGCCTAATGTCGTGGGTGTACATGAGGCCCACCGTCAGACAGTAGCAGAAGATGGGGAAGGCCAGCCGCCCCACCCACCGGAAGGCCGGGTATCCGGGGAAAAAGACGGTGCCCACGTGGTCCACCACCATGCATAGGATGGCGACCAGCTTCAGGAAGTTGGTGTCCAGGTTGGTTTTCAGCCGGGGGGCCGATGTCTGTGCTTGTGTCTGTGTCTCCGCGTCCATGTCTCGTGCTCCTTTGTATGGTCGTTCTTCACCGCAACCGCCCAGAGGGCTTGCGCCCCCGGGGGTTGGGTGAAAAACAAAAACGCCGTGCAGGGCAATGCCTACACAGCGTGAGAAGCGGAGCTTCTTCATGCAACACGACCACAGGAACACAACGACAAAAGCCGCCCTTTACAAAAAGGCCGGAATGTCGTATCATATTCCATGCGGTGCGGCCGGATGGCCGTTGTGTAGGTGGTCGAAGTACCTGCGCAGGTTTCTGGGTGTTGGCCCACTCGGAAACTGCCGCATTTTTGTTTTTCACGACGATTATAGCAGGAAACGCCTGCTATTGCAAGAGGGAAAGCCGCCGCGGCCCATCGGGCCGGGGCGGCTTATCTCTTCGCATAACCCCGCCCCGGCCCGCAGATGCTAGGGCAGAAGGAGGCGGTCCAGGATGAGCTTGATTTTTTGCAGCGCCCCCTGCGTCTACCAGCAGGAGGGCCAGTGCACCCTGGTGCGGGCGGCCTCTCCCGGCCCCCGCAACCCCCACGGGTGCCTCAACTTTGTCCCGGCGGTTCCCCCCTCACAGCAGGGCGGCCAGGGCCTCCCGGATGTTGCCCACCCGGATGAGCTCCAGCCCCTCGGGGACGGCCAGCTTGCCCTGGGTACGCTTGGGGATCAGGCACTTGGTGAATCCCAGCCGCCGCACCTCGGACAGCCGCTGGCCCAGGGCGCTCACCGACCGCAGCTCCCCGGTGAGGCCCACCTCCCCGATGGCGGTGAGGTCGGCGGGGACGGGGCGGTCCCGGAAGCTGGAGGCCATGGCCAGGATGGCCGCCAGGTCGGCGGCGGGCTCGTCCAGGGACAGGCCGCCGATGACGTTTAAATAGGCGTCGCAGTTGCCCAGCAGCAGCCCGCCCCGCTTCTCCAGCACCGCCAGCAGAAGGACCGCCCGGTTGTAGTCAAAGCCGTTGCTCATCCGCCGGGGGTTGCCGAAGGCGCTGGGCACCACCAGGGCCTGGACCTCCGCCAGCACCGGCCGCACCCCCTCCATAACGCAGGCCACGCAGGTGCCCGGGGCGTTCTCCGGCCGGCCGGCCAGCATGGCCTCGGAGGGGTTGGGCACCTCGGCCAGGCCGCCGTCCTCCATCTCGAACACGCCGATCTCGTTGGTGGCCCCGAAGCGGTTCTTGGCCGCCCGGAGGATGCGGTAGGCCATGTGCCGCTCCCCCTCGAAGTAGAGCACGCAGTCCACCATGTGCTCCAGCACCTTGGGCCCGGCGATGGAGCCCTCTTTATTCACATGGCCGATGACGAAGATGGTGAGCCCTTCCCCCTTGGCCAGCTGCATCAGGGCCATGGTGCACTCCTTCACCTGGCTGATGCTCCCGGGGGCGGCGGTCACATCCCCGTGGTACAGGGTCTGGATGGAGTCCACGATGAGCACGTCGGGAGAGACGGCGTGCACCGCATCGACGACGTTCTCCAGATTGGTCTCGGACAGGAGGGACAGCCCCTTCCCCCGCACCTGGAGCCGCTCGGCCCGCAGCTTGATCTGCCGCTCCGACTCCTCCCCGGAGACATAGAGGACCTTGGCGGTGCGGCACAGGTGGTCGCAGATCTGGAGCATGAGGGTGGACTTGCCGATGCCCGGCGCGCCCCCCACCAGCACCAGGGAGCCCCGCACCGCTCCGCCCCCCAGCACCCGGTCCAGCTCCCCCATGCCGGTGGGGAAGCGCAGCTCGTCGGTGGTCTCCACCTCCGCCATAGTCTTGGGGCGGTTCAGGGCCACCCCCAGGGCGCTCCCCCGGCTGGCGGACGGGGCCTTCTTGGGGGCCTTCTCCGCCGGGCGCTCCACCATGGTGTTCCACGCCCCGCAGGCGGGGCACCTCCCCTGCCACTTGGGGGTCTCGTTGCCGCACTCGGTACAGTAAAAAATGGTCTTGGCTTTCATGGGACGCTCCTTCTGTCGAAAAAGTGGCAGAGCCACTTTTTCGAGTTAGGCTGCACGAAATTTCGGCCTCGATGTCATCGTCGCAAGCTGTGGACCACTCGCATCCGTGTAAACCCGAATGCTCGTTCCCTCCGCTGCTCCTCCTCTCCCAGAAAACCATAAAAATGGTTTTCTGGGGACCCGATAATTGTCGGCAAAAATTTCGCGAGAAGTGTCATTTCCGAGGCACAGAAGGTGAATTGGCCGAAGGCCAAGAGAAGCCACCCTGGGGTGTGTCCTCGGAAATGACCGAATTAAATTTTATTCCGTCGTCTGCCTGCGCCCGCAGGCGCGTTTCGGAGCGCAACCGCCGCACAGCGGCGGCTCTTAGCGCGGAGATGACGACGGAACTCCTTGCAGGAGGGCTTTTTGAGAAGCTGAGGAGGCCGCCGGTCCTCCGGCGGCCTCTTATATCTCGCTATGGATGTAGATTAGTCCTGCTCCCAGTTGTGGTAGACGTTCTGCACGTCGTCGTTGTCCTCCAGGAACTCCAGGAGCTTCTCCATGTTCTTGATGTCCTCTTCGCTGGTGAGCTTCACGTAGTTCTGGGGGACCATCTGGACGGAGGCCTCCAGGAAGGTATAGCCCTTCCCCTCCAGGCCGGCCACCACGTCGTTGAAGGCGTCGGGGCTGGTGTAGATCTCGAACACGTCGTCGTCGGCCTGCATGTCGTCGGCGCCGCACTCCAGAGCGTCCATCATCACGGTGTCCTCGTCCAGGTCCTCGGCGTCCAGGACGATGACGCCCTTCTTGTCAAAGGACCAGGACACGCAGCCGGTGGCGCCCAGGCCCTTGCCGTACTTGTCCAGCAGGTGGCGGACCTCCGGCGCGGTGCGGTTGCGGTTGTCGGTGAGGGCGTCCACGATGATGGCCACGCCGTTGGGGCCGTAGCCCTCGTACACCACGCTCTCGAAGCTGTCGGTGTTGCCCGCGCCCAGGGCCTTGTCGATGGTGCGCTTGATGTTGTCGTTGGGCATGTTGGCCGCCTTGGCCTTGGCGATGACGGTGGCCAGGCGGGAGTTGTTGGCGGGATCGCCGCTGCCGCCGGTCTTGACGGCCACGATCATCTCACGGGCGATCTTGGTGAAAATCTGGGAGCGCTTGGCGTCGGCCGCGCCCTTGGTCTTTTGTATGTTGTGCCACTTGGAATGTCCGGACATGAATATCTTCCCTTCTGTGAATTTCGGATCAAAAGCGCCAATATTATATCACTCGCGCCGGGGTTTGACAACCCCACGGCCGGAAAAATGGCGGGAGTTTCTCCATACGGCCCCCCGGGCGGAAAAAATTCCCCGAAAAAAGAAAGATCCCCGTGGGTTTTCTCCCCCGGCATCGTATATAATGGCAGAGACGAGAACACAGGAGGTGACCGGCGTGGACCCAGCCCAATGGATGGCCCTGCTCCAGCAGGGGGACGAGGAGGCCCTGGAGAGGCTGCTGACCCACTACGACGGCATGCTCCGGTACATCGCCGGCGGCATTCTGGAAGCTCCCCAGGACCGGGAGGACTGCCTGGCCCAGGTGCGCCTGAAGCTGTGGGAGAGCCGGGGCCAATATGACCCGGAGCGCTCCAGCCCGGCCACCTGGCTCACCGCCCTGTGCCGCAACGCCGCCGTGGACCACCTGCGGCGGCTCCAGCGCCAGGAGAGCGGGGAGCTCCCCGAGGCCCACCCGGACCCCGCCCCCGGCCCGGAGGAGCAGCTGCTCCAAAAGGAGCGGATCCAGGCCCTGGAGCGGGCGCTGAATGCCCTGCCCGCCCGGGACCGGAATCTGGTCTACCGGAAATACTACTACCTCCAGACCACCGCCCGGATGGCCGCCGAGCTGGGTCTCACCGAGCGGGCGGTGGAGGGAAAGCTGTACCGCATCCGCAGAAAACTCCAGAAGCAGTTGGGAGGTGAAGTCCTGTGAGTCCCAACGAATTTGACCGCTCTCTGATGGAGGACCTGTCCCAGCTCCCCCCCGCCCCCGGCGAGGTGGAGTCCTACACCCCCTGGCGCGCCGCCATGACAAAAATCCTGTGGGGCATGGGGCTGACCACCTTCCGGTTTGAGTTCTTCTACCTCCAGTATATCCTGCCCCTGCTGGGGGCCGCCCTGCTGTACCTGGGCTACCGGACCCTGCGGCGGGAGAACCGGTGGTTCCGGCTGTGCTGGGTCCTGTCCGGCGTCCTGCTGGCCGTCCACATGGCCACGGACATCCTCACCGCCACCCCGGTGATGGGGTGGATCACCCAAAATCCCGCCCTCCAGTGGGGGCTCACCTGGCCTCTGGTGGGGATGCAGCTGCTTCTCCTGTTCGCCCTGTGGCGGGGCACCCGGGCGGCCTTTGCCTCGGTTGGAGAGGCAGAGCCCAGGGACTGGCTGAAACGGGGCCTTGTGTGCTATCTGCTGTCTCTGGCCATCGCCCTGTGGTCTGAGCTGGTCCCCCTCACCCAGGACGACGGCTTCTTCGGCCCGTCCATCCTCGAACAGTATGAATGGCTCTACTACGGCCGGTCCATCGCCTTCATCGCCTTACAGATCTACCTTTTGGTGTGCATCGCCAGGCAGAGCGGAGCCCTGGCCGACCGGGGCTATGCCATTACCCCTGTTCCCGTCCGCTTCGCCCCAACCGTCTTTCTGGCCGGAGTGTTTGCCGTGGTCCTGCTGTCCAGCATCGCAGTCTTGTGGCTGTCCAGCCGGGCTCCCGCGCTGGAGGCCCAGCCCTTGTCCGCCGTTCATGCGGAGGAATATTCCTCGGTGCGGGCACATCTGGTGGACCTGGGTATGGACGCCGACCTAGCCAATAGTTTGGACGAGGCGGAGCTGGAGCGGTGCAGGGACGCCCTGGCCATCTACGATATGCCCCTCTACCACGCCTACGGAGAACACACTTACAACCGAGAGGACGAGACAGGCCGGGCCGATGTGGAGTATGTGATCCTTCGCTCCTGGGCGGTCCAGCTGCCCGATGACCAGGCCCGCTACTACCTCACCTTCCGGTGGCTGTAAAATCCGGAGCACAACATCCGGGAGGGGCTCACCGGCGATCCCACTTCCTACTTCCCCAGCTATGATTTCTCCGCCCGCATTCTCTGGACACAGGACGGGCAGGACTGGACCGCCGCCCCCACCGTCCACCTCGGGGGCGGCGAGACGCCGGAGGAGCTGCCCGACTGGGCCCTGGAGTGGTACGACTATGAGCTGGAGAATCTGGGACATCTGGCCTATATCCCCTGGTGCCAGTTCTCCTTCCCGGCGGACAGCGAAAACCGCTGGGGCTGGATGGCCTGGAGTGAGGACTTTACCGGCTGGCAGGAGCGCCACAACAGCCTTTACTATGAGCCCAGCCTTTTCTACCGCCATCAGATCTCCTGGCTGCGCTACCCCTACTACTCCTTCCAGGATATTCTGTCCTCCGGGTCCATTCCCAACGACGGGATGACCCAGACCCTCGGGTATGTATATTCTCTAAACCTATCCTGAAAAACTCCCCGCCCGGGCGGGGAGTTTTTTCAGCTATTATCTCGATATTATCTCTTTCCCTGGCCCGGGAAATTTGCTACAATAAAGAAAATCCAAGAAGAAAGAGGGATTGATGATGCGTACCATCCAAGCCGCCGCCCTCACCGACGCGGTGGCCAAGCTGTGCATCCAGGCCAACACCCACCTGCCCGAGGACATCGTGGCCGCCCTGGACGCCACCCGGCAGGGGGAGCCCTGGCCGCTGGCCAAGGAGACCCTGGGGCTCCTGTGGGAAAACATGGAGCTGGCGGAGGAGAAAAACCTGCCCGTCTGTCAGGACACGGGCATGGCCTGCGTCTTTGTGGAGCTGGGCCAGGACGTGCATATTGAGGGGAATTTCGAGGAGGCCATCCACCAGGGTGTCCGGAAGGGCTACGGCGAGGGTTTCCTGCGTAAATCCATTGTGGGCGACCCCCTGCGCCGGGTGAACACCGAAGACAACACCCCCGCCGCCATCACCGTCCGGCTGGTGCCCGGGGACGGGTGCAAGGTCACCGTGGCCCCCAAGGGCTTCGGGTCGGAGAACATGAGCCGCCTGGGCATGCTCAAGCCCGCCGACGGCGTGGAGGGCGTGAAGAAATTTGTGGTGGAGACGGTGAAGCTGGCCGGCTCCAACCCCTGCCCCCCCATCGTGCTGGGCATCGGCATCGGGGGCTCCTTCGACAAGGTGGCCTATCTGGCCAAGCACGCCCTGCTCCGGCCCATCGACCAGAGAAATCCCGACCCCTTCTACGCCGATCTGGAGCGGGAGCTTTTACGCGAAATCAACGCCCTGGGCATCGGCCCCCAGGGCTTCGGCGGACAGACCACCTGCCTGGGCCTGTCCATCGAGACCGCCCCCACCCACGTGGCCGGCCTGCCCGTGGCGGTGAATGTGAGCTGCCACGTGACCCGCCGGGCCACAGCTGAGCTGTAATATCCCAGTTTTCCACGGAGGATCTCCATGCAAGACGAGTATGTGAAATTAGAGAAGGGCACCGTCCAGGTCACCCGGACGGGGTATGGCCCCACTCCCCTGGTGCTGCTGTCCGGCTTCAGCACTCTGTTCCCGGGGCTGGAGTACGGCGCCCTGGGCACTGAACTGGCTAAAAAGTTTCCCGTTCTGATCCCCTCCAAGTTCGGCTATGGGTACAGCGACCTGACCGACGCCCCCCGGGACGTGGACGCCATCGTGGAGGAGTACCGAGCGGTGCTGTCCGCCCTGAAGGTCCCCACCCCGGTGGTGCTGTGCGCCCACAGCATGGGCTTTCTGGAGGCCCTGCGCTGGGCTCAGAAGTACCCGGAGGAGGTGGCCGCCCTGGTGGGCCTGGACCCGGCCACCCCAGAGGTCTACCAGACCTTTGACCTGACAGGCTCCCAGGCCCGTCTGGAGAAGATCAACCGGCCGGAGTGGAAGCGGAGGCTCACCTTCCGGCTGATGGCCTCCTCCATGTTGAGCCGTTATCCTGCCAATCTCCGGCGGAAGCTGGCCCCCGCCGCCCGGCGGAACTTCGCCTGCCTCACCTGGGTCAACGAGAGCCGGGCCCTTCCTGAGAATGTGCGGACCATATCCCGGGCCGGCGCCCCGGCCAACATCCCCGCCCTGTTCCTGCTGTCCAACGGGAAGGGCACGCCCATCCCCGGCGAGGAGTGGCGGAAGCACGCCCTGAGCTATCTGGAGCACTTTGAATCCCGGCAGTATGAGCTCTTCGACCTGCCCCACGACCTGTACTACTACCAGCCCCAAGAGCTGGCGGAGGTCATTCTGGACTTCCTGGCGCAGGTACAGGATGGGGCGCTGGAGAAGGGCGGAGCGGAATAACCGGAGCAAAAACTCGCCTCGGTGCAACCAGGAGACCGCCCCTACGTGCCAGTACCAGCCATCACCTGCTCGGCAAAGTCAGGCGCGGCTCCGAAACCGCATCGGCATCAATTTTAGGAACGTCAGGGCCCAGTGGCCCGGTGGAAATTCAGACTTTCACTCAGATTTTGCGCGCCGGAAATATTGCAAAACCGAATAAGTACGCGTCCCCCGTAATGGGGTCCGGGGCCGACTCCCCCTGTCAGGGGGAGATGGCCCGAAGGGCCAGAGGGGGTAGGGATGCAGCCTATGGGCCTAGGCGGAGCCGTAGCCCATCGGATGCGTCCCCGGTGGCGTTTTGCCTACTTTGCCGCCATGGGCAAAGTAGGTCGCCGCCCGCAGGCGGCGAAAGCTCCCACAGTCCAAGAAACACAAGGAGGAATCACCATGCAATATAAGCTGAAAACTCCCGTCACCCGGGAGGACCTGGCCCCGCTGAAGGCCGGGGACACCGTTTTGCTCTCGGGTACGGTGTACACCGCCCGGGACGCCGCCCACAAGCGGATGATGGAGCGGCTGGACGCGGGAGAGCCCCTCCCCTTCCCGGTGGAGGGCTCCGCCGTGTACTATGTGGGCCCCACCCCGGAGCGCCCGGGCGAGGTCATCGGCTCCGCCGGCCCCACCACCAGCGGCCGGATGGACGCCTACTCCCCCCGCCTGCTGGACCTGGGCCAGCTCGTCATGATCGGCAAGGGCAAGCGGAACCAGGCGGTGAAGGACGCGGTGGTCCGCAATGGCGGGGTTTACTTAGCCGCCCTTGGCGGCGCGGGGGCCCTGATGGCCGCCAGCGTGAAGGAGCTGGAGGTGATCTGCTGGGAGGACCTGGGCTGTGAGGCGGTGCGGAAGCTGGAGGTGGAGGACTTCCCCCTCACCGTCATCCTGGACGCCCACGGGGGAGATTTGTACGAGAGCGGCCCCGCCGCCTATCTGGCCAGCCGGGACCAGGGGTAACGGCCCGGCTCCATTCCAGTTCTGATGAGGAGGGATTTCTATGTTCACCTGCGCCCAGTGCGCCATCGAGGCCTGCCGGTCCGGGAAGCTGGACCAGATGCCCAAAAACTGTCCCATGCACGACCCGGCCTTCTTTGAGCAGGTCCTGGAGGAGTATTTCAAACCGGAAAACCACGACTTTTTCGTAGCCAGCGCCGCGGTGGAGGCCATCGGGTACGGACAGTGGCCCCGCCTGCGGGAGGTGATGGAGTTCGCCCGCCGCATGGGCTACACCAAGCTGGGGCTGGCCTTCTGCGCCGGGCTCCACAAGGAGGCCGCCGTGGTGGACCGGATTTTCCGGAAAAACGGCTTTGAGGTGGTGTCCGTCATCTGCAAGACGGGCTCCATCCCCAAGGACAGGGCGGGGGTGCCCCAGCAGTTCCGGGTGCGCCCCGGCGCCTACGAGGTCATGTGCAACCCCATCGCCCAGGCGGAGCTTCTGAACCGGGAGGGAACCCAGTTCAACGTGTGCCTGGGGCTGTGCGTGGGTCACGACTCCCTGTTCTACAAATACTCCAAGGCCCTGGTCACCACCCTGGTGGCCAAGGACCGGGTCACCGGCAACAACCCAGTCGCCGCCATCTACTGCGCCGACGGGTATCTGAAAAAACGGCTGGAGCTGGAGGACTGACGACAACCCCCCATCCGCGGTCAGCGGATGGGGGGTTGTAGAGCGCCGAAAACTCTATTTTAATTTTCTGGGGTTTTACATGCGCTTATACGTTATACGCACCCGTAGGCCTCCTGGTGGGTCTGAGAAATTTTTACCGGAATGCCCGGGAACTTCAGGGACAGATACTGGACGATCTTGGGGCAGACCACGTTTTCCGTGGCGTAGTGCCCCGCGTCCATGAGGGTGATCCCCAGGGCCCTGGCCTCCAGGAACTGGTCGTATTTCACGTCGGCGGTGACGAAGGTGTCGCACCCGGCGGCTGCCGCGTCGGCCAGCATGGAGCCGCAGGAGCCTCCCCCCACGGCCACCCGCCGCACCGGCTTCCCGCCGTCGGCAAAGCGCACCCCGGCGGCGTGGAGCTTCTCCTTCACAAAGGCGGCGTACTCCCCGGCGGACAGGCCGCTACCGGCGGAGGCATTTCCCACCCGGCCGATGCCGTAGGGCTGGCCGCTGCGGTCCACGCCGTCCTGGTGGAGCTGCTCCAGATCAGTGAGCTCCAGGGCCTGGGCCAGGCACACGTTCACGCCCCCCTGGGCGGCGTCCAGGTTGGTGTGGGCGCAGATGGCGGCGATGCCCCGCTCCGCCAGGGCCAGCAGGGTCCGGCCGGTGGGAGTCTCGTCGGTGAGGCGCTTCACCGGGTGGAAAATCACCGGGTGGTGGGCCACGATCAGGTCGGCTCCCCAGTCCGCCGCCTCGTCCGCCACCGGCTCTGTGATGTCCAGGGAGACCAGGATCTTCCGGACCTCCCGCTCCCCCCGGCCCACCAGGAAACCGGCGTTGTCAAAGTCCATCTGGGTCTCAAAAGGGGCCCACTGGTCCATCTGTGTAAAAATGTCTCTTACCGTTGCCATCCGTCCCACTCCTTTTTCATATCCTGCAGGCCGTCCCGCACCTGCTCCAGCTCCCGCTTCCGGGCCTCTCCCCTGCCCTCCCGGGCCAGGGACAGTCCGGCGATGGCCCGGTCCAGCTTGCGGATGAGCCCCTCCAGATAGGGGCCCCGCAGCGCGTCCCGGCTCTGCCGCCCCGCCCACAGCTCCGCCGGGGTGAGAGGGGGCATCTCCCCCGTCCGGACGGACATCACCACATAGATGGCGTCCTCCTCCCGGGCCAGGCGCTCCTCCTCAATCTGATAGCCGTTTTGGAACAGCCACCCCCGCAGGTCGGGCAGGGAGCTCATGGGCTGGAGCACCAGGGGCACGTCCCGCTCCCGCACCCAGGGGGCGTCCGCTAAAATCTGGGCGATGGTCTCGCCCCCCATGCCGGCGATGACAATGGCGTCGGTCTCCTCCGGGCGGATGCCCTTCAGGCCGTCGCACAGGCGGAAGCCCATCCTGTCCCGGCAGCCGTACTCCGCCGCTGTCTCCTTGGCCCGGAGCAGAGGCCCGTGGCGCAGGTCGGCGGCGATGGCGTATGGAATTTTTCCCTCCAGCAGCAGGGCGGCGGGCAGATAGGCGTGGTCGGTGCCGATGTCCGCCAGCCGGGCCCCGGCGGGCACCAGGTCCGCCGCCGTGCGCAGGCGGGGGGTCAGTTCAAGATTATGTCTCATGGTCTGTTCACCGTCTTTCCAGGCGGAAGATAAAAAACAGGGCGGATTGCTCCGCCCCGGCCCAGGCGGTCGAAAAAGTCCAGGGACTTTCCCGACCGCCTGAAAAAATGTCGTTACTTTCCCGCCGCCCAGCGGCGGAAAAGTCCTCGCTGCGCTCGCTGAACGTCTTGCCGTGCAAGGCATTCAGGGCATTCGATCCCACTCGGGGCGGGCTGCCGCCCCTCGAGCTCCCCCGCCAAAACTCGGGCAGATTCGTCTTAACAGAGGGTTTTCTGCAAACAGGGCCGGGGCGGATTTCTCCGCCCCGGCCCGTTCTCGGTCTTACTCGCCGGCGGCGATCATCTCGTTGACCTTGGCCAGCAGGTCGTCCACTTCCACGCCGTGGACCATGCAGGCCTGCTCCACCGTCTCACCCCGGGAGGCGGGGCAGCCCAGGCAGTGCATGCCGATGTTCATGAACAGGGGCGCGGTCTGGGGGGCGATGGTCAGAATATCACCAATGATGGTGTCCTTTGTAATGGTCATGGGAATCTCCTCCATTCTTCTTGGGTTACGAGAGTAGTATAGCCGAACCTCCCTGCTTTTTCAATGGGAAATTGTAAAAAATATTATTTCCCACCGTATTTCCGCCGCACGTGCCGCCGCCCCAGGAAGAAAATCAGCAGACCCGCGATCACCGCAGCCATGGGGGCCAGCCCCAGCATCAACAAAAAGCCGAACATAACTCTCGCGCCCCCAATAGCGGCGATGGAGGAAATTCCAGGGAGCAGCTGTATCAGCTGATAGAGCCCAACAGCCATGAGGACCAGCCCCAGCCAATACCAGTGGGTGGCAAGCCAGTCGGGCTGTCTGGGGGGCCGCTCCGGAGAGGGAGCCTCGCTCACCCCGTTTTCTGAGACATTGCCCAGCAGCTCATCAACGGACACCCCCAGCGCCCGGGCCAGGGGGACCAATTTGTCCGTGTCAGGCAGGGCGGCATTCAGCTCCCACTTGCTCACCGCCTGGCGGGATACCCCCACCAGTTCGGCCAGCTGCTCCTGGGAGAGGCGGCGCTTTGTCCGCAGGCGTTGGATGGTTTCTCCGATGGTCATGGTCCGCTTCCCTCCTTTCTGCTGTTTATGCTACCAGATGGGCGGTTGCGCGGCCACCAGCCCGGGCTGGAATCTGCGCAACCGCCGGTTGCGCCCTTCCTTTTTCCAATCGTGCCGCGAAGGCAGACAAAAAGGGCGCCCGCTTGGGGCGCCCTTTGGATCAACTGGCAATCAGCCCTGCTGCTCGCGCATCTTGGCGAAGCACTCGCTGCAATAGACGGGACGGTCGGACTTGGGCTCGAAAGGCACCCGAGCCTCTCCGCCGCAGGCAGCGCACACAGCGGTGAAATACTCACGGGGGCCGCGGGCGGCATTCTTGCGGGCGTCACGGCAGGCCTTGCAGCGCTGGGGCTCGTTCTGGAAGCCGCGCTCGGCGTAGAACTCCTGCTCACCGGCGGTAAAGGTGAACTCGTTACCGCACTCTTTGCATACCAGGATCTTGTCTTCGTACATTTGGTTTCCCTCTCTTTGACTCGTTACCCAGAGGCGTTGTGCATGGGTGGTGTAATATTGCGATCAGCTCTCGCTGGATCCGCTGGAAGAAAAGTTCCGGGCCACCTTCCGGCGGATTCGCTGGACCGCGTTGTCCACCGCCTTGGGGGACCGGCCCACCCGCCGGGCGATCTCTCCGCAGGAGAGGCCGCTTAAATAGGGGGACAGGATGCTTGCTTCGAACTCAGATAACTGGCCCTTCAGAGCGTCCAGACGCTCTCTCAGTTCCTCCCTGCCAATGATGACATCTTCCGGGCTCTCTTCGCTGGAAAACAGGTACGCATTGGTTCCGTCAAAAAGAGGGGGTTCGAATGAGACGCTGTGATTTAAAGGGGAATGTTTGCTGCCCTGGGCGGCGCGCACCGCGCTGTACAGCCGGCTTCGGATGCAGATCTCTGCAAAGGTGCGGAAGGATGCGTCCCTCCCGCCCTCAAAGCTGCGGATGGCGGTGAGCAGTCCCAGCATGCCCTCCTGAAACAGGTCCTCGCTGTCCCCTCCCGCCAGAAACAGCGGGCGGGCGCAGGCGCGCACCAGGCGGCCGTAGCGGCGGACCAGCTCCTCCTCAGCGGCGGCGTTCCCCGCCCCTGCCAGAAGGCATATTTCCTCGTCCGGTAAGGACTGGAAATCCGGTATTGGCTCATTTTTATTCCGGTTGCTATCCATCATAAACAAAATGACTGGTTTTGTCAAGGGGTATCCGGAAATATTTTGTTCATATTTCCATATACTTTCCCGATTTTTCCAGTTTTATTCCTTTGCGAGACTGGGAATCATCTGGGCCAGCCGCTGGGCGGTCTGGCGGGCGGCGTCCTCGGTCTTGGCCTCCACCATCACTCGCATGAGGGCCTCGGTGCCCGAGGGGCGCACCAGGATGCGGCCGCTTCCGGCGAGCTGCTCCTCCTCCGCCTTCACCGCGTCCCAAAGGGCCTGGCTGGCCATGACGGCCTTTTTTACGTCGTTGTCGGCCACCGGCACGTTGATGAGCACCTGGGGGTACCGGGCGCAGGCCCCAAAGAGCTCCGAGGCCTTCTTGCCGCTCTCCTTCAGCAGAGAGAGCACCTGAAGAGCGGTGAGCTGGCCGTCGCCGGTGGTGGCGTAGTCGGTAAAGATCATGTGTCCCGACTGCTCGCCGCCCAGGACGTAGCCCTGCTCCAGCATCCGCTCCAGCACGTTCCGGTCGCCCACGTCGGTGATCTCCAGCTTCAGGCCGTGCTCCTTGGCAAAGACATGGAGCCCCAGGTTGGACATGACGGTGGCCACCACGGTGTCTCCGGGCAGCGCCCCTCTCCCCTTCCGGTCCAGGCCGCAGGCGGCCATGATCTGGTCGCCGTCGATCAGACTGCCCTGCTCATCCACCGCCAGACAGCGGTCCGCGTCCCCGTCGAAGGCGATGCCGATGTCATAGCCCCCCGCCTTCACCATGGCGGCCAGGCTGTCAATGTGGGTGGAGCCGCACTTGTCGTTGATGTTCACCCCGTCCGGGTCGGCGTTGATTACGTCGGTCTGGAGCTTGGGGAAGCGGTCGAACAGCCGGGCGGCGGTGGTGTAGGAGGCCCCGTTGGCGCAGTCCACCAGAATGCGCAGGCCGGCCAGGTCGCTGGTGATGGTGGACTCCAGGTGGTCGATGTAGTCCAGGACGGCCTTCTCGGCCACATAGCTCACCTTGCCGATGTCTCCGCCGGTCTTCCGGCCCACGTCGTTGTGGCCGAAGAGGACCACGTCCTCGATCTTCTCCTCCAGCTCGTCGGAGAGCTTGTAGCCCTGGCCGTTGAAGATTTTAATGCCGTTGTGCTCAAAGGGGTTGTGGCTGGCGGAGATGACGATGCCGGCGTCCGCCTTCTCGTCCACCGTCACCCAGGCCACGCCGGGGGTGGGCAGGGTGCCCAGGTCCAGCACGTCCGCTCCGGCGGTGCACAGGCCCGCAATCAGGGAGCCCTTCAGCAGGTCGCCGGAGATGCGGGTGTCCTTGCCGATGGTCACCAGGGGTTTTTCTCCCGGCTTCTTGCCCTTGGCCAGGACCTGGGCCGCGGCCAGGCCCACCTTGTAGGCCAGGTCTGCGTCCAGTCCGGCGTTGACTACGCCGCGAATGCCGTCGGTTCCAAATAGTTTACCCATGGAAATGCACCTCATTACTTGTTTGATTTTTTTGATTTCAAATAACCGTTTTTCGGTGGTTTGCTCAGTGTATGAAATGTATGAAACTATGCCGCGGGGGGATTCCGCCGTCTGCGGACGGCGGGTTACTTTGCCCGCGGCGGCAAAGTAACCAAAACGCCGCCGGGGACGCGGCCGATGGACTACGGCTCCGCTGTGCTCCGCCTAAGTCCATAGGACCGCTTTCCCCGGACCCCGTTTACGGGGGCGCTCTCTTGATAGATGCTGCAATATTTCCGGCGCGCAAAATCTGAGTGACTCTCCGCAATTCAATCCGGGCCCACTGGGGCCCTGCGTATGTAAAAATTTCAGGTTTTTCCATTCAACCACCGCGCCTGAGTTTGCCGAGCCAACGGCCCCGGTTCGTTGCCGGCTGCGCTGCGGATGCCGGCGGTTTTAAACCGCTTCCCGCTCTGTCATGATCTCTTTCTTCCAGAATCATCAAAGTTCCGTTTCAGGGCCCGCTCCACCGGGAAGATGCTGCCGATCAGGGCAAGCGTCTGAATGGTCACCACCACAACGCTGACCACGCTGACGGTCTCAATGCCGCGCCCGAAGGTCAGCACGGCCGCCAGCAGGGCGGGGAGAAAAGACAGCTTTCCCAGGCGCACCCACAACCGTCCACAGGTCTCGTGGGCAAAGTTCCAGGTCTCCTGATTTTTCATGGACCGGGCGGTGCGGTAGCCGTAGAGCGCGTTGATCGTTTTGGGGGGATGCTTGAGAAACCGTCTCCCAAAGCCCACCATGATGGCCGGGATCAGCAGGTCCATGGCGGTGAAAAAAAGCCAAAAGGCCATGCGCTTCCCCTCCCTGCTTTAGAAGCTCAACTGATCCAGCCCTCCAGAGATCTCTCCCCCGGGTACGGGCAGGCCCAGGTGCTGATAGGCCTTGGGGGTGACGCACCGGCCCCGTGGGGTGCGGGTGAGGAACCCCAGCTGCATCAGGTAGGGCTCGTACACATCCTCCAGGGTGACCGCCTCCTCGTTGATGGTGGCGGCCAGGGTCTCCAGCCCCACCGGCCCGCCCCGGTAGTTCTCGATGATGCTCCGGAGCATCCGGTGGTCGATGGCGTCCAGCCCCAGGTGGTCGATCTCCAGGGCGGTGAGGGCCTCGTCGGCCACCTTTTTGGTTATAACCCCTCCGGCCTTCACCTGGGCGAAGTCCCGCACCCGCCGGAGCATCCGGTTGGCAATTCGTGGAGTTCCCCGGGAGCGCTTGGCGATCTCCATGGCCCCGTCGGGCTCGATGGGCACCTCCAGGATGCCGGCGGACCGTGTGACGATGAGGGAGAGCTCCTCCGGGGTGTAAAGCTCCAGCCTTAACGTCACCCCGAACCGGTCCCGGAGGGGGGCGGACAGCTGGCCCGCCCGGGTGGTGGCCCCGATGAGGGTGAACTTGGGCAGGTCCAGGCGGATGGAGTTGGCGGACGGCCCCTTGCCGATGATGATGTCGATGGCGTAGTCCTCCATGGCCGGGTACAGGACCTCCTCCACCGACCGGTTCAGGCGGTGGATCTCGTCCACAAAGAGGATGTCGTTCTCGTTCAGGTTGGTGAGCAGGGCGGCCAGGTCCCCCGCCTTCTCGATGGCCGGTCCGGAGGTGATGCGGATGTTCACCCCCATCTCGTTGGCGATGATGCCGCTGAGGGTGGTCTTGCCCAGCCCCGGGGGACCGTGGAGGAGTACGTGGTCCAGAGGCTCGCGGCGCATCTTGGCCGCCTGGATGAACACCTCCAGGTTACCCTTGGCCTTCTCCTGGCCGATGTACTCCCGCAGGGTCTTGGGCCGGAGGGAGTACTCCCCCTCGTCCTCCCGGGTGAGGGAGGTGGTCACCAGGGGCTCGTCCAGCGCCTCCGGCTCAAAGTCTGTGTTGGAAAAATCGATTGCCATGGATTCACTTCCTGTCTGATGGTACGTTAAAATACAGAAAAATCACAGCCGCTCCGCCAGCTCACGCAGGGTATCCAGAAAGGCCTCCTCCCCCATGGTGTTCATTTTGAACAGCATGGCCTGGCTCCCTCCGGCGGTAATGGCAGACAGGCACAACTCCTCCCCGTCCCCCACCAGGGTCACCGTCATGGATACCCGGTTGCCCCCCGTCCAGCTGTACCGCTCGTACACCCGGACACAGCAGCGCACCCCGGAAAACATGATATAGCTCTCATCCTCAAAGCTGGCCGAGGAGCTGGCGCTCAAAATTCCGTCATGGAGATAGCGCAGGGTCTTATCAAAGTCGCCGCGAAACTGTTTTTCATACTTGGCCATTGGGTCTCAACTCCTTCTAACCCTTTTTCAGGACCTTCATTCCCTCAAACATGTTTGCGCCGTCGGAAAAAATCTCCAAAAATTTGTCCTCGCCCCAGTTGAAAACGACCCCCAGGCCGTTTCCCCGCCCGGCGGCGGAGATGGCGGAGGCGAAGGTATCTCCACCGTCGTTGACCAGCGTCACTGTCAGGCTCAGATAGTTGTCCCCCATCACACTGTACCGCTCATACACCCGGACGGCGACCCGGACGCGGCCGGAGGCATAGTCGCTGCCCCCGGTGTATTCCCCGTGGTTTTTGGTGAGATGGGCATGGAAATACTGCAAAATATCGTCAAATGAATAGGCACTGGGAAACACACATTCAAACTGAGCCATTTTCCTGCGTCTCCAGATGGAATTTTATCCCTTCATCATCTTCTTCAGGGCCTCTTTGATGACCTGCTCCAGAGTGAGGGCGTCCAGGTCGACGCCCTTCAGGGCCAGGTTGATCTCCCCCTGGGAGTAGCCCAGCACCGCCAGGGCGGCGGAGGCCTCGGACAGCTTGTTTTCCGGGATGACGGTGATGCCGGAGCCGCCGTAGCTCTCCCCCTGGATGGAGACGGTCTGGCCCTTGGCCAGCTTGTCCTTCAGCTCCAGGATGATGCGCTGGGCGATTTTTTTGCCAATGCCCTGGGCCACAGTGAGGGCCTTCTCGTCCCCGGTGATGATGGACAGAGCCAGATTGGCCGGGGTGCTGGCGGACAGGATGGACAGCGCCGCCTTGGGTCCCACGCCGGACACGGAGGTGAGCTGCTGAAACAGGTTCAGCTCCTCCTGGGTGGCGAAGCCGAACAGGTCCACCCCGTCCTGGCGGACGCTCAGATAGGTGAAGAGTTTCCCCTTCTCCCCCTTTTTCAGGGCGGACAGGGTGTAGCTGGTGGTGCGGCAGGCGTAGCCCACCCCGCCGCAGTCGATAACGGCCAGATAGGGCTCCACATGGGCCACGGTGCCGCTGAGATAGTAGAACATGAAACAAACCCCTTTTTGGTTGAGAGTGGAGAGTGAAGAGTTGAGAGTGGAGAGAAGCGTTCAGGCAACCGGAGAGTTTTAGAAGATCGGAATCTCCACTCTTCACTCTCAACTCTCCACTCTGACATGCGCCTTCAGCGCGTGTCATACCGGCTTGGGTCAAAGGCCCGCTCGGTGTTCAGCAGGCTGGTGGCCGACCGGCCGTGGCAGATGGCGATGGCCAGGGCGTCGGCGGCGTCGTCGGGCCGGGGGATCTGCTTCATGCCCAGCAGCCGCTGGGTCATGAGCATCACCTGCCGCTTGTCCGCCCCCCCGTAGCCCACCACCGCCTGCTTCACCTGCATGGGGGTGTACTCGAAGATGGGGACCCCCAGCTTCTCCGCCGCCAGGAGGATGACCCCCCGTCCGTGGGCCACGGCGATGCCGGTGGTGATGTTTTTGGTGAAGAAGAGCTCCTCCACCGCCATCTCGTCCGGGTGAAAGGTGCGGATCAGCTCCTCCATGTCGCTGGAGATCTGCAAAAGCCGGTTGGACAGGGGGATGCCCGGCGGGGTGGTGATGACCCCGTACTGGATCAAGGTGTTCTTCTGCCGCTCCGCCCGGATGACCCCAAAGCCGATGGTGGCCACCCCGGGATCGATGCCCAATACGATCATGCCGCCCTCCCTGAACTTTCTGCGCAAACGAAATCAGTTTATTGTATCACACTTTTCCGGGCTTGGGAAGCCTGGGAAATGCTTCTGATCTGTGGTAGGATAGGGGCAGCAAATTCAAGTCTTAAAAACGAGGTGGTTTTATGGACCTGTATTCCACGCCCCTGGAGCTGCTCCCCCTGGAGGGCCTGCGGCTGGGGGAACAGCTCCTCCCCCTCGCCGCCTCCAAGGAGCAGGCGGAGGCCCTGCTGGGTCCGGCGGAGGAGTTCCAAGGAGACCAGTGGTACTACGCCGAAAGCGAGCTGCGCCTGGACTTTGACCAGTCGGGCCGGTTGGAATTTATCGAATTTTTAGGGGGCTTGGAGGGCCGGCTCCAGCCCACCATCTACGGCCTGCCCGCCTTCCAGACCGGGGCCGACGAGCTGATCGAGGAGTTCACCCGGCGCAACAACGGCCCGGTGGACGACCGCGAGCAGGGCTATTCCTACGCCTTCCTGAACATCAGCGTGGGGGTCTACCGCTCCATCCTCCCCAAGGACGTCCAGGAGATGATTGCGGAGATGGAGGCGGACGGCATCCCTACCCTCAACAACCCGGATGTGGAGCGGGACCGGCGCCGGGCGGAGCACTGGGAGACCATCGGAATCGGCCTTTCGGGCTATTACCAATAAAAACACCGAAAATCCAATCTCCCCAGGCGGAACACGGGCAAATTAGACATTGACAACGGCTTTTCCATCGGGGATAATAACAGACATGGCACACAAATCCTGCCTGAAAAAGGAGTGCAGCATATGACAAAGGTAAATCAGAACTTCCTGAAGCTCCCCGGCAACTACCTGTTTTCCGAGGTGGCCCGGCGGATCTCCGTCTACTCCGCCGCCCATCCGGAGGCCAAGATCATCAAGCTGTCCATCGGCGACGTGACCCGCCCCCTGGCCCCCGCGGTCATCGAGGCCATGCACCAGGCCGTCACCGAGATGGGCACCTTTGAGGGCTTCCACGGCTATGGCCCCGAGCAGGGCTACGACTTCCTGCGGGCGGCCATCGCCCAGCACGACTACGCCGCCCGGGGCGTGGATATGAAGCCCGAGGAGATCTTCGTCTCCGACGGCGCCAAGAGCGACTGCGGCAACATCGGCGACATCTTCGGCACGGACAACGTAGTGGCCGTGTGCGACCCGGTGTACCCCGTGTACGTGGACACCAACGCCATGGCCGGCCGGGCGGGCGAGTACCAGGCCGAGCTGGGCCGCTGGTCCAAGCTGGTCTATATGCCCTGTGTGGAGGAGAACGGCTTTACCCCCCAGCCTCCCAAGGAGAAGGTGGACATCATCTACCTGTGCTTCCCCAACAACCCCACCGGCGCGGTGGCCACCAAGGAGCAGCTGAAGGTCTGGGTGGACTATGCCAACGCCAACGGCGCGGTCATCCTGTACGACTCCGCCTACGAGGCCTTCATCACCGAGGAGGACGTGCCCCACACCATCTATGAGGTGGAGGGCGCCCGCACCTGCGCCATCGAGTTCCGGTCCTACTCCAAGACCGCCGGCTTCACCGGCAACCGCTGCGCCTACACCGTGGTGCCCATGGAGCTGGAGCGGGACGGGGCCAAGCTCAACGCCCTGTGGAACCGCCGCCAGTGCACCAAGTTCAACGGGGTGCCCTACGTGGTCCAGCGGGGCGCGGCCGCCATCTACACCCCCGAGGGCAAGGAGCAGACCCGGGAGGCCATCGCCTACTACCAGAACAACGCCAAGGTCATCCGGGACGGCCTCACCGCCGCCGGTCTCACCTGCTTCGGCGGTGTGAACGCCCCCTACATCTGGCTGAAAACTCCCAACGGCATGGGCTCCTGGGAGTTCTTCGACCTGCTGCTGGATCAGGCCAACGTGGCCACCACCCCCGGCGCGGGCTTCGGGCCCAGCGGCGAGGGGTACATCCGCCTCACCGCCTTCGGCGACGCGGAGGCCACCCGCCAGGCCGTGGAGCGCATCAAGACTTCCCTGTAACCGAACACCAGCCGCCGGCTGTGCCGGCGGCTGGAATTTTTCTGTCTCCGTAAGAAATTCGCAAGAATTTTTCGGGAAAATCACAAGCTCCCCATGGGAAAACCTTCAAACAAAAAACGCCTTGCTCTGGTACGATTGGATCATCCAAGCAAGGCGTTTTGCCGTTTAGGAGGTCTTTTCTATGAAACCCATGGATATTTTGGTGCTGTTCGGCGGGTGCTCCACCGAGTACGGGGTGTCGCTGGAGTCCGCCCACGCCGTCCTCTCCCACATGGACCCGGAAAAATACCGCCCCATCCCGGTGGGCATCACCCGGGAGGGGGCCTGGTACTGGTACCCCGGCCCCCTGGAGGCCATCCCCCAGGACCGGTGGCTGGAGAGCCCGGCCTGCGTCCCCTGCACCCTGCGGCTGGACCGTGGAAACTGTACTCTTCTCCTGTTGGATGGAAGTGAATAGGAAATTCCCTTTACAGCTATTTTTCCGGTGCTCCACGGGAAGAACGGGGAGGACGGCACCATCCAGGGGCTCTTTGAGCTGGCGGGAGTGCCGGTGATCGGCTGCGGCGCCCTGTCCAGCGCCCTGTGCATGGACAAGGTCCGCTCCCACCAGCTGGCCGCCCTGGCGGGGGTGGCCGTCCCAAAGGGGACGGTGGTCACCCGCCCCTATGACCCGGAAGCCCTGGCCGAGGCCGCCCGATCCATCGGCTATCCTCTGTTCGTCAAGCCGGTGCGGGCGGGCTCCTCCTTCGGGGTGACCCGGCTGGAAGGGCCGGAGGGCCTCATCCCCGCCGTGGAGGGGGCCTTCCGCCACGACCGGGAGGTTTTATTGGAGGAGGCCGTCCCCGGCTTTGAGGTGGGCTGCGCCGTGCTGGGCAACGGGGAGCTCACCGTGGGGCTGGTGGACGAGATCGAGCTGTCCGGCGGCTTCTTCAATTTTGAGGAGAAGTACACCCTGAAAACCTCCGCCATCCACTGCCCCGCCCGGATTCCCCAGGAAAAGGCGGCGGAGATTCAGGCGGCGGCCAAGGTCATCTACCGGGCCCTGGACTGCCGGGTGTTCGCCCGGGTGGACCTGTTCCTCACCCCGGTGGGGAAGATCGTCTTTAATGAAGTAAACACCATCCCCGGCTTCACCTCCCACAGCCGCTATCCCACCATGATGAAGGGGATCGGGCTGGACTTCTCCGCCCTGGTGGACCGGATCATCACGCTGGGGGTGACAGGATGAAACGCCTTACCCTCCATCGGTCCCAGAGCTTTCGCGGGCCCCTGATCCTGGTGAACCGGGACCACCCTCTCCAGGAGACCGGAACGCCCGAACTCATCCCCCTGGACGCCGCCTATCCGGACATCCGCATGGAGCGCCGGGCGGGAAAACTCCTGTCCGCCTGCATCCAGGCCGCCGGGGGCCGGGGGACCATCGTCCCCGTGTCCGGCTGGCGCAGCTTTAGAGAACAGCAATCCATCTGGGACGACACCTTAGCAAAAGAGGGGGAGGCCTTCACCCGGCAGTATGTGGCCTTCCCCGGGTGCAGTGAGCACCAGACCGGCCTGGCCATGGATCTGGCCAAGGCCGCCCCCAGCATTGACTTCATCCGCCCCGACTTTCCCGACGAGGGTCCCTGCGGGACCTTCCGCCGCCTGGCCGCCCGATACGGCTTCATTCAGCGCTACCGCCGGGAGAAGGAGGCGGTCACCCGCATCGCCGGGGAGCCCTGGCACTTCCGGTATGTGGGGGTGCCCCACGCTCTGCTCATGGAGGAGAACCGCCTGTGCCTGGAGGAGTACGTCCCCTTCCTGCAAAGCGGTGTAAAGGTATGCCGCCTGTCTAACGAGCGCACCGCCCGGGTGTCCTGGCTCCCCTGTCCCGGAGAGGAGATTCAGACGGAGGTCCCCGAGGGCTGCTGGCAGATCTCCGGGGATAACCAGGGCGGGTTCATCCTCACCCTGTGGGAGGGCGGACTATGAGCGGAAAGCGTCTCTCCCCCGCTCTGGACCGGTTCCGCCTGCTCTCCGCCCTTCTGGTGGTGTGCAACCACACCTCCCCTCTGGACTCCTTCGCGCCGGGGGCGGACTTCTGGCTCACCCGGGTGCTGGCCCGGGTGGCCGTCCCCTTCTTCTTCATGGTCAGCGGGTATTTTCTCTCCCAAAGAAATTGGGCGCACACGGGGAAATTTCTGAAAAAGACCGCCCTGGTGTACGCCCTGGCGGTGGTCCTCTACCTGCCTTTAAACTGGTACAACGGGGGCTTCGCCTCCCCCCTCCAGTGGCTCCAGAAGCTGCTGCTGGACGGCACGCTGTACCACCTTTGGTACTTTCCTGCGGTCCTCCTGGGAGTGGTGATCGCGCGGAATCTGGCCCGGCTCCCCGCCCCCGTAGCCCTGTCCCTGGCCGGGCTCCTCTATCTGGTGGGCGCAGGCGGTGACAGCTATTATGGCTTTACAGCCGCTGTCCCGGCGCTGAAAACCCTGTATGACGGCATTTTTCTGGTGTTCTCCTACACCCGGAACGGCCTGTTCTTCGCCCCCCTCTTTCTTCTGCTGGGAGCGGCGGGACTCCGGTGGAGCCGCCGGACCTCCGCCGCGGGGTTCGTCCTGTCCCTCCTGGGCATGAGCCTGGAGGCACTCTGGCTCCGGGGCCTCGACTGGCCCCGCCACGACAGCATGTACCTGCTCCTCCCCCTGTGCATGGCCTTTTTGTTCTCACTGCTCTTGGGGGAGAACCGGGGCGAGGACAAAAAAGCCCGGCGGGCGTCCCTGCTGGTCTACCTCCTCCACCCCTGGTCCATCGTACTGGTGCGGGGCGGCGCTGAGGCGGCGGGCCTGGAGGGCATTTTCGTACAAAACAGCCTGGGCCACTTCTGCGCCGTGCTGGCCCTCACCGTGGGGATGGCGCTGGCACTGGACGGACTGCGGCCCATCCGGCCCGATCCGCGTGGCCGTGCCTGGGCGGAGGTGGACCTGGAGGCCCTGGCCCGCAACGCCCGGACCCTGGAGAGCACCCTCTCCCCGGAGTGCCGGCTCATGGCGGTGGTAAAGGCGGATGGCTACGGCCACGGGGCGGTTCCAACGGCCCGGCGGCTTTGGAGGGAGGGGGTGCGGGCCTTCGCCGTGGCCTCCCTGTCCGAGGGCATTTTCCTGCGAAAGCACGGGGTCCGGGGGACCATCCTCATCCTGGGCTACACCCCGCCCCGGGAGGTCCCCCTGCTCCGGCGGTGGCATCTCACCCAGACGGTGGCCGACGAGGCCCACGGCCGGGCCCTGGCCGCCCAGGGGAAATCGGTCCAAGTCCACCTGGCCCTGGACACGGGGATGCACCGCCTGGGCGTCCCGGCGGAGGACCGGGCGGCCATCCAGCGGCTGTACCGGCTGAAACACCTGCGCATCACCGGCGCCTTCTCCCACCTGTGCGTGTCCGACTCCCTGGAGCCGGACCAGGTGGACTTTACTCAGAAGCAGCTCGCCCGCTTTTACGGCACACTGGACTGGATGCGGGAGCAGGGCCTGGACCCGGGAGCGGTCCATATCCAGGCCAGCTACGGGATGCTCAATCTGCCGCCCCAGCCCTGTCACTACGCCCGGGCGGGGATCGCCCTGTACGGGGTATACAGCGACCTCTCCCCCACCCAGCGCCGCCTGCCCCTGAAGCCGGTCCTGACCCTCCGGGCCCGGGTGGCCTCGGTGCGCACCCTCCGGCCCGGCCAGGGGGCGGGCTACGGCCTGGCCTTTCAGGCCCGGCGGGAGACCCGGCTGGCCGTGGTCACCATCGGATACGCCGACGGCCTGCCCCGGAACCTGCCCCAGAAGGGCGGCCGGGTGCTCATCCGGGGGGCCTTCTGCCCCATGGTGGGGCGGATGTGCATGGACCAGCTGCTGGTGGACGTGACCGATCTGCCCGAGGCCGCCCCGGGAGATGTGGTCACCCTCATCGGCCGGGACGGGTCCAAGGAGCTGCGGGCAGAGGAGCTGGCCGTCCGGTGCGGCACCATCACCAACGAGCTGCTCTCCCGCCTGGGGGCGCGGCTGGAACGGGTGTATCGATGAACGAAAGAGGCGGAAACACCCCCACAGTGCACTCAAAAACAATCCCATCTCCCCGGCAACACCCCCGACGACGGGCCGATGGGGACATCGGCCCCTACACACAGCAGGTATAATTTCATATCGAAATTGGGCGGCCCGGTGTGCCGCCCCTACGCCCAGCGACAGCAAACGACTGCTCGGCAAAGCCAGGCGCAGAACGGAAATCGCACCGGCTTTAATTTTCCTCTTAGCCAGCCCCCAGTGGGGCGGCAGGAATTTAGATGGCCACTCAGATTTTGCGCGCCGGAAATATTGCAGCATCTATCAGGAGAGCGCTCCCGTAAACGGGGTCCGGGGAAAGGCGAATATGGGCACGGAGTGCCCATTTTGAGCCGTCCCCGGCGGCGTTTTGCCCAATCCATCGTTGCTCCCGGTGAAGCCCAGCGCAGCGGGTTCGCCGGGAAGAGGAGGAGCAAGGGAGCGGTCGCAGTTTTCGCCGTCAGGCGGAAACGGAGACAAGCGGACTTTGCGACGACGAGCCGCCGGGGGCAAAGTAACTCGCCGCCCGCGGGCGGCGAAATTCCCCCTGCGTATAACAAACCCGATCCAAAATCTGCCCATCCGCCCCAGTGTGCGCACTGGGGCACCTTCCCCCAAGGGGAAGGCTTATATAAAAAACAGAAAACCCCCGGTTCCGCAAAAACCGCCGGAACCGGGGGCGCTTTCATAGTTTGAAAGCCCAAAACAAAATTACATCTGCACCCGATGGAAGACCTTCTTGCCCTTTTTGAGCATCAGGCCGTCGCCCTGGAAGTCGGCGGCGGTGTAGCTCTGGGCCACGTCGGCAACCTTCTCGCCGTTGGCCTCCACGCCGCCCTGCTCCACCAGGCGGCGGGCCTCCTTCTTGGAAGGGGCCAGCTTGCACTTGAGCATCAGATCCAGGATACCGATGGAGCCGTCGGTGAGGTCGGCCTCGGTGAGGGTGGTGGCGGGCACGTTGCTCATGTCGCCGCCGCCCACAAACAGCGCCTTGGCGGCGTCCTGGGCCTTCTGGGCCTCCTCCTCGCCGTGGACCAGCTTGGTGAGCTCAAAGGCCAGGATCTCCTTGGCGGTGTTCAGCTGACTGCCCTCCCACCTGTCCATCTCGTCGATCTGCTCCAGGGGCAGGAAGGTGAGCATGCGCAGGCACTTGAGCACGTCGTCGTCCCCCACGTTGCGCCAGTACTGATAGAACTCGTAGGGGGAGGTTTTCTCCGGGTCCAGCCACACGGCGCCCTTGGCGGTCTTGCCCATCTTCTTGCCCTCGGAGTTGAGGAGCAGGGTGATGGTCATGGCGTGGGCGTCCTTGCCCAGCTTTTTGCGGATGAGCTCGGTGCCGCCCAGCATGTTGGACCACTGGTCGTCGCCGCCGAACTGCATGTTGCAGCCGTAGTGCTGGAACAGGTAGTAGAAGTCGTAGGACTGCATGATCATATAGTTGAACTCCAGGAAGGACAGGCCCTTCTCCATGCGCTGCTCATAGCACTTGGCCCGGAGCATGTTGTTCACCGAGAAGCAAGCGCCCACGTCCCGCAGCAGGTCGATATAGTTGAGCTTCAGCAGCCAGTCGGCGTTGTTCACCATCTGGGCCTTGCCCTCGCCGAACTCGATGAAGCGCTCCATCTGCTTTTTGAAGCAGTCACAGTTGTGCTGGATGGTCTCGGGGGTCATCATGCTGCGCATATCGGTGCGGCCGGAGGGGTCGCCAATATAGCCGGTGCCGCCGCCGATGAGGGCGATGGGCCGGTTGCCCGCCATCTGCAGCCGCTTCATCAGGCACAGGGCCATGAAGTGGCCCACGTGGAGGGAGTCGGCGGTGGGGTCAAAGCCGATATAGAAAACGGCCTTCCCCTCGTTGACCATCTTGGAGATCTCCTCCTCGTTGGTCACCTGGGCAATCAGTCCGCGGGCTTTCAGTTCTTCGTAACAGGTCATCGATCTTACTCCTTTGTTTTATAATCACTGAAATTGGGATTTGGCTTCCGGTAGGGCGCGACCACCGGGCGCGCCGCGTTTTTCCGCCGTTTACGGCGCGCCGGGTCGTCGCGCCCTACCAGTCTTGCATACGTTTCTCTTGTTTTCCCCGTGGGGAGGTCCTATACCTTGGCCCCCTGCCGGGCCTGGATCACATTGTACCCCACCACGCCCACGATGACCACCGCCGCACCGATGAGGGCGAAGGGGCCCATATACTCCTGATAGAATACCGCCACCAGAATGGGGTTGAGCACCGGCTCGATGCCGGAGACCAGGCTGGCCATCACCGGGGGCGTGGTTTTCAGGCCGATGGCCAGCAGGATATAGGCCAGCGCCACCTGGAACACCCCCAGGACCACCAGGCTGAGGATGGCGGTGGGCGGGAACTCCGTCTCCTGAATCAGGAAGGGCAGGCCGGTCACCGAGGAGAGGACCTCCCCCCAGAACACCGAGGAGAGGGCGTCGCTGTCGGGCATGTCGTTCATCAGAAAGACCCCGGCGTAGGACACCCCGGACAGGAGGGCCAGGAAGTTGCCCAGGCCGCCCCCCATCTCCAGGCTGTCCACGAAGAAGAACAACACTCCGCCGAACACCACCGCGCAGGCGATCAGGTCCAGCCTCCTGGGCCGCTTGTGCCAGAACAGCAGGGAGAACACGATGACAAAAATGGGGGCGGTGAACTGAAGCACGATGGTGTTGGCCGCCGTGGTGAGCTTGTTGGCCACCGCATACAGCAGGTTGGTTCCGAACACGCACACAGCCCCCAGGAAAATCCAGCGGTTCAGCCTGGGCGGGTGCTTGGTGGCCGCCAGAAACGCTCCGATCACCACCAGGGCGATGGCGGTACGCCCGCCGTTGATGGCGATTCCGCTCCAGGGAATCACCTTGATGCACAGTCCGCCGATGCTGTACAGCACCGCCGCGATGAAAACGAACAGCACCCCGGTCCGCCGACTCACTTCCATAGCTTCTTCCAATCCTCCAAACACAAGCTGGGACAAACAGAAAACCCTCTGCCCGGGTTTTCCGGACAGAGGGCATTTGACATAAACGCGGTACCACCTCTGGTTCGCCCGCCCCTCGCGGCGGCGGGCCTCACGGAGTTCTCCAAAACTCCCACGCGGTAACGGGCGAACCCGGCCTGTCCCCTACTGGGCCTCTTTCCCGGCTGTTCAGGCGGCTGCTCCAAGGGGTAACTTCACAGAACTCCCTCTCCCCCTTCCACCAAACCGGGGGCTCTCTGGGCAGGGACGCGCTCTGCTAACATCCTTTTCCTCGCAGTAAGGGAACTGTAACACAGTTTTGAGGGATTGTCAAGGGGCGGTTTCCTTTTTCGGCTGTGTTTTTAGGCGCAGAGCACAGCATTCTGAGTGTGCTGTGATTCCGCCGCCAGGGAAGAGTTTGCTGTTTTTCTGGAACCCGGTTCCAGGCGGCGGGTCACTTTGCCCATGGCGGCAAAGTGACCAAAACGCCCCCGGGGGACGCGGCCGACGGGCACTTCGTGCCCATAGGACCGCTTACCCCCGGACCCCCATTACGAGGGACGCATTACTGAATCATTCAGCAAAATTTCCGGCGCGCAAAATCTGAGTGACGATCTAAATTCCCACCGGGCCACTGGGCCCTGGGTTTGCAAAAATTTCAGCTGGTGCAGTTCTGTGCCTGCGCCTGGGGTTCCGAGCCAACGCTCCCGGGGCGTTTTTCCCTGGGCATATCCACAAGCCCGATTGCCGGGGAGCTATGGTGCAGCACTCAGGGAAGCGTCAAGTCAAATGTTTCTTTTTTGACGCCGCGCCGATCAGAAGCCCAACGGCAGAAAGGAACAGAATCGCAAGGATATCGTACCGGCCCGGCAGCGCGGCGTCGCCAGAGAGGAGATATTCCAGCAGGGACAGGGTGAGCAGACGGCACAGCAGATATGCGGCGGAGAAGCCCAGCAGCACACACCCGGCCTGTGGGATGGACAGTCCCTCTCTGCCCAGGAAAAACGACAGGAGGAGGGTGAGCACCGGCAGGAACAGGTACTGCACCACTATGACATGGAGCATCGCCATCTGCGGGTCTCTGCAAAAAAGCCAAAACACCGCCACAGACAGCACCCATGCCGCAGCGAAAATTCGGATCAACTGATAAAAACGGCGATTTACGTCCACATCCCTCTTCAACCTCCTTGTTGCAGTGGGAGAGCCAGGCTAAAATTTTGCCAGCTCTTCCTCCACATCGGCAAAGAAGCGGCACAGGTGGAAGCCGTCCGCCGCCGCGTGGTGGATATTCAGAGACAGCGGCAGGGTAATCCTTCTCCGCCCGTCGTCCTCATATCTGCCCCAGGTGATCACCGGAGCCAGATACGTTCCCTCATCAAAGATGTGCATGTCAAAGGATTTGTAGTGGACCCAGGGCAGGCAGGACAGGTCAAAGGTGTTGGGTGGAAGCTCCCGCTGGTCAAAACCGCGGCAGCTTGCAAAACGGGCCTGATCCTCCTGAAAGCGTTCGTAAAAGACAGAGAAGTCCGGGTCGTACTCGGTGACCAGTTTCGCAAACCGGCTGTCCTCCCGGTGAAATTGGGCGTAGTACGGGGAGACCACATCCCAAATGCCGGGATTTCCCGCTGAATCCCAGCCCATGCGCAGCTCCGCCCGGCGGTTGACCGCCGTGCTGGCCACCCAGATCATGGCCGGGTAGAAGGCCAGACCTCTCCCCTTGACGGCCCGCAGAAAATCGGTTATGTCGACCTCCACCGTCAGGCTCATGACACAGCGCAGATCCCGGATAAAGTGGCGGAACACCTCCGCACGCTCCCAGGTATTCCAGTCCACTGGTGTAAAGTTCATCTCATTTACCTCCTAAAATTGTTTGGATTTTAGGAGGCCTCCTCAAGTCCACGCTTCACCGCGCTTCCCGCCTTTCTTCGTGATATGCCAACAGGCGGAGGAGGGATGCACTCCTCCCCCGCCCGGTTGGTTCCAACGATTAAAATTTCGCGGCCAGAGGCAGCTGGCTGATCATAAGATAGCCGGCTAAAACAAGCCGCACTATTCCAACTAAAACGAAAGAAATCACACAAAGCTCAATCAAGCGAATTTTATCCCGCAGCAGATTTCGAAACGCTTCATGTCCAAAAAGCAAATCATAAATTAACGACGGAAGAAACAGCACGCCCAGCAAAAACAGATAATCGAGTGCCCTCATAAAATACCTCCTGGGAAAGTCTCACAAAGTTTTTTGCTTCTTTTCTTTCAGGAAACCAGGGACATAACGTTCTTTTGCACCGCATTCTCTTCTTCGCTGTGAAACGCGGAATGACTGCACGTGAACGGCCCAGGCCGGCTTCTCTTGGTCTTCGGCCAATTCACATCCAGGAAACCCTGACGGTTTCCTTTCACACTATCTTTCCCTCCGAAACCTGACAGTCCTCACAGAGGCAAAACGAAGTTTTGCAGAAAGTTCTTTTGCCTACTTTTCTTCCAAGAAAAGTAGGTCAGATTCTGGAAACGCCGGTACGGCGGGCGGCCTCGGCCACGGCCTGGGCCACGGCGGGGACCACGCGGGGGTCGAAGGGCTTGGGGATGATGTTGTCCTCGGAGAGCTCCTCGTCGGGGATGACGGCGGCCAGGGCCTGGGCGGCGGCCATCTTCATCTCCTCGTTGATGTCGCTGGCCCGCACGTCCAGGGCGCCCCGGAAGATGCCCGGGAAGGCCAGCACGTTGTTGATCTGGTTGGGGTAGTCGCTGCGGCCGGTGGCCACCACACGGGCTCCCCCCGCCTTGGCGTCGTCGGGGAAGATTTCCGGGGTGGGGTTGGCGCAGGCGAAGACGATGGCGTCCTGGTTCATGGTCCGCACCATGTCGGGGGTGACCAGGTTGGGGGCGGACACGCCGATGAACACGTCGGCCCCTGCCATCAGGTCGGCCAGCTTGCCCTGCTTCTTCTCCCGGTTGGTGACCTTGGCGATCTCCTGCTGGGCCCAGTTCATCTCGGGGTTGCCCTCGTACAGAGCGCCGAACTTGTCGCACAGGGTGATGTCCTGGAACCCGGCCTGGAGCAGCAGCTTGGTGATGGAGATGGCGGCGGAACCGGCCCCGGAGAACACCACCTTCACGTCCTCCTTCTTCTTGCCCACCACCTTCAGGGCGTTGGTGAGGCCGGCCAGGGCGATGATGGCGGTGCCGTGCTGGTCGTCGTGGAAGACGGGGATGTCGCACTTCTCCTTCAGCTTGCGCTCGATCTCAAAGCACCGGGGGGCGGCGATGTCCTCCAGGTTGATGCCGCCAAAGGAGCCGGAGATGTTGTAGACGGTCTGGACAAACTCGTCCACGTCCTTGGTCTTGACGCACAGGGGGAAGGCGTCCACGTCGGCAAAGCGCTTGAAGAGGACGCACTTGCCCTCCATCACGGGCATGCCGGCCTCGGGGCCGATGTCGCCCAGGCCCAGCACCGCGGTGCCGTCGGTGATGACGGCCACCAGGTTGTGGCGGCGGGTGAGCTCATAGCTCTTCTCCGGGTGCTTCTGAATCTCCAGGCAGGGCTGGGCCACGCCGGGGGTGTAGGCCAGGGACAGGGACTCCTTGTCGTTGGCGGGCACGGTGGCGATCACTTCGATTTTTCCCTTCCACTCCCCGTGGAGGCGGAGGGATTCCTTGGCATAATCCATAGTTTTGTCCTCACTTTTCTCTGTTCTGCGCCCAGACCTGAGCGTCGTTTCGGTTTTATTATACCGGCTTTTCCAAAAAACGCAACCGGACCGGGAAAATTTTCCGGGGCGGCCGCCTCCCTCACAGCTCCAGCTCCTCAGGATAGGCCCGGTCGATGAGCTGGTACCGCTCCAGCAGCTTCTGGGCCATCCGGGTCTTTCCGGTGTGGGTGGCTCCGGCCAGCAGAATCACCATGCTCCTCCCTCCTCTCCATAAAAATGCCCCGGTACCGCACAGGGAACCGGGGCGCTGCAATGTCTTGTTAAACTTCCTTGACGCTGGCCAGGATGATGCGAAGCAGCTCCTCCTTGCCCGTCCCCTTTTCGGCCGAGAAGGGGATCAAGGGGGTGTCCTCCCCCAGCTCCAGGGTCTCCCGGATGCGCTGGAGGTTTCCTTCCACCTCGCTCTTTTTCAGCTTGTCCAGCTTGTTGGCCACCACCACCACGGGGCAGCCCGCGTCCCGGTACCACTTTGCCATGGTGCAGTCGTCCGCCGTGGGCTTGTGGCGGGCGTCCACGATCATGACCCCCAGGGTCATCTGGGACCGGTCGGCAAAGTAGCTCTCCATGAGCTTGCCCCACCGGTCCCGCTCGCCCTTGGACACCTTGGCGTAGCCGTAGCCGGGCAAGTCCACCAGATAGAAGGCCCTGTCGATATTGAAGTAGTTGATGTGGGTGGTCTTGCCGGGGGCGGCCCCCACCCGGGCCAGATTCTTCCGGTTCAGCAGCCGGTTGATGACGGAGGACTTGCCCACGTTGGAGCGGCCGGCAAAGGCCACCTGGGGCAGCTCATCCCGGATAAAGTCCTTGGGGGAGGCGGCGGAGAGGATGAACTCCGCCTTCTGTAAATTAATGGGCATGGCTCCCTCCTCACTGGCGCAGGCGGGCAGCCCCCCGGCTCTTGCCGCCGGGCAGGTTGTCCGCCAGGGCGCGGCTCACCTCCGCCTCCCCGCCGGGGGTGCGGATGGCCTCGGAGAGCACCTGGTCCGCCTGGTCCACCAGCACAAAGTGGAGGGCATTGCGCACCGTCTGGTCGATCTCATCCAGGTCCTTGGCGTTGTCCGCCGGGATAATGACCGTCTGGATGCCGTTGCGCAGGGCGGCCATGGTCTTCTCCCGCAGGCCGCCGATGGGCAGCACCCGGCCCCGCAGGGTCACCTCGCCGGTCATGGCGACGCCCCGCTTCACAGGGGCCCCGGTGAGGGCGGACACCATGGCGGTGGTGATGGCGATGCCGGCGGAGGGCCCGTCCTTGGGCACGGCCCCCTCGGGGAAGTGGACGTGGATGTCCTTCTCTTTATAGAAGTCGGCGGGGATGCCCAGCCGGTCCGCCTGGCTGCGGATGAAGCTGAGGGCCGCGTGGGCGGACTCCTTCATCACGTCCCCCAGGTTACCGGTGAGCTCCACCTTGCCGGAGCCGGGGACCACGTTGACCTCCACCTCCAGCAGCTCGCCGCCCACCGAGGTCCAGGCCAGGCCGTTGACCACGCCCACGCGCTCCTCCAGCACCTGGCGCTCCGGGTAGTACCGGGGGGCCCCCAGGAAGTCCTTCAGATCCTTGTCGGTGACCTTCACCTGCTTCACGTCCCCGTCGGACACCAAGCGCATGGCCGCCTTCCGGCAGATGCCGGCGATCCGGCGCTCCAGCACGCGGACGCCCGACTCCCGGGTGTAGGAGACGATCATGGCCCGGATGGCCCCGTCGGACACCTTCAGCTGGCTCTTCTCCAGACCGTGGCGCTTCATCTCCTTGGGCAGCAGGTAGCGCTTGGCGATCTGCAGCTTCTCCTCGTCGGTGTAGCTGGGCAGCTCGATGACCTCCATCCGGTCCAGCAGGGGCCGGGGGATGGTGTCGGTGGTGTTGGCGGTGGTGATGAACAGCACGTCGGACAGGTCGAAGGGCACCTCCAGAAAGTTGTCCCGGAAGGTGCTGTTCTGCTCCACGTCCAGCACCTCCAGCAGGGCGGCGGCCGGGTCGCCCCGGTGGTCCCGCCCCAGCTTGTCGATCTCGTCCAGCAGGATCAGGGGGTTACAGCTCCCCGCCTGGTTGATGGCGGCGATGATCCGGCCGGGCATGGAGCCCACGTAGGTCTTCCGGTGGCCCCGGATCTCCGCCTCGTCGCTGACGCCGCCCAGGGAGATGCGGGCGAGCTTCCGGTTCATGGCCCGGGCCACCGACATGGCCACCGAGGTCTTGCCCACGCCGGGAGGGCCGACAAGGCAAATGACTTGCCCCTTTAAGTCGGGAGCCAGCTGCTTCACAGCCAGGAACTCCAGAATGCGCTCCTTCACCTTGTCCAGGCCGAAGTGGTCGTGGTCCAGGGCCTTCCGGGCAGCCTCCACGCTCACCCGCTCGCGGGTCTTTTTGCCCCAGGGGAGCTCCAGGCACACGTCCAGATAGCTGCGCAGCACGGTGGCCTCGGAGGAGCCGAAGGGCTGCTTGGCCAGCCGGCCCAGCTCCTTCTCCAGCTTCTCCCGCACCTCGTCGGGGAGCTTGGCCTCGGCGATCTTCTTGCGGTAGTCCCCGATCTCCGAGTCGCCGCCGCCCTCGCCCTCGCCCAGCTCGGCCTGGATGGCCTTCATCTGCTCCCGCAGGTAGTAGTCCCGCTGGTTGTCCGCCATCTGCTCCCGGGCCCGGTTCTGGATCTCCATGTCCAGCCCCAGGATCTCCACCTCCCGGGTGAGCAGGCGGTAGAGCCGCTCCAGGCGGCGCACCGGACGCAGCTCCTCCAGGATGGCCTGCTTGTCGCTGTTGCGCATGGCGATGTTCTGGGCGATAAAGTCGGCGATATACCCCGGGTCCTCGCTGGCCAGCACGTTGATAAGCAGGTCGGGGGCCGTTTTGGGAGCCAGCTCGGTGTACTGGCGGAACATCTCATAGGTGGAGCGGATCAGGGCCTCGGTCTTGGCGGAGTTCTGCCCCGCCTTCTCCTCCTGGATGGGCTGCACCTCCGCCTCCAGGAAGGGAGCGGAGCGCAGCAGCCGCTTCAGGCTGCCCCGGGCGCCCCCCTCCACCATCACCCGCACGTTGTCGCCGGGGGTGCGGAGGATCTGGCGCACGTTGGAGACGGTGCCGACGGTGTAAAGGTCTTTTGCTTCCGGGTATTCCACCCCGATGTCCTTCTGCCCCACCAGGAACACCGGATCGCCGGAGGCCATGGCCTCCTCCAGCGCCTTGATGGAGATCTCCCGGGACACGTCGAAGTGGATGAGCACATTGGGGAACACGGTCAGCCCCCGCAGGGCAATGACCGGCATCTTGACGGTCTCTTCCATCGTCCATTCTTTCTTCATGGTTCTCACTTCCTCTCTGGGATCTGAACACAGGCGGCCGGGTGAGTCCCCCTCCCCCGCCGCTCAAGTTTGAAAAAACAGCCCCGGCCCGCCGTTTGGAGGGACCGCGGGGCTGTTCAGTTTCAAATTGATTTGCGGGCCTCAGCCCACGTTGGTGCCGGGCATTCCGCCCCGCTCCGGCCGCAGGGCGGCCTTGCCCAGGGGCAGGCGGGCCTGCCGCTCCGGGTCCCGGATGATCTCCGGCTGGGCCCCCTCGGTCACACAGGGGGCGGTGATGGTCACCTTGGCGATGGTGGGATCGGAGGGCACGTCGTACATGATCTTGTTCATGACCTCCTCCAGAATGGCCCGCAGGCCCCGGGCGCCGATGCCCCGGTCCACCGCCCGGCCGGCCACCGCCTCCAGGGCGTCCTGGGTGAACTCCAGGTCCACGTCGTCGTACTCCAGCAGCTTCTGGTACTGCTTCACCAGGGCGTTCTTGGGCTCGGTGAGGATCTGCACCATCTGCTTCCGGTCCAGGGACTGGAGGGTGGTGATGACGGGCAGGCGGCCCACCAGCTCGGGAATGATGCCGAACTTCAGCAGGTCCTGGGGCTGGATCTCCTTCAAAAGCTCACCCACGTTGCGCTCCTTCTTGCTCTGGATCTCCGCTCCGAAGCCCATGGAGCGCTTGTCCAGGCGGCCCTCGATGATCTTGTCGATGCCCTCGAAGGCGCCGCCGCAGATGAACAGGATGTTCTTGGTGTCGATCTGGATGAACTCCTGGTGGGGATGCTTCCGGCCGCCCTGGGGCGGCACGTTGGCCACGGTGCCCTCCAGAATCTTCAGCAGGGCCTGCTGCACGCCCTCGCCGGACACGTCCCGGGTGATGGAGGTGTTCTCGCTCTTCCGGGCGATCTTATCCATCTCGTCGATATAGATGATGCCCCGCTCGGCCAGCTCGATGTCGTAGTCGGCAGCCTGGACCAGACGCAGGAGGATGTTCTCCACGTCGTCGCCCACATAGCCCGCCTCGGTGAGGGTGGTGGCGTCGGCGATGGCGAAGGGCACCTTCAGCACCCGGGCCAGAGTCTGGGCGAACAGGGTCTTGCCGCAGCCGGTGGGGCCCATGAGCAGGATGTTGCTCTTCTGGAGCTCCACGTCGTCGCCGCCGCCGAAGTAGATGCGCTTGTAGTGGTTATATACCGCCACCGACAGGGCCACCTTGGCAGCCTCCTGGCCGATGATATACTGGTCCAGCACCTGGTGGATCTCCCGGGGGGTGGGGATGGCGTCGGGAATCTCCCCGGCGGCGGAGTCCTGGATCAGGTCGCTCTCGTCCTCCAGGATGCTCATGCACAGCTGGACGCACTCGTTGCAGATATAGGCGCCGGGGCCGGCGATGAGCCGGCGGACCTGATCCTGGTGCTTGCCGCAGAAGGAACAGCGGATGGCGCGCTTTTCGTCGTTTTTTGCCATGAATCTCTTACCTCATAGTTTCCGCGGTGGGAGAGGGCGGAATGTCCCGCGCGCCCCTCCAATTCACCGTTTCTCGATGACCTTGTCGATCAGGCCGTACTCCAGGGCCTCCTGGGCGGTCATGAAGTTGTCCCGCTCGCAGTCGGCGGTGACCTGCTCCACGCTCTTGCCGGTGTTCTCGGCCAGGATGCGGTTCATCCGGCTCTTGACCACCTCCAGGCGCTTCAGGTGGAGGGCCATGTCGGTGATCTGCCCCTGAGTGCCGGCGGAGGGCTGGTGGATCATGATTTCCGCGTTGGGCAGGGCCAGACGCTTGCCCTTGGTGCCGGCGGCCAGGAGGAAGGCCCCCATGCTGGCGGCCAGGCCGATGCAGATGGTGGACACGTCGCACTTCACATATTGCATGGTGTCGTAGATGGCCATGCCGGCGGTGACAGACCCGCCGGGGCTGTTGATGTAAAACTGGATCTCCTTGTCCGGGTCCTGGCTCTCCAGGTACAGCAGCTGGGCCACCACCAGGGAGGCGGTGGTGTCGTTGACCTCCTCAGACAGGAAGATGATGCGGTCGTTGAGCAGACGGGAGAAGATGTCGTAGGACCGCTCTCCCCGGTTGGTCTGCTCTACTACATAGGGAACTAAGCTCATAGATAATACTCCTTTTTAGACGGTGATACAAAAGTATGCCCGCCGGACCGGAACATGATTCCATGTTTCAGGGAAATGGGAGCTTTTTTCTCCGCTCCCTGGATGTGAATCCACCCGGGGCGGCCTGAGCCGCCCCGGGTCGACTGTCTCTCTCTTACTCCGCCTTGGGCTCCTCAGCGCTCTCCTCGGTCTTCTTCTTCCGGGTGCGCTTGGGCTTCTCCTCGGCGGGCTGCTCCTCGCCGGCGGCCTCCTCGGTCTTCTTCTTGCGAGTGGTCTTCTTGGGCTTCTCCTCGGCGGCGGCCTCCTCCTTCTTGGGGGCCTCGCCCACCTTGGCCTCGTCCACCACCAGCTTGGAGGCCTTCTGGAGCAGCAGGTCCTGCTTCAGGGCGTCCACGGAGACGGCGGCCTTCACCTGGTCGGGGGTGAGCTTGTACTGCTCCGCCAGCTTGCCGACCTCGGCCTCGCACTCCTCCTCGGTGACCTCCATGTTCTCGGCGGCGGCCACGGCCTCCAGAGCCAGCTGGGTCTTCACCTGGCGCAGGGCGGAGGGCTTGGCGGAGGTGCGGAGCATCTCGGGGGTCATGCCCATCATCTTCAGATAGTCGTCCATGGACATGCCCTGGCCGGACATGCGCATGGCGTACTCGTCCATGATCTTGTCCAGCTGGGTCTCCACCATGCCGTCGGGGATGTCGGCCTCCAGGTTGTCGATGAGCTGATCCAGCACGGCGCTCTCAAAGTCGTTCTGGGCCTCGGCGGTGCGGCGCTGCTGCAGCTTCTCGCCCAGGTCCTTCTTGAAGTCGGCCAGAGTCTCAAACTCGGACACGTCCTTGGCAAACTCGTCGTCCACCTCAGGGGCCTGGGGCTCCTTGACCTCCTTCACCTTTACCTTGAAGACCACGCTCTTGCCGGCCAGGTCGGGCACATAGTCCTCGGGGAAGGTGATGTCCAGATCCTTCTCGTCGCCGGCCTTCAGGCCGATGAGCTGATCCTCGAAGCCGGGGACGAAGGAGCCGGAGCCGATCTCCAGGCTGTAATCCTCCCCCTTGCCGCCCTCGAAGGGCTTGCCGTCGTCAAAGCCCTCGAAGTCGATGACGGCGGTGTCGCCCATGTGGGCCTCCCGGTCCACGGACACCAGGCGGGTGGCCCGGCGGATATAGGGCTGCAGCTCATTCTCAATGTCCTCGTCGGTGACGTTCACCTCGGCCTTGGGGGCGGTGAGGCCCTTGTAGGCCTTCAGGGTGACCTCGGGGCGGACGGAGACCAGGGCGGTGAAGATGAGGCCCTTCTCCTTGTTGACCTCCACGATGTCCATGACCGGGTGGCCCATGTCCTCCAGGTTCTGCTCCTTCACGGCGGCCTCATAGGCGGCGGGATAGACGTCGTTGATGGCCTCTTCATAGAACACGGCGGTGCCGTACATGCCCTCGATGATCTTGCGGGGGGCCTTGCCCTTCCGGAAGCCGGGGACGGCGATGTTCTTGCGGGCCTTCAGATATGCCTTTTGAACCGCGGCCTCAAACGCATCCGGCTCTACCTGGATGGTCAGCTCCACGGTGCTGTTTTCTTTTTTCTCTACGTTGGTGACCTTCATGAATTCTTCCTCCTGTGGGCGCGAGGCGGCGTTCCTCAAGCGCTCAGCCGCCGCGCCGTATACTTTCGAGACGATATTTTACCAGATACAGGCCGGTTTGACCAGCCCAAATTTCGTTTTTTCCCAGGAATTTTTCGCTAATCCAGGATTTTTTTCGGCTGGAAGCCGATATAGTCGGCCGCCACCAGGTGGTACTCCACCGTCCCCAGCCTCCCGGAGAAGGCCAGGCGGTGGCTTCCCCCGTGGAGATGGCCGTAGTAGCACCGGCTCACCCGGTACCGCTCCAGCAGGTCCAGGATCTCCTGGCAGCGGTACCCCTGGTACAGGGGCGGGTAGTGGAGAAAGCAGAACTTCTCCCGCTCCCCCGCCGCCTTCAGGGACGCCTCCAGGCGTAAAAGCTCCCGGTTGAAGATTTTCGTGCTGTGTTCGCCCCGCTCCTCCTCATAGAACCAGCCCCGGGTCCCGCACAGGGCCACTTCGCCGTACAGGCGGCAGTTGTTGTGCAGAATTTCCAGGGTGCTGAACCCGTTTTCGGCAAAGAATCGTTCCATCTTGGCCCCGGTGGTCCACCAGTAGTCGTGGTTTCCTTTCAGCAGGATCTTCCGCCCGCCGGGCAGAGCGTCCAGAAAGGCAAAGTCCTCTCTTGCCTGCTCCAGGCTCATGCCCCAGGACAGATCTCCGCACAGGACCACCGTGTCCTCCGGGCCGATCTGGGAAAAGCCCTCCCTGAGCTTCTCCACATAACCGGCCCACCCCCCGCCGAAAATGTCCATGGGCTTGTCCGCCCCCAGGGACAGATGGGTATCTCCGATGGCGTATAGGGACATAGATGCAGCTCCTTTAGCGGTTGTCTTATTTCTGTGGACGGAGCATCTCCAGCACCGCGTCCACCATGTGGTCCTTCTCCACGGCCTCATGGAAGCGGGGCTTCTTGTCCCGCAGGGCGGCCAGCGGAGCCGGAACCGGCTCTCCCGTCACCTGGCTGAGCTGGTCCAGGATATCCAGACCCTGGGCCTGCTCTTTGACCCCCAGAGCGGAGAGCACATTGTCACAGAATTTGAAGGGACTGGCGGTGGAGGCGACCACGGTGGGCGTCTCGTCCCCCGTCTCCTGGCGGTACTGCCCCAGGGCGGAGAAGCCCACGGCGGTATGGGGGTCGATCAAATAGTCGAACTGCCGGTAAATCGCGCCGATAATCTTCTTGGTTTCAGTATCGTCGCAGCAGTAGCCCATAAACAGCTTCTGAATCTTGTCCCGCACCCGCTCGCTGACCTCATAGCGGCCGGTTTCCTTCAACTGACCCATGTACTTCCGGACCTCGCTGTCCTCCTGGGTAACGGCCAGCAGCAGCCGCTCCAGATTGCTGGAGATGAGGATGTCCATGGAGGGGGACATGGTGTTGTAGAAGGTGCGGTTGCGGTCATACACGCCGGTGCGCAGGAAGTCGGTGAGCACGTTGTTGGCGTTGGAGGCGCAGATCAGCCGGTGGATGGGCACCCCCATGTCCCGGGCGTAATAGGCCGCCAGGATGTTGCCGAAATTGCCGGTGGGCACACACACATTGATGGGGTCCCCCAGCTGGATATGTCCATCCCGGAGCAGGTCGCAGTAGGCGGAGATGTAGTAGACCACCTGAGGCAGCACCCGGCCCCAGTTGATGGAGTTGGCGGAGGACAGGAAGTAGCCCCGCTGGGCCAGCTCCTCCCGCAGCTTCTCGTCGGAGAAAAGCTGCTTCACCCCCGTCTGGGCGTCGTCGAAGTTGCCGTACACCGAGCAGACCCCCACGTTGTCTCCCTCCTGGGTGACCATCTGGAGCTCCTGGATGGCGGAGACCCCGTCCTTGGGGTAGAACACCAGAATTTTGGTGTGGTCCACGTCCCGGAAGCCCTCCAGGGCCCCCTTGCCCGTGTCGCCGGAGGTGGCCACCAGAATGCACACCGTCTTCTCCTCCTCCAGCTTCCGCAGGGAGGCGGTGAGCAGGTGGGGCAGCATCTGCAGGGCCATGTCCTTAAAGGCGCAGGTGGGGCCGTGCCACAGCTCCAGACAGAAGGTGTTGGAGTCCAAGGCGCGCACCGGGGCCACCGCCGGGGTGTCGAACTTCTCCGGCCCGTAGGCGGCGTTGGCGAAGTCGGTGAGCTCCTTGACGGAGAACCCGTCCAGGAACAGCTTCATCACGTACACCGCCCGCTGCTGATAGGACATGTCCTTCAGCTCCTCCAGGGAGCGGCGGGGCAGCTTGGGCAGATAGACCGGCGTGAGCAGCCCTCCGTCGTCCGCCAGCCCCTTGGAGATGGCCTGAGCGGCGGAAAACTGCTGTTCCCGGTCTCTTGTGCTGATGTATTGCATCTCGATTCCTTCCATTCTTGTTTTAGGATACGTAATCAATGCGGATCATATCAAGATCCCCTAGTGTTGTATTATGCCATTTTTTCCGGAACAGGTCAACCCCAGGCTTCACAATTCGCCTCCCCGGCGGCGGTTTTTTCTCAAAATGCCCCCTCAATATGTCGTATTTTGGGATTTTTGGTCCCCAACCCGTTGGGGGCCAGCACCTCGATCACATCAAACCGGGGCTGGAGTACGGCGGGGCGCTCCTGGAGGTAGAGCTCCGCAGTGATCCGCAGCTTCTCCCGTTTTCGCCGGTCCACCTGCTCCGCCCCCGTGCCGAAGCGCTGGGTCCGGCGCAGCTTCACCTCCACAAAGCAGAGATACCCCTCCCCCTCCGCCACCAGGTCCAGCTCCCCGAAGCGGCATTTCCAGTTCCGGTCCAGGACCCGATAGCCCTTTCCCACCAAAAACTTTGCCGCCAGGTCCTCTCCCCAGCGCCCCAGGCGGCGGCTCTCCTCCCCGCTCATAGGTTCTTCAGGAAGGACCGGCGGTGGATGGGGCTGGGGCCGTAGGTCCGGAGCAGCTCATAGTGGAGCTTGGTCCCATAGCCCTTGTGCTTCTGGAACTGATACTCCGGGTATTCCTCCGCCGCCTTTACCATCCAATGGTCCCGGCTCACCTTGGCCAGGATGGAGGCCGCCGCGATGGAGGCCGACAGGCTGTCTCCCTTTACAAGGCAGCGGTGGGGGGTGAGGATGGCGGCGCTCCGCCCGTGGTCCCGGTTGCCGTCGATGAGGGCGAAGTCCGCCCCGGGCTCCAACTGGTCTATGGCCAGCTGCATGGCCTTCATGCGGGCGCTTAAAATGTCGGTCTCGTCGATCTCCCGGGCGTCCACCCAGGCCACCGCCCAGGCGGCGGCCTTCTCCTGGATGACGGGGAACAGGGCCTCCCGCTTTTTCTCCGTGAGCTTCTTGGAGTCGTTGAGGCCGTCGATCTCCACCCCAAGGGGCAGAATCACCGCCGCGGCGTACACCGGACCGGCCAGAGGTCCGGCTCCCGCCTCGTCGCAGCCGCAGATGGATGTATGGCCGGCGGCCAGGGCTTCTTTTTCATATTGCCATAGGTCGTTCATGGAGGTTTCCTTCTTTCGGAAGAGGTTTTATCGCCTGTATAGGAGAGCTTTCTGCGCAGAGGATTTCGCCGCCTGCGGGCGGCGACCTTCTTTTTCCGTGGCGAAAAAGAAGGCAAAACGCCCCCGGGGACGGCTCAAGATGAGCGCTCCGCGCTCATATTCGCCTTTCCCCGGACCCCTTTTTACGGGGGCGCTCTCCTGGCTTGTACTGCTATGGTTCCGGCGCGCAAAATTAGGAGTGCTTGCCTGCGTTTTCTTCCGGCCCCACTGGGGCCTGGGTGGTCCAAATTTGCTGCTGGTGCGGTTTTCGGACTGCGCCTGAGTATGCTGAGCCAACGCTCCCGATCTCAAACCTTCCCCCAGGGGGGAAGGACGATTCCCCCTATCAGGGGGAAATGTCCCGAAGGGACAAAATGGGTAGGGGGGCACGGCGAAGCCGTGACGGATGAGGATGCTCTCTTGGACCGCAATCCATATTCCAACGGGCGGGCGGGTGAGGACCCCGCCCCTACGGCGAAAGCCGCGCCGTGGACGTTGGTTCGGCAGAGTCAGGCGCGGTTGTGGAGCCGCAGCAGCGACAATTTTTGCAAGCCCAGGGCTCAGTGGCCCGGATGGAACCGCAGAAGGCCGCTCAGATTTTGCGCGCCGGAAATTTTGCTCAACCTCCCAGGTACGCGTCCCCCGTAACGGGGGTTCTAGGGGACGGGCGGCATGGAGGCAGGAACGGCGCAGCCGTTTCTGCCGATTGCGCCCGCCCCCTGGCGGCTCTTTGGTGGCTTTCTGGCCGTCCAGAAAGTCATTCGCCGCCGGGGCGGCGAAACTCCCCCCCCCCGTAAAAATCAAGCTTCCCCCGGCAGCTCCAGGGTAAACTTCCCCAGTTTTCCCCCTCGGAACTCATCCAGCAGGACCCTCGCCATCCGCTCGGTGTCAAACTCTCCCCCGGAGATGCGCATGCCACGCTTTCCGGCGGCCAACTCCAGAAGGCGGTACCCGTAGGCCACCGTCTCCTCCCCGTCCTCCCGGGCGGGGATCTCCGTCAGCTTATAGGCCTGGAGGGCGGCCGGGTAGTGCTCCCCCAGAAAGGCCATCAGGTGGCAGCCCAGGGTCTCCACGTCCATGATCTCGTCCTTCACCGCCCCGGTAAATGCCAGGTGGAGGCCGGTCTGCACGTCCTCAAACTTGGGCCACAGAATACCCGGGGTGTCCAGCAGCTCCAGCCCCCGGTCCACGGTGACCCACTGCTTGCCCCGGGTGACGCCGGGGCGGTCGCTGGCCTTGGCGGACTTGCGCTTGGCCACCTTATTGATAAAGGTGGACTTGCCCACGTTGGGCACCCCCACCACCATGGCCCGCACCGGGCGGCCGACTAACCCCTTCTCCTGCCAGCGGGCGATCTGGTCCTTCAGCACGCCCCGGACCACGTTGGGGAACTGCCCCACGCCGGTGCCAGTCTTGGCGTCGGTCTCCAGCACGGAGAACCCCCTCTGGCGAAACCATGCCCCCCAGGCCTTGTTTCCCGCCGGGTCGGCCTGGTCCGCCCGGTTGAGCACCACCAGCCGGGGCTTTCCCGCCGTGATGGAGTCGATGTCCGGGTTGCGGCTGGACACCGGGATGCGGGCGTCGATGATCTCCACCACGATGTCCACGTGCTTCAGGTCGGCCTCGATCTGCCGCCGGGTCTTGGTCATATGCCCCGGATACCATTGAATATTCATTGCAGCGCTCCTTTCCGGACCGTGTCTCTCCCCTACACCTGGCTCAGACGCTCCTCCGCCTCCTGCCGGGTGGGAACGAAAAAGACCGCGGTCCCCCGATTGCACTCATAGATAAAATCCCGCAGGGATTTGCTGACTTCGGTGTATGCTGAGAAATCCCCGAAGATGGCCGCCCGAAACCCATAGTTGGTCCACTTCTGCAAAATCTCCCCGGCCAGCCCGGTGCTCAGCCAAAAGAACTCCGGCGGAAAACACTCCTTGGAGATGACCAGCCGGGCGCTGTCCGTCTCATACCGGGCGGAGACCGCCAGCTCCAGCGCCGCGTCCCCGTCCGGGATGGTCCGGTCCGCCGGAATCAAGGCCAGCACCCGGCCATTTTTTGTGACTGTCTCAAACATGCGCTCTCCTCCCTTCCGCCGGCTTGGGCAGCCAGTCTGTTTTAATACGAAAAAAGGAGCGGTCTGCAACCGCTCCTTTTTTGCTCTGGATCAAAGGGCCTCCTTGATCTTGGCCGCCTTGCCCACGCGTCCGCGCAGGTAGTACAGCTTGGCGCGGCGCACCTTGCCGTGCCGCACCACTTCCACCTTCTCGATGGAGGGAGCGTGGAGGGGGAACACCTTCTCCACACCGACGCCGTAGGAGATGCGGCGGACGGTGAAGGTCTCCTCAATGCCGCCGTGCTTCTTGGCAATGACGGTGCCCTCGAACACCTGGATACGCTCGCGGTTGCCTTCCTTAACCTTCAGGTGCACCCGGACGGTGTCGCCCACCTGGACAACCGGGGGCTCCTCTTTGGTGTACTTGTCGGTAAAAGCCTTCATCAGATCCATGTCAATTTCCTCCTGTTGTATAGGCGTTCATGCCAGCCATCCTGCCGCGCTCCAAAACCGGCGCGGCGGCCGCAGAGGACCACCCGTTATTTCAGACTAAAAGATGTTATCACAGATCTCTGGAAATTGCAAGTATTTTTTCCGACCCTGTTTCACTGTTTCGAACCTCTCCCGGCAGGCTGCCCGCATGTGCCCAAGACGCGCTTCAGAAGGGGCTCCGGCACCCGGCGGAAGTCCTCCACCCAGCCGCGGCACAGGCCCCGGAGCTCCTCCTCCCGGCCGGTGTACAGGGGGTCCCGCACCCCGGCCACGAAAAAGCCCGCCTCCCGGGCGGCGGCGCAGTAGCCCGGGGAGTCCTCAAACAGGATGCAGTCCTCCGGCGACCTCCCCCAGCGCCCCGCCGCCAGGCGGTACAGCTCCGGCTCCCCCTTCCCGATCCCGGTCTCCTGGGCGTACACCACCCCCTGGAACCAGTCCAAGACGCCGTGGCGCGCCAGGGCGGCCCGGCACAGCTCCGGGATACAGGAGGTGAGCACCGCCATGGGAACTCCATGCTCCAGGCACTGCTCCAGGAAGGCGCGCACCCCGGGCTTGAGGGCCAGCTGTCCGGCGTAGGCCTCCCGGGCCATGTCCAGCCAGGCCCCCTGGATCTCCTCCGCCGTCTCAGCCAACCCAAACCGCTCCCGGGTGTACCGGGCGGAGTCTGGGGCGCTGTGGTGGGTCACATACCAGGTGTAGTCCTCCGGCACAGGGGAGATCCCATGCCGCCCCAGAAACGCGATGTCAATGTCCAGCCAGATCCCGTTGGAGTCCAGCAGGGTGCCGTCCAAATCAAAAAAGACCATGCTCCCCCTCCTCCGTCCCGGGCGTGAACCAGAACCGCCACGGGAAGTCGATGGCCTCCTGGGCGTAGTCGATGCCGATGCGCTTGCCTGTTTGGATCTCCTGAGGGACTGGGCCCCGGCACACATACAGGGGCGGCCGGTCCAGGGGCAGGGCGTTCTCCGCCCTGGTAAGTGCTAGCCCTTTACAGAGTTTTCCCGGTCCGTCCAGGAAATGTTTTTTCTGGTAGGCGGTGAGCTGGGAGGCCTTGCAGCCAAAGCGGTTTTCTGCTATGCTATCCTTATTGTCAACCGGGACCGCCCCCCGGATGAGCACGCCGCAGGGCTCCCCCTCCGGTTCCGTGATGAAGTTGAGGCAGTGGTACATGCCGTAGATGAGATAGACGTAGGAGACGCCCGGCTTGGAGAAGAGGGTCTCCGTCCGGGGAGTGCGCTTATACTGATAGGCGTGGCAGGCCTTGTCCATCCGGCCGATGTAGGCCTCGGTCTCAGTGATCCGGACCGCCAGCTTTTTCCCCTCCCACTCCCGGACCAGATAGCACCCCAGCAGCTCCCGGGCCACGGTGAGGGTGTCCCGGTCATAAAAATCTCTGGGCAGGATCTCCATGCGTCTTCCCCCTGTCTCTGTCTTTGATCCCGCCTATCTTACCATGAAATTTCCCGATGCGCAAATAATTTGAGAGGAGCGCTTTTCCATGTCTGAGGCCGTGATGCGCCGCCTGGCCAAGCCCCTGCTGTTTCTGGCCGCCTTTATCTGGGGCACCTCCTTCTTCATTATGAAAAACACCCTGGACGCGGTGCCCCCCTTCTGGCTTCTGGTCTTTCGGTTCACCACCGGCGCGGTGCTGCTGGGGCTGTTCTGCTGGAAGAAGTGGCGGACCCACTTCACCCGGGACTACCTGTGGCGGGGCGGGCTCTTCGGGGTATTCCTCTTTATCGCCTACACCACCCAGACCTTCGGCCTGACCGGGACCACCCCCTCCAAGAACGCCTTCCTCACCGCCACCTACTGCGTGCTGGTCCCCTTTCTGGCCTGGCGGGTGTTTCACCGGCGGCCCGACCGGTATAACCTGCTGGCCGCCTTTCTTTGCATCACCGGGGTGGGGCTGGTCTCCCTGTCCGGGGACCTCACCGTCACCTGGGGAGACGGCCTGAGCCTGTTCAGCGCCCTGTTTTACGCCCTGCACATTGTGGCGGTGAACCGCCTGTCCGGCGGCAAGGACATCTACTTGCTCACCACTGTTCAATTTGCCTCCACCGCCCTGCTCTCCCTGGCCGGGGGGCTGCTGTTCCAGCCCTTCCCCGCCGGGATCTTCACCCAGCCAGAGGTGCTCTGGCCCCTGGCCTATCTGTGCGTCATGGCCACCACCGTGGCCCTCCTGTGCCAGAATGTGGGGCAGGTGTGGTCGGAGCCCTCCTCCGCCTCGGTGATCCTCTCCCTGGAGTCGGTGTTCGGGGTGCTGTTCTCGGTGCTGTTCTACGGCGACCCGGTGAGTCCCCGGCTGCTGGTGGGATTTGGCCTGATCTTCATTGCGGTGCTGTGCTCGGAGACGAAATTTTCCTTTCTGCGGAAGAAGAACTCGGTTTCTGTTTAATGGAGGAGTTTCGCCGCTACGGTGGCGAGCTTCTTTCTGGATGCTCAGAAAGAAGCCAAAGAGGCACCAAGGGGTGAGTGGCATGGAGGCAGGATCGGCCGACACACTGCTCCTCGTCTTTCGCTTCCGCTGTCTTGGTGGTAATCGAGAGCCTGGCATTCCCCTGTTTGAAAGCGCCTTTGTTGCGGTGGGGCTCAAGTAGTGCAGTGGGCATATATGAGCCTTCTCCTGGGAGAAGGTGCCGAGCGAAGCGAGGCGGATGAGGGGAAGACTGCCGTTTATGTCGGGCCCCTCACACTACCGGAAGCGTTCCCCTCATCCGCCCCAGTGTGCGCACTGGGGCACCTTCCCCCCGGGGGGAAGGCTTGCGGGCGGCCACATGGGGCCGCCCCTACGGATACCATCCCGATTCGGCGGCGGGGGTAAACCCCCGCCCTACAAAGTTTTCACGACTGAAGCGTTTGCTCTTCCAAGTCAGGCGCAGCCGTGGAATTGCAATCGCCGCAATTTTCCATCCGGCCAGGGCCCAGTGGCCCGGCGGGAATTCAGACCAGCCACTCAGATTTTGCGCGCCGGGAATTTTGCAAAATCCAGCAGGTACGCGTCTCCCGTAATGGGGTCCGGGGAAAGGCGAATATGAGCGCGTCAGCGCTCATCTGAGCCGTCCCTGGGGGCGTTTTGCCTTCTTTTTCGCCATGGAAAAAGAAGGTCACCGCCCGCAGGCGGCGAAACTCCCCCACACGTAAAGCAAACACACTCCCCCAGGTTTGCGTTGAAAAAAACCGTGAAACATGGTATACTACAAAAACCAATCCAAATTCGAGATACAAAGGAGCGTATGAGCATGGTACTGCACGAATCTGGCGAGGACTATCTGGAGGCGATTTTGGTTCTGCGCCAGCAGAAGGGAAATGTGCGCTCCATTGACGTGGCCCAGCATCTGGGCTTCTCCAAGCCCTCGGTGAGCCGGGCGGTCTCCATTCTGAAGAGCAACGGCTATCTGAACATGGAAAAGGACGGGCGGCTGGAGCTCACCCCCCAGGGGGAGTCCGAGGCCCAGCGGGTCTATGAGCGCCACCGCTTTTTGAGCGAGTGGCTGGTGATGCTGGGCGTCTCCCCGGAGGTGGCCGCCGCCGACGCCTGCCGCATCGAGCACGACATCAGCGCCGAGACCTTTGAATGCCTCAAGCGCCACGTCCGCCAGTACACCCAGGACAACCCCTCTTGACCCCTTCCGGCGCGCGAGAGACTGGAGTGCTCCCGCGCGCCGCTTTGTATGTTTCTGAGAAACGGAGGTCTTTATTATGACGTTAGACGAGATCCTGTCCCAAGTAGCCGGGGGCTTCAATCTCCAGGCCCTCTCCCTGGACAACATTCTGCGGGCCGTCCTGGTGCTGGCCGTCGGCGTGGTGGCCATCAAGCTGATCCAGCGGGCGGTGGAGCGCATTCTATCCCGAAACGCCGCCCTGGCCCCCATTCACCGGTACCTCCGCTCCGCCCTGTCCGTTGTGCTGTGGCTGCTGCTGGCCCTGGTGCTCCTGGGGTCCATGGGGGTGGAGCTCACCTCTATCATCGCCCTTCTGAGCGTGGCCGGCCTGGCCGTCTCCCTGGCCCTTCAGAACACCCTGTCCAACCTGGCCGGGGGCATCATGCTGCTGGTGTCCAAGCCCTTCACCATCGGAGACTATGTGGAGATCGGCTCGGTGTCCGGCACCGTGTCCATGATCGGCATGTCTTACAGCACCCTGACCACCGTGGAGAACAAGGAGATCTACATCCCCAACAGCCAGCTCTCCTCCGCCACCATCATCAACTACACCCGATTGGGCCGGCGGCGCATGGAGATCACCGTCAGCGCCTCCTACCAGGACAAGGCGGAGGATGTGAAGGCCGCCCTGGCTGACGCCGTGAGCCAGTTTCCCACCATCCTCCAGGACCCAGCCCCGGAGATCCGCCTGAGCGGATACGGGGACAGCGGAGTCAATTACCTGCTCCGGGCCTGGACCACCACGGGAGACTACTGGGACACCTATTACCAGCTGCTGGAGGCCGTCCTCCCCGCCTTCCAGCGCCGCGGGGTGTCCATGCCCTACCCCCAGATGGATGTGCACCTGATCCCCGCCCCCTCGGAAAAATCCACTTGACAAACCGCCGTTCCTTCGTTAAAATGTAGAACATCAAATGCAGCGACGGGAAAAAAGACAGGGCACGCCCCCTTCAGAGAGCCGGTGGTTGGTGCAAACCGGCGCGTGGCCGCCCTGTGGATAACTGGTCCCTGAGCAGTCCGCCTGAACCAAAAAGTAGGGCGGGACGGTTGGCCTCGTTAGCGGCCGCGGCCTTGTTGGAGGCTTTGAGGGCCGTTCGGGTGACCGGCGGCTGAACCAGGGTGGTACCGCGTGAGCAACATTCCACGCCCCTGACTTGAAAAAGTCGGGGGCGTTTTTTTCTGGCCAAAAAAGGCCTGCCGGCCTTTTCCGGCCGAGGAGATTGCAGCCCGCTGCGCGCGCCCTTCGGGCACACTTGCGGTCTGAGATGTGTTTTTGGGGTCGGCAAAGCCGCCCCAAAAACGATTCCAAAGCCTTTCGCCGCTGCGGCGGCGAAACTCTGCGAGGCTTTTTCTAAAACACCCCTCGACAGTGAAGATACTTTCATTTAGGAGGAAAGAACCATGAATCCAGGCTACAAAAAGTATATCCCCTTCCAGCCCCAGAAGATCGTGGGCCGCACCTGGCCCGACAAGGTGATCACCAAGGCCCCCACCTGGTGCTCCGTGGACCTGCGGGACGGCAACCAGGCCCTGGTGGACCCCATGAATCTCCAGGAGAAGCTGGAGTACTTCCATACGCTGGTGGACATCGGCATCAAGGAGATCGAGATCGGCTTCCCCTCCGCCAGCGAGACGGAGTATGAGATCTGCCGGGAGCTCATCGAAGGGGGCCACATCCCCGACGACGTGACCATCCAGGTGCTGGTCCAGGCCCGGGAGCATCTGATCAAAAAGACCTTCGAGGCCATCAAGGGCGCCAAGAACGTCATCCTCCACTTCTACAACTCCACCTCCACCCTCCAGCGGAAGGTGGTCTTCCACATGGACACCGACGGCATCACCAAAATCGCCACCGACGCCGCCGACCTCATCTACGAGATGTCCAAGCCCCTCATCGACGAGGGCATGAATCTGCGCTTTGAGTACTCCCCCGAGTCCTTCATGGGCACCGAGATGGACTACGCCGTGGAGATCTGCCAGGCGGTGCTGGACCACCTCCACGCCACCCCGGAGAACAAGGTGATCCTGAATCTGCCCACCACCGTGGAGAACTGCATGCCCAACCAGTTCGCCGACATGCTGGAGTACTTCATCCGCAAGCTGCCCTCACGGGACAGCGCCATCATCTCCCTCCACCCCCACAACGACCGGGGCACCGGCGTGGCCACCGCCGAGATGGGCCTGCTGGCCGGGGCCGACCGGGTGGAGGCCACCCTCTTCGGCAACGGCGAGCGCACCGGCAATGTGGACATCGTCACCCTGGCCATGAACATGTACACCCAGGGGGTGGACCCGGAGCTGGACTTCTCCGACATGAACAAGATCAAGGAGATGTTCGAGCGCACCACCAAGATGCCCGTGGGCGACCGCCAGCCCTACGCCGGCAAGCTGGTGTTCACCGCCTTCTCCGGCAGCCACCAGGACGCCATCAACAAGGGCAGCCAGTATATGAAGGAGTCCAACTCCGACTTCTGGGAGATCCCCTATCTGCCCATCGACCCCGCCGATGTGGGCCGGGAGTACGAGCCCATCATCCGCATCAACTCCCAGTCCGGCAAGGGCGGCGCCGCCTATATCATGGAGCACAATTTCGGCTACGACCTGCCCAAGACCATGCACCCGGAGTTCGGCCACATCGTCCAGGTGGAGACCGACAAGGTGGGCACCGAGATCAGCCCCCAGCGCATCAACGAGCTGTTCCATCAGGAGTATATCGAGGCCAAGGAGCCCTACAAGCTGCTCAAGCACGCCTTCACCGAGACCATCGACGCCGAGGGCCACTCCCACGTGGCCTTCCAGGGCACTCTCCAGCACACCGACACCATCTTCGACGTGTCCGGCGAGGGCAACGGCCCCATCGACGCCTTCTTCCACGCCATCCAGGGGGAGCGTATGGACCACTACACCTTCCTGGACTACAAGTCCCACGCCATCACCAACGGCTCCGACTCCCAGGGCGTGGCCTATATCCTGCTCCAGGACCAGCGGGACGGCAAGAAGTACTGGGGCGTGGGCCTGTCCCACAATATCAACCTGGCTCCCCTCCGGGCCATCCTGTCCGCCATCAACCGCTCCAAGCGGAAATAAGGGTTTCTCCCGTCCGTTTACAGATACAGACCCGCGCCGGCCTCCCCTTTTCGGGAGACCGGCGCGGGTTTTCGGTTTTTCCGGGGAGTTTGCGCTCTCCCCGTTCGGGGGAGACGATACAGCAGAAGTCCATGCGGGCGAGGGCGGGCGGGTGAGGACACCCGCCCCTACGGCAGATCTGGAAGCCGCCTGTTCTTATTGTAGGGGCCGGTCCCAGACCGGCCCGCGGGAGGGGCACACCCCAGGGTGGCTTCTCTCGGCCTTCGGCCGATTCACCTTCAGCCCCTCCCCTACGGTTCTCAAGAAACTCTTTTGGGATTGGGTACCCCCAAAAGAAATCTTTACCGCACGCTGGGAATGAGCAGCATCCGCCCGGTGGGCAAACTCCCCTCCTCCAGCTGGTTGGCCTGGAGGATCTGCTCCATGGTGGTGCCGTAGCACTTGGCCAGCTCCCACAGGCCCTCTCCGGGCTCGGCCAGGCGGAGGACCACCGAGGGCTGGTCCCCCTCTCCCCTGGCCCGGGGCTCGCCCAAGGTCGCTCCACACACGGCGGCGAGCTTTCGCTCCTCCAGCACCAGGCACTGGAACTCCAGGTTGAAGCGCACCTCCACCCCTCCGGCGGCGGGGGTTGCAAAGACCTCCCCCGGCGTCACCATCCGGCAGCGGCACAGGGCCCCGGCTGGGGCCTCAAGGCGGCAGGCCACCCCCATGGTCTTCTGGAACACCTGGGGGCTCTCCTCCTCGTCCAGATAGAGGACGGTCACCTGGACCTCCCCCTCCAGCACCAGCTCCTCCCCCTCCCGGCTGCGGCGGATCTCCCCCAGGGAGGCCCAGCTGTCCACCACGCTCCGGGGGGCCGTCCCCGTCTCAAAGAGCTCCCGCACGTTCTGCACCCGGCTGGACAGCTCCAGCAGCTGCCACAGGGACTGGTCCTCCCGCTCCACCTGGGTCTGGAAGGCGGTGCTGTACAGGTCCTGGAGGACAGACACCGGCCTGCGGCTCCAGATCTGGGCCTGGGCCAGCAGGTCCACGGTAAGCTCCAGGGTCCGCCCGTCCTCCCCGGAGGGCTCGCAGCTGTACTGGGTGAGCTCCACCGCCAGGCGGCAGTCGCCGCTCTCCCCCACCCCGGGGACCTCCATCACCTGGGAGAAGGGCATGGACTCGTGGTAGGAGGTCAGACCGCCCCCCGCCTCCTGCATCAGGAGCTGGAGCTCCACCGCCCCCTTGAAAATCAGCTTGGTGCCGATGAGCTTGCACTCCCCGCACAGGGGGACCGCCCGGCAGGCCAGCAGCTGGGCCGCCTCCCCCGGGCCGCCGTTGAGGCGCACCTGGTCGGAGAAGGTAAAGGGCTTCTCCTGGACGGCGGAGAGCTGGTAGGTCTCCCCCTCGGTGATCTTCTCCTGGACCCCGTTGGCCTCCGGCTCCAGCACCCCCTGGCAGCACACCTGCTCTTTGGGCTGAAAGGCGGTCAGGTCCACCGTCAGGTCGGCCCGCAGCAGTACCTTCCGGGGGTTCAGGGCCCGGGCCTCCGCCCCCCGCAGGCGGACGCAGGCCTGTACTGTTCCCCGGTCCGTGAGGCCGGGGGCCTCCAGCTGGGCGGTGAAGGGCAGGGCCGCCTCCATGCGGCGCAGCCCTCCCCCCGCCTCGGGCTGGTACAGGATCACCGCCCGCACCGTCCCGCTGGCCTGGGCCATCCCCTCTTTGGCCTGCTTGCCGTTGAGGGCCGCCTGTCCGCACACCGCCACGATGCGTAAAATGTCCGGACAGGCGTCCGGCACGATGGACTCCAGCGTCTCCTCCTGGCAGACGGTCCCGTCCGCCAGCACCTCACAGCCTTGGATCACATCCCGGTCAAATTCCAGTTCCATACGGTTCCTCTCCCTTTTCCATCCGTGTCCGCGGTCCCCGCGGCTTGGCTTTGGGACACTATATGTATCCGGGAGGGAATGTATGACTGCTTGTTTCAGCCCTTGAGGCCGAAGATCCTGCGCAGCAGCCCCCGCAGGCATTTGGGGGAACGTACCACCACGATACCCATATCAACACGCGCCTCCCCTCTGTGAGATCATGTGCGGAGCCGCCCTCCCGGGCCTCTCCGTTACACCCCAGTATATGGCGGGGCGGGACCGGCTGACACCGGGGGACAAGACAAAAACGCCCCCGGCCGCTGAGACCGGAGGCGTTTTGTCAAAAAAGGTCACCCCTTCTTCCGCAGGAAGAAGGTGAGGAAGAACCACACCGCCAGGTACAGGGTGATGGCGGCTCCGGCGGAGGACCCCACGTAATAGGAGGTCATCAGACCGGCGATCCCCGCCAGCACCGCCCCCAGCAGAGAGAACAGGTGGTACTGGAACAGGTTCCGGGACACGTTCCGGGCGGCGGCGGCCGGGAGAACCAGCAGGGAGTTGATGACCAGCAGGCCGACCCATGTCATGGACAGGGTGACCACCACGGCGATGGCCGCGGAGAAAATGGTCTCCTGCCAAAAGACCCGCACCCCCCGGCTGTCCGCCAGGGCCGGGTGGACGGCGGAGAGCATGAGCTGGTTGAAGGAGAGCCCCCACAGGGCGCACACCAGCAGCAGGATGAGGGCCAGCACCCCGATTTTGGAGGGCTCCACCGACAAAATATCGCCGATGAGCAGGGAGTTGAACTTGGTGAAGGACCGGCTGCCCAGGGTGGAGATGAAGATGCCCAGGGCCACGGCGGTGGAGGAGAACACCCCGATCACCGTGTCGCTGGCCATGGCGGTGCGGCGGCGCACCACATTAAAGAGGACGGCGAATACCACCGCGAATACCACCGCCGCCCAGGTGGGCTCGGCAAAGCCGCACAGGGCCCCGATGGCCATACCGGTGAAGGCGGAGTGGCCCAGGGCGTCGGAGAAGAAGGACATGCGGCTGTGGACCACCATGGTGGAGAGGATGCCGAACAGGGGCGAGATGACCAGCACCGCCAGCAGGGCGTTTTTCATAAAGTACATGGAGCCGCTCTCCGCCCACTCAAAGGGGAGCAGGTCCACAATGGCGTACCAGAGTTCCATCTCACATCCCCCCTTTCCCCATCCGCAGATGGAAGGTCTCGTAAAACTCCGGGGAGGCGGTGACCTCGTCCGGGGGCCCCACCTTCAGGATGCGCTTGTTCAGCAAAATCACTTTATCCGCAAACTGGTTCAGGGTGGCGAAGTCGTGGGTGGACAGGAGGATGGACAGGTCGTACTCGGTGCGCAGCTCGTCCAGCATCTCCAGCAGCTGGTGCTCCCCCTCGATGTCCACCCCGGACAGGGGCTCGTCCAGAATGAGGATGTGGGGCACCGGCTCCAGGGCCAGGGCCAGCAGCACCCGCTGGAGCTGTCCCCCGGACAGGCCCCCCATGGGCTTGTCCAACAGGTCGCCCCCGTGGACCCGCTCCAGGCTCATCCGGCACCGCTCCCGGTATTTTTGGGGGATGGGCAGGCACACCGGCCACTTGGAGGTGGCGGCGGTGAAGAAGTCCAGCACCGAGATGGGGTCCCCCCGGTCAAAGCTGGGGGACTGGGGCACATAGCCGATGAGGGGGCGGGTCCCCCCCATCACCGTCCCGTCCGCCAGGCGGATGGCCGGTCCCCCCGCCGGGGAGAAGGTGATGCTCCCCTGATAGGAGAGCTGGCCCAGAACGCTGCGGAACAGGGTGGACTTGCCCGCCCCGTTGGGGCCGATGAGGGCGGTGATCTCCCCGCAGTGGAGGTGGAAGGACACGTCCTCCAGGATGTCCTCCCCCTGGATATGGACGGACACCCCCTCCAGCTTCAGGCAGCAGGAATCCGAGCAGCCCCCGGACATTTTTCCGTGTTTGATTTTTCTCATGCCAGCACCTCCTCGCCCGCAAAGCCGTTGACGATGGTCCGGATGTTCTCCATCAGGCCGCCGCAGTAGTCGTCGGACAAAGTCCCCCCGTCCGGCCCGTCCATGAGCATGGTGAGCTGGGCCACGGCGCAGCCGGTCTCCCGGGAGATGGCCTGGGCGGTGGCGTCGGAGCCGTTCACCTCGGTAAAGATGACCGGCAGGTCGTGCTCCTTTACAAGGGCTGTGATCTCATTGATCTCCTTGGCGCTGGCCTCGCTGCCCTCCTCCTCCTCGATGGAGGCCAGCAGGGGCACGTCCAGGAACTGGGCGAAGTAGCGGAAGCCGTCGTGGAAGGTGACCAGGCCGGAGAGCTCCACTCCGTTTTCCTCCAGGGCCGCGGTCAGGGCCATTCGGGCGGAGCCGGCGAAGTCCTGAAGCTGGGCCGCAGCGGCCTGGGCGTTGTTTTGGTACTGCTCCTGGTGGTCCGGATCGGCCTGGTTCAGGCCGGCATATAGATTTTCCACCACCTGGGCCATGTTGTCCGGGTCCATCCAGTAGTGGGGGTCGTAGTGGCCGTGGTCATGGCCGTCGTCTCCTTCCGTGTGGACGTGGCCGGCGTTCTCCAGGAGGGACACCCCCTCCGAGCAGTCGATGACCAGGGCGCTGGAGGCGGCCAGGGCGTCCTCCATAAACTCCTCCAGGTCGGCCCCGTTCAGGGCAATCACGTCCGCCTGCTCGATCTTCTTCATGTCGGTGACCGTCAGGGTGTAGTCGTGGAGACAGGACACCTCCCCGGTGTTCAGCCGCTCCACCGCCACGCCGTCCACCCCGTCCGTCACCGCCCTGGCGGCCAGATAGACCGGATAGGTGGAGGCCAGAATGGTCAGCCGGGCCTCCTCCCCTCCCCCGGTCCGGGCGCCTCCGCACCCGGGCAGCAGAAGGGTCAGGGCCAGCAGCAGGGCCAGTATGTTTCGTCTGCGCATGGATATAAATTCCTTTCCTCGGTTCAGAGCATTGCTGTTCAGCCCACCTAGTATATCTTTTTTTCCCCAGTTTGTAAATATCCAGCGAGTTTGCTTCGGCTTACTTTTCAAAATTTTTGCCGTCCACGGGCAGAATGTCCCCCTGAAATGGACCGCGCATTTTTATGAAAAATCCCGTTGACAGCAAAGGTTTATTATGATAAACTCCACTTAGAATGAAGGTTTATTTCGATAAACCCAAGAGAGGAGGAATACAGATGGAAAAGCTGTCCGAGGGCGAGTGGAAACTGATGGAGCTTCTGTGGGAGGACGCTCCGGTGAACTCCACCCAGCTGGTGGCCCGGTGCCGGGAAAAGCTCCAGTGGAGCAAGAGCACCACCTACACGGTGCTCCGCCGCCTGTGCCACAAGGGGGCGGCGGCCAATGAGGAGGCCACCGTCACCCCCCTGGTCACCCGGGAGGAGGTGCTGAAGGCCCAGGGGGAGGAGCTCTCCCGCCAGGCCGGAGGGGTGTCCCCCTTCCTCACCGCCTTTTTCAGCGGCCGGAGGCTCACCCAGAAGGAGGCGGAGGAGCTGAAACAGCTCATCGACCAGCACACCTGGGAGGGATGAGGGATGGAGTTCGGAATCACACTGCTGTTTATCATGGGTAATGTGTGTTTGAATATGGGGGTTGTCTTTGGCGTGTTCCTCCTGCTGCGCCCCCTGCTGGTCCGCATTGTGACCCCTCAGCAGAGGGTGTGTCTGTGGTACGTATTCTGGTACTCCGCGCTGATCTTCACGGTGTGGGGGTGCGTCTCCTATTTTCGCGTGCTTCCAGTCACCGTATGGGATCTTCTGGACATCTCCGCGGCCAGAAGTTATGCGCTTTTTAGGGGCCCGCTCTTTCTGCCCCCGGACTACGACGGGCCGGGGACCTATGCCCTGACCCTGCCGGGCGGAGTCCGGGTTCCCATAGCGCTCACCGACACTGTGTGTCTGGCTGTGGCGGCGGTCTATCTGGCCGGGGTCGTGTGCCTGACGGTGTGGATGGTCCGCCGGGCCCTGGCCCTGCGGCGGCTGGGACAGCAGGGGACCCGGACTGAGGTCGGCCTGTGGTCGGATTTCGGCAAGCCCAAGGAGGAGCCGGACGCCCCGGACACCTGTCCGGTGTGGCTCGCTCCCAATCTGCCCACCAGCTTCGCCCTGTGGAACGCCATCTACCTCCAGGAGGAGCTGCCTCCGGAGCGCCGGCGGCTGGTCCTCCTCCACGAGCTGGACCATCTGTGCCTGCGGCACGGCATAATCAAGGGCTATATGTCCTTCGCGCTCATCGCCGGCTGGTGGAACCCCCTGATCTGGCTGGGCTACCGGTACACCTGCCTGGACATGGAGCTCTCCTGCGACGCCAGGACCATGGAGCGCCTCTCCCCCCAGGAGCGGCGGGAGTACGCCCAGACTCTGGTGGAGCTGGGCTCCGGCCAGCGGCTGTGGGACGTGCCCCTGGCCTTCGGGGAGAGCGACGGGGAGCGCCGGGTGAAGGCCCTGCTGGCCTGGAAGCCCCTGACCATCCCCCGAAAACTGCTGGGCCTGTGCGCGGCGGCGCTGGTCATGTGCCTCTTTCTGGGCACGCCGTAGCTTGGAAAATCGGAATCTGCCGTCTGTGCGGAACATTTTAAGAAAAATTGGGAGGTGCCGTTATGCTGAATCAGCTCCTGTGGCTGCTTTTGTCCGGCTATTTGAATCTGGGACTGGCGGTGGGCCTCGCCTGCGGAGCGCTTTTGCTGCTGCGTCCCCTGCTGAAGCGGGTCCTGTCCCCCCGGCAGCGGCTGCTGCTGTGGATGACCGCCTGGTTCTCCGCCTATACGCTGCAGGGATACCAGCTGCTCTCCTACCTCCATGTGCTCCCGGTCACCTTCCGGGACCTGATCACCCCCAGGACCATGGAGAACCTCTCCTTTGACCGAGTGCCCGCCTACTTCCCCGACTGCCAGTGGGACCAGCAGATCAATCTGGCCCTCCCCGGCGGGTCCTACGTGCCCCTCTCTCTGGAGCCGTGGATGGCCCCCCTGGCCGGGGCAGTTCTTCTGGGGGGTGTTGTCCTCCTGACCCTGTATTTTTCCCGCCGGAGCGAGGGGATCAAAGCCCAGGCCAGCCAGGGCAGGCTGCTGGACTGGGACGGGCCGGAGCTGAAACCCTTTTATGGCCTGAAGCCGGCGGACGACTACGTCCTGGTCCGCCTGTGCAGGGGACTGCCCACCAGCTTTGTGTACCAGAAGGCGGAAAAACTGGACGGGATCAAGTACAACATGATCTACCTCCAGGAGGAGCTCCCCCCGGAGCGGATGGCCCTGGTCCTCCGCCACGAGCTCAACCACCTGAAGCGGAACCACACCTGGATGAAGGGCATCATCACCTGCGGACTGGTCCTCCACTGGTGGAATCCCCTGATCTGGCTGGCCTATAAGTACACCTGCCTGGACCTGGAGATGGACTGCGACCGGTTCACTCTGGAGCAGCTCTCCCCCCAAAACTGCCGGGAGTACGCCAGGACCCTGGTGGAGCTGGGGGCGGGAAAACAGCTCTGGGACGCCCCCCTGGCCTTCGGGGAGAGCGACGGGGCGGCCCGGGTGAAGGCCGCCGTGACCTGGAAGAAGCGGACCGTCTACGTGCAGGAGGCCTGGAAGCAGAAAAACTTCTGGCTTCGGCTGCCCGGCTTCCTCCTGTTTCTTCTGCTCCTGCTGTTCTTCGTGGGCGGTCCCTCCAATGTGGTCCTCCCGGCGGATGTAGACATCCAAATCACAGAGCAGTTCGGCAGCCAAGAAAATTTCCTCCAGCAGGAGCTGGACCGGCTCGGGCTCCCGGACTCCGTCACGGTCCAGCAGGGGTGGCGCAGTTTCCAACAGACCTGGTTCTTTGACGCCGTCTATCAGCTGTCCGACGGACGATGGGTGGAATCCAGCTGGTACCGCTATTCAGATGGGACTTGGTCTCATATGGGCTGGGACTGGCTCTCAAGTCCGCCGGACCTCGCCGGATATACGGCGTATTACCCGTAACAGAGAGGAAAGCATCCCGTGTACATTCTTATAAAGCTGATCACAATCTTTTTTAATATGGGCGTGGCCTCCGGATTTCTGGTGGGCGCTCTGCTCCTGCTCCGGCCGGCGCTGGTGCGGGCTCTGTCCCCCCGGCAGAGGCTGTGGCTGTGGTTTCTGGCGTGGGGCGCCGGATATCTCCCTGTCTGGTACAATGTTCTGACTCTCCCCCGCATCCTCCCGGTCACTCTGCTGGACCTGATTACCCCCCGGACCATGGCGGATGAATCCATCCCCGCCTACCTGCCCGTTTTTCAGGGGGGAGGCCAGTACAATCTGGCCTTTCCTGGCGGAGCTTCGGTGACCGTCTCTCTGGAATGGTGGATGGCGGCGCTCTTCTGTCTGGTGTGGGCCGCCGGGGTGATTCTGATGTTCCGGCGGTTTGGCCGGCAGAGCAGCCGGCTGAAAGAGACCGCCCTCCAGGGGCGGCTGCTGGACTGGGACGGGCCGGAGCTGGGCCGGCTTCAAATTCCACGTCCGGAGGACGCCCCGGTACAGGTACGCCTGTGCCGGGACCTGCCCACCAGTTTTATCTGCAGCGACTGGGAGAGCCGGGATGGGGAGTCCATCTCCACCATCTACCTCCAGGAGGAGCTGCCTCCCGAGCGGATGGCCCTGGTCCTCCGGCACGAGCTCAACCACCGGGTCCGCATCCACGGAATGGTCAAGGCGGCGGTCACCTTTGCCCTGGCCCTCCACTGGTGGAATCCCCTGTTGTGGCTGGCCCACCGGTACGTGTGTCTGGACCTGGAGCTGGACTGCGACCAGGCCACCTTGAATCAGCTCCCCCCGGCCCAGCGCCGGGAGTACGCCAAGACCCTGGTGGAGCTGGGCGCGGGACGGCAGCTGTGGGACGTGCCTCTGGCCTTTGGCGAGAGCGACGGAGCGGTGCGGGTCAAGGCCCTTCTGGCCTGGCGGCCCAGAAGCATCCCGTTCCGGGTTCTCCAGTGGGCGGCGTTTGTTCTGGTACTTCTGTTCTTCCTGGGCGGCCCCTGGAGGGCGGTCCTCCCCCGGGATGTGGAGTTGGATCTGGAGGAGAATTTTGGCAGCACAGCCGCCTTTGTCCAGCAGGACCAGCAGCTCCAGCACGAGCGGGGGACCTTCCCGGAGGACGTAACCATTCAAGAGGGGTGGCGGAGGATCGCGGAGAACGGCACGGTGTACCAGACCTACCGCCTGTCCGACGGGCGCTGGGGGGAGTCCACCTGGCTGCGCATCGGCGGCCACCCCTGGTACTGTGCGGACTGGAGCTGGACCTCCGGTCCGCCGGATCAGGCTCAGTACCAATTTTGCTATCCCGCAGCGTAGAGAGAGGGACCCGCTGAACCGGACGAGGGTCTTGAAAAGCCAGCTTGTGGAACCGCCCGGCTCCGCAGGCTGGCTTTTTCATATTGCATGCCATAGAAAGGAAACGCCTCCGAGGGAACTTTCCCTCGGAGGCGTACATGTTCTCAGGCAGACTGTCTCAGTCCTCCACCGCCAGGCGGTAGAGCTCATTCCGGGACAGCCCCAGCTCCTTGGCGGCCCGCTTCACCGCGTCCCGCAGGGACAGCCCCTCCTCCTCCCGGAGTGCCCGGACCCGGTCCAGGCCGTCCTCCAGGGTGGCCTCCGGCTCCTCCCGGGGCTCCGCCCCCCGGACCACCAGCACAAACTCCCCCTTGGGGGGCTCGGTCTGATAGCGCTCCGCCGCCTCCCCCAGGGTGGTGCGGATGATCTCCTCGTGGAGCTTGGTCAGCTCCCGGCACAGGGAGACCGGCCGGTCCGGCCCGAAGGTCTCCGCCAGGTCGGCCAGGGTGGCGGGCAGCTTGTGGGGGGCCTCGTAGAAGATCATGGTCCGCTCCTCCCCCCGGAGGGACTCCAGGTGGCGGCGGCGGTTCTTCTTGTTCATGGCCAGAAAGCCCTCAAAGGTGAAGCGCCCGGTGGGCTGGCCCGAGGCCGCCAGGGCGGCCACCAGGGCGCAGGGCCCGGGGATGGACACCACCTCCACCCCCGCCTGGGCGCACAGGGCCACCAGCTCCTCCCCGGGGTCGGAGATGGCCGGGGTGCCCGCGTCGGTGACCAGGGCGCAGCTCTCCCCCGCCAGCAGGCGCTCCAGAATGGCCGGGCCGCTGGTGGAGGTGTTGTGGCGGTAGTAGGACACCATGGGCTTTTTGATCCCCAGGTGGTTGAGCAGCTTCACCGACACCCGGGTGTCCTCGGCGGCAATGAAGTCCGCCTGGGCCAGGGCCTCCGCCATGCGGGGGGAGATGTCCCCCAGGTTGCCGATGGGGGTGGGAACCAGATATAATATGCCTGACATGGGCGGCCTCCTTTGGCGCAGTTGTTGAAAAGCTATTTCGCTTTACAGAGTGTTCCGGTACCGGACTGGCAGGACCTCCAGCCCGGGCCTCCCCTGCCGCACCGCCTCCACCAGGGCCAGGCGGGGCGGGCAGTCCGGCCGGTGGGCGGCAAATTGCAGCCGCTTGGGCTCCAGGCCGCTCCCCTCCAGGGCGGCAAACAGACCGGCCAGCCGCTCCGGGCGGAAGCACAGGGCAAATTTCCCCCCGTTTCTCAGAAGCCGGGCCGCCGCCCGGCACAGGGGGGCCAGTCCGTCCTCCTCCCCCTCCATGCGGGCGGGACCGCCGTCTCCGCCGGAGCCGCGGGCATAGTAGGGCGGGTTGGAGATCACCAGGTCAAAGGAGCCCGGGGCGAAGGGGACCGCCCTCCAGTCCCCCGTCCAGATCTCCCCGGACAGACCGTTGCGGGCCAGGTTGTCCCGGGCCGCCTGGGCGGCGGCGGGGTCCCGGTCCACCCCGGACAGCCGGAGCTCCTCCTCCCGCCCCGCCAGGAGCAGCAGGAGGCAGCCGCTCCCTGTCCCCAGGTCGCACACCCTCCAGCCCCGCTTCACGGTGGCAAAGCCCCCCAGGGCCAGGGCGTCCTCCCCCAGGGGAAACACCCCCTCCGGCTGGCACAGGGTATAGGGCCCCAGCTGTTCCGGCCCCCTCACGGGGTGCTCCCCATCTCCTGGAGCAGCTGCACCAGATGCCGGGTGATCCGCCCCGTCAGGCCCCAGACGGCGCGGCCCTCCCAGGGGTAGACGGGCACGTTCTCGCCCCCCGGCTGCCACCGGTAGTCCCGGGGAATGCCGATGAGCTCATAGGGGAAATTGCCGTCGGTGCTGGGCAGGAGGGTATAGTTGTACTCCAGGGGCGGGTGGGTCATCAGATGGCGGAGGGGGATCTGGAAGGTCTCCCCCACCTCGGCGGGGTTCATGGTCATGCGGTCCACCGCCCCCCGGTCCACCCTCGCCAGAATGGGGTACATGATGAAGTTGGCCCGGTGGGCGATAAAGTCCAGCCGCCCCAGGACCTGGATGCTTTTTGGGGGGATCCCCAGCTCCTCCCAGGTCTCCCGCAGGGCGCACTCCTCCGGGGACTCGGAGCCCTCCATCTTTCCGCCGGGGAAGCACACCTCCCCCGGCTGGCGGCGGAGGCTCCCCGCCCGCACCTCATAGAGGAGGGCGGGCCCCTCCTCCCCCTCCACCAGGGGGACCAGGACGGCGTATCTCCCGGTGGCGTCCATCAGGCCGGGGGTCCGGGCCCGGAGGTTCTGTTCCAGAGTTGTCCAATCCATCGCTACAACACCACGTTGATCATCAGCAGGGAGTAGACCAGAAACACCGCCAGACACAGGGCCACAAAGTACACCAGCTCTCTGGGCCTAAGGGCAAAGAGCAGGCCGAAAAAAACGGTCAGCCCCCCCGTGGCCCCCAGAGCCATCTCCTTGTCCACCAGGGCGGCCGTCTGCCCCTCCTGAACCGCCTGGAGGGCCACCTGTTCGGGGAGCATCGCCGCTCCGCCGGCCAGTCCGAACAGCGTCAGTATTCCGGCGGCATACAAAATCCAGTTCCGGTTCTTCTGCGTCCAGTCCCTCCACTTGGAAAAGAGCTCCTTTTTCTGCTGCGCCACAGGGCACCCCTCCTTGGTCACCGTATCTGTGCCCGGCCGGCGCCGGACATATAGGGAGGAGCAGGCGGCCGGGCCGCCCGCTCCTGATTCTCACATCTTTTCCGGCGCAGACACGCCCAGCAGCCCCATGCCGTTGGAGAGCACCGCGCGCACCGTGTCCGCCAGCTTCAGCCGGGCGGAGAGCACCGCGGGCTCCTCCCCCTTGATGCGGCAGGAGTTGTAGAAGCGGTGGAAGTCCCCGGCCAGGGACACCAGATACCGGTTGATCCGGCTGGGGTCGTAGTCCCGGGCGGCCAGATGGATCTCCTCCGGGAACTGGGCCAGAGCCTTCATCAGGGCCAGCTCCTCCGGGGTGGTCATCAGGGACGCGTCCACGTCCTGGGCGGCGGGGACCTTCTCCCCCTCCTCTCCCAGACGGGACAGCAGGGAGCAGATGCGGGCGTGGGCGTACTGCACATAGTACACCGGGTTCTCGCTGTCCTCCCGCACCGCCAGGTCCAGGTCGAAGTCCAGGGGACTGGTGGAGGCCCGGGAGTTGAAGAAATACCGGGCGGCGTCCACCGAGATCTCGTCCAGCAGGTCGTGGAGGGCGATGGCCTTGCCCGAGCGCTTGGACATGCGCACCGGCTTGCCGTCCTGCATCAGGTTCACCAGCTGCATGAGCACAACCACCAGCCGGTTCGAGCCGTCCAGGCCCAGGCCGTCCAGGGCGGCCTGGAGCCGGGCCACGTGGCCGTGGTGGTCGGCGCCCCACACGTCCACCGCCTTGTCAAACTTGCGCACCTCCAGCTTGTTGCGGTGGTAGGCGATGTCGGCGGCGAAGTAGGTGTAGAAGCCGTTGGCCCGGCGGAGCACGTCGTCCTTCAGGTCCAGCTTGTCCACCTGCTCCTGTGTCTTGCCCTCCCGCATATACTTCTCCTTGAGAAGCTGGGTGGTGTTCAGCCACAGGGCCCCGTCCTTCTCATAGGTCCAGCCCTTCTGCCCCAGCAGCTCTACCGTCTCGGCCACATAGCCGCTCTCGTGGAGGGAGGACTCGAAGAACCACTGGTCGTACACGATGCCGTACTTGAGCAGGTCCTCCTTCATCTTGGGGATGTTGATGGACAGGCCGTACTGGGCCATCTTGTCCAGCCGCTCCTCCTCGGACAGGTCCTTCCAGCTGTCCCCGTGCTCTTTATAGATGGCCTGGGCCAGCTCCTTGATGTCGTCCCCGTGGTAGCCCTCCTCCGGGAAGGGGACGTTCTCCTCCCCGAACAGGATCTGGCGGTACCGGGCGTCGATGGACACGGCAAACTTGTGGATCTGGTTGCCCGCGTCGTTGACGTAGAACTCCTTCCAGGTGTCGCAGCCGTCCCGCTTGAGCACGTTGGCCAGGGTGTCCCCCAGCACGCCCCCCCGGGCGTTGCCCATGTGCATGGGGCCGGTGGGGTTGGCGGAGACGAACTCCACCATGACCTTCTCCCCGTGGCCCTCGGTGTTGGCGCCGTACTGGGCCCCCTCACGCTCCACGTCGGCGAGGACCTCCTTGTACCACTTGGGGCCCAGAGTGAAGTTCAGAAAACCGGGACCGGCAATCTCCACCTTCTGGAAGTAGCTCCCCTCCAGGTCCAGGTGGTCCACGATGGTCTGGGCGATGGCCCGGGGAGCCATGCGCAGGGCCTTGGCCCCCGCCATGGCGTAGGAGGAGGCGTAGTCCCCGTGGGCGGCGTCCTTGGGGATCTCAATGGTGGCCTTCACCTCCGCACCGGCGGGCAGCTTGCCCGCCTCCACGGCCTTCTCATAGGCCGCCTGAGTCAGCTGGGCCACTTGGGCCCGGGCTTCCTGAATCTTGTTTGCCATAATTCTTTCTACACACCTTTCTTCTCTTCTTTTTCTTGGAAGAAAAAGAAGCGAAAAGAACTTTATACTATTTTCTTTTGGAAATAAACATCGACGCTCTATAAAAGAAATTCCTGTATGGCGATGGCTGAGAGGGCAGGAGCAGCGTCCCAGGATATTTCGCCGCCATCTCCGCGCTAAGAGCCGCTGCTTTGCGGCGGTTGCGCTCCGAACCCCCCAGGGGGCCTTCTCTTGGTCCTTCGGACCAATTCACCTTGTCGCGCCTGCGATCGCAGTGCGGGCGGCGAGTGCTGCTTCCTTCTTTTTGTAGGGCGCGACGACTCGGCCGCCGTCTCACAGGATTTCGCCCTGTGGGGCGAGTTTCTTTCCCAGCGATGGGAAAGAACCCAATGGCCCAGGCCACCCGCTCTTACCCCTTCGGGGCAATTCACCTTGAGGATCGCCGGGGGACGGCTCAGGATGAGCGCTCCGCGCCCATATTCGCCCGTCCCTATCCCCTCTGACCTTCGGCCATCTCCCCTTGACAAGGGGAGTCGACCCCCCGGTCCCCCGCTACGGAGGTTACCCCTTGGGCCAGGCAGAATCCTTCCGGCGCGCAAAATCTGAGTGAGCGTCTAAATTCCCGCCGGGCCACTGGGCCCTGGCTGTTCTAAAATTTAAACGGATGCGGTTTCACCACCGCGCCTGCCCCTGCCGATCAGGTGATAACTGGTCCATCGTCAGCAGGTCAAATCGGAGCTGACCACTTCAAATCTGGAGCCCGGCAGCGCCTTCCGCCTCTTTTACATTGATTTGGAACGTATTCCGCCCCGCCACGGAGCGGTCAATTACCCACGGCGGCAGGCCGCCGCGGGGACCCGGTTATTACAATCCTCGACCGGGCTGAGCCCGGTCTCCGGCAAGGTTTTGCCTTCGGCAAAACGCTTGGAA
>NZ_NFKI01000110.1 GCF_002160305.1 Pseudoflavonifractor sp. An184
CGCTGTACCCGGCAGCGCTGGTGCCCACGACCATCAGACCGGTGATCATGGCGGCAGTCATGCCCAGGCTGAGAACCCGCTTCAGGTTTCTCATTGGAATTCCTCCTTACATATTTTTGCCTTTTTCCAAAAGACAGAAAACGAGGACTCCCCAAACATCTTTGATGAAAATTCAGAGGAAAGTTCTACTAAACTTGCCAAAACCCGAAAGCTTCCAATTCCGGCGCGATGCATGGGAAAATTTCGCTTCACTGGAGGGATGATAACGGAGATTTCGAAAGATGGATTGATGGGTAGACGGCTCAGGTAGACATGTGGAGCGGTCAGCGGCGCCGTTAAAGCGGCGATCCATTGAAACAGAAAGCGCGGGCCGTTTTTTCAGGTAGACATTTCAGGTAGACATATGTAAAATAAAGATGGAAGGGCGGAGCGAAGTAGATCATTCGGAAACGCTTCCAGAGGTGTAAGAACGGGAAAATCCAACCGCCGTGCCGCTTACGAGAGAAGGTACGGCCGGTCACATGAATGACCGGCCCGAAGAGATGGATGGGAAAAGATATTTCTTGCAAGAGATTCGTCATATTCGATAGGTATATCGATGGTGGTATACAACTAAATAACAAATCGCAAGACTTTTTGGTGATTTTTGCGGCAAAACCCATCCAAAACGCAATGTTACAGCTTTGTTACATTTGAGCGGACCTTGTTGACTTTTCAAAACCCATCTGTTAAGATACGTTCAGGATGACCCAGGACGGCCGTGCCGTTCAGATTTTTGAGAAGAAGAAAGGAGAGTAGAACTCCCCTTGCAGAAAAACTTTTCTTTCAGCGGCTCGAAAAGCGGGGGCATCCTGAAATACACATGGTTCCTGTGGCCGGACAGGCCAAAGGAGCCCAAAAAAGTTAAGGAGGAATTCCAATGAGAAACCTGAAGCGGGTTCTCAGCCTGGGCATGACTGCCGCCATGATCACCGGTCTGATGGTCGTGGGCACCAGCGCTGCCGGGTACAGCGATGTTTCCACCGAGGATAACGTGGAAGCCATCGAAGTGCTGCAGTCTGTGGGCGTCATGGTGGGCGATGAGAACGGAGACTTCAATCCTGACCAGCTGGTCACCCGTAATGAGATGGCGGTTGTGATGTCCAACCTGATGGAGTACAACGTTGCCACCTATTCCGGCACCAGCCCCTTCACCGACGTGCCCTCCTGGGCCGAGCCCTATGTGGCCGCCTGCTGGACCAACGGCATCACCGCCGGCACCAGCGCCACCACCTACGGCGGCGACCAGAGCGTCACCACCGCTCAGGCCGCTCTGATGCTGATGAAGGCTCTGGGCTACTTCCAGTATAACAGCGACTTCAACGGCGACTGGCAGCTGGCTACTGTGTCTCAGGGTAACAAGATCAACCTGTTCCACGATGTGGATTCCGGTGTGCGCGATGCCATGACTCGTAACGATGTGGCTCAGCTGGTTCTGAACACTCTGGAAGCTGGCATGGTCGAGGCCAACGACAACATCCTGAATGTTGAGGCCCCTGGCGTGTCCGTGAGCACTGGCCGCGTGACTTACAGCTATGTCACCAGCACCGAGTCCTATGCTAAGGCCATTGATGACACTTACGCTGTCTCCGAGACCAGCATCTCCACCCAGGGCCCCATCGTGGAGCTGGGCGAGAAGCTGTACGACGGCGACCTGCGCCGCACCGAGAACACCCACGACGCCTATGGCCGTCCCGGCACCCGCTGGGTCTACAATCTGGACGAGGTCGGTACCTATGCTGATACTCCTCTGGAGACCTACACCAGCAAAGTTACTAAAGGTGAGCTGTATAGCCTGATTACTAAGAGCAATCTGGATGATATTTCTGACAATCATCGTACCCATGACGAGTATACCTTCACTGTGTATAGTGATGGCGTGATTGTCGAGAGCGGCAAGGAGAGTGCTGTTTCGATTAATAGCGTATACGGTTCCTCCTTCGACACCGTTCGTCCTGATTTCTTCAGCAGCAACAGCTCCGCCGCTGCCGGCTATGGTTACACCAACGCTGTCTCCGGCAAGGGTGTGCAGACTGAGGTCTATCTGGACGATGACGGCAACGTCACCCTGGTGTACATCAATACCTATGTGATGCAGGCCACCGAAGACTATAATGAAGATAAGGACACCCTGAACGTCGATGTGATCACCGATCCTTCTCAGCTGGGCGGCGACGCCATCGGCACCACTCAGCTGAATGGCGACGACTTCGATCTGACCGGCTACGCTGAGGATGACTACATCCTGTACACCGTGTCTGACGGCCAGGTTGAGGACATCTATCCCGCTGAGGTCGTAACCGGCGAGGTCAGTGCCTACTCCATCGGCAATTCCGTGACCCTGGACGGCACCAAGTACGAGTACGGCGCTCAGATTGAGGGCGTGAAGGACAGCTCCTCCGCCAACTACAATAAGTCCGCCGCTACTGCGTACCGCGTGGGCGACACCGCCGCCGTGGTGCTGGATCAGTCTGGCTACGTTCTGTACGTGGACAGCGCTGCCATTTCCCTGGGTAACTACCTGTATGTGAACGACATGGCTGCTAAGAGCGGTCTGTCCTCCAGCTACATTGCCAACGCTTACTTCTCCGATGGCACTAAGGCCGAGATCACTCTGGGCGACGTGTATATGTGGGAGACGAAGGACGGCAAAGACCAGTACGTTGAGCACTCCCTCAGTGAGTATACAGACGACAAAGACATCACTATGGGCTCTAGTAAGATGAACGGCTGGTACTCTTACAGCGTGAACAGCGACGGCGAGTACAACCTGCGTGAGGCTAAGAGCTATAACCACAACGATAAGAATGGTATCAAGACCTCTAAGATCGAGGGCGGCGAGGTCAACTTTGCCAAGGGCACTACTCTGGTCGGCAACAGCGACACCGTTATGCTGGTCCTGGACGAGGACAACGATCTGACTGTTTACACCGGCATCAACAACTTCCCCGACATCACTCCGAATGCTGGCTACGATCTGTATGTTGCTGCCATGAAGGAGAAGGACGATTCCACCAAGGCCTATGCCTCCCTGGTGTTCGTGGATGCCAGCAACGCCGACGTGGATGACAACTCCACCGACACCCTGCTGTACGTCCTGGATGAGGACAGCCGCTATGTGGACAGCGAGGACAACGAGACCATCGTTGTTTGGAACGCTATCCTGAACGGCAAGCTGACCACCATCGAGGCTAAGCTGAACAGCGGTTTCACTCAGTACAACCTGTACGAGAAGGTCAGTGTGGACTCCGACGGCTACTATGAGGCTAAGGGCGTGTTCGCTGCGGACAACGATCAGTATGTGGACGACAACCTGTCCTCTGTCTCCGTCTCTGGCGGCTCTCTGATGCTGGATGGTACTGGCTATGTGGTCACTGATGACACCCAGATCATTGTTCTGTTGCAGCCTACTGGCAAGAACGGCGATCTTGTCCGTGAGAAAATGATGACCGATCCCGATGCTGATTACGAGGTCAAGACTGTTACCGGCAAGCGTCTGGACAGTATGCTGGGCGACTACACCATCGACGGTGAGGCCGCTCTGGTGACTGTGGACAGCGACAGCCGTGTCGTTGAGACCCTGTACATCACTGTGAATGGCGCAGTCGCTAATAAGTAATTCTCTAATTTACTAGAATTACTTCAGCACACCTCAGAATGGGCCCCGTGCTTTTGCACGGGGCCCTCTTGCAATCTTTTCTAGCCCATCTCCACATTTTCTTTTCTAAACGTTTTCTTCCGACTAAGAGCGGCTCAGAATTATAATTATTTGAAAATAAATATCCCATCTGCAATCATGTTTTCCTTCGTCTATGCAGCATCTGATGATATATTTTCCCTTTTCCTGTGAGCTGTATCACTGCTTCCTGTTTGATGGGGAAGTTGTTCCAAAGTAAGATCGGACTTTTAAAAACTCACTGGTTTCAAGTGATATATCCATTGTGAACAACGCCAAGTTTCTACGGTGCCGCACCATGAAAAACGAAAACGCACCGCAGGAAAATCTGAAGTGAACCCCAAAAGTTAGACAAATATTTGAATTAAGCGACCTGAAGGGTCTGGTATCTGTGTTGAGCAGGTGTCAGGCCCTTCAGTTTTAGCTTGATTCTGCG
>NZ_NFKI01000111.1 GCF_002160305.1 Pseudoflavonifractor sp. An184
CCGCAGGGCGAATTTACTTCGCCCGAGGATTTTAAAATAACAGGGCTCCCGGCTGGCGCAAGCCAGCTGGGACGGACGGCGGCCTGATCGGCGGCGCCTCCCTGAAGCCCGCCGACTTCGTGGAGATCATCAATTCCGCGAATCAGGAGTGAATTTTAATGCAGAATGCAGAGTGCAGGAATGCAGAATGAATTCTGCCCGGCATGCTGTGCCTGCGCGCCACTCTGCATTCTGCATTCTTAATTCTTCATTCTCTAAAGAGGGGTTACGATGAAAACACCAACAACTTTAATTATTATGGACGGATTCGGCTTGACGGAGCCCGGACCGGGCAACGCGGTGGCCAACGCCTCCACGCCCAATCTGGACCGGATCTTCCGGGACTGCCCGGGCTGCAAGCTGTCCGCCTCCGGCCTGGATGTGGGCCTGCCCGAGGGCCAGATGGGCAACAGCGAGGTGGGCCACACCAATATGGGCGCCGGCCGGGTGGTCTTTCAGGACCTGCCCCACATCAGCCGGGACATCGAGAGCGGCGAGTTCTTCCAGAACCCCGCCTATCTGGAGGCCATGTCCAACTGCCGGGAGTGGGGCTCCGCCCTGCACCTGATGGGCCTGCTGTCCGACGGCGGCGTCCACAGCCACATCACCCACCTGTTCGCCCTGCTGAAGATGGCCAAGGAGCAGGGACTGAGCAAGGTCTACGTCCACTGCTTCCTGGACGGCCGCGACGTGCCCCCCAGCTCGGGCAAGCACTATGTGGAGCAGCTCCAGGCCAAGATCCAGCAGCTGGGCGTGGGCCAGATCGCCACGGTCATGGGCCGCTACTACGCCATGGACCGGGACAAGCGCTGGGACCGGGTGCAGCGCGCCTATGACGCCATCGCCTGCGGCGAGGGTCCCTTCGAGGCCGACGCCGCTGAGGCGGTCCAGAAGTCCTATGACGCCGGTGTGACGGACGAGTTTGTGGAGCCCGTGGTGTGCGCCAAGAACGCCCAGGTCCGGGACAACGACTCCATTATCTTCTTCAACTTCCGCCCCGACCGGGCCCGGGAGATCACCCGGTGCTTCGTGGACGAGGACTTCACCGACGTGGAGCGCAAGACCGGCTTCCTGTCCGTGGACTTTATCTGCACCACCGAGTACGACGCTACCCTGCCCAACGTGACGGTGGCCTATCCCCACCAGAAGCTGGTGAACACCTTCGGCGAGTATATCAGCAACCTGGGTCTCACCCAGCTGCGCATCGCCGAGACGGAGAAGTACGCCCATGTGACCTTCTTCTTCAACGGCGGCGTGGAACAGGTCTTCCCCGGCGAGGACCGGTGCCTGATCCCCTCCCCCAAGGTGGCCACCTACGACCTGCAGCCGGAGATGTCCGCCTATCAGGTCACGGAGGAGGCCGTCAAGCGCATCGAGAGCGGCGCCTATGACGTGATCATCCTGAACTTCGCCAACTGCGACATGGTGGGCCACACCGGCGTGTACGAGGCCGCCTGCAAGGCCGTCTCCACCGTGGACGAGTGCGTCAACCGTGTGGTGGAGGCCACCTCCAAGATGGGCGGCGTGTCCCTCATCACCGCCGACCACGGCAACGCCGAGCGGATGATCGACGACGACGGCGAGCCCTTCACCGCCCACACCACCAACCTGGTCCCCTTCTATATCGTAGGGGCCAGCGCCCAGCTCCGGGACGGCCGCCTGGCCGACATCGCCCCCACCATGCTGGACCTGATGGGCCTGGAGAAGCCGGCAGAAATGGACGGGCAGACGCTGATTTTAAATTAAGCGCTGTCATTTTCGACTTAAATTGAGGTTCTTGGCTTCTCCGGGCCCATCACCCGCCCACAGGACGGGCGGCGCGTAGCGCCGTACAAGCATTTTTGCCGCAGGCAAAAATCTTGGCGGAGGCGGAATTTACTTCCGCCGAGCATTTGAAAGCATCGGGGCCCCAAACGGGCCTGCCCGTTTGGGATACCTGGAGAAGCCGGCAGAAATGGACGGGCAGACGCTGATTTTAAATTAAGCGCTGTCATTTTCGAGTTAAATTGAGGTTCTTGGCTTCTCCGGGCCCATCACCCACCCACAGGGCGGGCGGCGCGTAGCGCCGTACAAGCATTTTTGCCGCAGGCAAAAATCTTGGCGGAGGCGGAATTTACTTCCGCCGAGCATTTGAAAGCATCGGGCCCCCAAACGGGCCTGCCCGTTTGGGTTGCCTGGAGAAGCCGGCGGAGATGGACGGGCAGACCCTGATCCTCAACTGGGCGCCACCAAGCCTTCCCCCTTGAAGGGGGAAGGTGGCACGGCCGAAGGCCGTGCCGGATGAGGGTAATCCCGTACCATGTACAATCGACCCCTCATCCGCCTCGCTCCGCTCGGAACCTTCCCTCCTGTGCGGGGAAGGCCTGCAATGAGCGGCAGATGCGGTACTGGCCCATGCAGAATGAATTTTTCTGACACGCTGTTCTTTTGGAACCATTCTGCATTCCTGCATTCTGCATTTTTTACCCCCCGCGTTCTCGCATGGCTCCGCAGGGGCGCACCATGCAGATCATATACCCCCTGACATCGGCGGAAGGATTTCCGCCACATATTGAAAGGAGATTGATTCCCATGAAGCAGATGATCGAGATCGTAGACGTCGTCGGCCGCGAGATCCTGGACAGCCGCGGCAACCCCACCGTTGAGGTGGAGGTCTACCTGGAGGACGGCACCATGGGCCGCGCCGCGGTCCCCTCCGGCGCTTCCACCGGCATCTATGAGGCCTGCGAGCTCCGGGACGGCGACAAGAGCCGCTACAACGGCAAGGGCGTGGAGAAGGCCGTTTCCAACGTGAACACCGAGATCGCCGAGGCCCTCATCGGCACCAACGTGCTGGATCAGGTGGCCATCGACAAGATGCTCATCGAGCTGGACGGCACCCCCAACAAGAGCCGCCTGGGCGCCAACGCCATCCTGGGCGCCTCCCTGGCCTGCGCCAAGGCCGCAGCCGAGAGCCTGGGCACCTCCCTGTACAACTATATCGGCGGCGTCAACGCCAAGCAGCTGCCCGTGCCCATGATGAACATCCTCAACGGCGGCGCTCACGCCACCAACAACGTGGAGATTCAGGAGTTCATGGTCATGCCTGTGGGCGCCACCAGCTTCCGTGAGGCTCTGCGCATGTGCGCCGAGGTCTTCCACCAGCTGAAGACCACCCTGAAGGAGAACGGCACCCCCGCCGCCGGCGTGGGCGACGAGGGCGGCTACGCCCCCAACCTGAAGAAGGACGAGGACGCCCTGAAGGTGATCGTGCAGGCCATCGAGGAGGCCGGCTACAAGCCCGGCGAGGACTTCAAGATCGCCATCGACGCCGCCTCCTCCGAGTGGTGGGATGAGGAGCAGAAGCTCTATATCCAGCCCAAGTCCGGCAAGAAGCTGACCCAGCAGCAGCTGGTGAACATGTGGAAGAAGTTCGCCGACAACTACCCCATCATCTCCCTGGAGGACGGCATGGCCGAGACCGACTGGGAGGGCTGGGCCATGCTGACCAAGGCCATCGGCGACCGCGTCCAGCTGGTGGGCGACGACCTGTTCGTCACCAACGTGGAGCGTCTGGCCACCGGCATTGAGAAGAAGGTGGGCAACGCCATCCTCATCAAGGTCAACCAGATCGGCACCCTGACCGAGACCCTGGACGCCATCCAGATGGCCAACCGGGCCGGCTACACTGCCATCGTGTCTCACCGCTCCGGCGAGACCGAGGACGCCACCATCGCCGACATCGCCGTGGCTCTCAACGCCGGCCAGATCAAGACCGGCGCCCCCAGCCGCACCGACCGCGTGGCCAAGTACAACCAGCTGCTCCGCATCGAAGAGGAGCTGGGCGACGTGGCCGAGTATCCCGGCATGAACGCTTTCTTCAACCTGAAGTAAGTTTCCTAGTCTTGCAGCAAAGCCGCCCGACCGGGCGGCTTTGCTTTTTCTGTCGCCCAGCTCCTCGGGGCCCCATCTTGGGGAGCCCCAGACGAGCCCAACGCAGTGGGTCGTCTGGGGGGAGGAGGAGCAAGGGAGCGCAGCGAAGTTTTTGCCGCAG
>NZ_NFKI01000112.1 GCF_002160305.1 Pseudoflavonifractor sp. An184
GCTCCGCGCCGGTGGAAATGAGATAGATACGGGTGGTTTCAACGCTGGAATGGCCCAACACATCCGCCAGCTTGACGATATCCCGGCAGACCCGGTAAAAGGTCCGGGCAAACAGGTGCCGCAGGTTGTGGGGAAACACCTTGCTGGGCGCCACCCCCGCCTTTCTGCACAGCCGCTTCATCTCCGCCCAGATCTGTTTCCTGGACAGGCTCTTTCCGCTTCTGGTGAGAAAAATCTCGCCGGAGGCGGTTTTTTGCGCTTTGGCGTACTTTTTCAGCTTCCGGCACAATTTCCCCGGCAGGAGAATCGTCCGCAGCTTACCCTTTAACGCGATTTCCGCCCGCCCAGCCTGTACCGCCTCCACAGTAATGTACTTCACCTCGCTCACCCGGATCCCGGTGGCGCAGATGGTCTCCAGCAGCAGGGCCAGCCGTTCCCGGCCCAGGGCATGAGACGTGGCGAGCAGCTGTTCATATTCCTCCCGGGTGAGCTCCCGCCGGTCGTCCCGGAAGATTTTTCTCTGAACCTTTACCGGCTGAATCCGATATATTTCCCAACCGGCATGCCGGAGAAACTGGTTGACTGCGGCCACCATGGAATTTACACTCGCCGGAGCATAGCCCTGCTTCAGCAAACTATCCCGCCAAGCCGCCCCATTTTCGCCGGTGATTTCCGCTCCATTCAGCCACTTTGCAAAGCATCCCACATCCCGCAGGTATTTCTCTCTTGTTCCGATGCTTTTGTCCCGCTCCCGCAGCGCCTTTGCAAACGCTTCGAGCCGATCCTTTGTGATGCAGCGCTGTTTCATATTCACATCCCTCCAGTTACAATAGGTTGCTGCTTTGCCGCACGAAAAACGGCCAGCAGCACACAGGCTGCTGGCCGGAAAATTTTATATCTTTTCTCTGACTTCTTGGTGGAGGACGGTTCAGTTTCGAAACATAGGGCCATTCGACCACTCTTCTGAGCACACAGATTTCCGCTGAAGCATCCCCTCCGCCGGCGCGCTCTGCGGAGCTTCAATCAAGCCAGGAGCTGCACCGCCCGGTCAATGACCCGGTTGGCGGCCTCCTCCTTGGACAGCAGGGGGAGCTCCTCCGCCCCGTCCCGGGTGATAAGGGTGAGCACGTTGGTATCTACCCCGAATCCCGCTCCGGCCACCTTTAAATTATTGGCGCAGATCATATCCACATGCTTTTTCTCCAGCTTGGCCGCGCTGTTGGCCAGCATATCCCGGGTCTCCATGGAGAAGCCGCAGATTACCTGTCCCGACCGCCGGTGATCCCCCAGGTACTGGAGGATATCCCGGGTGCGCTTCAGGGGGATGGACAGGTCCCCGTCCTTCTTCTTCACCTTGTCGTCGCTGTAATCGGCGGGGGTGTAGTCGGCCACGGCGGCCGCCTTGAAAATGAAGTCGGACTGCTCCTGGCGGCTGGTGACCGCCTCAAACATATCCTGGGCCGAGACGATAGGCACCACCTCCACAAAGGGGGGCGGCTCCAGGGCGGTGGGGCCGGACACCAGGGTGACCTGAGCTCCCCGGAGCATGGCCATCCGGGCGATGGCGTAGCCCATTTTCCCGGTGGAGTGGTTCGTCAGATACCGCACCGGGTCGATGGACTCCTGGGTGGGCCCGGCGGTGACCAGCACCCGCTTCCCCGTCAGGTCGTGGGGCAGGGCCAGCAGGCGCAGGATGTGCTGAAGCAGCTGCTCCGGCTCCGGCAGCTTTCCGGCCCCCACGTCTCCGCAGGCCAGGCGGCCGGAGGCGGGGGCGATGACCTCCCAGCCGTAGCGGCGCAGGGTCTCCAGGTTGTCCTGAGTCACCGGGTTTTCAAACATGCCGGTGTTCATGGCGGGGGCGATGAGCTTGGGGCAGGAGCAGGCCAGCACCGTGGTGGTGAGCATGTCGTCCGCCAGGCCGTGGGCCAGCTTGGCGCACACGTTCGCGGTGGCCGGAGCGACCATCACCAGGTCCGTGCGGTGGGCCAGGGAGATGTGCTCCACCTGGTGGGAGAAGTTCCGGTCAAAGGTATCCACCATACAGCGGTTGCCGGTGAGCTGTTCAAATGTGAGGGGGGCGATGAATTTGGTGGCGTGCTCGGTGAGGATCACTTCCACCGAGCAGTGCTGCTTCACCAGGGCGGAGGCCAGAGCGGCCGCCTTATAGGCGGCGATGCCGCCAGTGACCCCCAGCAGGACGGTTTTCCCTTTCAGCATGATGATAAAATCCTCCTTCTTGCGGGATGGAAGCAAAATTTTGATATCAGGATTATGACACAAATCCAGCCGGTTGTAAAGGAACTGGTCCACATCCGCAAAGTTTTGGAAAATCTTAGCCTTGCAATCCAAGGGGAGTTTCGCTATAATGATGCGGATAAGAGGGCGGGGCCCGCCCTCGCCCTCTTAAATATTGCGCTGCATCCTCTCTGGGAGGAGCGGCAGCAGGAGGTAATCGAATATGAAAAACCGGAAGAAAGACACCCGCTGGCTGGTGGGCGTGGCCATGATGGCCGCCATCATCATCGTCATGGCCAACACTCCCCTGGGTTTTATCCCGCTGCCCATCACCAAGGCCACTACCACCCATATCCCCGTGATTTTGGGGGCAATTTTGCTGGGGCCCATGGCTGGGGCAATTTTGGGGGGCGTGTTCGGCATCTGTTCCGTGGTGGTGAACACCTTTACCCCTGGGCTCACCGCCTTCGCCTTCTCCCCCTTTATGAGCACCACCGGTCTGGAAGGGGCGGTCAAGGCCCTCTGGGTGGCGTTAGGCTGCCGCATCCTGCTGGGGGTGTTCGCCGGCTGGCTGTGGATCATTCTGAAGAAGTGCCGGGTCAACGACTGGATGGCTCTGCCGGTGACCGGCTTCGTGTGCACCCTGTTCCACACGGCCGTGGTCATGGGCAGCATCTTCCTCCTCTTTACCCAGCAGTACGCCCAGGCCCGGAATGTGGCCATGGAGGCGGTGTCCGGCCTGATCCTGGCTACGGTGACGGGCAACGGCATTCCCGAGGCCATTGTGGCCCTGATTGCCGTCACCGCCATCGGAAAAGCTCTGCTGCGGGTAACCCAGGTGCGGACTCTCCCCGCGTAAACCAAAGGATTTTTTGAGGTGAACTGTTATGCTCCTTGCCATCGACATCGGCAACAGCAATATTGTAATTGGCGGCATTGACGGGGACGACATCCGTTTTGAGGCCCGCATCGCCACCGACCGCATCAAGACCTCCGACCAGTACGGAGTGGAGATCAAAAACATGCTGGACCTGTTCAGCGTGCCGGTGGAGGAGGTAGAGGACTGCATCATCTCCTCGGTCGTCCCCCCGGTCTTCAACGCGGTGTGCACCGGCGTCATCAAGCTCACCGGGCTCAACCCCATGGTGGTGGGGCCGGGCATCAAGACCGGCCTGAACATCCAGATGGACGACCCCGCCTCGGTGGGCAGCGACCGGATCGTGATTGCCGTGGCCGCCCTGCTGGAGTACGCCCCTCCCCTGCTGCTGGTGGACCTGGGCACCGCCACCACCATCGAGGTGGTGGATCAGGGCAACACCTATCTGGGGGGCGCCATCATGCCCGGCGTGCGGGTTTCGGCGGAGGCTCTGTCCTCCCGGGCCGCTCAGCTGCCCGGCATTCAGCTGGACCGTCCCAGACGGCTCATCGGCAAAAACACCGTGGAGTGTATGCGCAGCGGCATCATGTATGGGGCCGCCGCCATGCTGGACGGGATGATCGAGCGCATGGAGGAGGAGCTGGGCAAGTCCACCACCGTGGTGGCTACCGGGGGCATGGCCCAGTTTGTGGCCCCCCTGTGCAAGCGGGAGATGAAGGTGGAGAAGGACCTGCTGCTGAAGGGTCTGAACGCCATCTACAAGAAAAACAAGAAATAAACGCAAAGGCCGCCGGCACAGCCGGCGGCCTTTCAGCTTGTCGAAAAACCTCTGTTCAGACGAATCCGCCCGAGTGTTGGCGGGGGAGCTCGAGGGGGCGGCAGCCCGCCTCGAGTGGGATCGAATGCCCTGAATG
>NZ_NFKI01000113.1 GCF_002160305.1 Pseudoflavonifractor sp. An184
GCCCTGGAGAACTTCATCCTGGGGTTCCGGTTGGGGATGCGCCTGGCCATTGAATCCCTGGACGAGGACGACGGCAGTCTGTCCGCCCTCCCAGAAGGGCGGTGACAGAAATGTATTTGACCAAATACAAGAACATCAAGAGGTGACAGAAAGGGAGGCCGCCCAGCATGGATAGGAGCCACGCCCAGGCCCAAGAAACCCGCAAGCGCAACACCCAGGCCCGGAGAGAACGCCACGAGCGGGAGCGGGCCGAACTGGAGGCCACAATTAACGCACTGCGTCAGATCAGGCAGAACCCCAAAGCGACACCAGGCGAAAAGCTGGAGGCCATAAAGCTGCTTATAAAGCTGGAAGGTGGAGTATATGGCTAATATCACACCACGCAGGAATAAAGATGGCGAGATCATCAGCTATCAAATCCGGGTATTCCGTGGACGCAACGCAGACGGTACACGGCTGAAAGATTACATGATGACCTGGCGGCCCACGCCGGGCATGACCAAGCGGCAAATCGCCAAAGAGTTAGAGCGGCAGGCCACATTGTTTGAAGAGGCCTGCAAGCAGGGGCAAGTTTCCATTGAAAAGCCCAACTTTGAGAAGTACGCCGCCTATGTGGTGGAACTGAAAGAGCGCAACGGCCTAAAGGTGAAAACAGCCGTCCGCTACAAAGATATGCTAAAGCGGATCAACGCCGAAATCGGCCCTATCAAACTGCAAGACCTACGGCCAGACCATTTGAACCGTCTTTACGCAAAACTGGCAGAGCCGGGACAGAACAAGAAAACCGGCGGCGGGTTATCTGCAAAGACCATTGTGGAGCATCATAGGGTTATCAGCACCATACTGGCCCAGGCGGTGAAAGAGCAGTTGATCCCATTCAATACAGCCGAGCGGGCCACACCGCCCAAACTGCCAAAGCACGAAATGGATGCTTTTGAAGTGGAGGAAGTACAGGCCATTCTAAAGGCGCTGGAACTGGAGCCGTTGAAGTGGCAAGTCTGCGTTCAGATTTTGATTTCCACAGGTTGCCGCAGGGGTGAGGCCATGGGCCTGCGCTGGGAGCATGTGGACTGGATGGACAATAAACTGTATCTCTGCGAAAATCGCGTTTACACGCCGGAGAGCGGCGCGATCAGCACCACGCTAAAGACCGGGGAAAACCGTTATGTGTCTGTCTCTCCGTCCGTTATGGCCCTTCTGAAACGCTGGAGAGCGGAGCAGGCGGCCACATTCCTAAAACTGGGGATCACTCCCTCCGGCTATGTTCTGACGGCGGAGAACGGCGGGCCGATGCACCCAGACAGCCCCACAGACTGGCTTGCCAAGTTCTCCAAGCGCCACGGCTTGCCGCCGATCCACCCGCACAAATTCCGCCACACACAGGCCAGTCTATTGATTGCCCAGGGCGTGGACATTCTCACCGTTTCAAAGCGGCTGGGACACGCTAAAGTTTCAACCACGCTGGATATTTACAGCCATGTGCTTGCCAAGAGCGACGAAAAGGCAAGCGACACCCTGGACAATCTGCTTTACAGGAAACAGGCGTAGTGATACCATAGAGGCAAGGGGGTGGGCTTTATGATTATCTTCTTTATTCTGGCGCTGCCAGTCATGATTATTCTGGCCTGCGCCGGAAAGTACAAGTAAACCTATCGTATAGAGCGGCCTGGGCGTGGATGTCTGGGCCGTTCTTTTAATGCCCACGGCACAGTAAATCAGGGGCACAGTCCCGCTAAAGTCCCGCTTTTGCCCTCTCAATACAAAAAGAAAGCCCAGTGACCGAGGCCGCAAAGCCTTGTAATCACTGGGTTTTTCTATGGTTGCGGGAGGAGGACTTGAACCTCCGACCTCCGGGTTATGAGCTGCTGTCGGTTTGTCCATCTGCTGCGGTTCAACGCTTTCCGGGCGTTTTTGGGCCTAAAATGGGCCCAAACCCGGAGGTTATATTCTCTCTGTTCCGACCCAGTTTTTCCGGTTCTGGGTCAGATTTTGGGTCAGGCGCGCATGGAGTAAAAACTCTTTTCTGCCATACGGATTACAAAATCCCGCTCATCCTCATCTGCTGTTGCAAAGTCGATATTGTAGCGTTTACAGATTTTCTGAAAATGCAGAATATATGCCAGATCCGTCTGGCTGGGAGGTGTGACAAAAGAATCCGGCCCCGCCAAATCGTCCAGCTTTGCGTAGTTTTCAGATAGCATCACAACTCCTCCTTCATGAATTGAAATAGCAGGTTTCGGGCAGCCTCTCCGTCAATCAGCAGCAGAAAGGGCTCCCTATGGCTGAATGGTATTGCTCCGAAATCACGAATATAGTGTTCCCGTATCTCTGAGGTTTTTGCCTTCAGATAAATCGTACCGCCGTAACCAGAGTCTATCGATAACTGGACTCCGTAAGCCAAAAGCGCGGCCCCAATGCCGCGATATTTGCGATTTTTCGATAAAGTTGGGTTGCTGTGAGGCGCACTTTCTATGTACTCAATATATACCAAAAATCCCTCCGGCATATTTCGATAGGCGCCGAGTCCTACAAGCTCGCCTGTGGCTGCAATTTTCAATGCGTATTTCTGGAGAAATGGCTCCTGAAGATACTTGGACATCCAACTGGTCTGCCAACAATCCTGCACGGTGAGGCGAAAGTCAGACTCGATGGCCGGAAGGATTTCTGCTGGGACTTCCTGGCTGCAGGAGAGGTCAAATACATGATATGCAGGGTACATAGGTACACCTCCATCGTAAATTCAGTGTACCATGGAAAAGAAGAAAAAACAAGCGCACAAAAAGGGCTCCTATAAGTAAAACAAGGTGGAACAAGAGATTTTACCCACCCGCGGGTGGGGCAAGCAGAGCGCCTGGCTTGCCGCGAGCGGCAGCCGACACGATTTCCGGGCGGAAGCCCGGACCCACTTTATCTGCAGAGAAAGAAAATGCTGCGGTGCCTTTACACACCAAGAAAAGAAATCCCGCCGTGCTGCCCCTGTGCCGCCCTGTGTGAGACGATTGGATACAGGGGCACCGGTGGTCCCAGCAAACCAGGATGTCGCCGCTGAGGGGCCCTTGCAGGCGAAGGACGAGACCAGAAAACGGATGTCCAAAGGGCTGCCATATTTTCCATTTCAGCGCCGGATTTTTTCTCTCTGAACATGATTCTTCCGCCCTTGGTTATGGCTGTTTCGCTGGGACCAGGGGCGTTCGAATTTAGTACGAGGATAAAGGGAGGTGGTCGCAAAGCGCCCACCTCCCGGTCACAACGCCCCGCAGAGCGGGGCGTGCCAAGGGATTGCGGGATTTCGCCTCAGCGCCGTGCCAGGTGGTCGATGAAGCCGCTTTTTGAATTTTAGGTGGTCGGAGATTTGAGAAAATCCAGAGGTTCCAAAAGGTTCCCAGCTTTTTCACCGACACTGTGCACAGCAATATGTCGGGCATCTCAAAAATTGCGCTGCCTAAACAAAGAGAGAAAATCTCGCCCAGAGCTGGAAACTGAAATGCCGTAGACAAGGAAAAAACGCCGCAAAAAGTGTGAATTGTTTGATAACTCTGCGCCACAGCC
>NZ_NFKI01000114.1 GCF_002160305.1 Pseudoflavonifractor sp. An184
GTGGGCCTCCTGGCCGCTGCCCTGGCCCCTCGGAGCTGGGGGGAGTAGACCAGCGCCGGAGCTGCCGGGGCCACACGGGGGCGCAGCGCGCCGCCTGGAGCCGCCCGGCTTCTGCCCAACATCCGGCCATCTGAAAATAGGTTTACAGGGAAGGGATGCTTAATGAATGAAACTTTGTTAAGAGGGCATAAGAGTAATGCCAGAATGCAACGGTCAAATGTGAGACAGTCTTGTCGAGCATTACAGTGTGCAATCGAAAAAAACTTCCCAGATGGATTTCAGATGATAACACTATGGTATGATGGTGTGGGAAAAACTAGAAGATGGATAGATGATGATATTAAAGAATGGATTCGGTTTATCCGATTAGCGCTTGGGGGGATTAAATATATCATATCTAAAGAACCAGGAAATTCCGCTGGAATAGTAACATGTCGGGTAATTGTAGACCTAGAAGTGGATGCGGAAGGTATGGCGTGGATGTGGAAGCACGGAGCAACTAAGGTCGAGCGCGTCAATAAAGAGGGAGTGAGCGGCTTTGCAAGGGTTATCATGGCGCGTTGGTTGAAAGAAGGACATAATTTAGAACCGTGCCGTAGAGCGTGGGTAAGAGCACGGGGAATGTAATGCGCATAATGGACCAGGGTACCAAGAACGACAGAACTTTCGTTTTTTGGCAAAAAAAAGAAATGGCTTTGCGGGCGCAAGGCCATTTCTTTTCCCTTAGATTTTCCCTTTAGGCAATCTGTGGGAGGAAAAAAGCGAGAAAGAAGAAGTGAAGATAAGTTATAAAAACATAAGTGAAAAGAAAGAAAAGGGATACAAAAAAGAAAAGAAAAAAATAAACTGCAAAACCTGTGGTTGAGCGTTACTTTCCCACGCAGAACCGCTGGAAAATCCGGGCGGTCACGTCCTCCCGCACCGACTGGCCCGTCAGCTCTCCCAGGGCGGAGAGGGCCTCCTCCACGTCGGTGAGCAGGGCGTCGGGGGTGACCCCCAGCTCCAGGGCCTCCCGGGCCCGGCGCACCCCCTCCAGGGCCCGCTGGGCGGCCTGGGCCTGCCGGGCGTTGGTGAGCAGCTCCCCATAGCCGGAGCCGGCGTCCCTGGGGAAGAGCTCCGCCACCGCCCGGGCCAGACTGTCCAGCCCCTCGCCTGTCTTGGAGCTGAGCTCCACGGTCCGGGCGGCCGCCCGGACCTCCGCGCCAATCAGGCCCACGCTGGTGCTCCGCTCCACCAGGTCCTGTTTGGCGGCCACAAAAATCCAGGGCTTTCCCGCCTCCGTCACCGCCCGTGTCAGCTCTGCGTCCTCCGCGGTCACCTCCGCCGCCGCGTCCACCACCAGAAGGATGAGCTCCGCCTCCTCCATGGCGGCACGGCTGCGCTCCACCCCCAGCTGCTCGATGGGGTCGGCGCTCTCCCGCAGCCCGGCGGTGTCGATGAGCCGCAGGGGGACGCCCCCCAGCTCCACATTTTCCTCCACCGTGTCCCGGGTGGTGCCGGGGATGTCGGTGACGATGGCCCGCTCATACCCCACCAGGGCGTTGAGGAGGGAGGACTTGCCCGCGTTGGGCCGCCCCACGATGGCGCACCGCACCCCCCGGCTCAGCTGCCGCCCCCGCCGGTAGGTGGCCAGCAGCCGCTCCAGGGCGGTCTCCTGCCGGGTCAGGTCCCGGGCGAGCTGCTCCTGGGTGAAGGGGTCGATGTCCTCATCCGGGTAGTCCAGCACCGCGTGAAAGTGGGCCATCAGGTCCACCAGAGCGGAGTAGATCTCCCCCACCCGGCGGCTCAGGGCCCCGGACAGCTGGCCCGCCGCGTGGCGGGCCCCCTCCCGGCTCTGGGCGTCCAGCAGGTCGGCCACCGCCTCCGCCTGGGCCAGGTCCAGCCGCCCGTTGAGAAAGGCCCGCTGGGTGAACTCCCCGGGCCCGGCCTGGCGTGCCCCCTGGACAAACAGGGCCTCCAGCCCCAGGGTGAGCACCATGGGGGAGCCGTGGCAGTGGAGCTCCGCCGTGTCCTCCCCGGTGTAGCTCTCGGGCCCGCGGCTGTAAGTGCACAGCACCCGGTCAATGACCTGCCCCTCCCGGTCCAGCAGGTCCCCGTACACCAGGGTGCGCACCGGGCGGTCCAGCAGGCCCTTCTTCCCCAGGGGGCGGAACACCGCGGCGGCGATGTCCGCCGCCCGGGGGCCGGACAGCCTCAGAATGCCGATGGCCCCAGGCCCGGCGGGGGTGGCCACGGCGGCGATGGTATCGGTTTGGATGGACATGACGGGCTCCTTTCCCGGTGGAAAACCGGGCCGCCGCCGGAGGGCGGGCCCGGTCCCTGCAAAAAATGAATTTTGGTGGATTTTCCGCAAGAAAACCTCTTGACAGGCCGGATTCGACAAATTATGCAAAATGCGGCCTGGTTGCACTTAACATAACACATTGTGGAAAACTCGGTGGAAAGTGTGGATAACCCTTGTGGGTGTGGAATTTCCCCCGAAGATGGAAAAAAATTATGCCTCTGTCTCTTTTGCATAAAAGGCGCCGAAAGTGGATGGGCCGCCGGGAAAAATCCGGGACCGCTCCGGCGGACGGGCGGGCGTAAAATGCAGGAACGCCGCCGCCCCGTGCAGGCAGGGCGGCGGCGCAGGGCACGGCGCGTCCAGAAGGCCGCGCCCCACAGGCATCCCGGCCCACGGGACCGGGCGGCCCAGTGTGCCGCCCCTGCAAAAATGCAGAGACCTGTCCGATGAACGCCGTAGGGGCCGGTCCCAGACCGGCCCGCGGGCTTTTGCCCGGGGTGCGCGCATTCAAGAGGTCTCCCTCATCCGGCCCTTCGGGCCCCCCTACCCCTTTTGTCCCTCCGGGACATTTCCCCCTGATAGGGGGAATCGTCCTTCCCCCTGGAAGGGGGAAGACTTGCGGGCGGCCAAAGGCCGCCCCTACGGCGGAAAGCGGCCCGGGAGCGTTGGCTCGGCAAAGCCAGGCGCAGTTCTGGAACCGCAACAATTCTAAATTTTGCAAACCCAGGGCCCAGTGGCCCGGATTGAATAGCGGAAAACCACTCAGATTTTGCGCGCCGGAAATGCTCTGCCTGGCCCAAGGGGTAACCCCCGTAAATGGGGTCCGGGGCCGACTCCCCCTGTCATGGGGAGTCAGCCCCGGGGCGCTTTGCCCAATCCCTCGTTGCTCCCGGCGAAGCCCAGCGAAGCGGGTTCGCCGGGAAGAGGAGGAGCAAGGGAACGAACGCAGTTTTCGCCGCCAGGCGGAAACG
>NZ_NFKI01000115.1 GCF_002160305.1 Pseudoflavonifractor sp. An184
AGGCGGGCTGCCGCCCCCTCGAGCTCCCCCGCCAACACTCGGGCGGATTCGTCTGAACAGAGGTTTTTCGACAAACTGAAATGTGGGATGGGCGATGCCCATCCCACATTTTTTATCTTTACTTGGTCACGTCGTCGCCCATGCGCTTCATAACTACCAAGAAGCCAAGCAACAATACCAGTCCGAATGGCAGAGCCAGAATGCCCGGCGCGCCGAAGTGGACCAGCAGGCCGGCCACCACATAGGACACAAAGGCGATGGCCGCACACACGATGGCATAGGGGAGCTGGGTGGACACATGGTTCACATGGTCGCACTGAGCACCCGCCGAGGCCATGATGGTGGTGTCGGAGATGGGGGAACAGTGGTCCCCGCACACGGCGCCCGCCATGCTGGCGGAGATGCAGATGATGCCCAGGGGGTTGTCCAGGGGGAAGATGGCCATGGTGATGGGGATCAGGATGCCGAAGGTGCCCCAGGAGGTGCCGGTGGCAAAGGCCAGCAGGCACCCGATGGCGAACACGATGGCTGGCAGGAAGAACTGCACGCTCCGGGCATAGGTGTTCACAAAATACTCCACAAAGGGGGTGGCCCCCAGGGAGTCGGTCATGGCCTTCAGGGACCAGGCAAAGGTGAGGATCATGATGGCGGGCACCATGGCCTTGAAGCCCTCGGGGATGCACTCCATCATCTGCTTGAAGGTCATGGCCTTCCGCACCCAGTAGAAAATCAGGGCGAACAGCAGCCCGAAGGAGGAGCCCAGCATCAGGCCGATGGAGGCGTCCGAGCTGGAGAAGGCCCCGGGGATGTTCAGGTAGTTCTCGCTGGCGGCGTCAAAGAAGGAGCCGGAGTAGAGCATGCCGGTGACGCAGGCCACGATCAGCACCACGATGGGCAGCACCAGGTCGGCCACCGCACCCTTGGTGTCGTCCGGGTCGTCCTCCATGAGGCCGGCGTAGGGGTTGGAGCCGGAGAACAGATCCCCGGTCTTGATTGCGTTGCGCTCAAACTTCAGCATGGGGCCGAACTCCACCTTCATCAGCACCATTGCGATCATCATGGCGATGGTGAAGAGGGCATAGAAGTTATAGGGGATGGCCCGGATAAACACCGCCAGTCCCTGGCCGTCGGGCACATAGCTGGACACGGCGGCCGCCCAGGAGCTGATGGGGGCGATGATGCACACCGGGGCGGCGGTGGCGTCGATCACATAGGCCAGCTTCACCCGGGAGACCCGGTGCTTGTCGGTAATGGGCCGCATCACAGAGCCCACGGTGAGGCAGTTGAAGTAGTCGTCAATAAAGATCAGCACACCCAGCACGATGGCGGCCATCTGGGCCCCCACCCGGCTTTTGATGTTCTTCGCCGCCCAGCGGCCGAAGGCGGCGGAGCCCCCCGCCTTGTTCATCAGGCACACCATGGCCCCCAGAATGACCAGGAACACCAGGATGCCCACGTTGTAGGAGTCGGACAGCACGGAGACGATGCCGTCCTCAAACACGTGGAGGACCGTCCCCTCAAAGTTGAAGCCGGAGTACAGCAGTCCGCCCACCAGGATTCCGATGAACAGGGAGGAGTACACCTCTTTTGTAATCAGGGCCAGTCCAATGGCCACCACCGGGGGCAGCAGGGCCCAGGGGGTGGCGTAAAAGGGGCTGACAAACTCCTCCGCCTCCTCCCCCGCGGCAAGTACCCCGGTGGTCATGGCCATGACCACCAGCACCAGCACCGCCAGCAGGGGCAGCCAGGTTCTCGTTCTTCTCATTTCTTGTTTCCCTCCATTTGACTCTTTCCGGGCCCGCACGGCCCAAATTTGCGCAAACAAAAAGCCATGAACGCGGAACGCGCCCATGGCAAGCCAAACACCCTCCCCAGCCCGGCATGCTCCGGCGGGGAAAGCCTCTGGATAGCGCTCCACAAATCTGTGACAGTCCGCGGGATTTTCTCCCAACGGCCCAGGGTCCCCGTCCAGGCAGACAAGGGCGCCCTTCGGCGGTCCGCCCTCTCCCGGAGGACGGCTGCCTGGCCTTGTCCCCCGGTACGCATGCGCACCGCGCCTCTATCCTGTATTTTTGCTGAATGTCTTTGTATCCTACCACGCTATCCCAGAAATGTCAAGCGCTTTCCCCAAAACACGACACATTTGAGTGAGATAGGAGTGATGAGATAGGAGATAGGAGTTATGGTGTCCGGCTTCGCCGGACGAAATTGAAATCGTGCGCCCGCGGCGCACACCGCAACTCCTATCTCCTATCTCATCACTCCTATCTCCTATCTCTCATCTCTCCTCTCACCACTGGTCCATCATAAAAAAGGTGAAGGTCCCCGTGGCCACCAGCTTCCCCTCCGCGTTGGACAGCTCCACCTGGATCACCGACAGGGTGTGCCCCTCCTTCTTGGGGGTGGCCACGCAGGTGATATAGGGGCCCTCCGCCGGGCGGAGAAACTCCATGGACTGACTGGCGGTGACGCAGCTGCGCCCCCGGGCGCAGGCGCAGTTCCCGCCCACCGTGTCCGCCAGAGCGGCCAGCGCCCCCCCGTGGACCTTTCCGTGGGGATTCAGGCTGTCCCGGGTCACCTGCAGGAACCCCTCCGCCCGGCCGGGCTCAATTTTTGTCACAAAAATCCCGTTGGCGGTGGAAAACTGGTGGGGCCGGTTGGAGCGGCACTCCAGGGGCTTCAGATTCACCGGCGTAGACTCATCCATACTTGTCTCTGCTCCTCTCTCTTTTTGCTTGCCGTTTAGTGTACCATAAAACCGTCCCGCCAGCAACCCCGGACCCTCCGCCCCCAATGCGCATAGAATGTGGGGAATCCACATCCATATCGGGAGGTAATCTGTCATGGAAACCAGTCAGCTCGACCCCAAGCTCTCCCTCCAGCCCTTTGACCCGGAGGTCTTTCAGCGGGTCTGGAACCGGGTGATGCCCAACCAGGACCGCAGTCCCATCGCCATGGACGCCCCGGCCCAGCCCGCCGTCCCGGCCCTCTCCCCCGCCCCGGAACAGCCGCCGGAGACGGCCCCCC
>NZ_NFKI01000116.1 GCF_002160305.1 Pseudoflavonifractor sp. An184
GCTCCCGGGCCAGGGCCTCGATGGCCGCCCGGCGCCCCAACCTCCTGGACGGACTGGGCCTTCCTGATCTACTGCGCGGGGGTCGTGCTGTGGGCGGCCTGGTTCGTGGCCGGCGCGGTGCGGCTGTCCCTGCGGGTGCGGGGCGGCGTGCCGGTGGAGGGGGAGCGCCGGGCGGCCATCGAGGCCCTGGCCCGGGAGCAGCGGCTCCCCATGCCCCGGCGGATTGTGGAGTGCCGCTGGGCCCGCACCCCCTTTGTGGTGGGGGTGGTCCGGCCCGCCCTGGTCCTGCCCATGGGCTGGGCGCTGGACGGGAAGGTGGTCCTCCACGAGCTGCTCCACCTGAAATACCGGGACGTGTGGGCCGGGTGGCTCACCACCGCCCTCCGGTGCCTCCACTGGTGCAACCCGTTTCTCTGGTTCGTCTTTGACAAGATGGGCAACGACCGGGAGTCCCTGTGCGACCAGCGGGTGCTGGAGCGGCTGGAGGGGGAGGAGCGCCGGGACTACGGCCGCTGTCTCCTGGCCATGGCGGACGACCGGGCCATGCGCACCCCCGGGGCCACCACCATGGCCAACGGGGCCCGGGCGGTGAAGGCCCGCATTGAGGCCATTGCCCGGTTCAAGCGCTTCCCCCAGGGGATGGGGCTGGTATCCGGGTGCATCGTGTTCGCCCTGTCCCTGTCTCTGGTGGCGGGGGTGCCCGTGCCGGCGGAGGGAGAAGAGACCACCGTGCGAGCTTCACAGGAGATCGAGATGGCACCGGAGCTGGTGGCCGAGACCCTGGTCCTGGCCTCCCAGAACCGGGCCACCACTGTGGCTGGAGCCCTGGACGCCTATGGCAAGGGGGAGTACCACCGGTTTTACGACGGGATCTACGACGAGCTGCTGTGCTGGACCATCTGTGCCCCCCAGGAGGACCTGCCCGCCGTTTTGGAGCGCTGGGAGCAGGATCGTGGGAGGGCGGCATACGGCTGGCGCACCGGCCCGGTGTTCCGTGGATTGACCTCCGACGGCGGGGACGGCTATCTGTGTCAGGTGTTCTGGTTCCGGGATATGCGGTTCAAAAGCGACGATGACCCCCGCTGGCCGGAGGAGGACGAGCCCTGGCCGGTGGAGTACCTGTGCCACACCGTCCGCGTCCGGCCCGACGGAGATTATTGGACGGTGGAGAAGCTGGCGGAGACCTCCGCGGTCCTGGAAGAGGGGTGGTACAGTGAGCATCAGCTGTATGGCCCTGTCACTTGGTCCGGAGAGGCGGAAGGAATTTCCGTGGAGCTCTCTCACACAACGACCACGACAACAGGAGCGGGTCCGCTGAGGCTGGCAAGCCTGCGGGATTATCAGGAGGAAAATGGTTTACAGGATATCCTGTACCCCTCTGCCCCCGATCCGGAGGCGCCCCTCCCGGACAGCACCTTTTCCAGTGTCTGGTCCAGCATTCTGCTCTGCATGGAAAATCAGGGGGACACCACCCGGTACCCCCTTCAAATCCACGCGCAGCCCGTGTGGGACGACCCGGAAATTCAAGTGGGCGGGTCAGTATTATCCGGCGGTTTCTCCTGGGGCAGTTCCACGAAGGCCTTCCGCAGCGAGGCGGCGTTTACCTATGAGGGGGTTTTCTCCTTGGAGCCTGGCGAAGTGATTCAAAACCAGTGCGACGGTGGAGGCGCTGAGGGCGCCTTGTCCGACGATATGCGCCATTTTGTGGGGCCGGACGGCTACCAGGTTACGCTGACCCTGGACCTGGAGAAAAGCGTCGCCATTCCCCTCACCCCCCGGTACACCACCCCCGACGGCGGGACCTTTACCCTGGACGGAGAGGAGGGACCCCAATGACAGAGCAGGCCGACCTGTTTACCGGCGCGCGGCGCGTCTTCTGGGGGTACTTTTTCCTGCTCCTGGACTTCAACCTGAATTTGGGCAGCGACGTCACCATCCCCCTGCTGCCCAACTTTGTGGGGTGGATCTTCCTGTGGCGGGGGGCGGATATCCTCTCCTCCGCCCGGCCCTCTCTGGGGCTGCTGAAGCCCTTCTGCACCGCGCTGGGGGTGTGCGCCCTCACCCAGTTTGTCCCGGCCCTGGAGGCCGCGGCGCCCGGCTGGCTGACCCTGCTTTTGTCCGTCATCAGCCTGTACACCGACTTTCAGCTCCTCACCGACCTGGCCGCCCTGGCCCAGGAGGCCCTGGGGGAGGGGCGGCGGGTCAAACGGCTGCGCACCGCCCGGACCCTGATTGTGGCGGCCAAGACGGCGCTGTACTGCTACGATCTGGTGGTATCCCTCAACGCCCTGGCGGTGGTGCTTATGGCGGTCTCCTTCTGCGTGCAGGTCTTTCTGCTGTTTCAGCTGTGGGGACTGTCCAGGGACCTGGAGAAACAGCAGAGCCCGTAGGGCGTAGCTGCCCCCAAAGCCCTCACCCGGGGGGTGAGGGGCGCTCCCCCCCAAAAGCCTTCCCCCTGGGGGGAAGGTGGCACGGCGAAGCCGTGACGGATGAGGGGGCGATGATAGAGCGGTTTCGTTCCTCGCAGGGGGAATTTCGCCGCCTGCGGGC
>NZ_NFKI01000117.1 GCF_002160305.1 Pseudoflavonifractor sp. An184
CGAATATGAGCGCAAAGCGCTCATCCTGAGCCGCGCCCTGGTGCCTCTTTGGTTTCTTTCTGGGCATCCAGAAAGAAACTCGCCGCCCGCAGGCGGCGAAATCCCCCTGCGATAAACGAAACCGCTCTATCGTCGCCCCCTCATCCGTCTGGCCTTCGGCCAGCCACCTTTCCCTATCCCCTCTGGCCTTCGGCCATCTCCCCTTGACAAGGGGAGTCGGCCCCCGAGGGGGAAGGCTTTTAGGGGGGAGTGCCCCCTCATCCGGCCCCTTCGGGGCCACCTTCCCCCCAGGGGGAAGGCTTTTTTGGGGAGCCCCCCTTATCCGCCCCGGGGAAAGACCTGGGAAGGCGGGCGGCCCAGTGTGCCGCCCCTACGAGAAAAGCGGCGAAACGCTATCTATAAAATTATAAAACCACAAATTCCTGCCACACTCAATACAAACGGAGGTATGAATGATGCAGACCAAGTACATTTTTGTCACCGGCGGCGTGGTATCCGGCCTGGGCAAGGGCATTGCGGCGGCCTCTCTGGGCCGTCTGCTGAAGCAGCGGGGGCTGCGGGTGAAGGTCCAGAAGCTGGACCCCTACCTGAACGTGGACCCGGGCACCATGAGCCCCTATCAGCACGGGGAGGTGTTCGTCACCGACGACGGGGCGGAGACCGACCTGGACCTGGGCCACTACGAGCGGTTCATTGACGAGAACCTGACGGGGGCCTCCTCGGTGTCCTCGGGCAAGATCTACTGGAACGTCCTCAACCGGGAGCGGGCGGGGGACTACCTGGGGGGCACCGTCCAGATCATCCCCCACATCACCGGGGAGATCAAGGACCACATCTACGCCCTGGAGGGCCCGGACACCGACGTGGCCATTGTGGAGATCGGCGGCACCGTGGGCGACATCGAGAGCCAGCCCTTCCTGGAGTCCATCCGCCAGGTGGCCGCCGAGCGGGGCCGCCAGAACGTCATGTTTATTCACGTGTCCCTCATCGTGTCCATCCCGGGCAGCGGGGAGCTCAAGAGCAAGCCCACCCAGCACTCGGTGAAGGAGCTGCTGGGTCTGGGGATTCAACCGGATGTAATCCTGTGCCGCAGCGATTACCCGCTGTCGCGGGAAATTCTGGAGAAAATCTCCCTGTTCTGCAACATCCCCGTGGACCACGCCATCCCCAACCTGACGGCGGACATCCTCTACGAGGTGCCCCTGATGCTGGAGCGGGAGGGGCTGGCCGACGTGGTGGTGCGCCGCCTGGGGCTCATCTGCCACACCCCCGACCTCACCGAGTGGGCCACCATGGTCTACCGGGCCAAGCACCCTAAGGGCTGTGTGCACATCGCCCTGGTGGGCAAGTATGTGGCCCTCCACGACGCCTATCTGTCGGTGGTGGAGGCCCTCACCCACGGCGGCATCGAGAACGAGGTGAGCGTGAAGATCCGCTGGGTGGACTCGGAGGCGGTCACCGATGAAAATGCCCACGAGAAGCTGGCCGGGGTGGACGGCGTTCTGGTGCCCGGCGGCTTCGGGGACCGGGGCATCGAGGGGATGATCTCCGCCGTGCGCTACGCCCGGGAGAACAAGATCCCCTTCTTCGGCATCTGCCTGGGGATGCAGATGGCGGTCATCGAGACCGCCCGCCACCTGTGCGGCATGGAGGACGCCCACTCCGGGGAGTTCTCCCAAACCACCCGGCACCCGGTCATCGCCCTCATGCCCGACCAGGTGGGGATCACCGCCAAGGGGGGCACCATGCGCCTGGGCTCCTGCCCCTGCCGGGTCACCGGGGAGGACACCTTCACTTATAGAGCCTACGGCTCTCTGGACATCGCCGAGCGCCACCGCCACCGCTATGAGTTCAACAACCAGTTCCGGGAGGCGCTGGTGGAGGCCGGCGGCCTGACCCTGGCCGGTCTCTCCCCCGACGGCCGCCTGGTGGAGATCGTGGAGCGGAAAGACCACCCCTGGTTCGTGGGCGTCCAGTTCCACCCGGAGCTCAAGAGCCGGCCCAACAAGGCCCATCCCCTGTTCCGGGAGTTCATCGCCGCGGCAAAAACGTATCAGAACCAGTGACGCACCGGCGCGGGCCGGCACTTTGCCATCTCCGGCGGTTCCCTCGTAAGGAGAGGAGCCGGAGGGCTTAAATCAAAAGGGAAAAGGCGGACCAGGTCCGCCTTTCAGGCTGTCGAAAAAGTCCTCGCTGCGCTCGCTGAACGCCTTGCTGCGCAAGGCATTCAGGGCATTCGATCCCACTCGAGGCGGGCTGCCGCCCCCTCGAGCTCCCCCGCCAACACTCGG
>NZ_NFKI01000118.1 GCF_002160305.1 Pseudoflavonifractor sp. An184
GGAGCAAGGGAACAAACGCAGTTTTCGCCGCTAGGCGGAAACGGAGTGGAGTGGACTTTGCGACGACGAGCCGCCATGGGCAAAGTAGGTCGCCGCCCGCAGGCGGCGAAACCTCCCCTGTGGGAAACGGAACCGGTCTATTATCGCCCCCTCATCCGCCCCCTTCGGGGGCACCTTCCCCCCTGTGGGGGGAAGGCATACGGGCGGCCAAAGGCCGCCCCTACGGAGTGGGGGACCCTCCGAGGCGGGCGGGTGAGGACACCCGCCCCTACGCGAATACAGGGACGGCCCCGTTTCCCTCGTAAGGGCCGGTCCCAGGCCGGCCTGCGGGCGCACACGGTGCGCCCCTACGGCGGAAAACGGACCGGGGGTGCCGGCCCAGGACCGGAAAAGAAATCAGGAGCACCTGTAAAAAATACAGGCGCTCCTGGACAAAAACAAGTCAAACATACCCCTCCATGCTGCCGCTTCCGCCCATCAGGTCGGTGAGCTTCTGGATGTGCTCCAGGGGGAAGGGGGGCTGGGCCAGGGGCTTGAGGGCCACCGACATGAGCTTCATGGGGTTGTCGTCCGCCGCCGTCCGGTTGGAGCTGAGCTTGCCGCACCGGCGGCACCGGTGGATGACCGCCCACTCGCCGCCCCGGCGCACCCACACGCCGATGGGGTCCATGACGCCCCCGCAGTCGGAGGCGCGGTCCCCCGGTTCCTCGTCCACATGGAGGCTGGACAGGCAGTTGGGGCAGTGGTTGCGGTGGCCGCTGCCGGCGGCCTCGGGGACCACCAGGCGGCCGCACACGCGGCAGGTGAAGGTGTCATGGCAGGGATGTGTCTTGTAGTATCCTTTTTCAAATGTTCTTCTCTTATTCTCCCGGTTCATGGGAAAGTTCCTCCTAAAAGATGTGATGTCTTTCGGGAGGCTCCGCGTCTGTCACTGCGCAGACCTCCCGGTCAGCGCCCAGACACCGAATCACAGTTACGCATCAAAATGATTCTCCTTCTTTCCGTTTTCGTTTGGCCGCGCCGTGCCGCGGCAGGTGGATTCTAGCATAAATAACACAAACCTGCAAGAGAAATCGGGAAATTCTATCGTTCCCACGTTGCCTTTTTGCGGAAAATTGAGTATAATACCCTGCGTGATTGCAAATCCGCGGGCTTCCCTGCGGTCATCTGATAAGAAAAGGAGCATTGCACTATGGGACAGACTTCCATCCCCCAGGGGTATTCCCCCCTGCTCAGCATCTATGAGACCCAGAAGGCCATCGGCCTGCTCAAGCGCCTGTTCGAGGACCGGCTCAGCGGGGCCCTGCGCCTCCACCGGGTGTCCGCCCCCCTGTTCGTGGCGGCCTCCTCCGGCCTGAACGACGACCTGAACGGCGTGGAGCGCCCGGTGTCCTTTGACATCCGGGGGGTGAACGACCCCGCCGTGGTGGTCCACTCCCTGGCCAAGTGGAAGCGCTTGGCCCTGAAGCGGTACCAGTTCCACCCGGGCGAGGGCCTGTACACCGATATGAACGCCATCCGCCGGGACGAGGATCTGGACAACCTCCACTCCGCCTATGTGGACCAGTGGGACTGGGAGAAGATCATCACCGCCGAGGACCGGAACGTGGCCTACCTGCAGGACACCGTCCGCTCCATCGTGGGGGCCCTGCGGGACACCCAGGCCTTCCTGCGCTCCGTGTTCCCCCAGCTGTCCGTCCTGCCCGAGATCCCGGAGGAGATCACCTTCGTCACCAGCCAGGAGCTGGAGGACCTCTACCCCGGCCTCACCCCCAAGGAGCGGGAGAACGCCTTTGTGAAGGAGCACCCGGTGACCTTCCTCATGGGCATCGGCGGCAAGCTGAAGTCGGGCAAGCCCCACGACGGCCGGGCCCCCGACTACGACGACTGGAACCTGAACGGCGACCTGCTGTGCTGGGACAGCGTCAACGGCCAGGCCATCGAGCTGTCCTCCATGGGCATCCGGGTGAGCCCCGAGTCCCTGGACAAGCAGCTCACCCTGGCCGGCTGTGACGAGCGCCGGGAGCTGCCCTTCCACAAGATGCTCCTGAACGGCCAGCTCCCCCTCACCATGGGCGGCGGCATCGGCCAGTCCCGGCTGTCCATGCTGCTCCTGGGCAAGGCCCATATCGGCGAAGTCCAGGTGTCCCTGTGGGACGAGAGCACCATGGCGGCCTGCGACGCATCGGGGATCATCTTACTGTAAGCGCCGATCTGGGCCTTGCCCAGACAAGCGTTTTTGCCTGCGGCAAAAACCTTGGCGCAGGGCGAA
>NZ_NFKI01000119.1 GCF_002160305.1 Pseudoflavonifractor sp. An184
TGGGGCCCCGAGGTCTATTCCATGGCCGCGAAGCCAAAGCGAAGCGGGCCCCCAATGGGGGCCCGCCAAGAAAGTTTGCGGTAAAAGCTCAGTTCCCGGCCAGAGCAGCGGTGATGATGGCCATGGAATAGACCTCCTGGGCGTTGCAGCCGCGGGACAGGTCGTTGATGGGGGCGTTCAGGCCCAGCAGGATGGGGCCGTAGGCCTCGAAGGAGCCCAGGCGCTGGGCGATCTTGTAGCCGATGTTGCCGGCGTTGATGTCGGGGAAGATGAAGGTGTTGGCGTAGCCGGCCACCTTGGAGTCGGGGCACTTGGTCTGAGCCACGCGGGGGGAGACGGCGGCGTCGAACTGCATCTCGCCGTCCACAGGCACGTCGGGCATGGCGGCCTTGGTCTTCTCGCAGGCGTTGCGCATCTTGTCCACGTCCTCGCCCTTGCCGGAGCCGAAGGTGGAGTAACTCAGGAAGGCCACCTTGGGGTCCACGCCGAAGATCCGGGCGCACTTGGCGGTCTCCACGGCGATCTCCACCAGCTCGTCCTCGTTGGGCTTGATGTTGATGGCGCAGTCGCCCATGGCCAGCACGTCGTTGTCGCCGGTGGCGGAGGGGCGCACCAGAATGAAGCAGGAGGAGACGATCTTGTTGCCGGGCTTGGTCTTCACCAGCTGCAGGGCGGGACGGACGGTGTCGGCGGTGGAGTAGGTGGCGCCGCCCAGCAGGGCGTCGGCCTCACCCATGGCCACCAGCATGGTGCCGAAGTAGTTGCTCTTCTTCAGGGCGGCCCGGACCTCGTCCTCGGTCATCTTGCCCTTGCGCAGCTCCACCATCTTGGCCACCATGGCCTCCATGTTCTCATACTTCTCCGGGTCGATGATGACGGCGCCCCGGATGTTGAAGCCGGCGTCCTCGGCGGCGGCGCGGACCTCGTCCTCATTTCCCAGCAGGATGGGGGTCAGGAACGTACCGGACAGCAGGCGGGCGGAGGCCTCCAGAATGCGGGGGTCGGTGCCCTCGGTAAAGACGATCTTGCGGGGATGCTCTTTCAGAATGCTGATTAGTTTCTTGAACATTGTGAACCATTCCTTCCAGACAAAACTTGAAAGCGGGAAAACACCTGTTTTCAGGGTCTATGGTAGCATTTTCCGACGCAAAATGCAAGGGAAACTGCCCTTCCATTTTGCGATAATTTCAATCGTTTTATGCAAAAATTTTGCAGAAAAAAGAAATATGCTCTTTACGACAGGTATACCATCGTTTATACTATACCAAGTGTATTGATTTTCGTTTGAGGTGAGAAATTTGAACGCAGAATTTTCCCGCACCCTGTCCCTTCTGCGGCAGGAAAAAGGGGTCAGCCAGCGCACCGCCGCCGGAGTCCTGGGTATCTCCCAGGCCCTGCTGTCCCACTACGAAAACGGCATCCGGGAGCCGGGCCTGACCTTCGTGGTCAAGGCCTGCGACTACTACGGGGTGTCCGCCGACTACCTGCTGGGCCGGACCCTCACCCGGGACGGCACCACCATCGGTACTGAGGAGCTCTATGACATCAGCGACGAGAAGGACAACTCCATGCGGGGGTCGGTGCTGGCCCTGCTGTCCAAGAAGCTGCTGGTGAACTCGGTGGGCATGCTCTTCGACCTGCTGGGCAAGACGGGCAGCCGGGAGGCCATCCGGGCCGCATCCAACTACCTGTCCACCGCCCTCTATAAGGTCTACCGGCACCTGTACCACGCCAACCCGGAGAACAACCCGGACTTCTTCTCCGTCTCCCAGCGGCACTTTATGGCCGGTCTGGCCGACGCCGACATGCACCTGAGCGAGGTGGAGCTCTCCGACGCCCTGGCCGCCCACGCCAAAGCCAAAGGGAAGATGCCCGAGATGGACCACGCCGCCCTGGCCCGGGACTACCCCGTCCTGTACCAGTCCATGCTCCAGCTCATCCACAACTCCGGGGAGCGGATCAACCAGAGCTTTGCCGCCCGGGAGGGGCAGGGGAAGAAATAGTCTTTTTCCTGCATCCTTGTAGGGCGCGACGACCTCGGCGCGCCGCTCCGGAAGGTTTTCGCAGGGGATTTCGCCGCCTGCGGGCGGCGAGTTCCTTTGCCCATGGCGGCTCGTCGTCGCAATGGCCCAGGCCACCTTCTCTTGTCCCTTCGGGCCAATTCACCTTGAGTCCACTCCACTCCGTTTCCGCCTGGCGGCGAAAA
>NZ_NFKI01000012.1 GCF_002160305.1 Pseudoflavonifractor sp. An184
GAAAAATGCCAATACTTTCCCACCGCTGCGCGGCGGAAAAGTCCTCGCTGCGCTCGCTGAACGCCTTGCCATGCAAGGCATTCAGGGCATTCGATCCCACTCGAGGCGGGCCGCTGCCCCCTCGAGCTCCCCCGACCTGTCTCGGGCGTATTTGATTCTGCACGGGTTTTATGACAAACTGGAGGCGGCGCACAGCGCCGCCTCCATGGGGTCCATGTGATCCGGATTATACCTTGCCCGCCGGGGGGAAGGTGACGCCGCCCACGTTTACATTCACCGCCGCGATCTCCAGGCCGGTCATAGACTCCACCGCGTTTTTCACGCCGTCCTGCACGGCGCGGCCCACCTCGGGAATGGTGTGTCCATAAGCCATGAGAATAGACAGGTCCACGGTCACCTTTTCGTCCTCCATCTGGACGCGGACGCCCTTGGCCAGATTTTTCTTGCCCAGCAGCTCGGCGATGTCGCTGCCCAGATTGGCGGCCAGGCCGCTGACCCCCTCCACCTCCAGAGCGGCGGCGGCGGCGATGCCGGCCAGCACTTCCTCAGAAATATGGATGTTGCCCAGCTCGTCAGAGCGGGAGACATACTCCTTGTTCTCACCCACGGATGGTCACACTCCTTCTCGTTGACTTCCGGGGCGCGCCTCCCGGCGGGCCGGGGAGCGCCCCAAGAAATTCTTGCCTTTATTGTAACACGCCGGAGTGTTTTTGACAACTGATACTGGTTTCAAAATCGAATGCTTTCCTGGAAAGTTTTCCCGCCGGACGGCGGCCGGTCAGTCACGCCTGGGGCTCCACGGCGATGATTTTGACCTGGTCGGCGGTAAAGCCGGTGGTCTGATGGACCACATCCACGATCCGGGCAGTGTCCGTGTCGGTGAGGCCCCCCTCCGGGGCGGCCACCGCCAGGCTCAGGGCGTTCTCCCCGATGAAGGCCACGCAGTCGGCGTACCCCTTGGCGATGACCAGGTTTTCGATCTGGGCCTCGGTGACGGTATAGTCGGCCATGGCCTGGATGCTGGCGTTGGCCTCGTCCTTCAGGGTCTGGTCCGCGTCCTCCCCGGCGGCGTCCTGGAGCAGGGCAAGGGCGCTGTCCCGGGACTGCTGCCGGTTGAGCCGGGCGGTGGAGAAGTAGTCGCTGGAGGTCTCGCCGGTCTGACTGGCCCCGGCCTCCGACTGAGTCTCACCCTCCGTCTGGCTTCCGCCCTCCGCCCCGCTGGAGGAGCTGCCGGAGGTTCCGTTCAGCAGGGGGTCCTCACTGCCCACCAGGGTGGACTCCCCCAGGGTCTTGCCCGCCGCCTCCTGCTCATAGCTCCAGTTCAGATAGACCGCCGCGCACACGAACAGGGCGATGGCCGCCACCACCGCGTTGCGCTTCCAGAGCTGAGAGAGTCCCTTGCCTTTCGTTTTCATGTCCCGATTCCTCCCTAACATCAAATTTTATGCTGCGTTTTCATTCATACAGAGCCAGCCTGCTAGCCGCTGGGGCACACAGAGATCCGGTCGCTGCCCAGGCCGGTGAGGGCGGAGACCGCCTGGACGATCTGGAGGCACACCTCCGGGTCCCCTCCCCCGGGACAGACCACCAGGGCCCCCTGAAACTGGGGGGCCAGGGTCTGGAGGGGGACCACCTCCTGGCTGCCCGAGCCCCGGCCCAGGGTGACGGTGGCGGAGCTGGAGTCCCCGTCCGCCCCCCGCTGGGTGTCCTGGGCCAGCACCTGCCGGCTGCCGCTCTTTAAGGTCAGTACTACCTGGGCCTCTCCGGCCCCCTGGATCTGGGACAGGGCCTCCGCCAGCCGGTTCTCAAAGGCCTCCAGATCGAACTCCTCCTGGAGCTGTGCCGGAGTCTGGGCGCTCTTGTCCTCTCCTCCGCCCCCCAGAGGCAGCAGCAGGAGCAGAACGCCCGCCGCCAGCACCAGCAGAACATATTGGTAGCGGCCCAACAGCTTTTTAGCTGCGGGGGACAATCCCTTGAGCCAGGACAATTTCACTGGAATCCCTCCTCCTTGGTTGGAAAGCTCTGCCGCGCCCGGGGAATTGCCAGCTCCTCCTCCAGAATGCGGGCCAGCTCCTCCTTCTGCCGGGGAGTAAAGCTGCCCTGGAGTGCGGCGGACCGGGGGAGAAAGACGCCGTTCTCCCCCAGCTGGCAGGTGACCTGGGCGGTGCATGCCGCCCCCATCTGGGCCGCCTTGTCCACAATATATGCGGCAAATTCCTGCTCTATGACGGATTTCAGCGCCGCGTTCCGCTCCTCCTCCAGGGTCTGAGCCTGGACGGCGGCCCGGGCCTGATAGTCTTTCAGCAGGTCCCCGGGGGAGAGGGCCTCCACCTCCACCAGGGGACGGAGAATGGCCGAGAGCATCAACAGCCCGCAGGCCAGCTTCCCCACCCGCCGCACCGCCCCCTCGGGCATCAGACTGTTGGCCAGGGCGCACAGGATGGCGGCGGCGGTGATCCCGGTGAGCCAGGCGCGCAGCAGCTCCATCATGGCGAGGCCACCGCCGAGACCGCGGACACAATGCTGAACAGAAGGATCAGGGCGCAGCTCCCCGTCATCCCCAGGATCAGCCCGAAGGCCCCGCCGATCTCGTCCATGAGCCGGCTCAGTCCGCTGCCCGCCACCGTGCCTGTCAAAACCGCCGCCCCCTTGTAGGTCAGATAGTGAAACGCCAGCTGGAGAAAGGGCACGATGCAGATGGCCAGCACCACCAGGGTGCCCACCACCCCCACCGTCCCTCGGAGCACCCCCGCCCCGGCCAGGACGGTCTCCGCCGCGTCGGAGAGGATGCCCCCCACCACCGGCACCGCCCGGGAGATGGCCAGCTTGGCCGCCTTCACCGCCGCCGCGTCCGCCGACCCGGCGATGGCCCCGCTGGCCGCTAAGTACCCCACGAACACCAGAAGCCCCGCGGTGAGCAGGAAGGTGATGGCCCCCTTGATGAGGGCGGAGAGCTTCTTCAGCCCCTCGTTGCCCAGGGCGGCCTGGGCGCAGCAGGCGGCCACATAGGCGTACAGCAGCGGGACCAGCAGCCGGTCGATGGCGGTGATGAGCAGATCGGAGAAGAGCACCGTCACCCCCTGCCGCACCGCCGCCCCGGTGACGCCGCCGGTGGCGGCGGTGAGGGTGGCCATGGCGGGCAGAAGGAGGCCGGCAAAGGCGTCCATCTGCTGGATCGTCTCCCGGCCCAGACCGATCATGGCGTTCATGTCGCTCACCGTCAGGGCGGTCACCGCCAGGGCCCCCGCCACCTCCACCGCCTTCAGGCCGCCCGCCTTCCCGTCCAGCGCGGCGCTCTCCGCCAGACCGCACAGCAGGACCACCGCCAGCAGCTTCAGCCCGGTCTGGAAGCTGTGCCGGAGCAGGCTCCCTGCCTGGTCCAGCCCCGTCTCCAAAATGCTCTGGACCCCCTGGCCCAGGCCGTCGGTCTCCGTCACCCCGTAGCCCTCCGCCTCCCGGAGGAGCTCGTCCACCTGAGGGAAGGACAGCTCCGCCCCCAGGGCGGGCAGGACCAGGAAGGGGAGCAGCACCATCAGCACACAGATCATCCGTCTCATACCAGCATCTCCGCCATCAGCTCCATGACCCCCCGCACCAGTGGCAGGGCGGCCGCCAGGGCCAGCACCGTCCCCGCGATCTCCACGGCGGAGGCCAGCCCGCCCTCACCCGCCGAGCGGCACACCTCGCCGGTGAGCTTGGTGAGGATGGACAGCACCACCGTCTTGAACACCGGCTCCACCACCGTCCGGTCCAGGCCGGCCAGCTGGGCCAGCTCCTCCATGAGGGCGGCCACCGACGTGAGGCCCTCCGCCGCGCTCAGCAGCACCCAGACTCCCGCCGCCAGCACCAGCACCAGGGCGATCTCCGGGGTTCCCCGCCGCACCACGGCGGCGCACAGGGCGGCCGTCACCGCCACCGCCGCCGCCTGGGTCATCAGCTCCGTCATAGGCCGAACAGGTTTTTCACCAGGTCGAACAGGTCGGCGATCTCCTGCACCACCATCATCAACACCACCACCAGCCCCGCCAGCGTGGTCATCATGGCCTGCTCGTCCCGGCCCGCCCGGATCAACACCTGGTTGAGCACCGCCACCAGGATGCCGATGGCCGCGATGCGGAAAATCAGGTCTACCTCCATGTGTCCATCCCTCTTTCGTGGCGTCCGCCACGGGGTGGATTCCCGCCGCAGACAGTATTGTACTCCCTCAAAGGAGCAAAATGACCAGAAACGCGCCGCCGCTCAGCCCCAGGGCCTGGTACACCCGGCCCATGCGCAGTTTCTCTCCCTCCGCCCGCTCCCGCTCCCGGTCCAGGGCGGCGCGGGCCTGGGCGATGGCCTCCCGCTGGCCCTGGGCCTCGTACCGGCCCAAGACCTCCCCCAGGGGGAGCAGGGCGGCCCGGCCCTCCGGGGCGAGCCCCTCCAGCTCGGTCACCAGCCGCCGCCATGCGTCGGGGAAGGGTTCCCAGTCCAGCCGCCCGCAGGCGGCGGCGCACTGGGCAAACAGGGTGCTGGCCGGCTCCCCCGTCCGGAGAGATAACTCCTCCAGCACCTGGGGCAGGGGGCTGCCCCGCTCCCACAGCTCCCGCTCCAGCAGCTCCAGACCAATGGACAGCTGCTCCAGCCGCCGCACCTTCCGCCCCAGCTCTGCCGCCGCCGTCAGACCCAGCCAGGCGGCCCCGAAGGCCACCAGCACCGCCCCCATCAGACGCATCATGCCAATCCCTCCACTTCATACCGCCTCGCCCCCTGTTGGGGGCGGATGTATACCAGGCGCCGGAACACCCGGGCCTCCATCAGCTCCCGGTAGAGGGGGCGGCGGGTCAAGTCCTCCCGGTCCCGGCCGTGGGCTGTGGCCAGCAGGGCGGTTCCGCACCCCGCCGCCGTCACCAGGGCCCGGACGTCCTCCGGGGCGGTGACCTCGTCCGCCGCCAGAATCTGGGGGTTCATGGCCCGCAGGAGCATCATCAGCCCCTGGGCCTTGGGGCAGCCCTCCAGCACGTCGGTGCGCCTCCCCACCGCCAGCTGGGGACGGCCGTTCCACAGGGCGGCGATCTCCCCCCGCTCGTCGGCCACCCCCACCCGCTGGGGGACCATGTGCACCCCGTCGGAGGCCATGCGGATCAGATCCCGCAGAAGGGTGGTCTTGCCCGCCCCCGGAGGGGCCAGGATGAGGGTGCTCTCCAGGCATCCGTCCGGGCCGGTCAGCTTGTCCCACACCGGCTCCGCCGCCCCCAGGCCCTGGCGGGCCACCCGCACGGAGGCGGAGGACAGGTTCCGCAGGTTGAAGATCTCCCCGCCCCGGAGGACGGCGGTACCGCACAGCCCCACCCGGTGTCCCCCCTCCACGGTCAGATACCCCCGGCGCATCTGGTCCAGCACTGTGTGGACCGAGGCCCGGCTGGCCAGCTCCAGCAGCTGCTCCAGATCCCGGCCCGTCACCGGCTCCCGGCCCAGAGTCCGCTCCCCCTCTGGCAGGACCGCCGCCAGGGGCTGTCCGCACCGGAGCCGCAGCTCCTCCGCCCGCCCCCGGTCCGCAGGGAGGAGACTCAGCGCCTCCTGCCGCAGACGGATGGGGAGCACCCGGGCCGCCTGTTCGTATGCCTGTTGATTGTGTTCCATGTTCCTCACCGGCCTTTGCTCTATCCTATGTGGACAGGCAGGGGGATATGACTGGGGGTTGAGGTCCCTCTTGAGGGGATTTCGCCGCCTGCTCTTTTTAAACGGTCCACTCCCCGTATCAAGGGACCGATTCCCCTGCCAGGGGGATAAGGTGGTGTCACCAGTCTGTATTGTAATAATTCTCTTCTTTCTGATTTTGTCTCCAAAAATTTCAGAGCAAGGATTTTCGGAGGAAAACCATGCTCTAAAATTATGGAAGAGACGGTTGAAATCGATATTTTGGATGGACGGGACCGCTGCAGAAGAACCGCTAAACGGCCCTTCTGGGCCGCGGCGCAAGTGCGCCGTACAAGCGTTTTGGCCGTAGGCCAAAACCTTGGCGCAGGGGTGGCTCTGCCGCCCCGAGCATTGAAATCCCGAAGGGTGGAGCCGCCCTACGGGCCGCGAAACCCAAAATAAAAGGACATCTGCAAAGCAGATGTCCTTTTATTTTGGTGCGCCTGAAGGGACTCGAACCCACACGCATCGCTGCACGAGAACCTAAATCTCGCATGTCTACCAATTCCATCACAGGCGCATATTCAATTTTCCTCGATTTCTCCTCGCGAATGGTACCCGAGGTAGGGACTCTTAATTACCATTTATACAAACAAAAAATCACCTTGTTTGCCATAGAACAAAATCAATCTTCTTCACATCTGTAATATCTACATTAGGGAAATTAGCATCAAATACCGCAACCTTGGCTTGGGCCTCGGAAGTCTGATACCAATCACAGATTTTTTGATAAGTGTCAAGAACTCTCTGAAAACGAGATTTACAAGAATAATACGGGGCCCTCAAACCCAGATTGGAAAGCACATACTTATCCCATACCGGCATCTCCGGTCGGACAGTTGCCAGTAGCTTGCTGGAAAAAGAGGCATGAATACAGCCTGTTTCTTGAAACAAATAAGTCAGAACTTGCGCATATGTAAGTGCATCGTCAAACTTATGCTCCTCCAAATAGCGATAGAAGCAACAATAAAATCTTTCGGAGCGTTGGCGCATTCTATAATACCCATTAAACAGGCGCTGAAATTCCCGATCTTTAGATACATCCGTTTGATATAGGCAAGACATAATAGAACAATACTTTTGAAGGCCTATTCCTATCTTCTCTATAGACGTATCCACAACGGTCCGCCTTTCACTGAGGTGACAGCACCTAAATCTCGCATGTCTACCAATTCCATCACAGGCGCATATTTCATTTGAACACGGGGCGCTGACAGCTCCACGCCTGCGCGGCGGCTTCCGTTCATTTCGTATAGTACACAAAAGCGGCAAAAAAGTCAAGGGCGGCGGCCGCCTCTCCCCCTTCTCTATTTCCAGGCCGCCGGCCATCCGCTGAAACCCCGCAGGCGGCCGGTCCGCCGCGTTTGTCGTTCTTCCAAGACGGTGCGATGTGTAAAAAGATTGAAATTAGGGTTGACAAACCACAGGACAGGACGTATAATCTTCCATGAAGTTAGCGAGAGCTAATTTTATTTTCACCGACAAGTTAGCACTTGGTAATCAAAATGCCGGTCGCTTGGCTTGATCAAATCGTGAACGGTGGTATCAGGCATGAAGTTAACAGATGCAGTAGAGGGCCAGGAATACGTCATCCGCCAAATCGACACCGATGATGAGGAGATGAACGCTTTTCTGTTCTCTCTGGGCTGTTACAGCGGTGAGAAGATCACGGTGATTTCTCACATCAAGGGAGGCTGTATTGTCGCCATCAAGGACGCGCGGTACAACTTTGACCAGCAGCTGGCCGACGCGATCATCGTCTAAGCAGCAGGGCAGCTTCGCGCTGCCCTTTTCCCGGCGCATCAGTTAGCAAGAGCTAATTTATCGAAATCGGATGGGTGCATCCGAGAGGGAGTCAAACCAGCAAAACATCCATCAAGGGAGGAATCTTACATGAGAATTGCTCTGACCGGCAATCCAAACTCCGGTAAGACCACCATGTACAACGCCCTCACCGGCCGGAATGAACGGGTCGGCAACTGGGCGGGCGTCACGGTGGAGAAGAAGGAACACCCCATCAAGAAGGCCTACTACGGCGGCGAGGAGCAGCTCATCGCCGTGGACCTGCCCGGCGCCTACTCCATGTCTCCCTTCACCAGCGAGGAGAGCATCACCAGCTCCTATGTGAAGAAGGAACACCCGGATGTGATCATCAACATCGTGGACGCCACCAACCTGAGCCGCAGCCTGTTTTTCACCACTCAGCTGCTGGAGCTGGGAATCCCGGTGGTGGTGGCGCTGAATAAGAGCGACATCAACGAGAAAAAAGAGACGAAGATCGATGTGGAGACCCTGTCTGCCAAGCTCAAGTGCCCGGTGATTAAGACGGTCTCCACCTCCAACGAGGGCCTGAAGGCCGTGGTGGAGGCCGCCGCGGCCCACGCCAATCAGGTGCAGGACGCCCCCTACCGGGAGGGCGACATCGACCTGACCGACAAGACGGTGGTGGAGCTTGCCGACCGGAAGCGCTTTGATTTCGTCAACGGGATTGTGGCCCAGGTGGAAAAGCGGAAGGTGTTCACCAAGGACAAGAACAGCGGCGACTCCATCGACGCCGTTCTCACCAAGCCCTGGCTGGGCATCCCCATCTTCGCCGTGGTCATGTTCCTGGTGTTCCAGATCTCCCAGGTGTGGGTAGGCCCCTACATTGCCGACGCCCTGGTGGCTCAGATCGAGAATTTCCAGGGCTGGGTGGGCGAGCTGGTGTCCGACGCCAACCCGCTGCTGTCCGCCCTGCTGGTAGACGGCATCATCGGCGGCGTGGGCGCCGTGGTGGGCTTCCTGCCCCTGGTCATGGTCATGTACTTCCTCATCGCCCTGCTGGAGGACTGCGGCTACATGTCCCGTGTGGCCGTGGTGCTGGACCCCATCTTCAAAAAAGTGGGCCTGTCCGGCAAGTCAGTGATCCCCTTTGTCATTGCCACTGGCTGTGGCATCCCCGGCATTATGGCCTGCCGTACCATCCGCAACGAGCGGGAGCGCCGGTCTACCGTTATGCTGGCTACGTTTATGCCCTGCGGGGCTAAGATCCCCGTCATCGCCCTGTTTGCCGGTGCCTTCTTTGATGACGCGGGCTGGGTTAGCTTCCTGATGTACTTCATCGGCATTGTGCTCATTTTCCTGGGAGCCCTGCTGGTGAACAAAGTGACCGGCTATAAGGTACGCAAGTCCTTCTTCATTATTGAGCTGCCGGAGTATAAGCTCCCCTCCCTGTGGTTCGCCTTCAAGTCCATGTGCAGCCGGGGCTGGGCCTACATTGTAAAGGCTGCCACCATCATCCTGCTGTGCAACACGGCGGTACAGATCATGCAGACCTTCAACTGGAGCTTCCAGGTGGCCGAGACGGCGGACTCCTCTATCCTGGCCTCCATCGCCGCCCCCTTCGCCGTCCTGCTGGTGCCCATCGTGGGTGTGCTCAGCTGGCAGCTGGCCGCCGCCGCCGTCACCGGATTCATCGCCAAGGAGAATGTGGTGGGCACCTTGGCCGTGTGCTTCGTAGGGCTGGAGAACTTCATTGACACCGACGAGCTGGCTATGCTGGAGGGTGCCGGTGCGGATGTAGCTGGAATCATTGCCATCACCAAGGTGGCCGCGCTGGCTTACTGTATGTTTAACCTGTACACGCCCCCCTGCTTCGCCGCCATCGGCGCCATGAACTCTGAGATGGGCAGCACGAAGTGGGTGCTGGGGGCCATCGGCCTTCAGCTGTGCACCGGCTACACCGTGGCCTATCTGGTGTACACCATCGGTACCCTGATTACCGCTCCTGGGACCCTGAACGTGACCGCCGCCATCGGCGGCCTGGTAGGCATCGTGGTGATGATCGCCATCGTGGTCACGCTGGCCCGCCGCTCCAACCGGCACATCCAGGAGGAGTACCGCCTGGACGCCCCCAATACGGCCGCTACTCGGTAAACTGCCATGACGGACTTAATCGTTGCGGCCATTGTCCTGGCCATCATCGGCGGCATCCTCTTCTACCTGTACCGGGCCAAGAAGCGGGGCGAGACCTGCATCGGCTGCCCCTACGCCAAGCAGTGCGGAAGCGGAGCCTGTGGCGGACATAGAGTAAAACACCAATAGTTCCAGTTGGGAAGGGGATGCGCGCCTTTGGGCCGCATCCCCCTCCGCACAGAAAGGAGCTGTCTCGGCAATGGAAAACGCCGTTATTTTTGTCCTGCTGGCGGCGGCTGTGGCGGTGGGAGTCTGGTACACCGTGCGCCATTTCAAAGGGGAGGGCGGCTGCTGCGGCGGCGGGAGCTACCGGCCCAAAAAGAAAAAGCTCCCCCATGTGATAGGGGAGAGGACCTTCCAGGTGGAGGGGATGCACTGCGCCCACTGCAAGGCCCGGGTGGAGGAGGCCGTCAACGACATCCACGGCGCGGCGGGCCGTGCCGACTGGAAAAAGGGCCTTCTGACAGTCCTCTACTCCCAGCCGGTGGACGACGGGCAGATCAAACAGCGGGTGGAGAAGGCCGGTTACCGGATCACCGGGGTCCTGTGACCTCCGAAGGCCCTCTGCCGCTCCCCCCGCCGCCGTCCACAAAGAGCAGTTGACGTTATCTTACAGAAAAGCCCCTGGAACGGTTCACACGAACCGTTCCAGGGGCTTTCAGCTTCGCTCAAGGACGGGAGGGGGCGGCCTTCATGTCCGCTACATAGTCCCGGATATGGGGAACCGCCTCCCGGCCATACTGCTGGGCCAGCGTAACGATGGCGGAACCCACAATCACTCCGTCGGCCGTATGGGCCAGGGCGGCCGCCTGGTCCGGGGTGGAGACGCCGAAGCCTACGGCACAGGGGAGGTCCGGGTTGGCCTCCTTGGCCAGGCGGACCATCCGTCCCACATCGGTGGTAATCTCCCCCCGTACGCCGGTCACCCCCAGGGAAGAGATGCAGTAGAGGAACCCCTCCGCCTCCCGGGCAATCATAGCGATGCGTCCCTCTGAGGTGGGCGCGATGAGGGAGATGAAGTCCAGGCCGTATTTCCGGCACACCGGGGCGAACTCCCCCTTCTCCTCGTAGGGCACGTCGGGGAGAATGAGCCCGTCCATGCCGGCCTCCGCCGCCGTGGAGACAAACCGCTCCGTGCCGTAGGAGAACACCACATTGGCGTAGGTCATGAACACCATGGGGGTGGTCACATCCTTCCGCAGGCGGCGGACCATTTCAAAGATCTTGCCGGTGGTGGTCCCGGCGGCCAGCGCCCGCTGGTTGGCGGCCTGGATTACCGGCCCCTCGGCGGTGGGATCTGAGAAGGGGATGCCCAGCTCGATCAGGTCGGCCCCCGCCTGGGCCATAGCCCGGACGGCCGCCTCGGTGGTCTCCAGGTCCGGGTCCCCGCAGGTGAGGAAGGGAATAAACGCCTTTCCGTGGGAAAACGCGTCTGTGATACGGCTCATTCGGAAATCTCCTCCCCTCTGTACCGGGCGATGGCGGCGCAGTCCTTGTCGCCCCGGCCGGAAATATTGATGACGATGATCTTGTCCTTTCCCATATCAGGGGCCAGCTTCACGGCGTGGGCCACCGCATGGGCCGACTCGATGGCGGGGATGATCCCCTCGGTGCGGCTCAGGTACTCAAAGGCGCTGACCGCCTCCTCGTCGGTGACCGCCACATACTCCGCCCGCCCCGTGTCGTGGAGCATGGCGTGCTCCGGACCGATGCCCGGGTAGTCCAAGCCGGCGGAGATGGAGTACACCGGGGCGATCTGGCCGAACTCATCCTGGCAGAAGTAGGACTTCATGCCGTGGAAGATGCCCAGTTTTCCCGTGGCGATGGTGGCCGCCGTGTCCGGGGTGTCCACCCCCCGGCCGGCGGCCTCGCAGCCGATGAGCCGCACGGAGGGGTCCTCAATGAAGTGGTAGAAGGCCCCGATGGCGTTGGAGCCTCCCCCCACGCAGGCCAGCACCGCGTCGGGGAGCCGCCCCTCCTTCTCCAGCATCTGGGCCTTGATCTCCTTAGAGATCACCGCCTGGAAGTCCCGGACCATGGCGGGGAAGGGGTGGGGCCCCATGACGGAGCCCAGGCAGTAGTGGGTGTCTGAGATGCGGGTGGTCCACTCCCGGAAGGCGGCGGAGCAGGCGTCCTTCAAGGTGGCGGTGCCCGAGGTCACCGGCACCACCGTGGCCCCCAGCAGCCGCATTTTGTATACGTTCAGGGCCTGGCGGCGGGTGTCCTCCTCCCCCATGAACACCACGCACTCCATACCGAAGAGGGCCGCCGCCGTGGCGGTGGCCACTCCGTGCTGCCCCGCGCCCGTCTCAGCGATGAGGCGGGTCTTGCCCATCTTCTTGGCCAGCAGGGCCTGACCCAGCACGTTGTTGATCTTGTGGGCCCCGGTGTGGTTCAGATCCTCCCGTTTGAGATAGATCTTCGCGCCCCCCAGGTCCTCGGTCATGCGCCGGGCATAGTAGAGCCGGGAGGGCCGTCCGGCGTACTCGTTCAGCAGTTCTGTGAGCTCCGCCTGGAACTCCGGGTCGTCTTTGCAGTGGTTGTAGGCCTCCTCCAGCTCGTTGACCGCGTTCATCAGGGTTTCGGGGATGTACTGACCGCCGTGGATGCCAAATCGTCCCTTGGACATGTGCTCATTCCTCTCTTGCGGCGGCCACCGCCGCCTGTATTTTGGTAAAATCCTTCAAGCCGTCCGTCTCCACCCCGCTGGACAGGTCCACCCCATAGGGGCGCAGGGTGCGGATGGCTTCGGGTAAATTCTCCGGGTCCAGTCCCCCTGCCAGCAGGTAGGGCCGTGGAAAGTGTCTCAGCAGGGACCAGTCGAAGGTTTTCCCGGTCCCCTGGCCGCTGTCCAATAAAATCCGGTCCGCCGGGAAGGCGATGGCCTGCTCCAGATCGGCGGGTTCGTGGACCTGAAAGGCCTTCCAGATCTCCTTTCCCGGGGCCGCCGCCCGCAGAGCGGCTGTGTAATCCTCGTCCTCGCCGCCGTGGAGCTGCGCTATGGAAATGATACCACGATTCAGCAGATCTGTCACTACCTCCACCGGCTGGTCCACAAATACCCCCACGGGGATCACCGACGAGTCCAGCTCCCGCCGTAAGGACCGGAGCTGGTCTGGGGTGACGCTGCGGCGGCTCTTGGGGAAGTTCACCACAAAGCCGCACCAGTCGGGTTTGGCCTGATTGACACAGGCAACGTCCTGGGGACGGCTCAGGCCGCAGATCTTGATGCGGGTCATCTGGCCGCCTCCCGGAAGGCCGCCAGCATGGCCCCCTTGTCCCCGGCGCGCATGAGGGCCTCCCCAATGAGCACCCCGTCCGCCCCCATGGAGCGCACCGCCGATACGTCCTCGGGCCGGTGGACGCCGCTCTCCGCCACATACAGCACCCCGGGAGGGATCTGGTCCCGCAGCCGGGCGGCGTTGTCCAGGTTCACCGAGAAGTCCTTCAAGTTCCGGTTATTCACCCCGATGATCTTAGCCCCGGCAGCCACGGCGGATGCGACCTCCTTCTCGTCGTGGGCCTCCACCAGGGCGGCCAGTCCCAAGTCGTGGCAGATGGTCAGATACCGCTCCAGGGTTTCCGTGTCCAGCAGGGCGCAGATGAGCAGCACGCAGTCCGCCCCCATGAGTCTCGCCTGGTAGAGCTGGTAGGAGTCCACCGTGAAGTCCTTGCGGAGCATGGGGGTGTCCACCGCCCCCCGAACCTCCCGAAAAATCCGGTCGGAGCCCAGAAACCACTTGGGCTCTGTCAGGCAGGAGATGGCGTCCGCCCCGGCGCGTTCATAGTCCCTTGCAATGTCCAGATAGGGAAATTCTTTTGCGATGATCCCCTTGGAGGGGGAGGCCTTCTTTACCTCGCAGATGAAGGACAGCTCCGGCTTTGCCAGGGCGGCCTGAAAGCGCTCCCCCCTCCCCCGCCCCAGGGCGCGGCACTGGGCCTGGAGCACGTCCAGGCTGTTCTCCGCCTGGTCCGCCGCCACCCGCTCCCGGGCGTGGGCGGCCAGCTGGTCTAAAATGGTCATGTCTCCGCCTCCTCAGGAAGGTTGCTGGCGGCAATGAGCTTTTCCAACGTCTCCAGTGCCCTGCCGGAGTCGATGAGCTCCCCGGCCAGGGCCACGCCGTCCCGCATGGTGTCCGCCCTGCCGCCGATGTACAGGGCGGCCCCGGCGTTGAGGAGCACCGCGCTGCGCTTGGGTCCCCGCTCCGCGCCGGAGAGGATGGCCCGGACAATCTGGGCGTTCTCCGCCGGGGTGCCCCCCCGCAGCTCCTCCCGGGTACAGCGGGATAGGCCGAAGTCCTCGGGGGCGATGGTATAGGCCCTGAACCAGCCGTCCTTGATCTCGCACACGTTGGTGGGGGCGCTCATGGAGATCTCGTCCAGCTTATCCTGGCCATAGACCACCATGCCCCGCCGGACCCCCAGGTTGATGAGCACCTGGGCCAGGGGAGCCACCAGATAGTCGTCGTACACCCCCAGCAGCTGCATGGAGGGTTTTCCCGGGTTGGTAAGGGGACCCAGGATGTTGAACACGGTGCGGAAGCCCAGCTCCCTGCGGATGGCCCCCACGTACTTCATGGAGGTGTGGTACTTCTGGGCGAAGAAGAAGCACATGCCCACTTCGTTCAGAAGCTGGATGCACCGCCGGGGGCTCTGCTGGATGTTCACCCCCAGGGCCTCCAGGCAGTCCGCCGTGCCGCACTGGGAGGAGGCCGCCCGGTTGCCGTGCTTGGCCACCTTCACACCCCCCGCCGCGGCAACCAGTCCGGAGGTGGTGGAGATGTTGAAGCTGTGGGCGTTGTCCCCGCCGGTGCCCACGATCTCAAAGACCTCCATGCCCGTGTCCACCTGGGTGGCGTGGGCGCGCATGGCGGCGGCGCAGCCGGCGATCTCGTCGGTGGTCTCCGCCCGGGCGCTCTTGGTGGACAGGGCGGCCAGGAAGGCGGCGTTCTGGGTGGGGGTGGTCTCGCCGCTCATGATCTCGTTCATCACAGTGTAGGCCTCGTCGTAGGTCAGGTCCTCCTTGCTGACGATCTTTACAATGGCTTCCTTAATCATGGCTTATCCCTCCAAGAAATTTTTTACGATCTGACGCCCCTCCGGCGTGAGAATGGACTCGGGGTGGAACTGCAATCCATAGACGGGGCGGTCCTTATATTGCACCGCCATGACCTCCCCGTCCTGGGTGCGGGCGGTGACGGTGAGGCACTCCGGCAGGGCGTCCTCCACCGCGGCCAGAGAGTGGTACCGGGCCGCCGTGATGGTGTCCGGCAGTCCCCGGAACAGGGGACAGGTCAGATCCAGCGCCACCTGGGAGGGCTTGCCGTGCATAAGCTCCTTGGCGTAGGACACGGTGCCCCCGAAGGCCTCGCAGATGGCCTGGTGCCCCAGGCACACCCCCAGGATGGGCAGCTCCTCCGAGAGTTCCCGAATGGCCGCCTCACACACCCCGGCGTCCGCCGGGCGGCCAGGGCCGGGGGAGAGAATCAGGTGGCTGGGGTTCATCCGGCGAATGTCCTCCACACTGACCTGGTCGTTGCGCACCACCCGGATGTCCGGGCTGAGGCTCCCCACCAGCTGGTACAGGTTGTAGGAAAAGCTGTCGTAGTTGTCGATGAGCAGAATCATAGGTCCCTCGCTTTCTGGGCCAGCTCCAGGGCCCGGACCACGGCTTTTGCCTTGTTGATGCACTCCTGATACTCCTTCTCCGGCTCCGAGTCGGCCACAATGCCCGCCCCGGAGCGGATGAACACCTTCCCGTTTTTGGCGAAGGCCAGGCGGATGGCGATGCAGGCGTCCAGGTTGCCGGTGAAGTCCAGGTAGCCGATGGCCCCGCCGTACACCCCCCGCTTGTTGTGTTCCAGCTGGTCGATGATCTCCGCCGCCCGCAGCTTGGGGGCTCCCGACAGAGTGCCTGCCGGGAGGATGGCGTCGATGGCGTCCACTGCGTCGCAGTCCTCCCGCAGCTCCCCCCGGACGGTGGAGCCGATGTGCATGACGTGGGAGAAGCGCTCAATGGACAGGTACTTCTCCACCTGTACGGAGCCGAAGCGGCTGATCTTCCCAATGTCGTTCCGCCCCAGGTCCACCAGCATGTTGTGTTCGGCCAGCTCCTTTTCGTCCGACAGGAGCTCTTCTTCCAGCCGCTTATCCTCCTCCGCTGTCTTTCCCCTGGGCCGGGTGCCCGCCAGGGGAAAGGTGTGGAGCACCCCGTCCTCCAGCTTCACCAACGTCTCGGGAGACGCCCCGGCCAGTTCCATGTCGTCGCTGGTGAAGTAGAACAGGTAGGGAGAGGGGTTGATGGTGCGCAGGATGCGGTACACATCCAGCAATGACCCCTCAAATCCCGCCTCCAGCCGGTTGGACAGCACCACCTGGAAGATGTCCCCCTCCCGGATGTAGTGCTTGGCCTGCTCCACCATGGAGCAGAACTGCTCCCGGCTGAACAGGGCCTCCACCGGCGTGGTGAGCCGGGCCGGCCGCCGGGGGGCCGGGGCCCCGTGGCGGAGGACCTCCGCCATCCGGTCCAGCTGGGCGCAGGCGGCGGGGTAGGTCTCATCCAGGTCGGAGGCGTCCGCGTTGGTGATCAGGATGAGCTTCTGCCGGAAGTTGTCAAAGGCGATGACGCTGCGGAACAGCATCAGATCCATGTCCTTGAACTTCTCCTGGTCCTCCCCCGTGAGGCGGAGGGTTGGCTCGGCGTACTTCATGTAGTCATAGGAGAAGTAGCCCACCAGTCCGCCGGTGAAGGGGGGCTGGCCGGGGATCTTGGGGCTTTTGTGTTCGGAGAGAATCTGCCGCAGGGCCTCCCCCGGGTGCTGAATGCGGCTGGAGGTCCGCTCCCCGTCCCGGAGCTGCACCACCCCGTCCTTGGCCGTAATCTCCAGCTCGGGCTCAAACCCCAGGAAGGTCCAGCGGCCCCAGCCCTCCTGGTCGGCGGCGGACTCCAGCAGAAAGCAGTGGTTGTCCCGCGCCCGGAGGATGCGCAGGGCCTGGATGGGGGTGAGGAAGTCGCTGAGCAGCTCCCGGGCCACCGGAATCTCCCGGTAGGGCCCGGAGGCGGCCAGGGTTCTGGCCTCCTTCAACGTGGGATAGTACATGGAAAGACCTCCTTTTTTTCCGGGACGAAATGCAAAAACGCCCGTCCCTGACAATTTCTGTCAAGGACGGGCGTATCCTTACGCTCGCGGTGCCACCTTGCTTCACGGCCCTTTCACCGGCCGTGCCCTTAGCGGAGTACCAACATACCCCCGGCAACTGACGTATGCCCACACGTCGCAGAATACTCAGCCGGAACTCCGGCCTTTGACTGCGCCCTCAGCGGTCCATTTGACAGTTCGTTTCTTACCCGGCTCTCAGCTCCCCGGGCTCTCTGTAAAGGCGTGACTGCCGTTATCTCCGCTTCAACGGTTTGATTTTCTGTATCATACACAATTTCCCCCGCCCTGTCAACCCCCGCCGCGTTTTTTGATCAAACAAAAAGACAGTTTTATTCTAATCATTTCTGAAAAATTTTTTCTGGATGAAGAAATCGAATTTTCTGAAATTCCCCTGAAACAGAAGGATTCGTCGGAACTTGTCGAAACTTTTTATTCCATTTTTTGGCAAAAACGCCTTGCATATCCTGTCTGATTATGATACATTTTACTTGGCCGCTCCGGGCGTATCCGGCGGGCCGGCCATATCATTCCAGGAGGAGAAGAGCGAATATGGAGTATGCCAAGCGACTGCTGGTAGCGGATACCAGCGACGAATTCCGGCGCCATCTGATTGAGGCGCTTCAAAACGAATCGGACATGGAAGTAGTGGGCGAGACGGGCGACGGCCAGCAGCTGCTGGAGATGGTCCGGACCCTGCAGCCCGACGCCGTGGTCATGGAGATGGTGCTCTCCGGCATGGACGGGATCGAAGTGCTGGAGCAGCTGCGGGAGCTTCCCCCGGAGCACCGCCCCCGGATTCTGGTGCTGTCCAGCTACATCCACGGGGCCATCGCCGACCTGGCCGCCGCCAATGGGGCCGACCACTTCATGGTCAAGCCCTGCAAATTCAGCACCATCTGCGCCCGCATCCGGCAGCTCACCACTTTTGAGGCCATAGAGGAGGACAAGAGCCGCTCCCACAGTCTGGAGACCCTGGTCACCTCCATCATCCATGAGGTGGGCGTCCCCGCCCATATCAAGGGCTACCAGTATCTCCGGGAGGCCATCCTCATCGCCGTGGACGACATGGAGGTCATCAACGCTGTGACCAAGGTCCTCTACCCCGAGGTGGCCAAGCGGTTCGGCACCACCGCCTCCCGGGTGGAGCGGGCCATCCGCCACGCCATTGAGGTGGCCTGGGACCGGGGCGACTTGGAGACCTTGCAGAAATACTTCGGTTACACCGTCTCCAACGTGAAAGGAAAACCCACCAACAGCGAGTTCATCGCCATGATCGCCGACCGGCTCCAGCTCCAGCAGCGGGAGGGATGAGCGCTCCCCGTTTCCCCAGCCACCCCGCGGAACCCCCGCGCACGCACCAGAAAAGAGGATAATTTGTACCAGGAATTCTAAGAGGCGGACCAGAGAACAGCGTTCAGGTCCGCCTTGTTTTTTTCGCCCGTTTCCCCTATAATAAAAACCGGTCCATCTTTTGGAACCCTGTAAAGCAAGGAGGCACATCACCATGACCATTCAGTACACGCCTCGGGGCGTCTGCTCCCGGGCCTTTACCATTCAGGTGGAGGACGGCGCCATCCGCTCCGTTCAGATCGTGGGGGGCTGCGACGGAAATCTGAAGGGCATCTCCAGTTTGCTGCGGGGGATGCCGGTGGACGAGGCCATCCGGCGGCTGGAGGGCATCCGCTGCGGCGGAAAGCCCACCTCCTGCCCGGATCAGATCGCCCAGGCCCTGAAAACGGCTCAGGGATGAAAAACGGACCGCTTTCCAAAGCGGTCCGTTTCAGGCTGTCGAAAAAGTCTAAGGACTTTTCCGACAGCCTGAAAAAATGCCGTTACTTTCCCGCCGCTGCGCGGCGGAAAAGTCCTCGCTGCGCTCGCTGAACGCCTTGCCCAGCAAGGCATTCAGGGCATTCGATCCCACTCGAGGCGGGCTACCGCCCCCTCGAGCTCCCCCGCCAACACTCGGGCGGATTCGTCTGAACAGAGGTTTTCGACAAGCTGAAACGGACCGCTTTCCAAAGCGGTCCGTTTTTTTCTCTTATCGACGGCGGCGGCCGCTGTAATGGCCCCGCCGGCCCGCGCCCATACCTACGCCGGAGCGGTAGCGCCGGCGCTTCCGGAACACCAGCACCCGCAGCAGGACAATCACCACAACGGCCAGTACCACCACAAGGAGCAGGCGCACCCCCGCATTTTGGAAGAAGGTCTCCACCTGGTGCTTGTAGTAGAGAAAATCCGAGCGCTCCACCGAGGTGTCCGCCACCAGGTCCAGCCGGCCGTATTCCGTCCCGTCATAGCGGATGGTCAGAATGCCCAGCACCTGGCCCGCCTCCACGGGGGCGTCCACGCTCTCGCTGAATAAGGAGGGGACCATCTCCACCTGCTCCAGGTCGATGTCCTTGGGCAGGGTCCGGGTGATGGAGCCCAGAGGCTTTACGTTCACCTCGTCCGCCTGGGTGGACAGGTTTACCTTCACCTTGGCCACCAGGGCCTCGTCTGGGGACAAGGTGACCCGCTGGAAGTTGCCAAAGCCCCAGTTCAGCAGCTTGATGGTCTCGCTGAACTGGCGGGCGTCCGTGCTGCCGTCCGCCTGCTTCACCTCTTCCGCCCCCAGGATGACGGAGATCAGATACATGTCCCCCTTCCGGGCGGTCTCCACCAGGCAGCATCCCGCCTCGTCGGTGGTGCCCGTCTTGCCCCCGGTGCCCGGGCCGTACAGATACTGGGTGTAGGTCCAGTTGGAGGTGAGGGCGTTGGTGTTGCGGATGATCCGCTCCTCCGACACGCCGTTGGCGGGAAGGGTGTAGTTGGGGCTGGTGAGGATGGTCTGGAACAGGTCGTACTCCATGGCCGCCTTCATAAAGCGGGTGATGTCGTAAGCGGTGGTGTAGTGGTTCTCGTCGTGGTAGCCGTGGGGATTGGCAAAGTGGGTCCCCTCACAGCCCAGCTCCTCCGCCCGCTGGTTCATGTGGTCCACAAAGGCCTCCACGCTCCCGTCCACCGCAATGGCCAGGATCTGGGCCACCTCGTTGCCCGAGGGGAGGAGCAGACAGTACAAATACTGCTCCAGGGTGTAGGTATCCCCCACCTGTATCTTGGCGGTGGAGCTGCCCTCCGGCACCTCCAGGGCCTCCGCCGTGGCAGTGATGGGGGTGTCCAGGGTCAGCTCTCCCGCGTCCACCGCCTCCAGCACCAGCAGGGCGGTCATCACCTTGGTGATGCTGGCGGGGTACACCTTGTCATAGGCCCCCTTGTCATAGAGCACCTCGTCGTAGGTGGCGTCGATGAGGATGGCGTTGCGGCAGGTGAGACCCGGGTCCTCCACCGCAGCGGCGGACATGGGCAGGAACAGGGCGGCCAGAAGGATCACCGCCGCCAGAAGGCTGGGAAAACGGCATTTTTTCATTGGGCAATTCTCCATATGTATGATATAATAGAAAAGAATCTCCGGCGCAGCGCCGGGATCAATATTCTGTAAACCTCATTATAGCAAACCGAATCCATCCCCGCAAGCACCAGGAGGGAGAAAAATGGCTGGAATTTCCCGGTTTGAAAAAGGAGTGCTTCTCCTCACAGCCGGTTTCGTGCTGTTCACCGGCGGCTGGTTCCTGGCCGGGCAGAATACCTCCGAGCCCTACACCGTCACGGTATCCGCCCCGCAGGAGCCCTCCGCCCCGGACCCGGCCCTCCAGGAGGCGCCCGCCGAGGGGGAGCGCCCGGACAGTCTGCTGCCCGGCGAGGTCATCGACCTGAACGCCGCCGACGCCTACGACCTGGACCGGCTGCCCGGCATCGGGCCCGCCAAGGCGGAGGCCATTCTGATCTATCGGGAGGAGCACGGCTCCTTCCAGAGCGTGGACGATCTGCTCTCCGTCTCCGGCATCGGGGAGGTCACATTGGAGAACCTGCGTCCCTATGTGACGGCGGGAGGCGCGGCAGAGACAGCGGGGGCAACGGGCGGGTAATCCCCGCCCCTACGGGCAGTCCCACCTTTTATGCAAGGGCGGCCATCAGCCGCCCGAGGGCGGTTCTAGGCCTTGTTTGAAAATCGGAAATGTGCCCGACGGCGAGGGATTTTTTCGCCAGACAAGGCGATTTGACGCGGCAATACTTTGTGTATTGCAAGGAAAATCAACGCAGTATGGCGGAAAAAGAACCGCCGTTTGGGCATATTGACATGTTTCAAACATGGCCTAGGGAACCGCCTAAAGAAAGCAAGGAGTTTTATATCATGGCAAAAATACTGGTCGTAGATGACGAGAAGGTCCTGGTCAAGGGAATCACCTTCAATTTAAAAAACGAGGGCTATCAGGTGGAGACCGGCTACGACGGCGAGGAGGCGGTGGAGCTGGCCCGGGAGGGAAATTTCGACCTGATTATCCTGGACCTGATGATGCCCAAGATCGACGGGCTCCAGGCCTGCATGCGCATCCGGGAGTTCTCCAACGTGCCCATCATCATGCTCACCGCCCGCAGCGAGGACACGGACAAGATCATCGGCTTTGAGTGCGGGGCGGACGACTATATCACCAAGCCCTTCAACATCCTGGAGCTGAAGGCCCGGGTGCGGGCCCTGCTGCGCCGCTCCGGAGCGGCGGGCCAGCGCCAGGCGGGGCGGGGCGCCCTCACTGTGGGCCACATCCGCCTGGACCCCAGCGAGCGCTCCGCCTGGAAGGACGGCAAGCCGGTGGATTTGACCGCCAAGGAGTTCGACCTGATGGAGCTGCTCATGCGCAACCCCGGCCGGGTGTACAGCCGGGAGAACCTGCTCAATGTGGTGTGGGGCTATGAGTATATCGGGGACTACCGCACGGTGGACGTGCACATCCGCCGCCTGCGGGAGAAGCTGGAGCTGGACCCGGCCAATCCGGCATACATCCGCACCAAATGGGGGGTGGGCTACTACCTGAGCAGTCAGGGGAGCTCCTCCGGCCGGTGACCACCTGTTCCAAGAGAGGATGAGACGCGCCATGCCGGAACCGTCGGCCAAATCCAAGGAAAAACAGAAGATCCCCTTTTTCTCCCGCCTCCAGGTCAAGTACGCCCTGAGCTACCTGGCCCTGCTGGCGGTGGTGCTGGTCCTGCTGAACACCTACCCCCTGATCGCCTCCCAGAATCTGCTGATCTCCTCCAAGGAGGACTCCCTGCGCAGTCAGATCGCGGTCATGTCCTCCGCCCTCATGGAGCTGGAGACCCTCTCCGCCGACCAGGTGGCCCGGGTGATGAACATGCTGGACAACATGGGGCTGGAGCGGATTCTGGTCACCGACCCCTCGGGGCTGATCCTGTACGACAGCCTCACCCAGGGGCAGTCGGAGGAGGGGGAGGACTCCTCCGCACAGGCCCCGCCGGACGCCGGCGGAGGCTCCGCCCAGCCGACCTATCAGTACGCCCTGTTTCAGGAGGTGGCCCTGGCCCTCCAGGGGAACGACGTGCTCTACACCAACTATGAGGACGGGGTATTTCTCTCCACCGCCGCCGCCCCCATCCTGTACCGGGGCATGATCATCGGCGGCATCTATATCTGCGACTGGGACAACACCCAGGGGACGCTGCTCATGAGCCTGCAGCAGAACCTGCGCACCATCTCTCTGGTGCTGATGGTCATTGCCCTGCTGGTCAGTTTCTTCTTCTCCAAAGTGCTCACCTCCCGCATCGGGGCCCTGCTGCGGGCCATCCGCATCGTGGGCGAGGGGGAGTACGGCCACCGGCTCCAGCCGGCGGGGAAGGACGAGCTGGCCCATCTGGCGGAGGAGTTCAACCAGCTCACCGACCGCCTTCAGACCACCGAAGAGGTCCGCCGCCGCTTTGTCTCCGACGCCTCCCATGAGCTGAAGACCCCCCTGGCCTCCATCCGCCTGCTGGCCGACTCCATCCTCCAAAACCAGGAGATGGACCGGGAGACCGTCCAGGACTTTGTCAGCGACATCGGGGAGGAGGCCGAGCGCCTCACCCGCATCACCGAGCATCTGCTGGCCCTCACCCGGCTGGACAGCCTGCCGGTGGGCGAGACCTCTATTGTGGACCTGTCCGCCGTGGGCCGCAGGGCGGTCTCCATGCTCCTGCCGGTGGCCGACGCCGCCCAGGTGACCATCGAGACCACCTGGAAGAGCGGCTGCACCCTCCGGTGCACCGAGGACGACCTGTACCAGATCTGTTTCAACCTGATTGAAAACGCCGTCAAATATAACTTCCCCGGGGGAAAGGTGTTCGTCTCCACCCGCCGGAATGGGGACCAGGTGCTCTTTGAGGTGGCGGACACGGGCATCGGCATCCCGGAGGAGGAGCTGCCCAAGGTGTTCAACCGCTTCTACCGGGTGGACAAGGCCCGCTCCCGGGCGGCGGGGGGCACCGGTCTGGGGCTGTCCATCGTGCGGGACACGGTGCGCCGCCACGGGGGCTGGGTCACCGCCCAGCGCCGGGACCCCGAGGGCAGTGTGTTCACTGTGGGCTTCCCCTGTGAGACGCCTGAGGTGGGAGGTGAGGAACTGTGAGACGGCTGCTTCTCTCCCTTGTCCTGGCCCTCTCCCTCCTGCTGGCCGGCTGCGGCACCGGCAGGGAGAGCTCAGGGGTGCTGCTGTACTTCTGCACCGACCCCAACGACCACAGCCAGCTCCACGGCCCCGCCATCCAGAGCCAGCCCTACCTGGGCCCCTCCGGCCCCGGGGTGGAGGAGCTGGTGAGCGCCCTGCTGGCCGGTCCTACCCAGGACGGCCTGGTCTCCCCCTTTCCCCAGGGGCTCTCTCTCCAGAGCTGGGCGCTGGAGGACGGGCTGCTCACCCTGAATTTTTCCGAGCAGTACGGCGGGCTGGCGGATATCTCCCTCACCTTGGCCGACTACTGCCTGGTGCTCACCCTCAGCCAGGTGGAGGGGGTGGACACAGTCCAGATCCAGTCCGCCGGGCACACCTACCACTCCCGCAGCCACCAGACCATGAAGGCGGACGAGGTGCTCACCGACCAGAGCCTGCCTGAGGAGGTCCTGCATCCCAGCGACGAGGAAAATTAGGCCCTCTCGCTATGCCCCAGCACGCCCAGCATCAGCCGGGCTCCCAGGTAAAAGCCCCGCCGGAACAGGAGACGGCCGGAGCGCCTCTCCATGCCGCCATGCAGCTGGGAGAGGCGGCCGGCGAAGTCTACCCCAAGGGCTTGGCGGCTCTGTTTATACACGGGGTATGCCTGCCGTTTCAGGGGTTTACACCGAGGGGCTGGGATGGGCGGTGAAATTCCTCCTCCGGCGAAAGAACAGTCATACCCCCTCTCTTTGTCCCATACAATGGTAAAAAACAAAGGAGTGGGGATTATGGCGTACGACGACAGCCGCCTGCCGGCGGAGGCGGCCCACCACATTCTGCTGGAGGGGCGGGAGCAGCTCACCGTCTCCGGCGTGGAGGAGGTGGAGAGCTTTGACGAGAACACCATCGTCATGTCCACGGTGAAGGGGACGCTGGTGGTCCGGGGGGAGGACCTGCACATCGAGAAGCTCTCCCTGGACGGGGGCGACATGAAGGTGGAGGGCAGCGTGGACTCCCTCACCTATGAGGACGACCGCCGCGGGAGGGGCGGGCTGCTCTCCCGCCTGCTGGGGGGATGACGGTGGATGTGGCCGCCCAGGGGGCGGCTCTGGTCCAGGCGGTGCTGCTGGGACTGGCCGCCGGGGTGCTGTACGACCTGTTCCGCATTCTGCGGGTGCGGGTGCGGCTCCCCCTGCTTGGCCCGGCGCTGGACCTGCTGTTCTGGCTGACGCTCACTGTGACGCTGTTCCTCTGGTCCCAGTGGGCCTGGGGCGGGCCGGTGCGCCTATACGGGGCGGCGTTTCTGTTCCTGGGCGGGGTGGTCTACTTCGGGCTGTTCAGCCGCTGGCTGCTCTGGCTGGGGTACCGGCTGGCCGACCTGATGACCGCAATTCTTAAGATTCTGGCCCTTCCGTTGTTTGCACTAAATCACCTCCAGAAAAAAATCAAAAAACTTGCAAAAAATATCTTCCTTTTCGCGGGAAAATGGTATAGAATAAATCAGATAACTCAGGAAATGGAGTCCGCGGCCCGCCGGATGGCGGCCCGGGAGAGGGGAGGATCGTCACATGCGTCTGAAACGTGCGGGACTGCTGACCAAGCTGGTCATCGTGGTGCTTCTGGTGTATCTGGCCACCTCCCTGCTGGATCTGCGGGGGCAGATTCAGTCCGTTCAGGAGGAGCGGGACACGCTGGAACAGCAGGTGGAGGAGCAGCGGCTGGCCAACCAGCAGCTGGAAGACGCCATCGAAAACAGCGACGACCCTGAAACTCTGGAGCGGGTGGCCCGGGAGAAGGGCTACGTCAAAGAGGGCGAGACCCTGTACATCGACGTGGCCGGCTGACGGCTCCGCCGGGGCTGCGGGGCCCCGGTCCGCGCCTGTGCACGGCGCGGCTTGAGGGGGAAATTTACAAGGAGGATATTTCAGTCAGTGATGGAGTTTGGTGTTGGGTCCATTTTGGACGGTAAGGTAACGGGAATCACAAAGTTCGGCGCCTTCGTGGCCCTTCCGGAGGGACGCTCCGGTCTGGTCCACATCTCGGAGATCGCCTACACCTATGTCAACGAGGTGTCCGATTACCTGAAGGAGGGACAGGAGGTCAAGGTGAAGGTCATTGGCATTGACCAGGCCAACCGGATCAACCTGTCCATTAAGAAGGTGAGCGATCCCCCTCCCCGCCCCGCGGGCGGACAGGGCGGACGTCCCGCTCGTACAGGAGGGGCTCCCCGTTCCGGCGGAGCGCCCCGCTCCGGAGGCTTCGCGCCCCGGCCCGCACCCAAGGAACCCACTGACTTTGAGGACCGGCTGCGCCAGTTCATGCAGGCCTCGGACAGCAAGCTCTCCGAGCTGCGCTATCTGGAGAAGAAGGGCGGAAACCGCCGGGGCGGCCGCCGGTAAGCCGGATCGCATTGGAAAACGAAGCGGCCGCAGATCATTCTGCGGCCGCTTTTCTGTATGCGGATGGTTTCAACCAGCCGGGGAGTCCCTCCCCATAGGAAAAGGGACGCCCCAAGGACGTCCCCCATGCGCATTGGTTGAGCTGCCCGGAAAGAATACCATAAAATCCCAACTTCGTCAACGGGAGGCCTGTCGAATCTCCGCCGCCTTCCGGGAAAGGAACACGCTATGCTGATTATCAACGGCACCGTCCACACCATGGAGGGCCTCACCATCCCCGGGGGCTATGTGGACATCCGGGGGGACAAGATCGCCGGGACCGGCCCCATGGAGGAGTGTCCCAAGAGCTGGGAGGGGGAGGTCTTTGACGCCCAGGGGGGACACATCCAGCCCGGCTTTGTGGACGCCCACTGCCACCTGGGGATGTTCGGGGACTCCACCGGCATCGAGGGGGACGACGGCAACGAGGCCACCGACCCCTGCACCCCCCACCTGCGGGCAGTGGACGCCGTCAATCCCATGGACCGGGGCTTTCAGGAGGCCCGGGAGGCGGGGGTGACCACCGTCCTCACCGGCCCGGGGAGCGCCAACCCCATCAGCGGCCAGTTCGCCGCCCTGAAAACCAACGGCCGCTGGGTGGACGCCATGGTGCTCAAGGCCCCGGCGGCCATGAAGCTGGCCCTGGGGGAGAACCCCAAGCTCACCTACCACGAGCGGCATGAGGCCCCCACCACCCGCATGGCCACCGCCGCCATCATCCGGGAGAACCTGGCCAAGGCGGCGGAGTACCGGGAGAAGCTGGAGCGGGCGGCACAGGACGAGGAGGAGGACAAGCCCGACTACGACGCCAAGCTGGAGGCCCTTCTGCCGGTGATCCGGGGGGAGCTGCCGGTCCATATCCACGCCCACCGGGCGGACGACATGGCCACCGGCATCCGCATCTGCAAGGAGTTTGGCCTGAAGTATGTGCTGGTCCACGGCACCGAGGGCCACCTGATCCCCGACCTGCTGGCCCAGGAGGGGGCGGGGGTCATCACCGGCCCCTGCCTCACCGACCGCTCCAAGCCGGAGCTGATGCACCAGTCCCTGGAGACTCCCGCCATCCTCCAGCGCTTCGGGGTAAAGGTGGCCATCTGCACCGACCACCCGGAGACCCCCATCCAGTACCTGCCCCTGTGCGCCGCCATGGCCATCCGGGGGGGCATGGACCCGGAGAGCGCCCTGGCCTGCGTCACCATCCGGGCCGCCGAGCTGGCGGGGGTGGCCGACCGGGTGGGCTCCCTGGCCCCCGGGAAGGACGCGGATGTGACCGTCACCAGCGCCCATCCCCTCAACTGGCTCAGCCGGATGCGGCTGGTGGTGATGGACGGAAAGGTGGTCCACGGGCGGCTGTAAGCAGCTTCCAAGCCTGCCGTTTTGCCCCTTCATAAAACTTTCACAAAAAACAGTGGAAATTTTTCGCTCCTGTGGTATAATAAAACCATCGGAGGGGAGAACCCTCCCTCACCGGAGGAGTTTCCCTCCCACTCAAGCCCCCTCGGGGGCGAAAGGAGCGGACAAGTATGAAGTTTGTGTTTACAGACAAAAAGGTGAACGTGCCCAACTACATCCACAACTACGCGGAAAAGAAAGTGGGCAAGTTAGACCGTTTCTTTAAGGAGGATGCCACCGCCTCACTGACGTTCAGCGTGGAGAAGGACCGCAACCGGGTGGAGGTCACCATCCGGTCCAGCGGCACCATCTTCCGTGTGTCGGAGAGCACCTCTGATATGCACGCCTCCATCGACGCCGCCGTGGCCTCCCTGGAGCGGCAGATCCGCAAGAACAAGACCCGTCTGGAGAAGCGGCTGCGCACCGGCGCCTTTGAGCGCTCGGTAGACGCCTCCACGGAGATCTCCTCCTTTGTCCCCGATGAGCCGGAGGAGGGGGAGTACCACGTGGTCCGGACCAAGACCTTCCCCATCAAGCCCATGACCCAGGACGAGGCCATTCTGCAGATGAATCTGCTGGGCCACAGCTTCTTCGCCTTCAAGAACGAGGACGCGGGCGGGGCCTTCGCGGTGGTCTACCGCCGCAATGACGGGGATTACGGCATCATTGAGGATGCGACCTGATTCCACAAAAACATGTTCAAAGGGGCGGCCATTGGCCGCCCCTTTCAATATATCGAAAACCTGTGCGGAACAAAATCTGTTCGAGTCTGGGCGGGGGAGCTCGAGGGGGCAGCCGCCCGCCTCGAATGGGATCGAATGCCCCGGAAGCCTTGCTGTGCAAGGCTCCCGGCACGCGGAGCGCGGACTTTTGCGCTGCTGTGCAGCGCAAAAGTAACGGCATTTTTGCAGGCTGTCGGAAAAGTCCCTGGGCTTTTTCGACAGCCTGCGGGGCGGCCAGTTGGCCGCCCCGCTTTTTGTGCGCTGAAAATGCTATTCTGTTGTCCCCCCTGCTTCCCGCCAGCGCTTCAGGGTGGGGAGAAAGGCCAGCAGCCCCGCCCGGGCCTCCGCCTCATCCAGGTCCAGTCCGTTGGCCCGGTTCCACTCCGCTAAAAACTGCAGGTTGTGCTCCGCCATCTCCTCCATGGTCACATTCTGAAGGAACCGCCCCTGCTGGTAGCAGTACGTGCAGTACGCCTCCGACCGGCTGCCGTCCGCCTCGGTCCCCCGCTCCCCGTCCCGGGTCAGGGCCATGCCGCAGCTTTGACAATATCCGGCGGGGTACCCCAGCAGCCGGTCCACCGGCACCTGGAAGGTCTTTGCGATCTCCTTCAGGGTATCGGTGCTGGGGACGGTCTCGCCGGTCTCCCAGCGGGAAACCGCCTGCCGGGTGACCCGGAGCCTTTGGGCAAACTCCTCCTGGGACAGCCCCAGGTCCCGGCGCAGCTCCAACAGCGCATCCCTTGTCTCCATCCAATCGCCTCCTTTTTGACCAGTATAGCAGACCGCCTCCGCATGCACAAGCAACGGGCGGTTGCGGAATTCTTACCACTCTGTTCGATTTTGGAAAGACTCTGGAAAGGTTGTTTGGGTACAATGGGGACATCAGAAAGGAGTGCATCCCCATGACGGTTTTGGAAACCAAGGAATTGAAAAAGTACTACGGCTCCGGCGACACCCAGGTGAAGGCCCTGGACGGAGTCGATCTGACAGTGGAGAACGGGGAGTTCGTGGCCATCGTGGGCACCTCGGGCTCGGGCAAGTCCACCCTGCTCCACATGCTGGGCGGGCTGGACCGGCCCACCGGCGGCTCCGTCCTGGTGGAGGGCCGGGACATCTTCGCCCTGAAGGATGAGGAGCTGACCATCTTCCGCAGAAGAAAAATAGGCTTTGTGTTCCAGTCCTACAACCTGGTGCCGGTGCTCAGCGTCTATGACAACATCGTCCTGCCCATTCAGCTGGACGGCGGCCGGGTGGATGAGACGTATGTGGACCAGGTCATTGAGGCCCTGGGGCTGGAGCAGATGCTGGACCGCCTGCCCAACCAGCTCTCCGGCGGACAGCAGCAGCGGGTGGCCATCGCCCGGGCCCTGGCTACTAAGCCCGCCATCCTCCTGGCCGACGAGCCCACGGGCAATCTGGACTCCCGGACCAGCCAGGACGTCCTCTCCCTGATGAAGACCACCGGACAGAAATTTGCCCAGACCATGGTGATGATCACCCACAACGAGGAGATCGCCCAGCTCGCCGACCGCATCGTCCGCATTGAGGACGGCAGGATCGTCACGCGGTGAGGGGGTGCGCGCCATGAAGGTATCCAACGACAAGTGCATCCGCCGCCTGGCCTGGAAGAGTTTAATGGCCAACCGGACCCGAAATCTCATCGCGGTGCTGGCCATCGCTCTGACGGCGGTGCTGTTCACCTCCCTCTTTACCATCGCCCTGTCCATCAACGAGGGCATCCAGCAGTCCAACTTCCGCCAGGTAGGGGGCTTCTCCCACGGCGGGTTCAAGTACCTGACGGAGGAGCAGTGCAGCGAATTGAAGGATGATCCCCTCATCGGCCAGTGGGGGGTGCGGCGCTTCCTGGGCATGCCCACAGAGGCGCCCTTCAACAAGGCCCATGTGGAGGTGGGCTGGTCCGACGCAAACTACGCCCACTGGTCCTTCTGCGATCCGGTGGAGGGTTCCCTGCCCCAGGAGGGCACCGACCAGGCGGCCACCGACACCCAGGTGCTGGCGCTGCTGGGCATTGAGCCGGAGCTGGGGGCCCAATTCACCCTCACCTTTGACGTGGACGGCCATGAGACCACCCAGACCTTCACCCTGTGCGGCTGGTGGGAGCGGGACGGGGCCGTCCAGGCCAGCCACATGCTCATCCCGGAGAGCCGGGTGGACGCCATCCTGGACGAGGTGGGGGTGGACCCCAACAACCCCACCGACGGCATGACGGGCGCCTGGAACCTGGACGTGATGCTGAAAAGCGGCTCCCGGCACATCCAGCAGGACCTGGATCAGATTCTGGCCGGCCACGGCTATCAGAGCGAGACGCCGGGAGAGAACTACATTGACACCGGAATCAACTGGGGCTACACCGGGGCCCAGCTGTCCGACAGTATGGACCCGGCCACGGCGGCGGTGATCTCGGGGATGCTCCTGCTCATCCTCCTCACCGGCTATCTCATCATCTACAACGTGTTCCAGATCTCGGTGGCCGGGGATATCCGGTTTTACGGCCTGCTGAAGACCATCGGCACCACGGGGCGTCAGCTGAAGCGGATCATCCGGTACCAGGCCCTGGCCCTCTCCGCCCTGGGCATTCCCCTGGGGCTCCTGGCCGGGTGGCTCATCGGCGGGCAGCTCACTCCGGTGATCATCTCCCACCTGGACGGAGTGTCCGGCGTGGTGTCGGTGAGCCCCGTGCTCTTTTTGGGCTCCGCCCTGTTCGCCCTGTTCACGGTGCTCCTGTCCTGCCACCGGCCCGGCCGGGTGGCGGCCAAGGTCTCCCCCATTGAGGCGGTGCGGTACACTGAGGGGGCCGGAAGAAAATCCCGCCGCCCCTCCGGGAAGCGCCTTGCCCATAAGGGGGCGGGCCGGTCCTCCCTGCCGGCCATGGCCTGGGCCAACCTGGGCCGCAGCCGGGGCAAGACCGCCGTCACAATTACCTCCCTGTCTCTGGCGGTGGTACTGCTGACGGTGACGGTGAACTTTACCAATGGCTTTGACATGGACAAGTATGTGTCCAACTTCACCGCCAGCGACTTCATCGTGGCCAACGCCGGGAAATTCCAAAACAGCGTCCTGGACTTCACCCCCGATATGGCCGTGCCCCAGTCCGCCATGGACGATATCGGCGCCCAGGGGGGCATCACCGACGGCGGCGTGGTGTACGGTCAGACCTCCTCCGCCCTGGAGTATATCACCGAGGACTACTTCCGGCAGATGAACCAGCGCTTCTACACCCCGGAACAGCTGGACAGCGCCATCCGCCTGACCGGCCGGAACGAGGCGGGAGACCTGGCCGCAAACGTCCAGCTCTCCGGCATGAGTCCCTTTGCCCTGGACCACCTGACGGTGCTGGAGGGGGACCTGTCCAAGCTCTATGAGGACGGCGGAACGTATGTGGCCGCCGTGTATGCCGAGGACGACTACGGCAGAGCGGACATGGACTCCCACTGGGCCCGCCTGGGGGATACGGTCACCATCCGGTACGTGGAGGAGTGGGAATATGTGGACCCGGACACCGGCATCGCCTACTCCGATGCGGAGGATGTACCCGCCGGGGCCAACTGGGTGGCGCAGCCGGTCAAGTACCGGGACGCGGCGTATCAGGTGGCCGCCCTGGTGACGGTGCCCTCCGCCCTCAGCTACCGGTACTACGGCAGCGACGAGTTTATTCTCAACGCTCAGACCTTCGTGGAGGACACCGGGACCAGCTCGGTGATGTACTACGCCTTTGACACCACCGGCGAGGCCAACGCCTCTATGGAGGAATTTTTAAAAAATTACACGGAGAACGTAAATCCGGAGCTGGACTACGAGAGCAAGGCCCTCTACGCCGGGGAGTTTGAGAGCATGCGCTCCATGTTCCTGCTGCTGGGCGGGGCCCTGAACTTCATTGTGGGGCTGGTGGGGGTGCTGAACTTCTTCAACACCATCCTCACCGGCATCCTGGCCCGGAAGCGGGAACTGGCCGTCCTCCAGTCCATCGGCATGACGGGAAAACAGCTGAAGACCATGCTGGTGTATGAGGGGCTGTTCTACGCCCTGGGGGCGGCGGCCATCTCTCTGGCGCTGACTCTGATTCTGGGCCCGGCGGCCTTCACAGCGGTGGGGAACCTGTTCTGGTTCTTCACCTACCGCCTGACCCTGGTCCCCTTTCTGGTGGTGATCCCAATATTCGCCCTTCTGGGCATCCTGGTCCCTCTGGGCGTGTACCGGTCGGTGGCCCGGCACACCATCGTGGAGCGCCTGCGGGAGTCGGAGACCTGACAGAAAGAAAGGCCCGGCACTGTGGAGTGATCCATAGCGCCGGGTCTGTTTTTAATCCGCCAGCCAGCGTCCAACCCCCGGAATATGGGAGAACAGCCAGGCGAAGGGGAGGGAGAGCAGGAAGTAGACCAGGGCGAACACCGGCACCGAGGCCACCGCCCCCAGGGCCAGAGGGGACACCCCGAACCACCGGAACACCAGGGCCCAGATCTGGTGGAACAGGTACACCCCAAAGACGCACTCCCCCAGAGCGTACACCGCCCGGCGGCGGGAGCGCTCCTCGCTCACTCCCAGCACATAGCGGAACAGAGTGCACAGGGCGGCCGCCGTCAGGGCCACCCCCGGAGCGGTGTAGCCGTACCACAGGTCCCGCCCCCCGCCGATGAGGCTGGGCCCCGCCAGGGTGAGGACCACCCCCAGGACGCCCAGGATGTAGATGAGAAACTCCGGAATGCGGCCGATGGTGAAGTGCCTCAAATACCACCCGGCCAGGTAGTAGCCCATATAGCCCAGCACCATGTGGACCTGGAACCGCTCCAGCAGGACGGTGAGCACCTGATTGGGGTGGAAGGCGGCCCACAGGGGCAGCACGCCGGCAAAGAGGAGGGCCAGGCCCAGGATATACAAAATCTCCCCCCGGCTGGCCGACGAGGCGAACCGCTGGAGCAGGGGGTGGACCAGATACAGGCCGATGAGGGGATATAGAATCCACAGGTGGAAATAGGTGTCCCCCTGGGCCGCCGACACCAGGGCGGACCAGACGCCCCCCAGAGTGAGGGCCCCGCCCTCCAGCAGGTGGGACACCACGGCGTACAGGCCCCCCCAGAACACCAGCATGCAGAAGGCGGGGAGGGCCAGGGTCAGCAGGGTCCCCCCCAGGGCGGATTTATTTCCCCCCTCCAGGGCGTACATCCCCCACACCATGAACAGGGCGGGGACCGACCAGCGGGTGAGCCCCTCGTAGATGGACAGCACCTGCCAGTCTCCGCTGGAGATGGGCGCCAGGTCCTGTCCGCTCTGGGCCAGCAGGAGCATCAGGGCCGCAAATACGGCAAAGACCCGGAAAAATCCGGGCCAGCCGCTGTTTCGTTCCCCCGCCATCAGTCCTTCTCCGGGACGATCTCGATCCAGTAGCCGTCGGGGTCGCTGATGAAGTAGATGCCCATGGCCGGATTCTCGAAGCAGATGCAGCCCATGGCCTTGTGCTTCTCATAAAACGCCTGGTACTGATCCGTCACGAAGGCCAGATGGAACTCACATTCCCCCAGGTTGTAGGGCTCGGTGCGGTCCCGGAGCCAGGTGAGCTCCAGCTGGAAATCGGTGCGGCCGTCCCCCAGGTAGACCAGCCGGAAGGAGCCGTCGGCGGCGTCCTTCACCCGCACCGGCTCCAGGCCCAGGGCCTCCTTGTAGAAGGCCAGACTCTTGTCCAGGTCCAGGACGTTAAAATTAAAGTGGTTGAATTGAATCATGGTTCCGTTCTCCTTTTGATGGGGTGGAGGCGTATTTTCCGCCCCCCGGGCCCGAAATCCGGGCCGGTTTTATTATACCGTACCCCTTCGGCGGATTGCAACCGAAAGTTCCCAGCCCTCCGCCGGTTGACGGGGTTCCCCTTTTTCTTTTATAATATCCAAAAGAGACTTACCAAACCAGGAGGACAACACCATGAGCCGGGAGAAGGTACTGTCCCTGCTGCTGGAGCAGGGGGACCGCTATGTGTCGGGGGAGGCCATGAGCCGCGCCCTGGGAATCAGCCGGGCCGCCGTGTGGAAGGCCATCGAGGCCCTGCGCCAGGAGGGCTATGTGATCCAATCCGCCCCCAACCGGGGCTACCGCCTGGAGAACGCCCCGGACCGGGTGCGTGAGGGGGAGCTCTCCGGCCCCCTGGCCGGCTGCCGGGTGGGGGGGCACCTCCTGTGCCTGGAGACCATCGACTCCACCAACACCGAGGCCAAGCGCCAGGCCATGGCCGGGGCCCCCGACGGCCTGGTCATCGTCAGTGAGGAGCAGACCGGAGGCCGGGGCCGCCGGGGCCGTTCCTTCCAGTCCCCCAAGGGGAAGGGGCTCTACCTCACCGCCCTGCTCCGCCCCAGGCTGGACCCCAGCCAGGTGGCTGACATCACCGCCTGGGTGGCGGTGGCGGTGTGCGACGGCATTGAGGCCGCCTGCGGCGTCCGCCCCCAGATCAAGTGGACCAACGACCTGGTACTGAACGGCAGAAAACTGTGCGGCATCCTCACCGAGCTGGGCCTGGAGAGCGAGAGCAACGACCTGGACTACTTAATCACCGGCATCGGCATCAATGTGAACCACACCCCCGAGGACTTTGACGCCGAGGTCCGGCCCATCGCCACCTCCCTGGCCCAGGAGCTGGGCCATCCCGTCCGCCGGGCCCAGCTGGCGGTGGAGATCATTCGGGCTCTGGACCGGATGTACGCCCAGTTCCCCCAGAACAAACAGGACTACCTGGAGCGGTACCGCGCCGACTGCCTCACAGTGGGAAAGCAGGTCCAGCTCATCACCCCCGCCGCCCGGGAGGAGGCCTTTGCCGTGGCCATCGACGACGACTTCCGCCTGGTGGTGGAGTACCCCGACGGCCGCCGGGCCGCCCTGTCCGCCGGAGAGGTATCCGTGCGGGGCATGTACGGCTACGTATAACAAGAACCAAACAAGCAGGCCCGGAGGCGGAAGAAAACCGTCTCCGGGCCATTGCTTGATCCGGCCGGGAGGAAATCGGCCGGACGGGAGAAAAGCTCATGGAGTGACCAGCATGGGCTGGAGCTGCCGCCCCTCCAAGGCGGCCAGAGCCGCGTCGGCCACCAGGGAGAAGTCGGCCACCAGAGAGGTGGGCTTGTGGACGGGGTCGTCCTGGCCGAAGGGGACGAAGTAGATGTACTTGCGGCCCAGCAGGCTCCCCAGGTTGGCGGCGGAGGCGGAGAGCCCGTCGTTGGTGGAGGGGGCGATGAGCACCGGCCGCCCGTTGCGCAGGTGGGCCTTGGCCGCCATGGTGACGCTGGTGTCGGTGATCCCGTTGGCCAGCTTCCCCAGGGTGTTTCCCGTACAGGGGGCGATGATCAGCAGGTCCAGCAGCTTCTGGGGCCCGATGGGCTCCGCCTCCTTGATGGTGGAGATGACCCGGTGGTCGCAGATGCGCATCATCTCCCGCATCAGGTCGTGGGCGTCCCCGAACCGGGTGTCCGCCGCCGCCGTGTACTCGGATACAATGGGGACCACATGGGCAAAGCGGGCCTTCACCTGTTCCAGGGCCTCCATGGCCCGGCTGTGGGTGCAGAAGGAGCCGCACATGGCAAATCCTACGGTTTTCTCTTCCAACATAACATCCGCTTCCTTTCCTATTCCTATGCGCCAAGCTCGTGGAGCATGTTATAAATCGTGTTTTTGATGGCCGCGCCGGCGGTGACCGGGGCCACCTTTCCCGGCAGGGACAGGGCCCAGATCACGTTCCGCCCCAGGCGGGCGGCGGCCTCCAGGTCCACGCCCCCAGGCTTGCTGGCCAGGTCCAGCACCAGGCAGTCGGGCTTCAGGTCGGCCAGCTCCGCCTCCCCCAGCACCAGGGCGGGCACCGTGTTCACCACCAGGTCGTACCCGCACAGCCAGCCCGCCAGCTGTCCGGTCTTTTCCGCCCCATAGCCGATGGCCTGGGCCCAGGCCAGGGACTCGTACCGCCGGGCGGCCACGGTGACTCTGGCCCCCATGGCCGCCATCCGCTGGGCCGCCGCCCGGCCCACCCGGCCGAAGCCGATCACCAGCACCCGGGAGCCGTGAAGGGTGATGGGCATCTGCTCCAGGGCGATCTGCACCGCCCCCTCGGCGGTGGGCACCGCGTTGGCCACCGCCAGTTCCTCCCGGGCGAAGTAGTCCAGCACGGCGATCCCCCGCTGTCCGGCCAGGGCCTCCGTCACCGGGTCCACCCGTCCCCCGCACACCATCTGCCCCGGGCGGATGGCCTCCATCACCTGGACCAGCGTGGGCTCCAGCCGGGACAGGGGACAGTTCAGCTTCCCCTCCCCCTGGGACACCGGCAGGGGCAGGATGACGCAGTCCGCCTCCCCCGCCCCCCGCAGCGTGCCCTCCACCGTCAGCCCATCGGCCGGGACCACCCCCTCCTCCAGGGCGTAGGCGTGGACCCGGTGGCCGTCCTCGGAGAGCAGCTGGGCCAGCTTTCCCTGGCGCATGTCGCCCCCCAGAACCCAAAAATTCAGTTCCTGTCTCATAACCCATCCTCCCGTCACGTTCTGCATCAAGCTATGAAGATAGGCCCCTTTTGGTGACGGGCGCCCGGAAAAGACAGCAAAAGACCGCCGTACGAAACGTACGGCGGTCTCAGCTTGTCGAAAAACCTCTGTTCAGACGAATCCGCCCGAGTGCTGGCGGGGGAGCTCGAGGGGGCGGCAGCCCGCCTCGAGTGGGATCGAATGCCCTGAATGCCTTGCATGGCAAGGCGTTCAGCGAGCGCAGCGAGGACTTTTCCGCCGCGCAGCGGCGGGAAAGTAACGGCATTTTTGCAGGCTGCCCTGCGGAGGGCGGGCGTCTATTATTTTTGCAGAAGCAGCCGCTCGATCAGCTGCACGGACCCCTCGATGCCGTAGCTGGCCGAGTTGATGCACAGGTCGTAGTTGACCACGTCTCCCCACTTCCGGCTGGTGAAAAACTCGTAGTAGGAGCGGTGGCGGTGGTCCACCTTCTTGAGGAACTTCCGGGCGCTCTTATAGTCCAGGTTGTCCTGCTTCATCACCCGGCGCACCCGCACCTCGAAGGGGGCGTTGACGAAAATGCTCACATGGGGGATCTGGTGGTTGGTGAGGATCACGTCGGCGCAGCGGCCCATAATGACAAAGTCCTCCCGCCGGGCCATGTCGCAGATCAACTCGCTCTGGTTGAAAAAGACCGCCTCCGCCTTGGGCAGGCCGTGGTAGCGGCTGAACTCCCGGATGCGGGCCTTGAGCCCCTTCGGCTTCTCCACCGCCATGGGGTCTTGATTCAGATCCTGGGGGTTGGTGAAGCTGGCCCGGTCGCGGATGTGGTCCTGCTGGGCCTCCAGCCGCTTCAGAACCTCGGCAAAGATCTCCGTGTCATAGTAGTTGATCTTCAGGGTGTCCGCCAGATTGAAGCCCACGTCGGTCCCGGCGCTGCCATAGGTGCGACCGATGCAGATCACCAGGTGGTTTCCCGCGCTGAACCGGCCCTTCCAGCTGTTCTGGGAGAAGGACTGGTTGAGCCCCGCCAGAGTTTCGTCCAAAATATCCACCGCGCCGAAGCGGTCGGGCAGCTTCTGGATCAGCTTCCAGATCTCGTTGTACTCGGTCATCACCCGGGAGCGCTCCTGCCGCTCGGGAATGGTGCGGGCCATGTTGCCGATCAGGGCCAGGGAGCTTCGCAGGTAGTGGCTGGTGCGGTGTTCCTTCATGATCTGGGTCAGCTCCCGGATGGACTCCTCCCGGCTGGCGTTGAACACCCGGCCCAGGCCGGACCCCAGCACCCGGTAGACCTCGGCGTCCAGATCATACAGGCGGTTTGCGATCTCAAGCACTAAATTTCTCGTCTCTTCCATGACAACTCAGCCCTCCTCACATGAAAAAGATCAGCGTATCCAGGATAAAGACGGGGATCAGGAAGCGCACCGACCAGAACATATACCCGAAGAAGGACGGCATGCGGATACCATTTTCATCCGAGATGGACTTGACCATAAAGTTGGGCGCGTTGCCGATATAGGTGTTGGCCCCCATGAACACCGCGCCGCAGGAGATGGCCGCCAGCATCTTGGTGGGCACGACCCCCAGGGTGGTGGCCAGCCCGGTCTGTGCCCCCTGGGCACAGGCCGCCGTCAGGAAGACCAGATAGGTGGGGGTGTTGTCCAGGAAGCTGGACAGGGCGCCGGTGGCCCAGAACATCTCCGCCGGGTGGGTGAGCCCCAGCTCGCCGCCCTTGGCGGTGAGGAGCATCAGGGCGGGCTGCATGGTGATAAAGATGCCCACAAAGAGCACCGCCACCTCCTGGATGGCCCCCCAGGTGAAATGGTTGGATTTGCGCACCGACACATCGGTGGTCTTGAAGGAGAGGAACGCCGCCAGGAGGATAATAATGATCTCCAGCAGCGCGGGGATGGTGAGGGTGACCTCGCCGAAGATGGGAATGCCGATCACCTCGCCCGCCCCATTCTGGAACATGGGGAGGGTGGGGAGCACCCCGCTGAGCACCACGGCGGCCACGATCATCACCAGGAAGATCAGATTGTGGAGCCCCCGGATGTGGATCTCCGTGCCCGGCTTCCGGATGTCGGGCATGTTGCCGGCGGCGATGTCCTTGCGGTAGGCCCGCATGTCGATCCAGTAAAAGACCGCCAGCAGGATCACCGCGTTGAACAGCAGCACCGGGGCCAGCTGAAGGCTCCAGAAGAAGGGCACGCCCCGGGAGAAGCCCATGAGCAGCGGAGGGTCCCCGATGGGGGTCAGGCAGCCGCCCATGTTGGAGATCAGGAAGACGAAAAACACCATGATGTGGCTGCGGTGCCGCCGCCAGGCGTTCATTTTGATCACCGGACGGACCATGAGCATGCTGGCACCGGTGGTGCCGATCCAGCTGGACAGCACCGTGCCCAGGAGCAGGAGAAACACATTGATTCGGGGAGAACCGGCCAGATCCCCCTCCAGAGAGATATTGCCGGCCACGCAAAACAGTCCGAACAGCAGCACAATAAAGGTGAGGTAGTCGCCGATCAGGCACTCCAGCGCCGTCTCCACCGCCGTACCCAGTCCCCCCATCAGAGCATAGGGGATGAGAAAGGCCAGCGACCAGAACGCAACCGCCAAGGGCTGATGGCTCTCCCACCACGAGGAGCACAGCAGCGGACACAGGGCGATGCACAGCAGCAGCCCCGCAAAGGGGATGCTCAGCCAAAGCGGGACCTCTCCCCCCGCTCCGGACAGGGAGGCCCGATTCCAAATTCCCATCAGGAGCATCCCCAGCATCAGGAGCGCTCCTAAGCCAAATGAAACTTTCTTCGCCAACATGATCCTCTCCAAACTTTTCCTCAGTCTCCGGGATCTCCTCAAGGACGGTACAGGCGGCTGATTTTTTCCACACACTGAAACGCTTTTTTACACAGGCAGGGCGGCGGCCGAACCGATTCCAAGTCCCTGCTCCGGGATGCGGCCCTCCCGCCGCTCCCGGCACACAGTCCGTGTTTTACCGGTTCCGCCCCGGCCAGATGCTATTTTAGCACAAAAAAGCACTCCCAGCAACGCGCCATTTTGTATTTATAATATTTTAACTATACCTCATATAGTATTTCAGTAAATAACAGTTCCCGTTTTATCGTGTAAATTTCACAAAATTCTTTCTTGCGCCTCTGTGCCCGCCGCGATAAAATGGTAAGGTATTTTCCACGACAAGGAGGTCTTTGAAATGGAATCTTTTGTTCTATCTAACGGCATGAATATCCCCGCCATCGGCTTCGGGTGCTACGCCCTGAATCCCCCGGAGCAGAAGCGGATTCTTCTTGACGCAATCGAGGCGGGCTACCGCCACTTTGACACCGCCTCATTTTATCAGACGGAGGAGGCGCTGGGCCAGGCCGTCCGGGAGAGCGGGATTTCCCGGGAGGCGTTTTTCCTCACCACAAAGCTCTGGCGTACCCAGATGGACGACCCCCGGGCGGCCTTTGAGGCCTCCCTCCGGACTCTGGGAACCGACTACCTGGACCTCTACCTGATTCACTGGCCCCGCCCCGACCTGGAGCGGGCCGATTGGAAGGAGCTGGACGCCCGGGTCTGGGACTGCCTGCAGGAGCTGTATCAGCAGGGGAAGGTGCGGGCCATCGGCACCAGCAACTTCCTGCCCCACCATCTGATGAATCTCGCCGCCCGCGGCGGGCTTCTCCCCATGGTGAATCAGCTGGAGTACCACCCGGGCTATCTTCAGAGCGCCGCGGTTCAGTACTGCCGGGAGAACCACATTCAGGTGTCCGCCTGGTCTCCCCTGGGGCGGCGGAGGCTGATGGACGACCCCCTGCTCAGCGAGATCGCCGCCGCTCACCAGGTCACCGTCCCCCAGGTCTGCCTGCGCTTCGCCCTGCAGAACGGCGTGCTCCCCCTCCCAAAATCCTCCAGTCCGAAGCGTATGTGGGAAAACCTGGACCTGTTCCGGTTCTCCCTGTCCCAGGAGGAGATGTCCTGGATCGCCACCATGCCTCAGACCGCCTGGTCCGGGGAGCATCCAGACCGGGAGCGGACACGTCTCCCCTGATCCCCTCCGGCTGCGCGAAACCAGACTCAGATATTTTTTGTCATTTTCTTGTCTTTTCAGTCTCTTTTAAGAATAAAATTCAACTTTTCACCGGAATAGAAAGCTTTTCTTCAAAAAGGCTTTTCCCACTTGACAAAAAATTTATACCTGCGCTATACTGAATTTGATCAAAATGATTCATCTGTTTTCACAGAAGATGCGTCATTTTGACGAGCCGCGACAGAAAGGAATTCTCTCCGTGGCGTCCCCTTCCTCTCTGCCCGGCTGGTAGAAATTGAAGGAGGTCCAGCTTATGAAAAAGATATTCCGCAGAGCCCTGTCCCTGACCATCGCCTCTGGTCTCACCCTGGCGATGGCCGTCACCGCCGGCGCCGCTGAGGGCGACACCCTGACCCGCGGCGAGATGGCCAAGCTCCTGGTGGAGGGCGCCGGTCTGACCGACCAGGTCGCCCAGTATCAGAGCCAGGCCAGCGTGTTCTCCGACGTGGCGGAGGACAGCGAGTACAAGGGCTACATCAACCTGGCCTATGCCCAGGGGCTGATCAGCGGCACCGGCGCAGACACCTTCAGCCCGGACGCCCAGACCACCCAGGTGGAAGCTGCCGCCGCCATCATGCAGTATGCCGGCGTCCCTGAGGAAATGCTCACCTCCTGGCCCTCTGATTACAGCACCACCGCGGCGCGGGTCGGACTGACGGACGGAATCACTTACAGCGCCGACGCGGCGGTGACTGAGGGCCAGTTCCAGACCATGCTGGAGAACGGCTCCTCCCTCGTCGGCAAGCCCTATATCGGCATCACCTGGAAGGCCAACGACCAGGACTATGCCGGCTTCAAGGCTGTCATTGAGGCCGCCGGCGGCAACCCGGTGGAACTTTACCAGGTCACCAGCACGGCCGTGGGCTACGGCGCGGACGGCATGATCCAGAGCGCCTATGTGGAGGACACCGGCAACCTGCTGCAGGAGTACGCCGACCAGATCAAGGCCCGCAACTACTCCGCCACCAACGTGGCTGAGGTGATGGAGGGCATCGACGGCGTGTTCTTCACCGGCGGCGAGGACATCAGCCCCTCCCTGTTCGCAGTACCTCAGGAGGAGGCCAACGGCGGCGAGGAGATTAACGCCACCCGCGACATCTCCGACTACACCCTGATGGCCTACTGCATTGACAATGATGTGCCCACCCTGGCTGCCTGCCGGGGCATGCAGATGATGAGTATCGTCTCCGGCGCCGATTTTATCCAGGAGATCCCCGACTACTACGCCGAGCAGGGCGCGGAGTATAACGACCTGCACCGTATGCCCGCCGGAACGCCCAACCGGGATTACGCCCGCCACAGCGTCGAGATCATTGACAAGGAGTCTTGGCTGTACGACATCGTGAATGCGGATACGCTGGACAACGTCTCCTCCTGGCATCACCAGGCCGTCCGCAGCGTAGAGGGCACCGATCTGACCGTGGTGGCGCAGACAGTGGACAATGGCGTGACCATCATTGAGGGCGTGGAGAATCAGAACAACACCTTCTGCCTGGGCGTCCAGTTCCACCCGGAGAACGACTGTAAGCTGGCCGTGTATGACAAGAACCCCGAGGCCGCTCTGTGCGATGTGGATACCTGCATGACCTTCTTTGAGACCCTGGTGGGCTATGCCGCGGATAAGACCGTCATCGGCATCTCCTGGGGCGGGGACCCTGTAGACTATACCGATATTCAGGACATCATCCGTGACGCGGGCGGCGTCGTGACCCACCTCCCTCAGATCACCAGCTATGACCAGGCGGTAGACGCGCTGGCCCAGGTGGACGGCATCGTGGTCACCGGCGGTGAGGATATCAATCCTGCCCTTTACAACGAGGAAGCCAGCCCGCTGCTGGAGGATAATACCGAGTACCGCGACATCCGGGATACTTCCGACTATAATTTGATCAAGGCGGCTGTGGATACCGATGAGCCCATGCTGGATATCTGCCGCGGAATGCAGATGCTCAACGTAGTGTGCGGCGGCGGCCTGATCCAGGATCTGAATACCTATATGAACACCCCGGACTCCACCGCGCATCGCGCGGCGCCGGACTGGGCCCGCCACAGCATTACGGTGACGGATACGGATTCCCTGCTGTACGATATCGTGGGCGGCACGACTCTGGACAACGTGGCCTCTTGGCATCACCAGGCTGTGAACCCTGACCGGGTGGGGGATGGCCTGACTGTGGTCTCTTCTGCGGCCGACGGTGTGATCGAGGCGTTGGAGTACCAGGACAACCACTTTGCGCTGGGCGTCCAGTTCCATCCTGAGGCAGATGCGCTGACCAGCGATGCGTTCATGGCCTTCTTCGAGGCGCTGCTGGAGGCGGCGGCGTGATCCTCCGGAAGAACACGCTGAATGATCTATGAAATTTGAAACGGCTCCGCAGGTAACACCTGCGGAGCCGTTTTGTCTAAGCGCAAAGCGGGGGATAAGAGAAAACGATCCCCGGCTTCCCTTGAGGAAAGCCGGGGATGCGTTAAATCCAAGTTGTCGCTCAGGCCAGGGCCTTCTTGGCGGTCTCGGTGAGCTGGGTGAAAGCGGCCTTGTCGTTGACGGCCAGCTCGGCCAGCATCTTCCGGTTCATCTCAATCCCGGCCTTCTTCAGCCCGTTCATGAAGGTGGAATAATTCATGCCGTTGAGCTTGCAGGCGGCACTGATCCGGGTGATCCACAGGCGGCGGAAATCGCGCTTCTTGCGCTTGCGGCCCACATAGGCGTACACGCCGGACTTCATCACGGCCTGGTTGGCCATCTTGAAGTGCTTGGACTTGGCGCCCCAGTAGCCCTTGGCCATCTTCAGGATCTTATTTCTTCTCTTGCGCGTCATCATCGCGCCCTTCACTCTTGCCATTGTTCTTCAGCCTCCTTCTCTTACTTATACAGGATCATGCGCTTGATGGCGGCCTCGTTGGTCTTATCCGCATAGCCGCCCTTCCGGAGGCCTCTCTTCAGCTTGGTGGTCTTGCCGTGGCCGTTGAGCAGATGCCGCTTGCCGGCGTGGGCACGCTTGACCTTGCCGTTCTTGGTGAGAGCGAAACGCTTCTTGGCGCCGCTGTGGGTCTTGATCTTCGGCATAACAGAAAACTCCTTTTCGACTTACTTTTTCGCGTCCTTGACCGGCTTGGGGGACAGGAAGATGGACATATGCCGTCCCTCCAGCTTCGGACTTTTATCCATCACGGCGACCTCGCCGCAGGATTCGGCAAACTTCAGCAGCAGCTCCTGACCGATGTTGGTGTGCGCCATCTCACGGCCCCGGAACCGGACGGTGACCTTGCACCGGTTGCCCTCGGCCAGAAACTTCTGGGCGTTGCGCAGCTTGACGTTGAAATCGTTCACGTCGATGCTGGGGGACATCCGGATCTCCTTGATTTCCACCACGCGCTGGTTCTTCCGGGCTTCCTTTTCACGCTTGGTCTGCTCGAACCGGTACTTGCCGTAGTCCATCAGCTTGCACACCGGGGGCACGGCATTGGGCGAAATTTTGACCAGATCCAGCTCACGCTCCTCGGCCAGGCGCAGCGCCTCCTGAGAGGACATGATGCCCAGCTGTTCGCCGCTCTCCGAGATCAGGCGGACCTCCTTATCCCGGATTTCTTCGTTGGTTTGATGACCTGTGTTAGCGATGGGAAAGCACCTCCAAACAAAAAAATAAAACGCGTCTGCCTGAATGGCACCCGCGTCACAGCAAAACCACACCGAACACAGATGTTCCGGCGGGGATTCTCCATGTTGACCCTTTGGCTCTGGCCTGGGGTGAGGACGGGGCACCGTTCCTGCTTTGTTGTACTTTAGCAGTATAGCAGTGTCCCGCCCTCTTGTCAAGCACTTTTTTCTTGTTTTCAGAGAGGCGGCCGTCCTCAGGCGCCGCTCTCCTCCGCCCGGCTCAGCTCCCCGGTCAGGGTGTCCAGCCGGTAATTCCGGGTATCCGTGGCAATATACCACACCGGGGTCAGGGACGAGGGCCCTGTTCCCGCACTGGTCACATAGCCCGGAGTGATGCTGTCAATCCGGCTGCACACGTCTCCCAAGGCCACCAGCCCATGGTAAAACTGAAACAGGGCGGTGGGAATGGAGATAGGCTTCTGACCTGTGTCCAGGGCCGGTTCTCCCGTCAGCCGCCGTCCCTCGATTGCCGACAAACTGTCCCCCTGGAACGTCAGCGTGATCAGGTGGTTGAACACCGGCACCTGATTCCAAAGCTGCCGGCAAACCACGGTCAAAGCGTCCTCCTCCCCGCCGTCAGCCTGAACGGAAAGGCTCTCTCCCTGGATGCCAAGGATCTCCAGGATTTGAAGGCTGTATGCGGCGGCGTCCTGCTCCTCCAGTCGGAAAGCGCCCTCCACAAACTCCCCCTGGAAGGTGCCGTCCCGGTGGAATTGGATGCTCCCCGTCTCGTTGTAATAGCGGTAGATCTCATCGCTCCATGCCTGCTCCTGCACCTCGCCGCCCAGAAGGACTGCGGCGGCCTCCCGCTCCTGCCCGCGGTCCCACTCCACCGTCTGGGGCAGCAGGGTCATCTCCTCGGGGACGGTCTCATCCTCCACTGTCACGCCGTTGTTCTTCAAGAATTGAATGGAGTTCTGTCTGGCCTCCTGCCGGGCATTCTGGACCTGAAATTCCCGCTGGACCAGAAATCCCAGCAGGCTCACATTGGTGACCGCCAGAATTATGAGTATGATCGTCTTGATCCGGGACCACTCCATCCGCCGTCACCTCCCTGTGTCAAGGGCCCGTGCGGCCGCCCAGGAGGCGGAGACCAGTCCCTCGCCTCCGCCGTCCAAATAGACCAAAAGCAGCTCCTCTCCCTCGTGCCCTTTGGTCTCCATGGCGGCCAGCGCCTGCCGGACCGGAAGGACCACCGAGGTGGTCCCGCTGTCCGTATAGCTGCGGAACCACAGCTGAAATTCCGTAATCTGCCCCTGCTCCACCACAAAGCGGGCGGCCCAGCCCTCCTCCCCAATGCGGACCTGGGCCCCATTGAGGCTGTAACCAAACTCCACCACCCAATTTTCTTCCCCGTTCTCCTTCGCGGAGATCAGATAGAGGGCGGCCTCTCCGCTGTTCTGTCCCAGCGTCTGCTGGGCCAGGCGGCGGCAGCCCTCCACTGCCTCATAGACGCCGGTCCCGGGCAGGCGGTAGCGGTCGCTTCCCTCCGCCGCAGCCTCATAGGCCACATGCCCATCCTCCGCGATGTGGAGCGTATCGTTGCGGCTGCGGATCACATACTCTCCCGCCGCAGGGTAGGAAATGGAGTTCTCCGGAAAGCCCAGCTGCTCCTGGAGCGCCTGGCGGCGCTCCTCGCTGGTAATGGGATTGGAGGCGCTGTAAACCACAGGGACCGGGGTTTGGGCCTGTACCATGGTATATGGCGCCAGCACGCCCAGTTCCTCAGCCTCAAAGGCGAACACGGTTCCATTCTCCTGAAGCGCCCCCACCGCCTCGTTCAGGCGGCTGGAGCTGATTACGTCCGAAGCACAGCCCCAGCCCTGATCCGCCGACTCATCCCAATAGTACAGGAGCACCTGTCCCTCCACCGCCGTGAGCACCATCCGCCGTACTGTCCCGGTGAGGGTCTGATTGTCCACGGACAGCCACCCGTTCAGGACCGCCACCGGAATCTCCCCCTGCCAGTCAAAGTAGAGGCCCGGCGCGGTGGACAGAGCCTGCCGGAATTCCGTTTCACTCACAGCGTAAGGCTGACTGGCGCTGCTCAGGGCCTCCACCAGAAGGCTGTACGACTGCTGGTAAAGGCTGTCCGTGCTCTCCTGGTCATACTGCACCCCATAGCGCACCACTTCGCCCCCCCGCTGAATAGCCGCCGCCATGCGCAAAGGGCGCGCGGTGGCCCCGGGGCTCTCTGTGGAGGCGGAGTTCTCTGCCTCCGCCTGATATGCGGTTCCGGAATCCTCCGTGCTTACAATGGCCGCCTGGGTGCGCATCAGCAGAAAGACAGCCGAACCGCTCAGCAGGACGATCAGAGCGCTTTTAAGGCGCTCAATGCGCCGTTTTTTATTTCCTCTCGTCATGGCTGGGTCCCTCAATGTTCAGCTCCATGCGCACCGACAGGCCGGGGCCGTCCCGGTCCACCAGCTCCAGCGCGCCTTCATGCCGGTCTACGATCTCCTTGGCGATGGACAGCCCCAGGCCAGTGCCCCCAGACTGCCGGGAGCGGGCCTTGTCCACCCGGTAAAAGCGCTCAAAAATTCGGGGACGGTCCTCCGCCGGAATGCCGATACCGTTGTCGTCCACCTGCATCCACACCCGGCCGCCATTCTGTCCCGCAGAAATTCGGATCTGCCCGCCGTCCGGGGTGTACTTGATGGAGTTGGAGACAATATTCATCATCACCTGCATGATCCGCTCCCGGTCGGCCCGTACCTGAGGCAGACCGGGCTCCATGCGCAGCTTCATGGTGTGGCTGTGGCGCTGGGCCTCCATATAGACGGCGTTGTATAGGTCCTGCACCGCCTCTTCAAAGGAAAACCAGCTCAGCTTCAGCTCATCCCGTCCCGAATCGAACCGGGACAAGGTAAGCAGATCCTGAACAATATGGGTCATGCGGTCGCTTTCGTTCAAAATAACTCCCAGGAATTTCTTCTCCGTGGCGGGCGGGATGTCCCCGGCGCTGTCGGAGAGGGTCTCCGCATAACTGCGGATATTGGTCAGGGGAGTGCGCAGCTCGTGGGAGACGTTGGCCACAAACTCCCGCTGCATCTCCTGATTTTTCCGCTCCTCAGTGACGTCGTGCAGGACCACCAGCACGCCTCCCTGCCGTTCCCGGTCAAAGGGGGCCAGCAGCAGGTCCAGCACCTGGTCTCCCACCCGGACCTCTCCTTCCAAGTGGTCGGGGGCGGCCATGGCCTCTCTCAGGGAGAACTGCCCCCCAAAGAGTTCCTTGTAGGTGGTATCCGCTCCAATGGGCCGTCCCAGCATACCCTCTGCCGCCGGGTTGGAGTGGATCACCCGGCCGTCCCGGTCAAAGGCCACCACACCGTCGGTCATGTGGAGAAACAGGGTGTCCAGCTTGTTGCGCTCGTTCTCCACCTGGCGCAGGGTGTCCCGGAGCTGCCGTGCCATGTCGTTGAAGGTGTCGGTAAGCACGCCGATCTCATCCCTTGAGGTGACCTCGATGCGCCGGGAAAAGTCCCCCTCCGCCACCCGCATGGCCCCCTCGGTGAGGCGCTGAATGGGAATGATCATGGTCTTGGACAGCAGGAAGGAGAGCAGGATGGAGATGATCAGTCCGAAGACCAGAGATTCCAGAATCAGGCCGAAAATCTGGCTGATCAGGCTGTTCACCGTGGCCTTGTTGTCCAGAATATAGATGACGTACTGGTTGTCCCCCCGGGTGATGGGCAGGGCCACGTCCATATAGTCGGCGGCGATGTTGGCCTCGGTCCCCTCCTCCCGCTCCACCAGGGCCCGGGTCAGGTTGGGGGAGTCGTACTCCAGTCCGCGCCCCTCCTCCTCGTCGGTTCCGGTCAGGTAGGCGCCGGTCTCCCCGTCCAGGATATACAGGGTGCGGCTGCGGCTGTCCAGTCCCAAATCGCCGTAGTATGCCTCCATGATGCTCAAAATGGCTTGCGCCCCGTCCTCGTCCGGCGTGACCTCGGTCTCCAGGTTGCGGCTCAGGGCCTGGTTCTGATCAAAGACCCGGCTCATCTGGGTATAGAACTCCTCCAGATAGAAGGCCATAACGGAGTTGATCAGGAAGGTACCCACCACTGTCATCAGGGACAGGATGAGCAGCACCATGATCATCACCAGCTTCATATGCACGCTGCGAAGCACCGGAGGCACCCCCTTTCATTCAGAGTGGAAAGTGAAGAGTGGAGATATGGGTCCGGCTGCGCCGGATATTGAAAATCATTCGCCTTGGGCGAACTCCATTTCTTCACTCTCCACTCTCAACTCTTCACTCTAAAATAACAATCAGCTCTGCTGTCCGCCGAACAGGTATCCCATTCCCCGCTTGGTCAAAATGAACTTGGGAGAGGCGGGGTCTGTCTCCCCAGGAAACTGCATTTCCCGGGGGCCCCTTCTCTTTTATGAATCCTCGGGGCGAATGAATCGCCCCTGCGGAAATTCTCCGCTTCGCTCCGAATTTACGCCGGACTTCCGGCGTCCCGCCTGCGGCGGGTCCCGGAGGACGCCCCCGCCGGTCTCAGTTCTGCTGACCGCCGAACAGGTACCCCATACCCCTTTTTGTTAGAATGAACTTGGGAGAGGCGGGGTCGTCCTCGATCTTTTCACGCAGGCGGCGCACCGCCACGTCCACGGCCCGCACGTCGCCCACATAGCCCTCATAATTCCACACGTGCTCCATCAGGGCCTCCCGGGAGAACACCTTCCCCGGCTGGGAGGCCAGAAAGCAGATCAGGTCGTACTCCCGCTGGGTCAGCTCCAGGGCCCGGCCGTCCTTGTACACCGTGGCCCCCTCCAGGTCCACCACCACCCGGCCCAGATCCAGCCGCTTTCCCGGTTCGCTCCCCGGCTGGGGCGGCTGCGCGGGCGCCATGGACACCCGCCGGATATTGGCCTTGACCCGGGCCAGCAGCTCCCGCATGGCGAAGGGCTTGGTGATATAGTCGTCCGCCCCCAGCTCCAGACCCAGGACCTTGTCGGCCTCCTCCTCCCGGGCGGTGAGCATCAGGATGGGCACGGCGGACCCCGCCTCCCGGATCTTCCGGCACACGTCAAATCCGTTCATCCCCGGCAGCATCAGGTCCAGCAGGATCAGGTCCGGGTTCTGTTCCAGAGCCAGCTGGAGGCCGGTGTTTCCGTCGTAGGCCTCCAGGGTATCGTACCCCTCCCGGCTGAGGTTGAAGGACAGAATATCCACGATGTTCTGCTCGTCTTCCACAATCAGAATGGTCTTTCCCAACTTGGCTCCCTCCCTTACAGATTCAAAAGCACCTTGGTCTTCAGGACCGTCGCCACCGTCTTGGCGTCCTCCAGGGTCCCGTCCATCACCTTTTGGACCAGCTCCTCAAAGGGCATGGTGACAATGTTTAAAAACTCATCGTCGTCCGGATGACTCTGGGCGCGGCTCAGGTCCCGGGCCAGGTACATGTGCAGCTTCTCGGTGCAGAAGCCCGGAGAAGCTAAAATGCACCCCAGGTAGGTCAGCTCCCCCGCCTCCAGGCCGGTCTCCTCGCTGAGCTCCCGGGCGGCGGCCACCCGGTGGTCCTCCCCCTCGTCCAGTTTTCCGGCGGGCAGCTCCAGCAGCAGCTGGTGGAAGGGATAGCGGTACTGCTGCACCAGCGTCACGTTCCCATCCCGGTCCAGAGGCAGAATGGCCACCCCGCCGGGGTGGAGCACCACCTCCCGCTTGGCCTGCATTCCGTTGGGCAGCTCCGCCTGATCCACCAGCAGGGTGACGATCTTGCCCTGATACACCGTCTCGCTTGAAAGGGTCCGCTCCGTCAAATCCATAAGGTATTCTTCCTCTCTGCCCATCCGGTTTACCGCGCGGCTCTCCCGCTCCCCGGAGGTTTTTTATCCCATTCAGGTCTGTACTGCGGCTTTATTTCTTCCACTCCGCCGCCCCATGTGAATTTTATTATAGCACAGCTGCCCGGCCCCGGTAAAGCCAAACGTCTGATTTTCCCGGCGCCGCGCCCGCCTCCCCTCCCGCCCAGAACCCGGTTTCTTCGGCTCGGAGCGGCCTGATTATCCGGCCGGTAAAATTTTGACGTCTCTCCCACTTGCATTTTCTCTCCATCCGGGTTACAATAGGGACAGAAAACAGGCAGGAGGTATTCCCCTATGAGCGAGGCGTACGGCCCCGATTTTATCACCGTCACCGACGAGGACGGCAACGAGTTTGAGCTGGAGCTGGTGGACACCCTGGAGCACAACGGCGTCACCTACCACGCCCTGTTCCCCGCTTCTCAGGAGGATGAGGAGAGCGGCGAACCGGTGGACGTGGACGCGGACGACGAGGAATACGGCCTGGTGATCATGAAGGCAGTGGAGGAGAACGGCGAGGAGCTGCTCTCCACCCTGGACAGCGACGAGGAGATCGAGGAGATCTACAACCTCTTCATGGAGCGGTTTTTCCAGGAGGAGGACGAATAATTCAGACTTCAGGCGGGTTTTCCTGCTCGGTGCGTGATGGGCCTTTTTAAACCCACATTTCTTAAACGGGACGCCCACCTCACGGCGTGGCTTGCAGGCCTCCCGGCCCCCATTGAGGTCGGCTGGAAGTTGGAAGCAGTAAAGCGTTGTGGAGGCGACCCACCTGCCATTTTGTGCAGGTTTTAAACAGGTCCACACGGCCAGAGCGGGGTATATAAAACTCACTTGGATATGGGCCGCGGCGCAAGCCGCGGTCTTTTTTACGCCTATGCGCGCCGGACATTTGTCCGATTTCCCATGAACAAACTGTAAAAGCTGACGTTTCTCTCCCCTTTCCCCCTTGAATCCTCCCGCAGATTCTTGTATAATAGCACAGAATTCCCCGTCCGGCCGCGTCTCTATGCGGCCGGACACTTGCAAGTTCACAATGAGAGGACGGAATCAACTGTGAGTGCATCCAGAGAAAAGAAAACCCGGTCGGACGCCACCTATGTTCAGCGCCGAAATCACCGCGAGGAGGACAAGGACCGCCGCAAGCACGTGCTGTACGGCATCGCCGGCGGCGTGGTCGTGGTGTTGGCCATTGCCCTGCTGGTCTGGGACAGCGGCTTCTTCCAGAAGCGCTCCACCGCTGTCACCATTGACGGAGAGAACTATGGCCCCGCTGTGGTCCAGTATTATTACCAGACAGCGCTCAACACCGCCTACTACAATTCCATGATGGGCGCTTCCACCTTTGATTACAGCGTGGACCCTGCCGAACAGGTCTATGACGAGGAAAGCGGTCAGACCTGGCGGGACTACCTGCTGGATCAGGCCATTGACGACCTGACCCAGGTCACCGCCCTGGTCCACACCGCCGAAAGCGAGGGCTACACTCTCCCCCAGAAGGATCAGGCTTATCTGGAGAGCCAGCTGAACTCCCTGGACAGCGTCTGGCGCTCCAACAGCTCCTATGACAGCCTTTCCAGCTATCTCAAGCTGAATTACGGCAGCTATATGGATGAGGACACCTTCCGGCAGATTTACGCCGACCAGGTGCTGGCCGACTCCTACCGGCAGCACTATCAGGACAGCCTGACCTATACCGACGAGGAAGCAGAGACCTATTACAGCGAGCACGCCAACGACCTGGACACCTTCGGCTACACGGTCTTTACGGTCCAGGCCACCGTGGAGGAGCAGACCGATGAGGAGGGCAACACGGTGGAGATGACCGACGAGGAGAAAACCGCCGCCCTGGAGACCGCCAAGGCCGACGCTCTGGCCACCGCCCAGGCGATTCAGAGCCGCCTGACCAACGGTGAGGACGCTCAGGCCCTGGCCGACGAGTACGCCGACGCGCTGTACAGCTCCTCCATCCACACCACCGCCATGGGCTCCACCTTCTCCTCCGCCGCCTATGCCGACTGGCTGTATGACGCCGCCCGCCAGAGCGGGGACATTACCCTGGCCGAGCTGGACCGCAGTGAGAGCAGCGCATACAACTACTATGTGGTCCAGTTTGACAGCCGGACCCGGGACGACTCCGCCACCGCCGATGTGCGCCACATTCTGATCGGGGCCGCTTCTTCCGGCACCACCCCCACTCAGGAGGAGTTCGACGCCGCCGAGGCCGAGGCCCAGGCCCTTCTGGACCAGTGGAAGGCCGGGGACGCCACGGAGGACAGCTTCGCCGCCCTGGCCGTCCAGAATACGGACGACAGCGGCTCCCAGTCCACCGGCGGTCTGTACACCGGCATCTCCAGCACCGACAGCCTGGAGCCCAACTTCCTGAACTGGGCTCTGGACCCCGCCCGCCAGCCGGGGGATACCGGGATCGTCAAAAATGAGAGCAGTTCTATCCAGGGCTGGCACATCATGTACTTTGTGGGCTGGGACGACCCCGCCTGGGAGTACACGGTAAAGTCCACTTGGAAAACGGATGACACCAGCGAGTGGCTGTCCTCCCTCACCGAGAATCTGGAGACCGTCCGCGGCTCCGGTCTGAATTACGTCTCTTAAACTCAATTTCCCTGCTTTTTCGGAGCGCCGCTCAGCGGCGCTCCCTTTTTGCCTCCGCACCTCTCTCTCCACCCCGGCATAGCATGGAGCAAGACAGGCGGGCCCTTATGGGGCGCCGCCGGAAGGAGGAACGCTTATGGAAGGAACCGGGACCCTGACGGTCCGTGTCATTACCTCCCGGGCCCAGCTGCCGGTGGAGGGGGCCACCGTGGTGGTCACCCAGAAGGGGGAGGGCGGAAAGTACCAGCTGCTGTCCGTCCAGGCCACCGACCGCAGCGGCGCCACAAAGCCCGTCGCCATTTCCACTCCTGCCCTGGGGGAGAGCACCCACCCGGGCAGCTCGGTCCCCCCATACGCCGTGTGCGACGTGTGGGCGGAACATCCGGGCTACGCCATGCTGCTGGTGGAGGGGGTCCAGATTTTTCAAGGGGTGGAGACTCTCCAGTCCATGGAGCTGGAGCCCCTGAACGAGGGGCAGTCCAGCCTGATTCAGAACAATATCCGGGAGATTCCCGGCCAGACCCTGTGAGGTGTCCCCATGCCTGTGCAAGTGACCCCCTACGTGCCCCGCACTATTACGGTGCACATGGGAGCGCCGGATGAGTGGGCGGAGAATGTGACGGTCTCGTTTCCGGACTACGTGAAAAATGTGGCCTCCAGCGAGATCTACCCCACCTGGGAGCCGGCGGCCATTCAGGCCAACATCCTGGCCATCACTTCCTTCGCCCTGAACCGGGTGTACACCGAGTTCTATCCCAGCCGGGGCTATGACTTTCAGATCACCTCCACCACCGCCTACGACCAGAAGTTCATCCGGGACCGGAATATCTTTGAGAACATCAGCCGGACCGTGGATGAGATGTTCACCGACTACATCCGCAGAGAGGGCTTTGTGGAGCCCCTGGCCGCCAAATTCTGCAACGGCACCACCTCCACCTGCGCCGGACTCTCCCAGTGGGGCAGCCAGGAGCTGGCCCAGCAGGGCTACGGCCCCATGGAGATCCTGCGCTACTACTACGGGGACGACATCGAGCTTGTGGAAAACGCCCCGGTCCAGTCCCTGGGCCAGTCCTACCCGGGCTATCCCCTGCGGCTGGGCTCCACCGGGCCGGATGTGGTGGCCATGAAGACCATGCTCAACCGCATCTCCCAGGGCTATCCGGCCATCCCGAAGCTCTGGCCGGTGACCCGGACCTTTGACGAGAAAACCCAGTCGGCGGTGCGCACCTTCCAGTCGGTCTTCGGTCTGACAGCGGACGGGGTGGTGGGCAAGGCCACCTGGTACAAGATGGTCTATCTGTACGTAGGGCTCAGCCGCCTATCCGAGCTGGTGAGTATGGGCCAGCAGTTCCAGGGCTTCTCCTTCCAGTACCCCGGCATTCTCCGCCAGGGGGACCGGGGCGGAGACGTGTCGGTGCTCCAGTACATGCTGGCGCTGGCGGCCGAGTTCGACCCCGCTCTCACCGAGCTTGCGGTAGACGGAGTGTACGGGGCCCGCACCGCCCAGGCGGTGCGGGAATACCAGCAGAGCCGGGGCCTTCAGGTGGACGGCGTGGTGGGGGAGGAGACCTGGTACTCCATCTACGGGGACTTCACCGGCATCGAGCGGGACCTGCGCAACGACAACATCAACTTCCCCCAGGGGAATGCGGCCCAGGCCATGTCCCGGGAGGACGCCTCTTACCGCTACGGCGCCTCCAGCCGCCACGGCCAGTTCCCCGGCCAGGACCTGGAGCTGGGGAGCAGTGATCAGAAAGGAGTGAGTCTGGTATGACTACACCGCAGCAGCTGGAGGAGGAGATGCTCTCCAATCCGGTGCGCAGCCTGCAGTATATGCTCCGGCGGCTTGCCGGCAGATATGATTTTCTGCCTCAACTGGCGCTGGACGGGATTTTTGGCGAGCGGACCCTGGAGGCCGTCATGCTGTTTCAGCGGGAGCTGGCGCCTCCCGTCACCGGCATTGTGGACCAGCGGACCTGGAACGCCATCCGGGACGCCTGGATCGATCTGGAGCGGGAGACCGCGCCCCCCCGCACCCTCCGCATCTTCCCGGGGGAGGGGCACCAGGTTCAGCCCGGCATGTCCGGCGGTACGATGGTTCTGCCCCAGACCATGTTCCATCTGCTCCGCCAGCGGCTGGAGGGCATCGCTGAGGGGGAGGCCAACGGCGTTCACGGGGACGCCTCGGTCCAGAACACCCTGTGGCTCCAGAATCTGGCCCAGCTGGAGCAGACCGGAGTCATGGACCGGCAGACCTGGGATATGCTCAGCCGGCTGTACGAGCTGTTTATCACAGCGGAACCTCTGCCGTAAAAATTCCGGGCCGCCTCTTGACACTGAGAGGCGGCCCGGTTTTTAATAATAGAGTGAGAAGAGAACCTTTTACGCAGAGGAGGAGAACACAATGACAACAGTACGACTGGGCCGCACGGAGCTGGTGGCCGGCAAGCAGAGCTTCGGCTGTCTGCCCATTCAGCGCATCACCAAGGAGGAGGCCGTCGCCCTGCTCCGCCGGGCCCACGACGGGGGCATGAACTACTTCGACACCGCCCGGGCCTACTCGGACAGCGAGGAGAAGGTGGGGGCCGCCTTTGCCGGCATGCGGGACAAAATCATCATCTCCACCAAGACCCAGGCGGTGACGGCGGAGGGGATGCGGAAGGACCTGGAGGAGAGCCTGCGCGCCCTCCAGACCGACTACATTGACATCTACCAGTTCCACAACCCCGCCTTCTGCCCCAAGCCCGGCGGGGAGGACGGCCTGTACAAGGCCGCCCTGGAGGCCAAGCGCCAGGGGAAGATCCGGCACATCTCCATCACCAACCACCGGCTGGCCGTGGCCCACGAGGCCATCGACTCCGGGCTGTACGACACCCTCCAGTTTCCCTTCAGCTACCTCTCCGGTCCCCAGGAGCTGGAGCTGGTGGACAAGTGCCGGGCGGCGGACATGGGCTTCATCGCCATGAAAGCCCTGGCCGGCGGCCTCATCCGGGACGGGCTGACGGCGGCCGCCTTCATGGAGACACAGCCCTCCGTGGTCCCCATCTGGGGCGTCCAGTACGACTGGGAGCTGGACCAGTTCCTGGACTGCGTCAAAAATCCCCCGGAGATGACGGCGGAGCGCCAGGCGGTCATCGACCGGGACCGGAAGGAGCTCTCCGGGGACTTCTGCCGGGGGTGCGGCTACTGCATGCCCTGCCCCGCGGGCATTGAGATCAACAACTGCGCCCGCATGTCCCTCATGCTCCGCCGTGCCCCGGCGGAGGGCTGGCTCACGCCGGAGTGGCAGGAGAAGATGGGCAAAATCCAGGACTGCCTCCACTGCGGCGCCTGCATGTCCAAGTGCCCCTACGGTCTGGACACCCCCCGCCTGCTGGAGGAGAATTACCGGGACTACCAGCAGGTGCTGGCCGGGCGGGGCTGATCCAAAATTTCAAGTAGTCCGGGAGCTGCCCTGCGGGGCAGCTCCCGCTTTCCTCTCCCCGGGAAATCTTTACTTCTCCCACGAGGAATGATACAATACAGATACCGTACAACCCATATTTTCAGGAGGAAATTTCCTTGGTTATTTCTGGATTTCAGGAGCTGAAGACGCAGCTGCGGGAGGCCGCCCCCCAGCCGGCGGTGGTGGCCGCCGCCCACGACGAGCACACCCTGGAGGCCGTGTTCCAGGCCCGGCGGGACGGGCTGATCTCCCCTATTTTGGTAGGGGACGTGGAGCGCATCCGCTCCATCGCCCGCTCCCAGGGGGAGGAAATTCCTCAGGAGGCGCTGGTGCAGGCCGGCGGCGAGGGGGAGTGCGCCCAGCGCTCCGTGGACCTGATCCGCCAGGGCCGGGGCAAGCTGCTCATCAAGGGGATGCTCCAGACCGGCGCCCTGCTCCGGGCGGTGGTCCAGCCGGACACGGGCATCCGGGCCTCGGAGCTGCTGTCCCACGTGGCCATTTTGGACGTGCCCGCCTACCACAAGCTGATGTTCGTCTCCGACGGGGGCATGGTCATCGCTCCGGACCGGAATCAGAAGCGGGAGATATTACGAAACGTATTGTCTCTGTGCCGCTTTCTGGGGTATGAGCAGCCCAAGGCCGCCATTTTGTGCGCCGCGGAGACGGTGAGCCCCCGCATGCCGGAGACCGAGGACGCCGCCGCGCTGAAGGAGGAGGGCGCCAGGGGGGACTTCGGCCCCTGTCTGGTGGAGGGGCCCATCTCCTTCGACCTGGCCACCGACCGGGCGGCGGCGGAGATCAAGGGCTACCGCAGCCCCGTGGCGGGAGACGCGGACGTCTTTCTGGTCCCCTCCATTGCGGCGGGCAACCTCATGTGCAAGGCCCTCTACGGCATGGCCGGGGGAAAGATGGCCGGCGTGGTGCTGGGGGCCTGCGTCCCCATCACCATCAACTCCCGCAGCGCCGCCCCGGAGGAGAAGTACGACTCCATCGCCATCGCCGCCGCCATGGCCCAGTCCAATCCGTAATCAGTCCTATTGTTTTTACCATAAGGAGAACCGATATGTCCTACCGCCTCTTGATTCTGAACCCCGGCTCCACCAGCACCAAGGCCGCCGTCTATGACGGCGACCGGCAGGTGGCCATGAAAAGCATTGTCCACACCAACCAGGACCTAGCCCCCTACCCCACCTTGTACGACCAGCTGGACTACCGGGTGGCCCTGGTGCGGGGCTGGCTGGGACAGGAGGGGATCGGCCTGTCCACCCTGTCCGCCGTGGTGGGCCGGGGCGGTATCATCCCCAACATCGTGGCCGGGGGCTATGTGGTGGACGACAACCTGGTGGACTGCCTGCGCAACTACCCGGTGTTCGACCACGCCTCCAACCTGGGCGGCCTCATGGCCCGTGCCTTTGCCCAGCCCCTGGGCATCCCCGCCTACATCTATGACGCGGTGACCAGCGACGAGCTGCTCCCCGAGGCCCGGGTCACCGGCTTCAAGGAGGTCACCCGCACCAGCTTTTGCCATGTGCTCAACGCCCGGGCCACCGCCCACAAGTACGCCGAGGCCCTGGGGCGGAAGTATGAGGACATGAACCTTGTTGTGGCCCACCTGGGGGGCGGCATCTCCATCTCCGCCCACAGCCGCGGCCGGATCATCGACTCGGTGTCCGACGACGCCGGCCCCTTCTCCCCCGACCGCTCCGGCAGCCTGAACATGCTGTACGTGGTGGACCTGTGCTACTCGGGCAAGTACACCAAGAAGGAGATGCTGAAAAAGCTCCGGGGCGAGGGAGGCATGTCCGCCCTGCTGGGCACCCACGACTGCCAGGAGATCGAGCGGCGCATCGAGAGCGGGGACGAGTGGGCCGCTCTGGTCTATAAGGCCCAGGCCCTTCAGATCGCCAAGGGGGTGGGCATCATGCTGGGCTGCTTCACCGAGCTCATCGACGCCGTCATCCTCACCGGAGGGCTGGCCAACTCCAAGAAGCTCACCGGCATGGTCATCGACTACCTCCACAACCTGGTGAAGGTGGTGGTCATCCCCGGGGAGAACGAGATGGAGGCTCTGGCCCTGGGCGGCCTGCGCATCCTCCGCGGGGAGGAGACGGTCCACACCTTCCACCCCGCCTGCGCCCTGGTCCCCTGACCAGCCCCTCGGGTTTCTCCGCCCCAATTCGAGCGGATTTATCTCATCAGAAATTTTTTGACAAGCTGACTAAAAATGCCGATACTTTCCCGCCGCTGCGCGGCGGAAAAGTCCTCGCTGCGCTCGCTGAACGCCTTGCCAAGCAAGGCATTCAGGGCATTCGATCCCACTCGAGGCGGGCTGCCGCCCCCTCGAGCTCCCCCCGCCAACACTCGGGCGGATCCGTTTGAACAGAGGTTTTTCGACATGCTGACAGCCGGTTCCGTTTGGAACCGGCTGTTTCAGCATAAGAAAAGAAGAAGGATGAATTGTTACATGTAAAACAGCATGTCGCTGTAAGTGGGGAAGGGCCACGCCTTCCGCTCCACCAGGGTCTCCAGCTGGTCGGCCAGCTTCCGGGCGGCGGTCATGTCCTCAAAGACAACCGCGTGGAAGTAGGTCAGCCGGGCCTCGACGGCCTCCGGAGCCCCCTTCAAGTCGGCCTCCAGCTTCTCACAGGCGGCCAGCAGCCCGTCGGTCAGCTCGGAGATCCGGCCCTCTATGGTGGTCTCGTACCGGCAGGCGGAACTGCCGGCCCGGCCCAGGGCCCGGCGGGCCAGCTCCCCGGCGTAGGCGGAGGCGGCGGGCAGGATATCCCGCTTGATCATATCCGCCATGGTGTTGGCCTCGATGGACAGCACATGGCAGTAGTTCTCCATGTGGATCTCCCGGCGGGCCTCCATCTCCTCCCTGGTGAAGATGCCGTGCTTGGTGAACAGGGCCACATTCTTCTCGGCGGTGTAGATGGGCAGGGCGTCGGCGGTGGAGGTGAGGTTGGACAGCCCGCGGCGGGCGGCCTCCTGGAGCCAGGCGTCCTCATAGCCGTTGCCGTTGAAGATGATCCGCTGATGCTGGGTGAACACCCGGCGGATGAGGGAGGCCAGGGCCTCGTTGAAGTCGTCGGCCCCCTCCAGTTCGTCGGCAAACTGCTCCAGCTCCTCGGCCATGATGGTGTTCAGGGCGATGTTGGGGCCGGCGATGGACTGGGAGGAGCCCAGCATCCGGAACTCAAACTTGTTGCCGGTGAAGGCCATGGGGGAGGTGCGGTTCCGGTCGGTGTTGTCCTGGGGGATGGGGGGCATCACGTCCACCCCCACCCGCAGGGACTTCTTGCCGGGGTCGGAGTACTCGGTGCCGTGGATGATGGACTCCACCACGGCGGTGAGCTCGTCGCCCAGGAAGATGGACACCACGGCGGGAGGAGCCTCCTGGGCCCCCAGGCGGTGGTCGTTGCCCGCGAAGGCCACGGTGGCGCGCAGGAAGTCCTGATACTCGTCCACCCCCTTCACAAAGGCGGCCAGGAACAGCAGGAAGCGGGCGTTCTGGCTGGGGGTGCTGCCCGGCTTGAACAGGTTGTCGCCGGAGTCGGTAGCCAGGGACCAGTTGTCGTGCTTGCCCGAGCCGTTGATGCCGGCAAAGGGCTTCTCATGGAGCAGGCACACCAGGCCGTGCTTCCGGGCCACCTTCTTCATCACGTCCATGGTGATCTGGTTGTGGTCGCAGGCGGTGTTGGCGTCGGTGTAGATGGGGGCCATCTCATGCTGGCAGGGGGCCACCTCGTTGTGCTTGGTCTTGGACAGGACCCCCAGCTTCCACAGCTCCCGGTCCAGATCCTGCATGTAGGCGGCCACCCGGGGCCGGATGGCGCCGAAGTAGTGGTCCTCCAGCTCCTGGCCCTTGGGGGCGGAGGCGCCGAACAGGGTGCGTCCGCACATGCGCAGGTCCATGCGCTTGGCGAAGTCCTTCTCGTCGATGAGGAAGTACTCCTGCTCGGGGCCCACCTGGGCGGTGACCCGCTTGGTGGCGGTGTCGCCGAACAGACGCAGGATGCGCACCGCCTGGCGGCTCACCTCGTCCATGGAGCGCAGAAGGGGGGTCTTTTTATCCAGCACCTGGCCGGAGTAGGAGTAGAACACGGTGGGAATATACAGGGTGTTGTCCCGCAGGAAGGCGTAGGCGGTGGGGTCCCAGGCGGTGTAGCCCCGTGCCTCGAAGGTGGCCCGCAGGCCGCCGGAGGGGAAGGAGGAGGCGTCGGGCTCGCCCCGGACCAGCTCCTTGCCGGAGAACTCCAGCAAAACCTTGCCGCCGGGGGCGGGGGTGATAAAGCTGTCGTGCTTCTCCGCGGTGTAGCCGGTCATGGGCTGGAACCAGTGGGTGAAATGGGTGGCGCCCCGCTCAACGGCCCAGTGCTTCATGGCGTCGGCGATATCGTTGGCGATGGCCAGGTCCAGCTCTGTCTGGCTCTCAATACACTCCTTCCAGGCGCTGAAGGAATTGGAGGAGAGGTACTGCCGCATCGCGTCCTCGTTGAAGACCATGCTTCCAAACAGCTCGGTGAGATCTGTGGCTTTCGTTTCCATAGGGCATTCTCCTTTCATTTCATCCCGCAAGCGGGGGAATCGGTATCTTAAAACCCGCTGGCCCCGTAGTTGGCCAGCACCCGGGCGGAGGGGTCGTCCACATCGCAGCCCTCCCAGGAGCGGTTGGGCATCCAGAAGTCCTTGACCATTTTTGCCTGACCGGGGTAGTAGGCCTCAAACAGCTCCCGGTAGAGCAGGCTCTCCTTGGTGAAGGGAGTGGCGAAGTCGTATTTGGAGCTGAGCTGCCGGAACTCCTGGTCGGTATATTTACTCTCGGCGTACTCCTTCAGGTCGTCCACCAGGGAGTGGCCCACCGCGTCGGAGAAGGCCGCCTTCTCCCGCCACAGGATGTCCTCGGGCAGGAGGCGGTCCCCCTCGAAGGCGTGGCGGAGGAGGTACTTGCCCTTTCCGTAGGTGTTCACCTTCAGGGCGGGGTCCACGCCCATGACGTACTTCACAAAGTCCAGGTCGCCGAAGGGCACCCGGGCCTCGATGGAGTGGGCGCTGATGCACCGGTCGGCCCGGAGGACATCGTACATATAGAGCTCATCCACCCGCTTCTTGGCCTCCTCCTGGAAGGCGGCGGGGGAGGGAGCGAAATCGGTATACTTATAGCCGAAGAGCTCGTCGGAGATCTCCCCGGTGAGGAGGACCCGCACGTCGGTGTGCTCATGGATGGCCTTGCACACCAGGTACATGCCCATACTGGCCCGGATGGTGGTGATGTCGTAGGTGCCCAGGGCGGCCACCACCTCGGGGAGAGCCTTCAACACATCTTCTTTTGTAATAATGACCTCGGCGTGGTCGCTGCCGATGTACTCGGCCACCTCCCGGGCGTACTTCAGATCGATGGCGTCCCCATCCATGCCGATGGCGAAGGTGCGGATCTTCTTGCCCAGAATTTTGGAAGCGATGGCGCACACCAGGCTGGAGTCCAGGCCGCCGGAGAGGAGAAAGCCCAGGGGAGCGTCCGCGTCCAGCCGCTTCTCCACCCCGGCGATGAGCTTCGTCCGGATGTTTTGGCACACGGTCTCCAGGTCGTCCTTCCGGTACACGTCCACCGTGGTCAGATCGGCGTAGCGGACGAACTCGCCGCCGGCGTAGTAGTGGCCGGGCGGGAAGGGGAACACCTCTTTGCACAGGCCGATGAGGTTCTTGGCCTCGCTGGCAAAGACCATGCCGCCGTCGTAGTCATAGCCGTAAAACAGGGGGCGGATGCCGATGGGGTCCCGGGCGGCCACCAGGGAGTCGGTCCTGCTGTCGTAGAGAATGAGGGCAAACTCCGCGTCCAGCATGGAGAACATATCCAGGCCGTACTCCCGGTACAGGGGGAGGAGCAGCTCGCAGTCGCTGCCGCTCTGGAAGGTATAGCCTTTCCCCTCCAGCTCGGTCCTGAGTTCCCGCCAGCCATACAGCTCGCCGTTGCACACCACCATGTCCCCGTCCAGGGAGAAGGGCTGCATGCCGCTCTCATCCAGGCCCATGATGGCCAGGCGGTGGAAGCACAGCCAGCCCGACGGGGTCTCCACCACGCTGGACATGTCCGGCCCCCGGGAGAGTGTCTGGTCGAAGTAGGGGAGGATCTCCTCCCTGGTTCGTGATTTTTTGGTAAAGCCCATGATTGCACACATAATAAAAATACACCTCCGGATGATTTTGCAGCTGCTTCTCCCCTTCGGCCTTTTCCCCCCTCTTTGTGCTAAAAAGGGGAAGAAACTCCTCCGGGTTAGGACGAATGCTGCGCTCCGCGGTGCCACCTAACTTGCCCTCACAACCTGAGGACCACTTTTCCGGCTCTGACAAGCCATTGCGATGTAACGGTCGCCCCCGGCTCCCATACTTGCTTGCGCGTTCCGTTCGCGGCTGAGGAGTGTTCTTCCCGCGGTCTCCTGCGCGGGGCTTCCACCGTCCCCCGCTCTCTGGGGCCGAGCCTCCGCGGTACTTTTCTCCCTCAATGCCTTTGTCCGTATTGGGTGTGTCAACCTTCGCAGAAATGCAAAGAGGGCGCCGCGGCTCCCTTGCCGCAGCGCCCTTGCTGTTGATGGCGCTATTATATGCGCCGCTTTTTGGAATGTCAAGGGGAAACCTTCAAAAAACTTTCTCTCCATTTCTATTTTAGATGCTTCCACAAAAAATTTTTGATTCCATTCTCGTCCATCTGGCAATTCCGGCGATTATGGATCTTTTGTACTTCACATTTTTCTCACCCAAGGTCCTGAATGTTCATTTTGTTCAACTCGTTCTGAAAGTCCCGGCGGTTCTTGTAGTGGAGCCAGATGCCCCCCAGCACCACTGTGGGGATGTTGCCCACCAGGAACAGCAGGACCGCTGAGGGGAGCAGGTGTCGGAACATTTCTTCCTGAGCCGCTTGTTTTTCCTGGGCGTCGGGGTCGGGGTGCTGTTCGATGATGTTCCCCTCCCCGTCATAGGTAGTAATCATGCCGTTCTCTGTGATGGTTTGCTGGACTACCTGGCCGTTCTCATCAAGGGTCATGGAACCGCCGCTGCCCGTCTGGATCAGTCCAAACGCGCCAAGACCGAATACCAGCAGCAGGCTGAACAGGAAGCTCAGGACTGGCAGAATCAGCCCCAGCCAGCGGGTCTTCCGCCTGCACAGCCACACCTGGAGGGCCACCACCAGCGCCACCGGCAGAAGAATGGAGATCAAGGCTATCAAAAGGCTGATTACTCCAAATACAGACCACATCGCCATTTGTCATTCCTCCTTCGCTTTCTTATAGGCGCTGATAAGCACCTTTGCGGTGTCAAAGTCCAGCTTCTCGTTGACGGTCAGCCGCTTGATGAGGCCGATATAGGGATCGGCGGCGGTGTCCTCACTGAGTTTGATTTTCTGGATCAGACGGTCCAGCCGCAGCCGCACGGTGGGGTAGGTCACCCCATACTCCCCCGCCATCTCCTTCAACGACCCGGAGGCCAGCACAAATTTTTTGATGAACACCAGGTCCTCGTCCTCCAGTCCGGCCATCCACTCGGGCACGGTCTCGATTGCCATGCAGTCACCGCCTCCTCTCTGTATCTGGAGTATATCATTTAATTTTATTAAAGTCAATCTTTAATTTTGTTTTTCTTTTTATGGGAATAAAATTTTAGTAAATCAGAAGTTTCAAAGGGAATCCCGCAGAATCCTTTGCTCTCGTGCAGCTTCCGTGAGACGCAACAAGCCCCGCATCCAGTTGGATGCGGGGCTGCAGCTTGTCGAAAAACCTCTGTTCAGACGAATCCGCCCGAGTGTCGGCGGGGGAGCTCGAGGGGGCGGCAGCCCGCCTCGAGTGGGATCGAATGCCCTGAATGCCTTGCTTGGCAAGGCGTTCAGCGAGCGCAGCGAGGACTTTTCCGCCGCGCAGCGGCGGGAAAGTAACGGCATTTTTGCAGGCTGTCGGAAAAGTCCTTAGACTTTTTCGACAGCCTGAGCCCCGCATCCAGTTGGATGCGGGGCTGAAATTGCTGTATGGGAGACGAACTTACTTCGCGGCCTTGGCAGCCTTGATGGCCTCGATCAGCATGGGGGTGACCTTGAACAGGTCGCCGCAGATGCCGTAGTCGGCGATCTCGAAGATCGGAGCGGTCTCGTTCTTGTTCACGGCGATGATGCACTCGGAATCCTGCATGCCAGCCTTGTGCTGGATGGCGCCGGAGATGCCCAGAGCCACATAGATCTTGGGGTGCACGGTCTTGCCGGTCTGACCGACCTGGTGGTCGGCGGACAGCCAGCCGGAGTCGATGGTGGCACGGGAGCCGCCCACGACGCCGCCGAGAACCTCAGCCAGCTCCTCGGCCAGCTTGATGCCGCCCTCAACGTCCTTGGAGATGCCGCGGCCCACGGAGACGACCACGTCGGCGCCGATCAGGTCCACCAGCTTCTTGGCGGCCTTGACGACCTCGACCACCTGGGTCTCCATATCGTCCTCGGTGAGGGAGAACTCGGGCTTGATGATCTCGCAGGCGTCGGCCTTGGCCTGATCGAAGGGGGCCTTCTTCATCACGCCGGGGCGCACGGTGGCCATGGCGGGACGGAAGCGGGGGCAGATGATGGAGGCCATCAGGTGGCCGCCGAAGGCGGGACGGGTCATCTTCAGGTCGCGGGACACGTCGTGCTTCTCGCCCAGCACGATGGCGGTGTTCAGGGCGTCGATCTTCTCGGGGGCCAGAGTGGAGGCCTCGCGCAGGAAGTCCTTGTAGATGCCCATATCCACGTCCAGGTGAGTACAGTCAGCGCACAGACCGGTGTGCAGACGGGCCGCGCAGCGGGGGCCCAGGTCACGGCCGATGTTGGTGGCGCCGATGAGCATGATCTCGGGCTTGTACTCCTTGATCACGTCGCAGATGACCTTGGTGTAGCCGTCGGTGGTGTAGTGCTCCAGCAGGGGGTGGTCGCAGACGTACACGCCGTCGGCGCCGTAGCCGCCCAGCTCCTTGGCGATGCCCTCGATGTTGTGGCCCAGCAGGATGCCGTACAGCTTGGTCCCCAGCTCGTCGGCCAGCTTGCGGCCCTCGGAGATCAGCTCAAAGGAGGTGGGCATCATGCTGCCCTGGCGCTGCTCGCAGAATACCCACACGCCGCCCTTGAAGGCAGCGATATCAGCACTGTTGAAAGTAGACATATTCTTCCGTTCTCCCTTCTATCAGATCAAATGCTTGGCAGCCAGAATGCCGGCCAGCTTCTCGCAAGTCTCTTTGTCGGCGCCTTCCAGCATCATGCCGGCACCCTTCTGAGGAGGAGTGAAGGAGGTCAGAATGTTGGTGGGAGAGCCCTTCAGACCGATGGTGGCGGGGTCGATCAGGGGATCGTCCTTCAGAGCGTTGTAGTCCAGAACCTCATAGGGCTTCTCATAGCACTCGAAGATGCCGCCCACGCTCATGTAGCGGGGAGTGTTCAGCTCCTTGATGCAGGTGATCAGGCAGGGGGTGTTGACCTTGATGGTCATGTAGCCGTCCTCCAGCATCCGCTTGATGGTGAGGGTCTTGCCCTCCTTGGTGATCTCAGCGGCGTAGGAGACCTGGGGGATGCCCAGCTTCTCGGCGATCTGGGGACCCACCTGGGCGGTGTCGCCGTCGATGGCCTGACGGCCGCAGAACACCACGTCGTCCTCGTCCAGGCCGATCTTGTTGATGGCCGCGGCGATGATCTGAGAGGTAGCATAGGTATCGGAGCCGCCGAACTCACGGCCGGAGATCAGCACGGCGCGGTCCACGCCACGGGCGATGATCTCACGCAGCATGCCCTCGGCAGGAGGGGGACCCATGGAGACGACAACCACCTCGGCGCCGGTCTGCTCCTTCAGGACCAGAGCGGCCTCGACGGCGTTCAGGTCGTCGGGGTTGGTGATAGCGGCCATGGAGGCGCGGTTCAGAGTACCATCGGGATTCACGGCCACCTTACCGGAGGTATCGGGGACCTGCTTGACACAAACAATGATTTTCATTTCCATCTGCCTCCTATCTTATTTCACACCCATGGCACGGGAGATGACCATGCGCTGGACCTCGGAAGTGCCCTCGTAGATCTCGGTGATCTTGGCGTCGCGCATCATGCGCTCCACGGGGTACTCACGGGTATAGCCGTAGCCACCGAACAGCTGCACGGCGCGGCGGGTGACGTCGGAAGCGGCCTCAGCGGCGAACAGCTTGGCCATGGCGGCGTCCACGGAGTAGGGCTCGTGATTCTCCTTCTTGCAGGCGGCGGCGTACACCAGGTACTGAGCGGCCTGCATACGGGTGTGCATGTCGGCCAGCTGGAACTGGGTGTTCTGGAACTGGCTCAGACGCTTCTTGAACTGAACGCGCTCCTGGGTGTACTTGACGGCCTCGTCAATGGCGCCCTCGCCCAGGCCCAGAGCCTGCGCGGCGATGCCGATACGGCCGCCGTCCAGGGTCTGCATGGCGATCTTGAAGCCCTGGCCCTCCTTGCCCAGCAGGTTCTCCTTGGGCACGATGCAGTCCTCGAAGATCAGGTCGCAGGTAGAGCTGCCGCGGATACCCATCTTCTTCTCCTTCTTGCCCACGGAGAAGCCGGGGAAGGAGCTCTCCACGATGAAGGCGGAGATGCCGTGGTTGCCGGCCTTGGGGTCGGTCATGGCGAAGACCACGATGGTGCTGGCCACGGTGCCGTTGGTGATGAAGCACTTGGAGCCGTTCAGGACGTAGTGGTCGCCCTCCAGCACGGCGGTGGTCTGCTGGCCGGAGGCGTCGGTACCGGCGTTGGGCTCGGTCAGGCCGAAGGCGCCGATCTTCTTGCCGGACAGCAGGTCGGGCAGATACTTCATCTTCTGCTCCTCGGTGCCGTGCTCATAGATGGGGGCGCAGCACAGAGAGGTGTGGGCGGACACGATAACGCCGGTGGTGCCGCACACCTTGGACAGCTCCTCCACGCACATGGCGTAGGACAGCACGTCGCCGCCGGCTCCGCCGTACTTCTTGGGGAAGTAGATGCCCATCATGCCCAGCTTGCCCATCTTCTCGACGGTCTCCATGGGGAAGCGCTCTTCCTCATCCAGCTCCTCGGCTAGGGGCTTGACCTCGTTTTCCGCAAACTCACGGTACATTTTGCGGACCATCTCTTGCTCTCTAGTCAGATGAAAATCCATTTTCCAGTCCTCCTAAATTTTTTACTTCTTGGAATAATCGTAGAAGCCCTTGCCGGATTTGACGCCCAGCAGACCACCGCGGACCATCTTCTTCAGCAGCAGGGCAGGACGATACTTGGAATCGCCTGTCTCATCGTACAGGGTGTTCATAATGGCCAGACAGATGTCCAGGCCGATAAAGTCGCCCAGGGCCAGGGGACCCATGGGGTGGTTGGCGCCCAGGCGCATGGCCTTGTCGATGTCCTCCACCGAGGCGGTGCCGGACTCCACCAGGCCGATGGCGTCGTTGATCATGGGGATGAGCAGCTTGTTGACCACGAAGCCGGGGCCTTCGGCCACCTCAACGGGCTCCTTGCCGATATCCTGAGCCAGCTTGTAGACAAAATCGAAGGTCTCCTGGGGAGTGTTCACGCCGCGGATGACCTCGATGAGCTTCATACTGGGCACGGGGTTGAAGAAGTGCATACCGATGAGGGGGTGCTTCAGACCATTGCCCATCTCAGTGATGGACAGGGAGGAAGTGTTGGAGGCGAACACGGTCTCCGGCTTGCACAGCTCGTCCAGGCGATGGAACAGCTCCTTCTTGGGACCCATCTCCTCCGCAATGCACTCGATGACCAGATCGGCGTCCGCCGCCGCGGACTCCTCCTCCACAAAGACGTTGGCCATAAGGGCGTCCTTGGCCCCCTGGGGCATTTTCCCCTTGGTCACGCGCTTCTGGAGAGAGGCGTCCAGTTCATCCCGGTGACGCTGGGCGGAGGCGATGCTGCTGGCGTACATAAGAGCGGTATGGCCGTTGGCGGCAAACACCTGAGCGATGCCGCGGCCCATGGTACCGGCGCCGAAAATTGCAACCTTCATTGTCTTTCCTCCTAAAATTTGATTTCCTTCGGACAGATATCCTGACCGTTTTGACGGGACACAAGCAGTTTTGTTAGAAAATTAACAAACGATGACCAGAAAAAGCGCAACACAGAGAATCTCCCTGTTGTTGCGGTGGGCATAAATCGGTCTGAACTGATTATGTACCGTTCAAATTATATCGTTTTTTAGGGCGATAAGCAAGGGGAAAGTATACTGGCATTTTATACAGTTTTTCCAGTTAAAATTCTGTTAATTTATAAGTTTGGACAAATTTCAAGCGGAATAAAATCTCCCGGTGTTTTGGGATGAGGGAACGGAATTTTTCGCAAAAAAGCTTGGAATCCAAGGGGGCCGGACCCAGGGAAAATTCTCCTCTCCCCGGAAGAAAACAGGGCAAAAACTCATCCATTTTTCTGGAAAAACTGGTTTTTCCGGGGAACCAATGGGAGGAGGCAGCCGCCCCCTCCCCGCTCCCGCCGCGCCGGATGCGGCCTCAGTCCTCATTCAGGGGCACCGGCGCGGGGACCTTCTCCGGGTCGGTGTTGTCATAGGCCTGGGACAGGGCCTCCAGGGCCACGTCCTGATCGGACAGGAGCGCGGTCATCCGGTCCAGGCACTTGTTGGCCTTCTCCAGCTGGTCGGCCGCGTGGGAGACGGTGGACTCCACCTCGCTGCGCAGAGCGTCGTACTCCCGCTCCACCCGGCCCATCCACTGCTCCATGCTCCGGCGCAGGTCCTTGGCTTGGCCGTTGGCCTGGTCCAGAATGTTCTGGGCACGGCAGTGGGCCTCCAGCTCCACGCCGGCGGTGCGCTCCTTCACGGCCTCATAGGCGGCGGCCTCCGGCTCCAGGGCCGCCACTCTGTCCTTCAGGCCGTCCCGCTCCTGCCGCAGGGCGGCCAGCTCCCGCTCCTGGGCCTCCTCCCGGTCCTGGCTGGCGGCCAGGGCCTGCTGGACCTGGTCCAGCTGCTGGCTCAGGCTGTCCCGCTCCCGGTGGAGGATGGAGAGCTGTTCCTCCTGCTCCGCCGTCTTGGCGGCCAGCTGCCGCCGCTCCTCCTCAGCCGCCTCCAGGTTCTGCTGCAGTTCCTGCTGCCGCTGGGCATTCTCCGCCGACGTCTTCTCCAAATAGTCCAGCACATCCTGCCGGTTAAAGCCGCCCAGGGCGGCGCTTCGAAATGGATGGTCCATGGGGCACCTCGTCTCCGCCCCGCTTCGGGGCATTTTGTCAGTATTCGAATTATTGTACCACACTCTTGGGGGAAATACAATTCTTTTACACGGGCAGGGAAAGCAACGGTTGCGCGGTGAGGACGCCTGTGCTAAGGTAGGAGAGAAGACAGCGGCAGGCCAGCACGCGGGAAAGGAGGCGCTGAGATGACATACAGCTTTTATCAGGCGGTCTATCAGGTGACCGCGCAGATCCCCGCCGGGCGGGTGGCTACCTACGGCCAGATCGCCTTTCTGGCCGGACGGCCCCGGGCCAGCCGGATCGTGGGGGGCGCCATGGCCCGGGCCCCGGAGGGTCTCCCCTGCCACCGGGTCATCTATGGGGACGGCCGCCTCAGCCCGCCGGACGTGTTCGGCGGCCCCGGTATCCAGCGGATGCTGCTGGAGGCGGAGGGCGTCCCCTTCCTCCCCGACGGCCGGGTGGACCTGTGCCGGTGCCGGTGGAACGGGGCTATGTCCTCCTCCCCGCTCTGAGAACAGACGGCTGAACTGCCCCGAACCAAGCGCGGTTCGGGGCGATTTTGTCATTACTCTGTAACTTGACCGGGATTCACTTCAAGTGTAGTATATTCTTATCAACTACATTTGACGTAAATTGGAGCGATGCACCATGAAACGACTGCCGGACACCGAACTGGAAGTGATGAAGGCCCTGTGGGCCTCCGGGCCGGACACTCCCCGGGCCGCCCTGGACCACGCTTTGGCCGACTTTCAGTGGTCCCCCAACACCATCAACACCTATTTGAACCGCCTGGCGGACAAGGGCTTTGTGTCCGTGCGCCGGGAGGGAAAGAGCAACCGGTACACCCCCCTGGTCTCCCGGGAGGACTATCTGGCCTTTGACAGCCGGATGGTGCTCTCCCGGCTGTACGGCAGCTCCCCCCGGAACTTTGTGGCCGCCCTGGCCAAGGGGGGGCTGGAGCAGAAGGACCTGGAGGACCTGCGGGACCTGCTGGACGAGCTGAGCGGGGGTGAGTCCCATGAGTGACTTTCTGATTCACCTGGCCGCCCTCTCCCTGGGCGGAGGGGTGGTCGCCTTGATCCTGATGCTCACCGCCCGGTTCACCCACGCCCGGTACGCCGCCCGGTGGCGGTGCTGGGTGTGGCTGGTCCTGTGCCTGCGCCTGGCCGTCCCCCTCCCGCTGCTCCCCGACCGCCCCGCACAGCAGGCGCCCATTCAACTGCCCGTGGTGGAGGACCGGGTGGTGCTCCGGCCCGCCCCCGGCCCCGCTGCCTCCACGTCTGAACCC
>NZ_NFKI01000120.1 GCF_002160305.1 Pseudoflavonifractor sp. An184
AAAAGCGCTGAAAAAAGTTTTGAAAAACTTGAAAAAAGTGCTTGACAAGGGCGAAACGAGATGGTAAAATAAACTCCCGCCGCTGAGAGCGGTGTGCACCTTGTAAATTAAACAACGTAACAAACACGAAGCACCAGATTTGGATTTGGTTGTTCAAACAAGCTTAGCTTGAAGGACGACCGTTAAATTTCTTTGAAGCTTGAATTGAGCTTCAATAAAGTGATTTGAAGAGCTTTGGCTCTTTAGATACCATTTTATTGAGAGTTTGATCCTGGCTCAGGATGAACGCTGGCGGCGTGCTTAACACATGCAAGTCGAACGGAGAGCGTATGACAGAGGATTCGTCCAATGGATTGCGTTTCTTAGTGGCGGACGGGTGAGTAACGCGTGAGGAACCTGCCTCGGAGTGGGGAATAACACAACGAAAGCTGTGCTAATACCGCATGATGCAGCTGGGTCGCATGACTCTGGCTGCCAAAGATTTATCGCTCTGAGATGGCCTCGCGTCTGATTAGCTGGTTGGCGGGGTAACGGCCCACCAAGGCGACGATCAGTAGCCGGACTGAGAGGTTGGCCGGCCACATTGGGACTGAGACACGGCCCAGACTCCTACGGGAGGCAGCAGTGGGGAATATTGGGCAATGGGCGCAAGCCTGACCCAGCAACGCCGCGTGAAGGAAGAAGGCCCTCGGGTTGTAAACTTCTTTTGTCAGGGACGAAGCAAGTGACGGTACCTGACGAATAAGCCACGGCTAACTACGTGCCAGCAGCCGCGGTAATACGTAGGTGGCAAGCGTTATCCGGATTTACTGGGTGTAAAGGGCGTGTAGGCGGGATTGCAAGTCAGATGTGAAAACCACGGGCTCAACCTGTGGCCTGCATTTGAAACTGCAGTTCTTGAGTACTGGAGAGGCAGACGGAATTCCTAGTGTAGCGGTGAAATGCGTAGATATTAGGAGGAACACCAGTGGCGAAGGCGGTCTGCTGGACAGCAACTGACGCTGAGGCGCGAAAGCGTGGGGAGCAAACAGGATTAGATACCCTGGTAGTCCACGCTGTAAACGATGGATACTAGGTGTGGGGGGTCTGACCCCCTCCGTGCCGCAGTTAACACAATAAGTATCCCACCTGGGGAGTACGATCGCAAGGTTGAAACTCAAAGGAATTGACGGGGGCCCGCACAAGCGGTGGAGTATGTGGTTTAATTCGAAGCAACGCGAAGAACCTTACCAGGGCTTGACATCCCGACGACCGGTGTAGAGATACACTTTTCTCTTCGGAGACGTCGGTGACAGGTGGTGCATGGTTGTCGTCAGCTCGTGTCGTGAGATGTTGGGTTAAGTCCCGCAACGAGCGCAACCCCTATTGTTAGTTGCTACGCAAGAGCACTCTAGCGAGACTGCCGTTGACAAAACGGAGGAAGGTGGGGACGACGTCAAATCATCATGCCCCTTATGTCCTGGGCCACACACGTACTACAATGGTGGTCAACAGAGGGAGGCAAAACCGCGAGGTGGAGCAAACCCCTAAAAGCCATCCCAGTTCGGATTGCAGGCTGCAACCCGCCTGCATGAAGTTGGAATCGCTAGTAATCGCGGATCAGCATGCCGCGGTGAATACGTTCCCGGGCCTTGTACACACCGCCCGTCACACCATGAGAGTCGGGAACACCCGAAGTCCGTAGCCTAACCGCAAGGGGGGCGCGGCCGAAGGTGGGTTCGATAATTGGGGTGAAGTCGTAACAAGGTAGCCGTATCGGAAGGTGCGGCTGGATCACCTCCTTTCTAAGGAGAACTCAGCAAGACGAAGTTTTGTTGTAGTGTCCTAGGTCAGTATGGTGCAGAGATGCGTTACGTTGTTTAATTTAGAGGGCGCACGCTGCGTCAGGCTCTGAACGGGCCCATAGCTCAGCTGGCTAGAGCGCACGACTGATAATCGTGAGGTCGGTGGTTCGAGTCCACTTGGGCCCACCAATAAAATTAACAATTAAGAATGAAAGGCGAAAGCTGAGAGATAATTCTTAATTCTTCATTCTTAATTCTTAATTGTGACCGGGGGTTTAGTTCAGCTGGTAGAACACTTGCTTTGCAAGCAAGGGGTCACCGGTTCGAGTCCGGTAACCTCCACCAAGAATAGATTGAAGTGTTTGGGCAAACGTCCGA
>NZ_NFKI01000121.1 GCF_002160305.1 Pseudoflavonifractor sp. An184
GCAGAAAAAGGGACAGGCCGCGCTGGACAAGCAGAACGCCCCCATGATTGCAGGCGGTATCACGCCCCGGCAGACCAAGTTTGAAACGAACAAGGAGAAGCTGCGGCAGGCCATACGCGCCGCGCTGTCTGCGGCAACCTCATTCGAGGACTTTGCCTCTCTGCTGCTGCGGGAGGGCGTGAGCGTCAAGGAGAGCCGGGGGCGGCTTTCCTACCTCACGCCGGACAGGACAAAGCCCATTACCGCCCGAAAGCTGGGCGACGATTTTGAGCGCGCCGCTGTCCTTGCCGTTTTGGAGCAGAACGCCGCCAGAGCCGCCGAACAGCCCGCAGCCATACCCGAATACCCCCGGCAGGGGAAAACCGGCATACAGCCCACAAAAGCCCCTCAAACCGCCCCGAAACAGGACGGTGTGCAGCGGCTTGTGGACATTGAGCAGAAAATGGCCGAGGGCAAAGGCCGGGGCTATGAACGATGGGCGACCATGCACAACCTCAAACAAATGGCCGCGACGCTGAATGTGTATCAGGAATACGGCTTCACTTCCCCGGAGCAGTTAGAAGCCGCCGTTGATACCGCCTATCAGGAAATGCGCCAGACCAGCGGCAAGTTGAAAACGCTGGAAACAAAGCTACAAGGGAAAAAGGAGTTGCAGCAACAGGTACTTGCCTATGCCAAGACCAAGCCCGCCCGCGACGGGCTGAAAGCGCAGAAATCCGAAAAAGCCCGCGCCGCCTACCGGCAGGCAAACGAGAGCGATTTTATCATAGCCGACGCAGCCGCCCGGTATTTCAAGGCGCATGGCATTACCAAGCTGCCCGCCCGGAAGGCGTTGCAGGCCGAGATTGAGCAGCTTATCTCCGAGAAAGACGGCCTGTATAACACCTATCACGAACAGAAACAGCGGTTCAAGGAGTTGCAGACCGTCAAGCGGAACATCGACCAGATTTTGCGCCGGGAGGAACCCCACCGCAGAAAGGAGCAGAGCCATGAGCGATAAGTTACCGAGAATGGACTACCGCCAGCACCGGCGGGCGCGGCGGCTGGTACATGAGTGCTGTAACTACGACGAGGGGAACTGCCTGCTGTTAGACGACGGGGAGCCTTGCGTGTGCGTCCAGAGCATTTCCCTTTCCCTCATGTGCCGCTGGTTCCGTGTGGCTGTCCTGCCCCTTGACGGGGAACTGGCCGCAGCCCTCTTGTACCGGGGGAGCCGGAAACGGTGTGCCGTCTGCGGGGCGGCCTTTGTCCCCAAATCCAACCGGGGGAAATACTGCCCCGGCTGCGCCGGACGCATGAAGAAAATCAAAGCTGCCGAGAGAAAGCGGAAACAAAGGCAGAAATGTCACGCTTTAGAGCCTTTCAAACCCGCATAAATCAAGGCTTTTTCCGTGGGTGTCAAAGGGTACGCGATACATTTATCCTTTTCCCCCGGAAACGCCGTTCTAAATGCGTACAAACGCCCCAAATCCACCCAAAGGAGGAACCATGTCAGACAACCGAAAATACTATTACCTCAAGCTGAAAGAGAATTACTTTGACGAGGACGCTATCGTGCTGCTGGAAAGTATGCAGGACGGTATCCGCTATTCCAACATTCTCTTGAAACTGTACTTGAAATCGCTGAAAAACGGCGGGAAGTTGCAGCTTGATGAAAATATCCCCTACACCGCGCAGATGATTGCCACCATTACCCGCCAGCAAGTCGGCACCGTAGAGCGAGCCTTGCAGATTTTTATGAAGCTGGGGCTTGTGGAGCCGCTGCCAAGCGGCGCACTGTATATGAGCAACATTGAACTGCTGATCGGCCAATCCTCTACCGAGGGGGAGCGGAAACGGCGGGCAAGGCTGGCTTTGCAGGAGCAAAAAGCCTTGCCAAAGGCCGGGGCGGACAAATGTCCACCATATCAAGCGGACATTTGTCCACCAGAGATAGAGAAAGAGATAGAGATAGAGATAGAAAAAGAGAGAGAGCGAGAGTTAGATACGGGACAGCCCGCCCGCGCCGCCTATGGCCGGTATGAAAATGTCTTTCTTTCGCAATCAGAACTGGACGGGCTGAAAGCAGACCTGCCCGACAAATGGAACTACTACATTGACCGGCTATCCTGCCATATCGCGTCCAGCGGCAA
>NZ_NFKI01000122.1 GCF_002160305.1 Pseudoflavonifractor sp. An184
CTCTCCCGCCTGCCCGGGGTGGAGGTTTTCCGGGCCCCGGCGGGGTCCCAGGCCCAGGCGGGGGTGATCTCCTTCCGGGTGGAGGACCGGGACTGCGAGGAACTGGGGGAGGAGCTGGGCCGCCGGGGGATCGCCCTGCGGGCCGGGCTCCACTGCGCCCCCCTGGCCCACCGCACGGCGGGCACCCTGGAGACCGGCACCCTGCGGGCCAGCGTGTCCGCCTTTACCACCCCCCGGGAGGTCCAGGAGTTTCTCCGGACCCTGGGCATGCTGCTGAGAATCTGACCGGAGATGGAGATAAAGCCGGGCGGAGCCGCTTGCTCCGCCCGGCTGTGATTTTTTCCCGAAACCGGCAAGTGGACAGCCCCTGCCCGCATAGGCTTTGGATACAAGCTCACAGACTGGGGAGGGGTCGGATATGACGAAGAAACCGCGGGAGAAGCGGCGGGAAGGAAAGCCGGAGGAGACCGGAGGGCTTTGGATCACGGTGATGGGCCAGCTGCTTCTGGGCGGAGCGGCGGCAGTGCTGGCGGCGGTGCTGGCGCTGCTGGTCTGCTCCCTGCTCATCTCCGCCGGGGCGGTCCCGGAGCGGTTCATGGAGCGTGCGGTGCTGGCCGCCTGCGTGCTTGGGGCGCTCACCGGCGGACTGCTGGCGGTGCGGCGCATCGGCCGGAGCACCCTGCTGGTGGGAGCGGGGGTGGGGGCCATCCTGTTTCTGCTGCTGCTGTTGGCGGGAACGCTGCTGTTTGAGGAGGCCTCCATCTCCAACGGAGGGGGGATGATGCTCCTCTCCTGCCTGTGCGGCGGGGCCATGGCGGGCATCCTGGGCAGCCGCCCCAAGAAAAAACGCAAAAGATGAGATTGAAATGGGGCGTGTTCTGTGCTATAATAGCTTCAAATTATGCGGAGCTTGCTCCGTGAAAGCATAGGAGGAGATTCCAATGAAACACATTCAGACCCTCAACGGCGCCACTCTGAAGGCCAGCGCCGCCAAGGGCGGCTGCGGCGAGTGCCAGACCTCTTGCCAGTCTGCCTGCAAAACTTCCTGCACGGTGGCCAACCAGAAGTGTGAGAATGTGTAAGCGCTGAATTGCGCTTTCCCAAAGGGCAGGTGAACGCCTGCCCTTTTTTCTGCCCGTAAGCTCCCGCCGGAAGTTTCACCGTTTAGCCTTCCTCCTGGGTGGAAGGCTCGGGCGGCTGATAGCCGCCCCTACAAAGGGGAGCGAAACCTGATTCAAGATCCGGCACGGGCGACCGCGAGGGCCGCCCCTACGGCGTTTTGCGTGTAAGTGGAACGGCGCGTCCGGGAGGCCGCACCCTACAAACGGAGCCCACCTCCAGAGCGGGCGGGTGAGGACACCCGCCCCTACGGCGAATATAATAGAAGATGTCCTTTTTTGTAGGGGCCGGTCCCAGACCGGCCCGCGGGCGCACACTGTGCGCCCCTACGGTTGAAACGGACCGCCCTCATAATCAGGACCGTTCCCCTCATCCGTCACGGCCTGCGGCCGTGCCACCTTCCCCTAAAGGGGAAGGCTTTGGAACGCTATCCCCCTGCCTTCCCCTTTAGGGGAAGGTGCCCCCGAAGGGGGCGGATGAGGTATCCCATATTCCGAACCAAGCTCGTTGGTTCGGCAAGTTCAGGCGCAGGCATGGAATCGCACCAGTCCCAATTTTCTCCCCACTCAGGCCCCCAGTGGGGCCGGACGGGATAGTACCCAAGCACTCCTGATTTTGCGCGCCGGAAATGTTCTGCGCACTTCAAGGGGTGACTCCCGTAAATGGGGGTCCGGGGCCGACTCCCCCTGTCAGGGGGAGATGTCGCGAAGCGACAAAGGGGGTAGGGTAGGCGACTATGAGCACGAAGTGCTCATCTGGAGCCGTCCCCGGTGGCGTTTTGCCCAATCCCTCGTTACTCCCGACGAAGCCCAGCGAAGCGGGTTCGCCGGGAAGAGGAGGAGCAAGGGAACAAACGCAGTTTTCGCCGCTAGGCGGA
>NZ_NFKI01000123.1 GCF_002160305.1 Pseudoflavonifractor sp. An184
CGCCCCCCTTTTGACAAGGGGGGACTTTAGCGGGAGAGGGATATCTGGAGGGGCTTTCTCTTGCTCTAAGAGCCACCTTTCGAGAGAGCACCCTCATCCGTCTGGCCTTTGGCCAGCCACCTTCCCCCTTCAAGGGGGAAGGCTTTCGGGCGGCCGCAAGGGCCGCCCCTACGGCGAAACCGGACCGGGAGCGTTGGTTCGGTAAAGCGAGGCGCAGAAGCGGAACCGTACCAGCGACAATTTTTGCATACCCAGGGCCCAGTGGCCCGGCGGGAATTTAGATCGTCACTCAGATTTTGCGCGCCGGAAATTTTATGCCAAGCCGCAGGGATAACCCCCGTATTGGGGTCCGGGGAAAGCGGCCTATGGGCCTAGGCGGAACAGAGTGAAGCCGTAGCCCATCGGACGCGTCCCCGGTGGCGTTTTGGTTCCTTTGCCGCCATGGGCAAAGGAACTCGCCGCCCGCAGGCGGCGAAATTCCCCTGCAATCAAATCTTACTTCTTGGGCACCATGACCTCCATGCCGCCCACATAGGGCCGCAGAGCCTCGGGGATCTTCACGGAGCCGTCGGCCTGGAGGTTGTTCTCCAGGAAGGCGATGAGCATGCGGGGAGGGGCCACCACGGTGTTGTTCAGGGTGTGGGGCAGGTAGGTGCCCTTCTCGCCCTTGACCCGCATCTTCAGGCGGCGGGCCTGGGCGTCGCCCAGGTTGGAGCAGGAGCACACCTCAAAGTACTTCTTCTGACGGGGGGACCAGGCCTCGATGTCGCAGGACTTCACCTTCAGGTCGGCCAGGTCGCCGGAGCAGCACTCCAGCTGGCGCACGGGGATGTCCAGGGAGCGGAACAGCTCCACGGAGTACTTCCACATCTGATCGTACCACTTCATGGAGTCCTCGGGCTTGCAGACCACGATCATCTCCTGCTTCTCAAACTGGTGGATGCGGTACACGCCGCGCTCCTCGATGCCGTGGGCGCCCTTCTCCTTCCGGAAGCAGGGGGAGTAGGAGGTGAGGGTCTGGGGCAGGGACTCCTCGGGGATGATCTGGTCGATGAACTTGCCGATCATGGAGTGCTCAGAGGTGCCGATGAGGTACAGATCCTCGCCCTCGATCTTGTACATCATGGCGTCCATCTCGGTCTGGGACATGACGCCCTCCACCACGTTGCCGTGGATCATGAAGGGGGGGATGCAGAAGGTGAAGCCCTTGTTGATCATAAAGTCCCGGGCGTAGGCCAGCACGCCCTCGTGGATGCGGGCGATGTCGCCCATGAGGTAGTAGAAGCCGTTGCCGGACACCCGGCCGGCGGCGTCCATGTCAATGCCGTTGAAGGACTCCATGATCTGGGTGTGGTAGGGGATCTCAAAGTCGGGCACCACGGGCTCGCCGAAGCGCTGGACCTCCACGTTGCAGCTGTCGTCGGGGCCGATGGGCACGGAGGGGTCGATGATGTTGGGGATCTGGAGCATGATCTTGCGGATCTTCTGGGCCAGCTCGGTCTCCTTGGCCTCCAGCTCGGCCAGACGGTCGGCGTTGGCCTTCACCTTGGCCTTGGCCTCCTCGGCCTCCGCCAGCTTGGAGGGGTCCTTCTTGGACTGGCCCATGAGGATGCCCACCTGCTTGGACAGGCTGTTCCGGGCGGAGCGCAGCTCCTGGGCCTCGGCCATGACGGCCCGGTTCTCCTTGTCCAGCTCCAGCACCTCGTCCACCAGGGGCAGCTTCTGGTCCTGGAACTTCTTCTTGATGTTTTCTTTTACCAGATCGGGATTCTCCCGGATCAGCTTGATGTCCAGCATATTGGAACACTCCTTAAATTTGATAATAATGTGTTGGTTTGTGGGAATAGGGGAGGGGAGGTTTCACGTGAAACATAGTTTTTTTCAGGGGGATTTCGCCGCCTGCGGGCGGCGAGTTTCTTTCTGGATGCCCAGAAAGAAACCAAAGAGGCACCAGGGCGCGGCTCAGGATGAGCGCTTTGCGCTCATATTCG
>NZ_NFKI01000124.1 GCF_002160305.1 Pseudoflavonifractor sp. An184
GCAGAAAAAGGGACAGGCCGCGCTGGACAAGCAGAACGCCCCCATGATTGCAGGCGGTATCACGCCCCGGCAGACCAAGTTTGAAACGAACAAGGAGAAGCTGCGGCAGACCATACGGAAAGCCCTTGCCACCGCCGCCAGCTTTGACGAGTTTTCCTCTCTGCTGCTGCGGGAGGGCGTGGCCGTCAAGGAGAGCCGGGGGCGGCTTAGTTACCTCACGCCGGACAGGACAAAGCCCATTACCGCCCGCAAGCTGGGCGACGATTTTGACCGCGCCGCTGTCCTTGCCGTTTTGGAGCAGAACGCCGCCAGAGCCGCAGAAAAGGCCGCAGCCATACCCGAATACCAGCGGCATGGGAAAACCGGCATACAGCCCACAAAAGCCCCTCAAACCGCTCCGAATGTGCAGCGGCTTGTGGACATTGAGCAGAAGAAAGCCGAGGGCAAAGGCCGGGGCTATGAGCGTTGGGCGACCATGCACAACCTTAAACAGATGGCCGCGACGCTGAATGTGTATCAGGAATACGGCTTCACTTCCCCGGAGCAGTTAGAAGCCGCCGTTGATACCGCCTATCAGGAAATGCGCCAGACCAGCGGCAAGCTGAAAACGCTGGAAACCAAGCTACAAGGGAAAAAGGAGTTGCAGCAACAGGTACTTGCCTACGCTAAGACCAAGCCCACCCGCGAGGGGCTGCGGGCGCAGAAATCCGAGAAAGCCCGCACCGCCTACCGGCAGGCAAATGAGAGCGATTTTATTATAGCCGAAGCCGCCGCCCGGTATTTCAAGGCGCATGGCATTACCAAGCTGCCCGCCCGGAAAGCGTTGCAGGCCGAGATCGAGCAGCTTATCTCCGAGAAAGACGGCTTGTATAACACCTACCACGAACAGAAACAGCGGTTCAAGGAGTTGCAGACGGTCAAGCGGAACATCGACCAGATTTTGCGCCGGGAGGAACCCCACCGCAGAAAGGAGCAGAGCCATGAGCGATAACCTGCCCCGCATGGACTACCGCCAGCACCGGCGGGCGCGGCGGCTGGTGCATGAGTGCTGTAACTACGACGGGGGGAACTGCCTGCTGTTAGACGACGGGGAGCCTTGCGTGTGCGTCCAGAGCATTTCCCTTTCCCTCATGTGCCGCTGGTTCCGTGTGGCTGTCCTGCCTCTTGACGGGGAGCTGGCCGCAGCCCTTTTGTACCGGGGGAGCCGGAAATGCTGCGCCGTCTGCGGGGCGGCCTTTGTCCCCAAATCCAACCGGGGAAAATACTGCCCCGACTGCGCCGGACGCATGAAGAAAATCAAAGCCACCGAGCGAAAGCGGAAACAAAGGCATAAATGTCACGCTTTAGAGCCTTTCAAACCCGCATAAATCAAGGCTTTTTTCGTGGGTGTCAAAGGGTATGCGATACATTTATCCTTTTCCCCCGGAAACGGCGTTCTAAATGCGTACAAACGCCCCAAATCCACCCAAAGGAGGAACCATGTCAGACAACCGAAAATACTACTACCTCAAGCTGAAAGAGAATTACTTTGACGAGGACGCTATCGTGCTGCTGGAAAGTATGCAGGACGGCATCCTCTATTCCAACATTCTCTTGAAATTGTACTTGAAATCGCTGAAAAACGGCGGGAAGTTGCAGCTTGATGAAAATATCCCCTACACCGCGCAGATGATTGCCACCATTACCCGCCAGCAAGTCGGCACCGTAGAACGAGCCTTGCAGATTTTTATGAAGCTGGGGCTTGTGGAGCCGCTGCCAAGCGGCGCGCTGTATATGAGCAACATTGAACTGCTGATCGGCCAATCCTCTACCGAGGGGGAGCGAAAACGGCGGGCAAGGCTGGCTTTGCAGGAACAAAAAGCCTTGCCAAAGGCCGGGGCGGACAAAT
>NZ_NFKI01000125.1 GCF_002160305.1 Pseudoflavonifractor sp. An184
GGGATTTCGCCTCAGCGCCGTGCCAGGTGGTCGCTGCAACCGTTTTTTGAATTTTAGGTGGTCGAAGGTTTGAAAAAATCCAGCGGTTCCAAAGAGTTCCCGGCTTTTTCACCGACGCTGTGCACAGCAATATGTCAGGCATCTCAAAAATTGCGCCGCCTAAACAAAGAGAGAAAATTTCGCCCAGGGCCATGCGGACAAAAAGCTGGACCGGGAAGGGGCAAGAATGTACACATACGAGGAACGGATGCGAGCAGTCAAAGCATACATCGCATCCGGATATCAAGCGAACAAGACGATCCAGGAGTTGGGATACCCATCTCACGAGGCGTTGCGTGGCTGGTATCGGGAATATCAGAAAAGTGGAGATCTGCACCGGGATTTCATCCGGGCGCCTTTGCATACACAGGAGCAAAAGGAGAAGGCGGTGGCCCACTATTATGCCAATGGGTGCAACTATACGAAAACCTCTAAGGCCCTGGGATATGTCAACCGGGATCGTCTGCGGCAATGGGTGTTGGAAACGAGGCCGCCGGAGGGACAGGCTTGTATGCCGAGGCGAAATGTCGTAAAATGTACACCGGAACAGAAACGGGAGGCCGTAGTGGAATTCTGCGCCAGAGGGGGCAGTGCGGAAAAGATCGCAAACAGGTATGGCGTGAGTCATTCCAACCTGTATTTCTGGCGGGAGAAACTGTTTGCCGGGGGGTGTACAGACGAGATGGAAAAACCAGAGGAGCCAATCACCGAGGCGGCGTTAGAGGCATTGCGGGCGGAAAACGCCGCACTGGCAGAAAGGGTAGAGGCGCTGCGGCGGGAGAACCAGGAATTGGAGAGAACACGCCACCGGCTGCAGCTGGAGGTAGATGTTCTGAAGAAGGCGGATGAGATCCTAAAAAAAGAGGAGGGCGTCAATCCAGATCATCTAAGCAATCGGGAAAAGGCCGTAGTGATTGACGCCCTTAGAAACACATATCGGCTGAAAGAATTATTGGAGTGCTTAAAACTGTCCAAAAGCAGCTACTTTTATCAGAAAGCAGTGCTGGATAAACCAGATCAATACCAGAGCCTGCGGCAGGAGCTCAAGGAGACCTTTGCCGCTGTGAATGGCTGCTACGGCTATCGAAGGCTCCACGCCGCCTTGAGAGGCCTTGGACGCAGAGTGTCCGAGAAGGTGGTCCGCCGCTTGATGAAGGAGGAACACCTTGTTGTCCGAAACATCAGACGCCGGCGCTATAACTCCTATCTTGGTGAGATCAGCCCGGCAGTCCCCAATCTCATTGCCCGGAACTTCCACGCGGAAAAGCCCAACGAGAAATGGCTGACAGATATTACGGAATTCAGCATTCCCGCAGGGAAAATATACCTCTCACCGATCATTGACTGCTTTGACGGCATGGCGGTAAGCTGGGCGATCGGAACCTCTCCCAATGCCCGGCTGGCGAATTCCATGCTGGACGCGGCAATCTCGCAACTGCAGGAAGGAGAGCACCCCATCCTCCACTCGGACCGGGGCGGGCATTACCGCTGGCCCGGTTGGATTCAGCGCACAAAAGCTGCCGGCCTGCGGCGTTCCATGTCAGCCAAGGGCTGTTCACCGGACAACGCCGCCTGCGAGGGATTCTTTGGCCGGCTGAAAAATGAGATGTTCTACGGCGTCTCCTGGGAGGGCGTGACCCTCCGACAATTCATCTCCATACTGGACAGCTACCTGCACTGGTATAACCGGAAACGCATCAAGCAGTCCCTTGGCTGGCGCAGCCCGTTGGACTTCAGACGCTGCCTGGGCCTGGCTGCTTGATCTTTTCTTCTATGATCTGTTTTGGTCCAGCTTTTTGTCCGCAGCCCCC
>NZ_NFKI01000126.1 GCF_002160305.1 Pseudoflavonifractor sp. An184
TCTGCGCGGAAAATGTAACGGGGCTAAGCGTAACACCGAAGCTTGGGATGCACGTAAGTGTGTGGTAGGGGAGCGTCGAATGAGGGGTGAAGTCGTAGCGGAAGCAGCGGTGGACTTCATTCGAGTGAGAATGCCGGAATGAGTAGCGAGAATTATGTGGGAATCATAATGGCCGAAAATCTAAGGTTTCTTGGGGAAGGTTCGTCCGCCCAAGGTAAGCCGGGAGCTAAGGCGAGGCCGCGAGGCGTAGTCGATGCACATACGGTTGAAATTCCGTAGCCACCGAAACTTAAATCAGAGGGACACTTGGAGCTAGCTGGACCCGGGCGTTGGTTGACCCGGGCGAAAGGGACCGAAAACAAGTAGGGAAGCCAGTGAATGACGAGGCGAGAAAAGCTCTGATGTATGCTAAGGTGCCCGTACCGCAAACCGACACAGGTAGATGAGGAGAGAATCCTAAGGCCAACGGGAGAAGGGTTGTTAAGGAACTCGGCAAAATTACCCCGTAACTTCGGGATAAGGGGAGCCCCCGTGAGGGGGCCGCAGAGAATAGGCCCAAGCGACTGTTTACCAAAAACACAGGTCTATGCTAAATCGAAAGATGACGTATATGGGCTGACGCCTGCCCGGTGCTGGAAGGTTAAGAGGAGGGCTTAGCGCAAGCGAAGGTCTGAATTGAAGCCCCAGTAAACGGCGGCCGTAACTATAACGGTCCTAAGGTAGCGAAATTCCTTGTCAGGTAAGTTCTGACCCGCACGAATGGCGTAACGATTTGGGCGCTGTCTCAACAGCCCACCCGGCGAAATTGTAGTACTGGTGAAGATGCCAGTTACCCGCAACTAGACGGAAAGACCCCATGGAGCTTTACTGTAGCTTAATACTGAGGATTGGTAAATGATGTACAGGATAGGTGGGAGACTTGGAAGTCAGGGCGTCAGCTTTGATGGAGTCAACCTTGGGATACCACCCTTCATTTGCTGGTTTTCTAACCTGCGGCCGTGAATCCGGTCGGGGGACACTGTTAGGTGGGCAGTTTGACTGGGGCGGTCGCCTCCAAAAAGGTAACGGAGGCGCTCAAAGGTTCGTTCAGCACGGACGGAAATCGTGCAGTGAGTGTAAACGCAGAAACGAGCCTAACTGCGAGGGTGACAATCCGAGCAGTAACGAAAGTTGGAGTTAGTGATCCGGCGGTATGTGAGTGGAAATGCCGTCGCTCAACGGATAAAAGCTACCCTGGGGATAACAGGCTGATCTCCCCCAAGCGTCCACAGCGACGGGGAGGTTTGGCACCTCGATGTCGGCTCGTCACATCCTGGGGCTGAATTCGGTCCCAAGGGTTCGGCTGTTCGCCGATTAAAGTGGCACGCGAGCTGGGTTCAGAACGTCGTGAGACAGTTCGGTCCCTATCTGTTGCGGGCGAAAGAGATTTGAAGGGAGCTGTCCTTAGTACGAGAGGACCGGGATGGACAGACCTCTGGTGCACCAGTTGTCGTGCCAACGGCACAGCTGGGTAGCTACGTCTGGACGAGATAAACGCTGAAAGCATCTAAGCGTGAAACTCCCCCTAAGATAAGATCTCTCATCCCTCGAGGAGTAAGGCGCGTCGTAGACTATGACGTTGATAGGTCGGAGGTGTAAGCACAGCAATGTGTTGAGCTGACCGATACTAATCCGCCGAGGGCTTGACCTGAGTGGTTCAGGCAAGAAAGAAATGCAGGCGCTTGCGAGCGA
>NZ_NFKI01000127.1 GCF_002160305.1 Pseudoflavonifractor sp. An184
AGTCCAATGGTATTAAGTCAAGAGGGTGATTCACGGAAACAACAGAAGAAAACGCCATAGGAGAGCTATGTGAGCAGCCAAAAGGCAACACCAACCAAAGCCCTGCCCCTAAGAAAATTTGAAACAGGGCTTGGACATCAGAGTGGCAAGCGGTACGCTTAGCCCTCCGATGGGATATACAGGCGGTTGTCTTTCAGCAGCCGAAAGACCAACCGAACCAGTTTTCTGGCAGTTAAAGCGAGTGCGCGTTTATGCTGGTACTTGTTGACCTCTTTGAATTTAAGGTCATAGTAACGCCGGAACTCGGAGTCGCATCTTCTCACAGAGTTGGCAGCTTCCAGCAGGTAGTAGCGGAGATAGCGGTTGCCGGATTTAATCATTCGGGAGTGCTCCGCTTCAAATTCACCGGACTGGTGCTGTGTCCAGACAAGGCCGGCAAACTTGGCGACAGAGGCTTGGGAATCGAAACGGTGGATATCACCAATTTCAGCAATAATACCGGCGGAGTAAACCTTACCAATGCCAGGGATGGAAGTTAGAGTGTTTGGGATAATTTCAAACTGTTGTTCAATGGCTTTGTCCAGAACCTTAACCTGTTCCTTCAGTGCCCGCATAGAGGCGATGGAAACAGACATTGCCTGGTTCACGGTGTCGTTCACTGTCTTGGGCAGACGGTAAGAGCCTTTGGCCGCAGCCCGTACTGCTCTGGCAGTGGCATCTGGATCGACAAATCTGCCCCGGCCTGCTTGAGCAATAAAGTCGGTCAGTTCATCCAGATCAGTATTTGCCAGATCATCCACAGTTTCAAAATGCTCCATGAGAGCAATGGTAGTGGCGCTGGTGTTTTGAATGTCTTTCTCCTGAGCAATACCAGAGCATTTTAGGAATAAGTAGTTGGCAAACCTCTGCTTCTCCCGTGTCAGATTCTGAATGACATCAAATCTGGCTCTGGTGAGGGTTCTGAGAGCCTGGTAGCGATAGTCGTCCATATAGACCTCCTTGGCGATTCTGCCAAAACGGAGATGGTCGGCAATCACAAAGGCATCCACAAAGTCATTTTTGGGCAGATCTGGATAGGCTTCCTTGAATTTTTTGACCTGCTTGGGATTGAGGACATGGATCTTCCGCTGGAACCGGCTCAGGCTGCCATCCTCCCGGAGGGCATACACAAGGTTGTTCCCGTAGATAGAGGTGGCTTCTAGGCCAATCACCACATCACTGAGCCGCATGGAGCTGAGTGCCGACACAATTCTCTCTGACAACATTTTAGCACCGCCAAGATTGTTCTGCACAGAAAAGCTACTGTGCTTGCTTCCATCCGGCTTCATCAGGTAGGCGACATTGCTCCTGCTGCTCACATCAATGCCAACGAATAATGGGTTCACGATTTTCACCTCCCCGCATGGAGATTTCAGGCCAGCAGGCTTGGAGATACCCATGATAACCGGAGCATCCGCAACCTCGCGTATCAGAATCATTCCAGAGCAGACCAATGCGATATCCCTCACTGCTGAAAGGGCGACCCACACTCTGGCAAACAGCCAATGAGTTTGCAGCTAACTTCCGGCTCAGGGAAACTGACTTATTTTGAAGCAGCCCTACGGCTCAACCAGGAGGTAGAGAACTTGACCCTGCTGTCCTACAGCTATTGTATCACGGGCATCTCTAAGCCTGCTGATATCTGAATTATTAACTTTCAAACTTATTATACGAGGAG
>NZ_NFKI01000128.1 GCF_002160305.1 Pseudoflavonifractor sp. An184
CCGGGACTGGGGGCGGCTGCTGCCCAGCCTGCCGCCCCCAGTCCCGGCGGCGGGGGAGGGGGAAACTCCGCCTTCTGGCCCGCCTTCGCGGCCGGTCTGGCGGGGAAGGTGCCCCCCTCGGTCCAGCCCTTCCTCAATAACCCGGCGAAAGTCACCGGCGTGTGGAAGAACGGCTTCCTCACCCTGTGGGTGGACAGCGAGTTTACCCGGGCCATGCTCAACAAGCCCACCGTCACCCAGCCCCTGGCCCAGGCGGCGGCCGCCTTCTTCGGCGCGGCGGAGGCCCGGGTTTCCGTGGTAGTGGGCCAGCCCCCGGCGGAGGAGGGCTCCGCGCCCCCGGCTGCCGGGGAGAAGCACGACGCTTTGGACGACCTGCTGGCCTTCGGGGCCCAGTTCGACAACATCAAAATTCAGTGATCAGGCCCTCCGCCATGCCGGCGGCGGGAGACAGCAAAGAAATTCAAGGCCGCCTGCCCATGGAGGCGGGCGGCGGAAACGGAAGGAGTGTTGCCACATGGCAAAAGGATTTGGCAGCCGGGGCATCCCCGGCATGGGCGGCGGCATGAATATGAACATGATCAAGCAGGCCCAGAAGATGCAGCAGGACATGCTGAAGATGCAGCAGGAGCTGGAGGAAAAGACCTATGAGGCCAGCGCAGGCGGCGGTGTGGTCACCGCCTCCGTCTCCGGCAAGCGGGAGCTGAAGTCCCTCACCATCGACCCCGACGCGGTGGACCCCGACGACGTGGAGATGCTGGAGGACATGATCGTGGCCGCCGTCAACGAGGCCCTGCGGGCCGCGGAGAGCGACGCCGCCTCCAACATGCAGAAACTCACCGGCGGGCTGGGCCTGCCCTTCTGAGCAATCCCAACACTGCAAAATCCCCGGCTGGCATGCAGTCCAGCCGGGGATTTTCCTTCCGCTCACCGGCGGGGCTCCGGCCACTTGGAGAACCGGGCGCAGGCGGGGTTGTCCGCCCGCTTGTCCCGGCACTTGGGCTCGGAACAGTGCCCCTCGTCCAAAGGGGCGTAGCGATAGCCCGCCACCCGGACGTAGTGCTGGTGGAAATGGCGGCACTGGGCGCAGGATTTGGGGATTTCATATTTTTCTTGCATAACAATCACCTCGTCTCAATCATACTATATAGTTACTATTAAGTCAATATATAGTCACTAGTTGAAGGGGATAATTTTTCCGCTATAATAGACACTATCTAGTGTTTATGAATAAAGGAGGGGCTTTGCTTGGCAGAACCCATCTATGTCAACCGGACCCGCCTGGTGTCCTCTCTGGATAACAGCTTGGTTCAACCATTCAACGACTTGTCCAAACAGACCCGCATCCCCAAGTCCCGGCTGCTGGACGAGGCCGTGGAGGATCTGTTGAAAAAATATGAGGAGAAGCAGGGGAGAGGGTAACACCCTAAGGGATTTCGATGCCGCCTTCTTAAGCCTTCCCCTTTAGGGGAAGGTGCCCCCGAAGGGGGCGGATGAGGGGGCAGGTTCCGGACCAGGTCGTTGTACGCAGGGGGGATTTCGCCGCCTGCGGGCGGCGAGTGACTTTCCCATCGTGCCGATTTACAATGCAAGTGCAACAGTAAATAAAAAGAGTGACTCAAAGAGGAAAAGCCAGTAAAATGGTAGTTGCGAGCCAACCATAAGGAGGCGTTCCTCAATG
>NZ_NFKI01000129.1 GCF_002160305.1 Pseudoflavonifractor sp. An184
TGTAAAACCCTACCTGCAAGTAGTTTCGCCCTAACCGGCTCATGTCCTTGACTATGACCGTACCCACTTTCCCGGCTTCAATGTCTGCAAGCATGGCTTGAAAACCGGGGCGCTGGAAGTTTGCGCCGGAAAAGCCGTCGTCGGTGTACCAGCGCAGATTGGTAAAGCCGTTCTGCTTGGCGTAGGTTTCCAAAATCCTTTTCTGGTTCGATATGGAATTGCTTTCGCCTTGCAACTCGTCCTCATGGGACAATCTCGGATAAAGGGCGGTAATGAGGTTTTGGGTGGCTTGTCTTAACATAAAATCCTCCGTTTCCGACAGCCAGCCCCACTATTCCGTAGCTTTATTGTACCACGGAATAGCGGGGGCTGTATAGCGGCAAAAGTGTAAAATCTGCTTCTTTATGGTTTGTCAAATTGCTGATTTTTGTGTAGCGTTTTGTAGAGTTGCTTTCAGTAGAAAAGTTTATATCTGTGTGCTATACTTACTTTCAAAAGCGATTTCGATAGAGCGGGTGATAAAACATGAGTAGTTGGTTTACAACGGAAATAATCGACAAAGATACTTTTGCAATCAGTGAGTATCGGCATTGGGAAGAAACGCATTGCTATTTACTTTGTGGCACTAAGAAAGCCATATTGATTGATACGGGGTTAGGGGTGGCAAATATCAAAAAAGTAGTTGATAGTTTGACATCACTTCCAGTTACAGCCATAACAACACATATACACTGGGATCATATCGGCGGGCACAAATATTTTGATATTATCGCAGTCCACGAAGCAGAAAAAGATTGGTTATCTGGTAAATTTCCTATACCTTTGCAAGTGGTAAAAAGCAATCTTATGAGAAAACCATGCGATTTTCCCTCTGACTTCAAAATAGAGGAATATCAGATTTTTCAAGGAGTCCCGCAAATAATTTTACATGATAACGATTGCATTGATTTGGGGAATAGGAAATTGATAGTTCTTCATACGCCCGGGCATTCTCCGGGGCATTGCTGCTTCTATGAACCGGAAAGAAAATACTTGTATTCCGGTGATTTAATATACAAAGGGTGTCTTGACGCTTTTTATCCAACAACAGACCCACAACTTTTCTTTCAGTCCATAAGAAAATTACAGTCTTTAGCAATACAGCGAATTTTACCTGCACATCATCAACTTGCTATTCCCGCCGATATAATTAGCCGGATTGAAAAAGCCTTTTGCCAATTAGCAAAAGAGGGTAATTTAAAGCAAGGCTGCGGTGTATTTGATTTTGGTGATTTTCAAATCCATGTATGACCTTTACTCACATTCCAGCGGCCATGCTCCCCGGCATGGCCGCTTTCCTCATGCCCCGGTTCACGCCGGACAAGTCGGCTCCTGTGTAGCAGCGGCTTCCGCTTCCAGTACCCGCGCCATTTTGTCGGCGGCGGTGGTGGTAGTGTCTTTCTTGAAATAGCCGGACACGACAAGGACGGAATTGCCCATGCGGATTTCCGTCACGCAGTCGGGGCGGCGGGTGGTGCGGGTGTCGTGCTGCTGTCTATCTG
>NZ_NFKI01000013.1 GCF_002160305.1 Pseudoflavonifractor sp. An184
GCCCTGAATGCCTTGCATGGCAAGGCGTTCAGCGAGCGCAGCGAGGACTTTTGCGCCGAACACCGGCGCAAAAGTAACGGCATTTTTGCAGGCTGTCGGAAAAGTCCTTAGACTTTTTCGACAGCCTGAGTGCGGGCCTATGGCCCGCACTTTCAGTTTGCCGAAAAACCTCTATTAAGAGGAATCCGCCCGAGTTATGGCGGGGGAGCTCGAGGGGGCGGCAGCCCGCCTCGAGTGGGATCGAATGCTCCGAACGCCTTGCACGGCAAGGTGTTCGGCGAGCACAGCGAGGACTTTTGCGCCGCACAGCGGCGCAAAAGTAACAGCATTTTTTAAAAACTTGGGAACCATTTCTCTCTCAAACCCATCTATATAGTGTCCGGACAAATGAGAGGAGGCGGTGGACGATGAAGGAAGACCATGGGGAGCGGCAGGAATTTGCCGCCCTGGTCCAGGCCCACAGCCGCGCCCTGTTTCGGGCGGCCCGGGCGCTTCTGGACAGCGACGCGGCCGCCGAGGACGCGGTGGGGGAGGCCGTCCTGCTGGCCTGGCAGGCCTTTCCCAGGCTGCGGCGGCGGGAGTCGGCCCGGGCCTGGCTGCTGAAAATCACGGTGAACTGCGCCTATGACCAGCGCCGCCGGGCGCGGCCCACCGTCCCCCTGGAGGAGGCGGCCTGTGCCGCCGCCCCCGCCCAGGAGCCCCTGGGGCTGTGGGAGCTGGTCCAGGCCCTGCCGGAGGAGCAGCGCCTGGCGGTGACGCTCTACTACTACGACGGCCTGTCGGTGGGGGAGATCGCCCAGGTGCTGGGGGCGCCCCAGGGGACCGTCAAATCCCGCCTGTCCCGGGGCCGGGACAAGCTGCGGGAGCGTTTGCGAGAGGAGGGTATCTATGAGCTTTGAACCATGGGACCGGGAGCTGCGGGAGCGGGCCCAGAGGGAGGACTGCCCCATCCCGGAGGGATTTTCGGCGCGGCTGGAGGAGCAGCTGGAGCGGCTGCCGGAGCGGAGCGGGGGCCGGAAGTGGGGAAGGCGGCGGATTCTGGTGCTGCTGGCGGCCGCCCTGGCCCTGACGGCCTGCACCGCCGGGACGGTGGGCATAGCCCTGCGGCAGAATACCATCCAACGGGTGAAGAACGAGGGGGCCGGCCGCTGGGAGGTCATCAAGGCGGAGGAGGCCGGAGAGCCCACCCCGGAGGTGCACGTGCGGGAAAATCTGCCCAGAGACTATGAACCTGTACCTCTGGAGCAGGTGTTGGAGAATATGTCCCAGCTTGGATATTCGCTGGTGAGCCGCGAGCAGGGCGGCCCGGAGGACGACTGGAGGGAGCGCTGCATTTGGGAGGACAGCCAGACCGAGACCCAGACCGTCTTTTACTGGGCGGACTCCATGGCTGATCTGGAGTCCTTCTGGCCCGAAGCAGTCCCCCACGCTTTCTGGCTGGACGGCCAGTACACCCCGTCCCCCATGGGCATGTCCTATGGCTATGACGCGGACCTGGCTACCGGGGAGGTCTGGGGCCGTTATTTCAGCGGAGAGTATACGGGGGAGGATGGGGCGGCCTTTGAATTTGGCTTTACCTATAACGCACGGTATACCTGGCCGGACTGGTACTCGGTGGACCTGACAGGACAGGAGTACCAGGAGCAGTACGAGACTAAGGACGGGGCGGTGGTGTCCATTGAGATCATTCCGTCGGTCACGGGAAAATCTGTTTTCTATACCGCCATCAGCACAGAGCACACGATCTGCACGCTCCACGGCACCCAGATGGAGCTGGAGGAGATCCGGGACATTCTGGACCACCTGGAGCTGTCCCAGCTGCTCACCTACCAGCCGGAACCAACCGAATAGACGCAAAAGCAGGCCCCCCGGAACGCCGGGGGGCCTGCTTTGATAAAATCGAATTTGGGTTTGATTACCGGATCACCTTGGTGCGCACGTCCTCGGCGATGATGGCCTCGAAGTCGGCCAGGGACATGGCGCCCTGGTCCTCGCCGGAGCGCAGGCGCAGGGAGACCGTTTCATTCTCCATATCCCGGTCGCCCACCACCAGCATATAGGGGACCTTCTCCAGCTGGGCCTCCCGGATCTTCTTGCCGATCTTCTCGCTGCGGTGGTCCACCTCCACCCGGTAGCCGTCGCCGTCCAGCTTCTGGGCGATCTGGTCGGCGTACTGGGCGGCCCGGTCGGTGACGGGCAGGATCTTCACCTGGACGGGGGCCAGCCAGGCGGGGAAGGCCCCGGCGAAGTGCTCGGTGATGACGCCGATGAAGCGCTCGATGGAGCCCAGCACCACCCGGTGGATCATGACGGGGCGATGCTTCTGGCCGTCCTCGCCGGTATACTCCAGCTCGAAGCGCTCAGGCAGCTGGCTGTCCAGCTGGATGGTGCCGCACTGCCAGGTGCGGCCCAGGGAGTCGGCCAGATGGAAGTCCAGCTTGGGGCCGTAGAAGGCGCCGTCGCCCTCGTTGATGACGAAGTCCTTGCCCATGTCGGTGATGGCGTCCTTCAGGATGTCCTGGTTGTGCTCCCACTGCTCCACGGTGCCGATGTGGTCCTCGGGCATGGTGGACAGCTCGATGGTGTAGCTCAGGCCGAAGGTGGAGTACACCTCGTCAAACAGGCGGACGGTCTCCTGAATCACGTCCTTGAGCTGGTCCTGGGTCATGAAGATGTGGGCGTCGTCCTGGCTGAAGCAGCGCACCCGGAACAGGCCGTGGAGGGCGCCGGACAGCTCGTGGCGGTGGACCAGGCCGATCTCACCCACCCGCAGGGGCAGATCCCGGTAGGAGTGGGGCTCGCTGGCGTAGACCAGCATGCCGCCGGGGCAGTTCATGGGCTTGATGGCGTAGTCCTCGCCGTCGATGACGGTGGTGTACATGTTCTGCTTGTAGTGGTCCCAGTGGCCGGAGCGCTCCCACAGCTGACGGTTCAGGATGATGGGGGTGGAGATCTCCACATAGCCGTACTTCTTGTGGATCTGACGCCAGTAGTCCAGCAGAGTGTTCTTCAGCACCATGCCCTTGGGGAGGAAGAAGGGGAAGCCGGGGCCCTCGTCCCGGAGCATGAACAGTCCCAGCTCCTTGCCCAGGCGGCGGTGGTCCCGCTTCTTGGCCTCCTCAATGCGCTGCAGGTAGGCGTCCAGCTCGTCCTTCTTGGGGAAGGCGATGCCGTAGATGCGCTGCAGGGTCTCCCGGTTGGAGTCGCCCCGCCAGTAGGCGGCGTTGCAGGCGGTGAGTTTTAATGCGTTGCCCTTCACCCGGCCGGTGGAGTCCAGGTGGGGGCCGGCGCACAGGTCGGTGAACTCCCCCTGCTTGTAGAAGGAGATGTGGGCGTCCTCGGGCAGGTCGTTGATAAGCTCCACCTTATAGGGCTCGCCCTTCTCCTCCATGAACTTCAGGGCCTCGGCCCGGGGCAGCTCGAACCGCTCCAGCTTCAGCTTCTCTTTACAAATCTTCCGCATCTCCGCCTCGATCTTCTCCAGGTGCTCGGGGGTGAAGGCGAAGGGGGCGTCCATATCGTAGTACCAGCCCTCGTCGATGGAGGGGCCGATGGCCAGCTTCACCTCGGGCCACAGGCGCTTCACCGCCTGGGCCATGATGTGGGAGCAGGTGTGCCAGTAGGTCTGGCGGTACTCGGGATTTTCAAAGGTAAATTCGTTGTTTTTCACTTCTTCGGACATAGAAATAACCTCCTCATAAGCCTTCCCCTTCAGGGGAAGGTGGCATTTGCGGAGCAAATGACGGATGAGGCGGTCCTGTATCCGGCCTCATCAGTCTCGCTTCGCTCGACAGCTTCCCCTAAAGGGGAAGCCAGTGTTTCGGGGCAAAACAAAACGCCTCACCCCTGAGTGTGTCAGGGGTGAGGCGTAAATAATCCAATACGTCCCACGGTTCCACCCTGCTTACGGCCCCAAAACAGGCCGTCGCTTGTGACCGCTGTAACGGGCGGGCCCGGCATAGCTTTCTGCCGAACAGAACGCGAGGGGCAGAGTGGAGGTCCATTCTGCATTCTGCATTCTGCATTCTGCATTCGCCAGCGGCTCTGGAGTGGTACCGGCTGCAAAAGCTCGCAGGACGCTTCCAGCCTCTGCGTCCCTCTCTGGGCGGATTTTGCGGCTTCTTCTCCATCGTTGCCAATTTGACAGGGGTACTATATCACCGGGGAGGAGAATTGTCAAGGTGGGAAATTGAAACATCGGATATCCCCGTGGGGAAAGGAGGCACTTTGCCTGAAATCCAGGGAATTTTCTTGACCCCCTACCGGCGGAATGATACAATGGGGGCAAGATATCCGGTCCTGAACAGCACATTGGCCGGAGGAGGAAACTGCCATGGCAAAGCATGTAAAGCGTTCGGTAATCCCCATCTATCTGGTGGGGGTGGTGTGGCTGGTGTTCGGGCTGGGCCTGCGCCTGTACCAGCCGGTGGATTATATCCTGTGCGCCCTGGTCTCGGTGGCGGCGTTTGTGGTGGGAAAGGCCATTTTCCCGGATAAGAGCTACCAGATCGCCGGCGGGGAGGACGAGGAGGAGAAGAAGCAGGCGGAGCAGGAGGCCCAGAAGCGCGCCGAGGAGGCCCACGCCGCCCGGGAGAAGGCCCAGGCGGAGCGGGAGGAGCGGCAGCGCCGGGAGCAGGAGGAGAAGGCCCGCCAGGCCCAGCAGGCCAAGAGCACCGGCAATCTGGAGATCGACAAGCTGATCCTGGAGCGGGAGCGGGCTTTAAGTGAGATGCGCCGCCTCAACGACAGCATCGAGGACGAGACCATCTCCGCCCAGATCGACCACCTGGAGGAGGTCACCCGGCAGATCATCGACCAGGTGATCCAGGAGCCCAAAAAGCTCCCCCAGATCCGCCGGTTTTTGAACTACTTCCTGCCCACCACCTTAAAAATCCTCAACGCCTATGACCGGATGGACGCCGTGGGCATCTCCGGGGAGAATATCGACGCCACCAAGGCCAAGGTGGAGGACATGATGGGCACCATCGTGAAGGCCTTCGACAAACAGCTGGACTCCCTCTTTGGGGCGGAGGCCATGGACATCTCCACCGACATCACCGTCATGGAGAACCTGCTGGCCCAGGAGGGGCTGGCCGGACCGGAGCGGCCCAAGACCTCCGGAGATGGGACCACCCTGGAGTTATAATAAGGAGAAATCCCATGAAAGTTCAAAGGGACGCCACCCCCAAAAGCAGCTGGCGGCCTCTGGGATCAGCCCTGCTGTTTGCTGCGATGGCAGTTATTTTGATTTGGCTGTCTGCTGGAGACGGGGAGCATTTTCCCAACGGCATCATGTTAGCCGCGGGCGCTGTCTTGTGCGCCCTGCTGGAACTGTCCCGCTGGGTTGGCAGAGAAATGGGGCATGGAATGCGGCTTTTTCGCGCAGCCCTTGTTACCGGTCTGCTGATTCTCAGTGGAGCGGCCGGAAATCTTGTGATGCCGGAGCAGTGGATTGTCCTGGGGCTTTGTTCCATATGGACGCTGACCCTGTGGTATGAGTTTTTTTACCACCTTCGAAGAGACGACTGACTGGAAACAATTTTTAGATATTCTTTCAAAATCTTCAACACCTATGCCCGGATGGACGCTATGGACATCTCCACCGACGTCACCATCATGGAGAACCTGCTGGCCCAGAAGGGACTGAGTGGACCGGAGCGGCCCAAGACCTCCGGGGAGAGGACTACCCTGGAGCTGTAAGAAAAGGGGAGGGATTATTGATGAAACCTGAAAAGCAGTCTCCCGGCAAAAAAATCTGTTTGATCGTGGCTTTGATATGGACTGTGGGGGCGGTTTTGTGGGGCGCGCAGATTTGGAGCGCTCTGAAAACTGACGCCTCAAGCTGGGGACATTATATCTTGCTGCTCCTGCTGTTTGCGGCCTGCGCCCTTCGCTGGTTCTGGAAATGGCTGCATACTGAAACATAAGACAGATAACATACAAACATACAGACGTAGGAAATGTAAATTTTAGGAGGAACACGACTATGAGCGATAATCTGGATATGACCCCGCACCTGACTCTGACGCCCGAGGCGGACGCGGCTGCGGCCGCCGCCCCTGCCGCCCCGGAGGCCCCCACCCTGACCCTGGACCCCGGCGCGGCGGCCCAGGAAGCCGCCCCGGTGCAGGGTGAGAGCGTCCTCTCCGAGGAGGAGCGGCAGAAGCAGCGGGACGCCAACGCGGTGAAGCTGGACGAGTCCATGCTCACCGAGGCGGAGCGGAAGATGGTGGACGAGTTCGCCCAGAAGATCGACGTCACCGACTCCAGCGTGGTGCTCCAGTACGGGGCCGCCGCCCAGAAGAACATCGCCTCCTTCTCGGAGAACGCCCTGAACAGCGTGCGCACCAAGGATTTGGGCGAGGTGGGCGAGGCCCTGTCCTCCCTGGTGGTGGAGCTGAAGGGCTTTGGCCAGGAGGAGGACGAGGGCGGCATCTTCGGCTTTTTCAAGAAGAAGCGGGACAAGCTGGAGGCCATGAAGGCCAGCTACGCCAAGGCGGAGGTCAACGTGGACAAGATCGTCCGGGCCCTGGAGAACCACCAGGTGGTGCTGATGAAGGACATCGCCATGCTGGACCAGATGTACGAGCTGAACACCAAGTACTACAAAGAGCTCACCATGTATATCATCGCCGGTAAGAAGCGCCTGGAGTATTTACGCACCCACGATTTGGAGGATTTAAAGCAGAAGGCGGCCAAGTCGGGGAGCCAGGAGGACGCCCAGGCCTACAACGACTTTGCCAACCTGTGCAGCCGGTTTGAGAAGAAGATCCACGACCTGGAGCTCACCCGGATGATCTCCGTCCAGATGGGCCCCCAGACCCGTCTGCTCCAGAACAACGACACCCTCATGCTGGAGAAGATCCAGTCCTCCCTGGTGAACACCATCCCCCTGTGGAAGAGCCAGATGGTGCTGGCCCTGGGGCTGGAGCACTCCCGCCAGGCCACCCAGGCCCAGTCCGCCGTTACCGAGATGACCAACCAGCTGCTCCAGAAGAACGCGGACATGCTGAAAATAGGCACCGTGGAGACCGCCCGGGAGGCCGAGCGCTCCATCGTGGACATTAAGACCCTCCAGCACACCAACGAGCAGCTCATCTCCACCCTGGACGAGGTGATGAAGATTCAGAACGAGGGCAGCCAGAAGCGGAAAGAGGCCGAGGTGGAGCTGGGAAGAATCGAGGGCGAGCTGAAGCAGAAGCTGCTGGAACTGAGAGGCTGATTTCTATTTTTGACCGCGGGGATTTTGCAGTCTGCTCCTTTTAAGCCTTCCCCCGGCGGATGAGAGGTGCTCCCCCTCCAAAAGCCTTCCCCCTGGGGGGAAGGTGGCTGGCCGAAGGCCAGACGGATGAGGGGGCAGGTTTTGCAACAATTTCATGTTACGCAGGGAGGATTTCGCCGCCTGCGGGCGGCGAGTTCCTTTGCCCATGGCGGCAAAGGAACCAAAACGCCACCGGGGACGCGGCCGATGGACTACGGCTCCGCCTAGGTCCATAGGACCGCTTTCCCCGGACCCCATTACGGGGGTTATCCCTTTGGCTCGGTATTGAATTTCCGGCGCGCAAAAATGGAGTGGCTGTCCGCGATTCCTCCCGGCCCACTAGGGCCTGGGTTTGCAAAAATTGCAGCTGCTGCGGTTCCACAACAGCGCCTGGCTCTGCCGAACCAATGCTCCCGGTTCATTTCCGCCGTAGGGGCGGGTCCCAGACCCGCCCGTCCCGGATGGTTTGTAATCTCTTCGTAGGGGCGGCCACATGGGGCCGCCCGGTTCTCCCCCGATGGACGGGAGGACCAAGCCCATCGGGCCCTCCCCCTACCAGAGGGAAGGTGTCTGGTCAAAGACCAGACGGATGAGGGTGCGCACCCGGACTGCGGTCCCCGCCCGGGATCAGCGAACTTTTTAGGGAAATGTCATACTTGAGAAATGGAGACGCCATGAAAATTTTTCGAAAAACAGGGGTGGCCGTCCTGCTCACGGTGCTGATGATCGCCGCCGCCATTGGAATCGGCCGGTGGCGGGGCGCCCAGGCGGAGGCTGTGCCGCCCCCCTCGTCGGAGCTGGACACCTCTCTGTCCGCCGGCACCTACCTGAACTGGATCAGCGACGGGGCGGATGTGCTCTCAGACGCCCAGGAGAACCAGATCGCCCTGTACAACGCCAACTGGGTGGAGCGGTACGACAGCCTCATCGCCGTGGCCACGGTGTCCTCCCTCTCGGAGGACATCGGCGACTACGCCTATAACCTGGGGGTGGAGATCGAGCTGGCCTCCGCCGACGGCATCCTGGTAGTGAATGCGGAAAACGGGGACTGCTATCTGGCGGTGGGGCCGGACTACCCCATGACGGACAGCCAGGTGTCCTCCTATCTGGACCGGTACCTCTATGAGGACGCCATGGCCGGAAACTTTGGCGCGGGGGTGCTGAACCTCTTTGACGGAATCAACGAGTTCTACCTGGACAACTACGGTCTGGGCTATCTGGACAACAGCGGGAATCAGGTATACGGCGGACGCAGCGCCGGGGAGATGCTGGGCGCGGTGGTGGTCCTGCTGGTGATTCTGGTGGTGATTGCCAGCGTGCTGGACAGCATGCGCTATACCTCCTACCGCCAGCGGTACTACGGCGTGCCCAATCCCCCCTATGTGTTCCGTCCCATCCTGTTCTGGCACGGCCCCGGCTGGGGCTGGTACCGGCGGCGTTGGCGGCGGCCCCCTCCGCCTCCCCCCAGAGGGCCTCGGGGCCCGGGCGGGCGGCCCGGCGGAGGCGGCTTCAACGGCTTCCAGGGGCCCGGCGGCTTCGGCGGCTCGGGAGGAAGCCGGGGCGGCGGATTTTCCGGCGGAGCCCGCGGCGGGGGCTTCTCCCGGGGCGGCGGGTTTGGAGGCGGCTTCGGCGGTTCCCGCGGGGGCGGCTTCGGCGGCGGCGCCCGCGGAGGAGGGTTCTCCCGGGGCGGCGGCTTCGGGGGAGGCTCCCGGGGCGGCGGATTTGGCCGCAGATAACGCCCCGGAAGGCCGCTTCCTTATCACAGTACGCACAAGAAACGGACCGTACCTGGAGTCAGGTGCGGTCCGCTTTTTTATGTTTTGCAAATACAAAACGGATATACTGAAATATAAAATACGGTTTGGAGTGGAAATTCCGGACATACAGGGGGACGAGACCTCATATAGATAGGAGGAACAAACGAGTTTGGGAGTGTGATCCAGGATGAAGCAGACCGGGACGGACGTCAACCGCATGGTCCTCCACGGCCGGGCCGCCCACCCGCCCGCCTTTTCCCACCGCAACCATGAGGTGGAGTTTTTTTCCTTTCCCCTGGTGGTGGGCCGCCTGTCCGGGGCGGCCGATCAAGTGAATGTGATGGCTCCCCGCGCCCTGCTGGAGGGCTGCGGCTGGCTGGAGCGGGGGGAGGAGGTCACAGTCCGGGGAGAGGTGCGCACCTTCAACAACCGCTCCGGGGTGGGAAGCCGCCTGGTCATCAGCGTGTTCGCCAAGGAGCTGCTCCTGGAGGAGCGGGAGGACGAGAACCGTCTGCTGCTCTCCGGCACCCTGTGCAAGCCTCCCAGCCTGCGCTCCACCCCCCTGGGTCGGACCATCTGCGACATGATTCTGGCGGTGAACCGCCGGTACGGCCGGGCCGACTACCTGCCCTGCATCGCCTGGGGCAGCCTGGCCCACCTGTGCGGAGAGATGGCGGTGGGCAGCTCTCTGGGCCTGGACGGCCGCCTGCAGAGCCGTACATACACCAAGAATCTGGGGGACCGGGTGGAGGAGCGCACCGCCTTTGAGGTGTCCATTATGAACCTGCTCCCTCTGGAGGAGGTCCGGCTGGGCCGGGAGTTGCCCGTCCGTGGGGGGAGCAGAGGGGCCATATAGCGCAAACGCCAGGGGGCGGCCGGACCAGGCCGCCCCTCTTTTTTTACTTGTAACAATTCACCAAACTATGCTATAATATTTTTTGATACTGCCGTAATATACCTGTTGGTCCCACACAGGCGGAAGGAGGTGACCGGCCATGCGGTATAAGCAGTGGAAAATCGCCCATCCCTCCCCGGAGGGGCGGGCCCAGCTGGAGCGGGCCGGCATTCCCTCCCTTCTGGCCTGCGTCCTGTCCGCCCGGGGCGTGACAGAGCCGGAGCAGGCATGGAAGCTGCTCACCCCCGGGGAAGAGCCGCTGCTGGACCCCATGCTGCTCAAGGACATGGACAGGGCGGTCCTCCGGGTCACCCGGGCCCTGAAGCGGGGGGAGACCATTGCGGTCTATGGGGACTACGACGTGGACGGCATTACGGCCACCTGTCTGCTCACCGACTGCCTCACCCGGCTGGGGGGGCGGGTGCGCTCCTACATCCCCGACCGGCTGGAGGAGGGCTACGGCCTCAATCAGGAGGCCGTCCTCCACCTGGCCCGGCAGGGGGTCACGCTGATCATCACGGTGGACTGCGGCATCACCGCCGCCCGGGAGGTGGAGTTTGCCCGGGAGCTGGGGATTGACGTGGTCATCACCGACCACCATGAGTGCAAGCAGGCCATCCCGGAGGCTGCGGCGGTGGTGGACCCCCACCGCCCCGACTGTCCCTACCCCTTCAAGGGGCTGGCCGGCGTGGGGGTGGCCCTGAAGCTGGCCATGGCGGCGGCGGGACCGGACCGGGCCGGCCTGGTGTTCCGGGAGTACGCCGATCTGGCGGCGGTGGGCACCGTGGCCGACGTGATGCCCATGACGGGGGAGAACCGGACCATTGTCCAGACCGGGTTGGCCGCCCTGGCCCACCCCAGGCGGGTGGGGCTGGCCCAGCTGATGGAGGAGGCCGGCCTGGGGGACAAGCCGGTGACCTCGGTGTCCATCGGCTACACCCTGGCCCCCCGGATCAACGCGGCGGGGCGGATGGGGCAGGCCGATCTGGCCGCCGAGCTCCTCCTCACCCGGGACCCGGGCCGCGCGGCCGCTCTGGCCCAGGAGCTGTGCGCCCTGAACCGGGAGCGGCAGACCATTGAGTGCGAGATTTTCCAGGAGTGCGTTCAGCGGCTGGAGCGCCGGCCCCAGTCGGGCGTCATCCTTTTGGCGGACGAGCATTGGCACCAGGGTGTGGTGGGCATTGTGGCCTCCCGCCTGACGGAGAAGTACTCCTGCCCGGTCTTTATGGTCTGCCTGGACCAGGGAATGGGCAAGGGCTCCTGCCGGTCCTGGGGCGGGGTCAACCTGTTTCACCTGCTGACCCAGTGCCAGGACCTGCTGGAGGGCTTCGGGGGCCACGCCATGGCCGCCGGCTTCACCGTCCGGGAGGAAAACATCCCCGCCCTGGAGCGCCGCCTGCGCCAGCTGGTGCTGGAGGAGCAGGCGGGAGAGGAGCTGCCCTCCCTGCTGGACATCGACGCGGCGGTCCTGCCCCAGGAGCTCACCGTGGAGGCGGTGGAGGCCCTGGACGCCCTGGAGCCCTGCGGGGCGGGCAATCCCAGGCCGGTGCTGGTACTCACCGGGGCCCATGTGATCAGCGCCGCCCAGGTGGGCCGGGGGCGGCATTTGAAGCTGCGGCTGGAGGGGCGGGGCGTCCCGTTGGACGCCATCTTCTTCTCGGTGGATGGGAGCGAGCTGGGGCTGACCCCCGGCTGCCGGGTGGACGTGGCCTTCTATCCCCAGATCAACGACTTCCGCGGGGTGCGCTCGGTCCAGCTCCAGGTGGTGGACCTGCGCCACGCCATGACCCGGGCCCAGCTGGAGCAGTCCATCTATGAGAAGTACCGCCAGGGGGAACCCCTCTCCCCCCAGGAGGCCCAGTCCCTGCTGCCCACCCGGGCGGAATTTGTCTGCCTGTGGCGCTATCTGGAGCGCCAGTGCGCCGGGCAGACTTTTCTGGAGGACACCCTGGCCCGCATCGCCCAAAAATCCGCCCGCTCCGGCGGCCAGAGCGAGCGGCCCAACCACACCCTGGTGTGTCTGGAGGTCATGGAGGAGCGGGGGCTCATCTCCCTGGAGCGCCAGTCCGGGCGGGTGCAGATCACCCTCCACCGTTTGGAGCACAAGGTGGATTTGAACGCCTCCGCCATTCTGCGCCGCCTGCGGGAGGCTACGCAGGAAACATAGCATTTAGCCGCCGGCGGCGGCTGAATTTAAGAAAAAGGTGATCGTATGGACCCAATTTTGGAACGCTATCAGGCTTTGGAGGACAAGGTGGCCTCCTATACTCCGAATCTGGACACCAAGCGCCTGTATGAGGCCTTTACCTATGCGGATACCGAGCACCACGGCCAGCTGCGCAAGAGCGGCGAGCCCTATATCATCCACCCCCTGGCGGTAGCCGACATTGTGGCCGACCTGGGCCTGGATGTGGACTCGGTGATTGCCGCCCTGCTCCACGACTGCATTGAGGACACCGGCGCCACCCACGAGGAGATCGCCAAGAAGTTCGGAACCTCGGTGGCCGATCTGGTGGAGGGCGTCACCAAGCTGACCCGGGTGCAGTACGTCTCCAAGGAAGAGGAGCAGATGGAGAATTTACGGAAGATGCTCATGGCCATGGCCCATGACATCCGGGTGATCCTCATTAAAATCTGCGACCGGCTCCACAACATGCGCACCATGGAGTACCAGTCCCCCAAGAAACAGCGGGAGAAGAGCCTGGAGACCATGGAGATCTACGCCCCTCTGGCCCACCGCTTGGGCATGCAGAAGCTGAAGTGGGAGCTGGAGGACCTGTCCCTGCGCTACCTGGACCCGGTGGGGTACAAGGAGATCGAGGACGAGATGGCCAAGCGCTCCGCCGCCCACGAGGAGTTTTTGGCCTCCATCCAGCTGCGCATCCAGCAGCGCATGGAGCAGGAGGGCATCCGCTGCAAGGTCTATGGGCGGGTGAAGCACACCTACTCCATCTACCGCAAAATGTTTACTCAAAACAAGACGCTGGACGAGATTTTTGACCTGTATGCCTTCCGGGTGATTGTGGACGACATCCCCGAGTGCTATAACGTCCTGGGCTGCATTCACGACATGTTCAAGCCGGTGCTGGGCCGCTTCAAGGACTATATCGGCACCCCCAAGCCCAATATGTACCAGTCCCTCCACACCACCGTCATCGGCCGGGAGGGCATCCCCTTTGAGGTGCAGATCCGCACCTGGGAGATGCACCAGACGGCGGAGTACGGCATTGCCGCCCACTGGAAGTACAAGCAGGGGATGGCCAATAAGAAGCTGGGCAGCGAGGGGGACTTCGAGTGGGTGCGCAAGCTGCTGGAGAGCCAGCAGGACACCGACGCGGAGGAGTTCGTCCGCACCCTGAAGGTGGACATGTTCTCCGACGAGGTGTTTGTGTTCACCCCCAACGGGGATGTGAAGAGCCTGCCCGCCGGGGCCACTCCCATCGACTTCGCCTATAATATCCACTCGGCCATCGGCAACAGCATGGTGGGCGCCCGGGTGAACGGCCGGATGGTCCCCTATGACACCCAGCTGAAAAACGGCGACATTGTGGAGGTGCTCACCTCCAAGTCCGCCAAGGGACCCAGCCGGGACTGGCTGAAGATCGCCAAGAGCAACGAGGCCCGGAACAAGATCCGCCAGTGGTTCAAGCGGGAGCGCCGGGAGGAGAACATCGCCACCGGCCGGGCTCTGTTTGAGTCCGAGCTGAAACACGCCAAGATCCCCCTCTCCGCCATCACGGCGGAGGACGTGCTGCCCAACATCCTTCGGAAGGTGCGCTTCGGCACCCTGGATGAGCTGTACGCCTCCATCGGCTACGGGGGCACCACCGCCGTCAAGAGCGTGGCCCGGATCAAGGACGAGCTGCTGCGCCTGGGCCGCCTGAAGGCGGAGAAGGCGGCCGCCGCCGCCCGCACCACCGCCGAGAGCGTCATCGTCCCCGGCTCCACCGCCCAGGTGGACCCTCTGCAGCTGAAGGGCTCCAACAAGCACTCCGACTCGGGCATCATCGTGGAGGGGCTGGGCAACTGTCTGGTGAAATTCGCCAAGTGCTGCACCCCCGTCCCCGGCGATCCGGTGGTGGGCTTCATCACCCGGGGCTACGGCGTGTCCGTCCACCGGGCCGACTGCCCCAACGCCGACCCGGACCGGCGCAAGCCGGAGGAGGCCTCCCGCTGGGTGCGGGTGGCCTGGGTGAGCAGCCCCCTGCCCAACTACAAGACCTCCCTGGAGCTGTCCTCCAAGGACCGGGACGGCCTGACCCTGGACGTGGCCATGGCCCTGTCCGCCGCCAAGGTGAAGGTGACCGCCCTGTCCGCCCGCTCCCAGCCCGACGGCCACGCCATCGTCCGCATCGAGGTGGAGGTCAAGGACAAGGACGAGCTGGCCGGCGTCATCAATAAGCTTAACAATATCCAGGGCGTCTACCATGTGGCGCGGGTGTCAGGGAAATAATGGATTTTGCAGGGGGATTTCGCCGCCCCCCCTTTTAGCCTTCCCCTCGGGGGCCGACTCCCCTTGTCAAGGGGAGATGGCCGAAGGCCAGAGGGGATAGGGAAAGGTGCCCCCGAAGGGGGCGGATGAGGGGGCAGGTTTCGGATTTCCTTTTGTGGGGCGCGCCGTTTTGCAGGGTTTCGCCCTGCGGGGCGAGTGACTTTCTGGACGGCCAGAAAGTCACCAATGGCCCAGGCCACCCTCTCTTGCCCCTTTGGGGCAATTCACCTTGAGAACCGCTAGGGGGCGGGCGCAATCGGCGGTTCGGCAAAGCCTCCCGCCTCCATGCCGCCCGTCCCCTAGAACCCCCATTACGGGGGGTACCCCTTGGGGTGGGCAAAGCATTCCCGGCGCACAAAATCTGAGTGGCCTCCGCGATTTATTCCGGGCCACTGGGCCCTGGGTTTGCAAAAATTGCCGCTGTTGCGGTTTACCGCCTGCGCCTGGCTTTGCCGAGCCATCGCTCCTGGTGTGAATTCGGACGGGAGGCCCAAGGGCCTCCCCTACCCAGATTAAGAATCGTTTTTGGAAAGCCGTAGGGGAGGGGCTTGCCCCTCCCGCCGCCGTGACGGTGAAATTCTCACAAGAATCTAAAAGGTTGTGAAACAATGCGTGCAGTAGTCACAAGAGTATCCTCCGCCTCCGTCTCCATTGACGGCAATACGGTGGGGGCCATTGAAAAGGGATACCTGGTCCTGCTGGGGGTGGGCCCCAGCGACACCGAGGCCGTGGCCGACAAGCTGGCGGAGAAGATCTGCAATCTCCGGGTGTTTGAGGATGAGAACGGCAAGATGAACCTGAATCTGGAACAGGTGGGGGGCTCCCTTCTGGTGGTGTCCCAGTTCACCCTGTACGCCGACACCTCCTCTCGCCGCCCGGGGTTCACCGGGGCCGCCAAGCCCGATCTGGCCGTCCCCCTGTACGAGCGCTTTATGGAGACCTGCCGCGCCCGGGGCTTCCAGGTGGAGCACGGGGAGTTCGGCGCGGACATGCAGGTGGCCTCGGTGAACGACGGACCGGTCACCATCCTATTTGAGTTATGAGATAGGAGTGAGGAGATAGGAGATATTCCCATCTCGCCGGATAACGCGTTTATCTCCTATCTCCTATCTCATCACTCCTATCTAAAAACACGGGGGTAGATTTTTATGAAGGTAAAAATGATGCAGGTGGGACCCATCGGCACCAACTGCTATATTCTGGAGGACGACAAGACCAACAAGGCCGCCGTCATCGACCCGGGCGACGAGGCGGACAAGATCGCCCAGGTGCTTCAAAAGGACGGGGCGGAGGTGGAGTACATCCTCCTCACCCACGGCCACTACGACCACACCACCGGAGTGCCCGATCTGAAGAAGCGCTTCCCGGACGCCCAGGTGTATATCCACCAGGCGGACGCCAACGGGGCCGGGTCCACCCTGTACCCACTGGCCGGGCAGGTGGCCGGTTTGAAGCACTACAAGGAGGGGGACAGTCTCACCCTGGGTTCCCTCACCATCCAGGTGATGGAGACCCCGGGCCACTCCCCCGGCTCCGTCACCCTGCGGGTGGGGGACGTGCTCTTTACCGGGGACACCCTGTTCTGCGGCTCCTGCGGCCGCACCGACCTGCGGGGGGGCAGCTATGAGCAGATCATGGCCTCCCTCAAGCGGTTGGGAGAGCTGGAGGGGGACTTCCATGTGTGTCCCGGACACGACCGGACCTCCACCCTGGAGCAGGAGCGGAGGTATAATCCGTTTTTGATGGAGGCTATGAGAGGGTAAGCCTTTTTGCAGGGTTTCGCCCTGCGGGGCGAGTGACTTTCTCAGCGATGAGAAAGTCACCAAAGAATCGCCGGGGGACGCGGCCGGTGGACTACGGCTCCGCTGACGCTCCGCCTAGGTCCACAGGACCGCTTACCCCCGGTCCCCCCATTACGGGGAACGCGTACCTGCTGGATTTTGCAGAATTACCGGCGCGCAAAATCTGAGTGACACTCTAAATTCCTGCCGGGCCACTGGGCCCTGGGTGGGTGGAAAATGAGAGCTGGTGCGGTTCTACTTCCGCGCCTGACCCGGCCGAGCAAACGCTCCGGGTTTGATTTCCACCGTAGGGGCGGCCTTTGGCCGCCTGCGGGCGCGCACAGCGCGCCCCTACTGCAACCGGTTCGGTTATGCCGTAGGGGAGGGGACGACTCCCCTTATCAAGGGGAGATGTCGAGCGCAGCGAGACAGAGGGGATAGGGATTTGCCCCTCCCGCAATGCCTCCCCCTTTAGGGGAGGGTGGCTGGCCGAAGGCCGAGAGAAGCCACCCTGGGGTGTGCCCCCGCCGCCGAATTGGGATGGCATCCGTAGGGGCGACTCTTGCGGTCGTCCGTAAGCCTTCCCCCCGTCAGGGGGAAATGGCCGAAGGCCAAAGGGGGTAGGGACAGGCGCCCCCGAAGGGGGCGGATGAGGGTGCCCACCGGGAATTGCCCGGCTCTTTCGTAGGGGCGGCACACCTGAGCCGCCCTCTGGGGAAGCTCCGGTCGCTTCGGCAGGGCGCGCGCCCTTTACCTCTCCCCCAGCAGCCCCTCCAGGATCTCCCGGCGGAGATTCAGACCGAACAGATAATACGCCCGGCTCTCCCAGCCGCAGTATTGATTCAGCCGGTCTTCAAAGGTAAAATACCACTGGCGGCCCATGGTCTCCTCCAGCTCCTGGGCCAGCGCGTAATATTCCTCCCGGGCCTGGATATATTCCGGGATGCTCTCGCAGAATCGGCAGACTTGTTCCGGAAGTTCGGGGTTGTCGAAGAAAATACTGTGAAGCAGACAGTTCATCCTATATCCCTCCAATATGCAACTTTTGGTCATATTCATTATATACGACCACAAGTTGCATGTCAAGAAGGAGTGTTCTTTTCCATGCCTGATTTATCTGAGCGTCTCCGCATTTTGCGGAAAGAAAAGGGATTGACGCAACAAGAGGTTGGTGACACTCTTGGAAAATCCCTGCGGGCCTATCAATACTATGAATCCGGCACGCGCCGCCCAGAATATCCTCAACTCTTGGCCCTGGCTGACTTTTTTGACGTGAGCCTGGACTACCTCACCGGCCGCAGCGAGACCCGGGAGCGGATGCCGTAGGACCTGTGTAGGCGGGCGGCCGCAGGGGTCGCCCCTACAAAAATACAAAAGCCTGTCCGGTGAACGCCGTAGGGGCCGGTCCCAGACCGGCCCGCCGGTTAACGGATTGCGTTTCGAACTACGGCGGCGGGGGCACACCCCAGGGTGGCTTCTCTCGGCCTTCGGCCGATTCACCTTCAGCCCCCGCCCTACGGTATTCTTCTGACAATGCTTGCTCCGTAGACTGCCCCTCTCCTACGGTATAACCGAAACGGTTGCGTAGTAGGGGCGCGCTGTGCGCGCCCGCGGGCGGCCAAAGGCCGCCCCTACGGCGGAAACGAACCCGGAGCGTTGGCTCGGCAAAGCCAGGCGCAGGAGTGGAACCGCACCATTTAAAATTCTCCGCCAAGTCGGCCCCCAGGGGGAAGGCTAAAAATAGGGAGGCGGCGAAACTCCCCAAAAAAACAATTCAAGTGGTACTGTTATGAAGCTGTATTTTGAAATTCCCAACTACAACTGGCAGCCGGAGCGCTACAAATACTCGGTGGAGCAGATGATGCTCATGCTGTTCCCCGGGGAGCGCCCGGAGTACCCGGAGGGGTACGCCCCCTCCGGCAACGAGGCGGTTTTTTCTCTGGACCGGAAGCCGGACCGGACGGCGGTGACCGCCCGGGTCACCCGCCCCGAGGGGACCGCCCAGGGAGAGACCCAGGTGGAGAGCCGCCTTCTGGACGAGGCCCCGGAGCGGGTGTACCACACCCTCCAGCACGCCCTGAAGATGGCCTTCTACCAGGCGGGGACCGCCGTGCTGGGCCAGGAGCCCCCCTGGGGGGCCCTCACCGGGGTGCGCCCGGTGAAGCTGCCCACCCGTTGCATGCTGGCGGGGGGCACGCCCGAGCAGGCCCAGGCCGAGCTGGAGGGGGAGTACCGGGTCTCCCCCCTCCGGGCCAAGCTGGCGGTGGACTGCGCCCAGGCCAGCCTGGCGGTGGACCGGGAGGTACGGGAGGACCAGGTGTCCCTGTACATCGGGATTCCCTTCTGTCCCACCCGGTGCGCCTACTGCTCCTTTGTGTCCGCCGACGTGGGCCGGACCCTGAAGCTGGTGGAGCCCTATCTGGAGGCGGTGCTGGAGGAGGTGGAATATACCGGCCGGGTTTTGAGGGAGAGCGGCCTGTCCATCCACTCCCTGTATGTGGGGGGCGGCACCCCCACCACCCTGTCCGCCGGACAGCTGGAGCGGCTGTTTTCCTCCGCCCGGGCGCATCTCCCCCTGGAAACCTGCGTAGAGTATACCGTGGAGGCGGGCCGCCCGGACACCATCACCCGGGAGAAGCTGGAGGTCTTGCGGGACCAGGGGGTGGAGCGCATATCCATCAACCCCCAGACCCTGGAGGACGAGGTGCTTGCCGCCATCGGACGGAAACACTCCGCCCAAGACATTCTGGATGCCTACGCCCTGGCCCGGGAGGTGGGCTTCGACTCCATCAACATGGACCTGATCGCCGGCCTGCCCCGGGACTCCTTTGAGGGGTTCCGCCGCTCCCTGGAGGGGGTGCTGGCCCTGCGTCCGGAGAATGTCACCGTCCACACCCTGGCCCTGAAGAAGGGTTCCCGGCTGATGGAGGAGGGCGGCGCTCTCCCCAGCGGGGAGGAGACCGCCCGCATGCTGGACTTCTCCCGGGACACGCTGCGGGAGGCGGGCTTCCTGCCCTATTACCTGTACCGGCAGAAGTACATGTCCGGCTCGTTGGAAAACGTGGGCTGGTGTCTCCCCGGCAAGGAGAGCGTCTATAATATCATCATGATGGAGGAGCTGCAGACGGTGGTCTCCATCGGAGGCGGCGGGGTCACCAAGCTGGTGGACCGGAAAAACGGGCGGATCGTCCGCCTGCCCAACCCCAAGTACCCCCACGACTACCTGTCCTCCCGGGACAAGATTCTGGCCCAGAAGGACGAAATCGCGGCCTTTTACCGGGACCGGACTTAGGCCCTGCTTGACATGTCAACATGCCCAGAGCGCGGATTTGAACACAGCCGATTGACAGAAAGGAGTTTTTCCCATGGCTTATCAACTGCAGGAGATCAACCGCCGCATCCAGACGGACGTCCAGGAGTTCCTGGCCGAGTGCGACGACAACTACGCCCAGCGGGTGTCCCTGGCCGCGGATAAAATCCTCACCAATCTGGAACACAGCCCCATCGTGCTCCTCTCCGGCCCCTCCGGCTCCGGAAAGACCACCACCGCCATGAAAATCGCCGAGGAGCTCCAGCGCCGGGGGGTCAACACCCACGCGGTGGCGATGGACAACTACTTTCATACCATCAACCCCCGCACCGCTCCCCGGACCCCGGAGGGGGACATCGACTACGAATCCCCCCTGTGCCTGGATATGGAGCTGCTGGACCGGCACTTCACCGCCCTGTCCAAAGGGGAGGAGATCTGGATTCCGAAGTATGAGTTTGCCCGGCATATGCGCAATGACAGCCGGGCCACTCCCCTGAAGCTGGGCAAGAATGAGATCGTGGTGTTCGAGGGCATCCACGCCCTCAACAACGACATCGCCGGCCGCCACCCGGAGGCCACCAAGCTGTACATCTCCGCCCGGTCCAACGTCAACGAGGGCTCCGTCCTGCGCTTCAAGGGCACCTGGATGCGCCTGACCCGCCGGGCGGTGCGGGACTACAACTTCCGGGGCACCGATGTGGAGGACACCCTGGAGATGTGGGCCAATGTGCGCCGGGGGGAGAAGCTGTACATCTCCCCCTACAAGAACCGGGCGGATATCATCTTCGACTCCTCCCTCCCCTATGAGGTGTCGGTGATGAAGAATTACGCCCTGCCCCTTCTCCAGGCGGTGCCCGAGGAGAACGTGCGCCGCGCCGAGCTGCTGGAGCTCATCGAGGCCTTCCAGTACTTCGAGCCCATCGCCCCGGAGCTGGTGGATCAAGACTCCCTCCTCCGGGAGTTCATCGGCGGCGGCAGCTACCACTACTCCTGATCCATCTGTTGGGGCGGCCAGCGGCCGCCCAACAAAGAACGAGAAACTAAGGTGATACCATGACAGGACCAACCATTTTTGACTCCCGGGACATCCGGTATAAGGACCCCTATGGGGCGGTGGCCTCGGGGACCAAGGTGACGCTGACGCTGCGCCCTCCGCGGGCGGAGGGCTACTCCTGGGCCCGCCTGTCCGCCCGCTTTGAATTCTGGGCGGATGAGACGGCGGAGATCCCCATGCCCTGGTCCGGCCTGGACGGGGACCGGGACGTGTTCACCTGCGTGCTGGATACCGTGGACTATGTGGGCTTGGTGTGGTATACCTTCACCCTGGAGCGGCTGGACGGCAAAAAGGGGGAGCAGCTGGGCCCCTTCCAGCTCACGGTGTACGACGGCGGCGAGGCGGTCCCCGCCTGGTTTGGGGAGGGGATGACCTATCAGATCTTCCCCGACCGGTTCCGCCGTCTCCGGGTCCCCGACCCCAAGGGGATGGTGGGAGGGCGGTGGGTACACGCCGCCTGGCAGGACGAGCCGGAGTACCGCCCCGACCACAGCGGGGAGATCCGCAACCGGGACTTCTTCGGGGGCAGCTTGCAGGGGGTGGAGGAAAAGCTGGACTACCTCCACAGCCTGGGGGTGCGCACCCTGTACTTCTGCCCCATCTTTGAGGCGGCGGAGAACCACCGGTACGGCACCGCCGATTACCGCGCCATCGACCCCATGCTGGGCACCGAGGAGGACTTCTCCCGCCTGTGCCGGGAGGCCCACCGCCGGGATATGCGGGTGATGCTGGACGGGGTGTTCAACCACACCGGCTTCGTGAGCCGCTATTTCAACGGGGACGGCTTCTACCCGGAGCTGGGGGCCCACCAGAGCCAGGACTCCCCCTACTACTCCTGGTACAACTTCTATCAGTGGCCCGACCAGTACGAGAGCTGGTGGGGCATCTACTCCCTCCCCTCCATGAACGAGCACGACCCCGCCTACCGGGAGTTCATCTTCGGCGGAGAGGACTCGGTGGTCCGCCGGTGGCTCCGGGCCGGAGCGGACGGCTGGCGGCTGGATGTGGCCGACGAGCTCCCCGACGACTTTGTGGCCGGCATCCACGCCGCCGCCCGGGCGGAGAAGCCCGACGCGGTGGTCATCGGCGAGGTGTGGGAGGACGGCTCCACCAAGGTGGCCTATGGGGTGCGCCGGAAGCACATCCTGGGCAGGCACTGCGACGGCCTGATGAACTACCCCTTCCGGGGGGCCGCTCTGGACTACCTGCGGGGGGGCGACGCGGCGGACTTCATGGAGACCATGGAGACCCTGCGGGAGAACTACCCCCCCTTCGCCTACTACTCGGCCATGAACTCCCTGGGCACCCACGACACCCCCCGCATCCTCACCCTCCTGGGGGTGGGCAGCGAGTGCCGGGAGCGCTCCCGAGAGTGGCGGGCCAGCTTCCGCATGGAGGCCGACCAGCGCCGCCGGGGCAAGGAGCTGCTGAAGCTGGGGGCCGCCCTGCTGTTTGCCTTCCCCGGCTCCCCCACGGTGTACTATGGGGACGAGGCGGGGATGGAGGGCTTTGAGGACCCCTTCAACCGCCGCACCTTCCCCTGGGGGAGAGAGGACTATGAGTTGCTGGGCTGGTTCACCCGCCTGGGCCACCTGCGGCAGGAGTCCCCCGCCCTGCGCCGGGGGGACATCCGCTACCGGGCGGCCCAGGGTCCCCTGCTGGCCTTCACCCGGTCGGCGGAGGGGGAGACCATCCTGGCCGCCTTCAACACCGGAGGCGAGTCCGCCGAGCTGCGTCTGGAGGACGCGGAGCGCATCGAGCTCCTCCTGGGGTCGGCCCGGTTTCAGATCTCCGCCCAGGGGCATGTGCTCACCCTGCCCCCCCGGACCGGCAGCCTGCTGAAGCTGTCTGTGGGCAGCGACGGCCCGCAGGAGCCGGACTGACCGGACAAATGCGGGCCTTTCCGGGAGCGGGCCGCTTGAAGGACCGCTCCCTCTGCTCCAAATTTCATTTTTCTTACTCTTTAGAACAGAAGGGGGCACGACCTGGGTCGTGCCCCCTCAGGCTGTCGAAAAAGTCCAAGGACTTTTCCGACAGCCTGAAAAAATGCCGTTACTTTCCCGCCGCTGCGCGGTGGAAAAGTCCTCGCTGCGCTCGCTGAACGCCTTGCCCTACAAAGCATTCAGGGCATTTGATCCCACTCGAGGCGGGCTGCCGCCCCCTCGAGCTCCCCCGCCAATACTCGGGTGGATTCGTCTAAACAGAGGTTTTCCGACAAGCTGAGGGGGCACGACCTGGGTCGTGCCCCCTTTATTTGTATAAGGGGAGCCGCCCGCTAGGCGTGTGATTCCCAAAAGCCGGTGGGGAAGAATAAAAGACTCCTGTTAGGGCAAGCGTGCGGTCCACCAGATGTGCAAAAATTGACAGGGAGGTATGATTCGTAATGGGAATGAGTGACATAAACCATTTATCTCACACAAGATGAAATTGCAAATACATGTGCACAGTCCCGCCGTATCTCCTGTGCCATCGTATTTACATTTCTTCCTGCCGGCCGCGCGCTCTCCTGGCAGCTCAGATCACCCACATGATGGTTTCCTATACTGCGTTCTTTTTTGCTGGGATGATGGCGGCTCGAGTAGTCCCACTGGAGTCCTGGTTGTGTGGGTCCCCCATTCTTTCACAGGGGCCGATGCGAACTCTTTTTGCTCAATCCAAAGTGTTATGCTGTATCGTGTAATTTGTCTGGGCAATGTGATATTTTTCACACAAATCGCTTGACAGTCCTCTGGAAATGTGATATATTTCACTCATAAGATGTTAGAAATTTCTCACATCAAACTGTGCCGCCCCACTCCGGAGGCGGGATGGCGCAGACGCTTGGAAAGGAGTTTTTTCCATGAAACATCCCTTTAACTACCTGGGACTGCTGTCCCTGCCCGCCCTGGCGGCCCTGCTGTACTTCCCAACCGGAAAGATCGACTTCATCGGTTTTCTGGGCTTCCTGGCCTTTTTCCGGTATTTTTGGGTGAATCCAGACGAGCTGTTCCTGCACACCCTGCGCCGCTCGGCCACCGCCGCCTACCTCATCCAGTGCGTCACTCTGGCCCCCTTCATGCTGGTGTTCTTTGCTCTGGACCCCCAGAGCAATCCGGTGGGGCCCGCCCTGGCCTCCAGCTTCGCTGTGGCGCTGATCTTCTTCTGCCTGCACCACAGCTGGCTGGAGTGGAAGGAGATGAAGGAGGTCGCATGAGCCTGACCACAAAGATCCGGGAGTACCGGGCGCGGGATAAACTGAGCCAGGAGGAGCTGGCCCAAAAGGTGGGGGTCCGGCGGGAGACCATCGGAAACCTGGAGAACGGGAAGTATAACCCCTCCCTGAAGCTGGCCATGGACATCGCCAAGGTGTTTGGATGCACCGTGGAGGAGCTGTTTTTCTTTGAGGATTGATGCGGGCTTGCCGCCTTGCAGGGAGCTGTCCTGCGGGGCGGCGGCTTTCTTTTTCGCATTTTGCCGCCCGCGCCTCTCCAGCCTTCCCCCTGGGGGGAAGGCGGCACGGCAAAGCCGTGACGGATGAGGGGGCAGATTTCGGATTGGGTTCGTTGTATGCAGGGGGGTATTTCGCCGCCCCGGCGGCGAGTTACTTTCTGCCCGAGCGGATTGTCAAGTGAAGTGCAACGGTTTGTGGAAAAAGAGTTCAAGAGGAGATTTCCAGCCCAGGCATATGTACAACGACCAGTCTGAGGACTATGTCAAATCCCGGGAGGACATTGAGTTTGAGGTCCAGGCGGTCACCGAAATGATGCAGGACCACGGCTACTCCCAGGAGGAGATCGACGCATACATCCAGCAGATGAAGGCGGACTATGCCCGGTAAGTCTGGCCAGGAGCCGAATACAGACCGTATTTTGACCGCCTGGATCAACCATACGGAGCGGGTGATCTCCTTCCACCCGGCGCCGGGTACCTGCGGCTCCGCACCCGGGACGCCGACGGATTCTGGAACAAGGTCCGCGCCCTGGTGGAGGAGGGCTACCGCCTGCAATAGCAAAAAAGCACCCCCGATGGGGGTGCTTTTTTGCCGGTCTCAGTCGTCCCGCTCGTAGTCCAGAATGGCGCCGTCGGCGGCGCTGATGGTGTACTCGTACTCCCAGCCGCCGGTCTTGAATTCGATCTCGTACTCCAGGCGGCCATCGTCGTACTCCTGTTTGACCTCCAGGCCGTAGACCTGATCCTGGGAGACCCCGGCGTGATTCAGGGCGGCGGCCAGGGCGGCCTCTCTGCCGATATCTGCGGAAGTGCCGCCGGCCCCGGACTGGGCCGTCCCGCTCCCCGCGCCGGAGGGAACATTCCCCGAGGCCCCGCCGCTCCCCGCGCCGGAGCCGGTCTGGGTCCGGCCCCCCTCCTGGGAGGACTTCACCACCGCCCCGGTGCTGGCGTCGATGTCGTACTCGTACTCCGCCCCATTGGCGTAGAACTCCAGCTCATACACCATGCGGCCGTCCTCATAGTCGAAGTCCACCTCGCCCATGGTCACCTGGCTTGCGTCCAGCCCCGCGTGGGCGAAGGCGGCGCTCTTGGCGGCCTCCACACCGATGTAGGCGCTGTCACTGGCCTGGCCGGAGGACTGGATGGCGGGGGCGGGCTCCGCCGCCGTCCCGCTCCCCGAGGTCCCGTCCCCTGTGGACGGCTCCGCGGGGGCGGTGATCAGGGAGGTGTACAGCAGGTTCAGGTCGTTGATGGACAGCCCCACCAGCTCCTCAAAGGTGTGCAGGCTGTTCCCGTTGTCCACGATGGTCTGGATGAGAGCGGCCTTGCCGGTGGTGATGCCGTAGGTGTCGGAGAGCTCCTGGAGCTGCTGGCTGTTCTGGATGGTCTGGGACAGGATGGCCCCGTTCACCGAGGTGTTGGCCAGGATGGCGTCCGCCTGGTCGGTGAGCTCCTGCTGGAGCCGGGCCCCCCGTCCGGCGTCGTCGTCCTCCACAGTGATGAGGATGGAGTTGGCAAGCTCATCCACATAGCCGTTGGTGAGCAGGGCCCCCACAATGGCGTTCATGGCCACGTCCAGCTGGACCCCAGTCAGGTCCATCCCGGCCAGAATGTCCCCCCCGTCCTCGTTCACCGGGACGGCGGAGAGAACGGTTTCCTTGGCGTTCACATTCAGGGTGACGCTGGGGTTCACGTCCAGAGAGACCACCGAGGCCACCGTGTTATTTTGCAGGTACCAGCCCCCTCCGCCTGCCGCCACAATCAGGGCCAGGCAGGCGGCCGCCGCCAGCGGGGCCCAGCGGCGCTTCTTCTTCCGGGCGGCCGCCTCAAAGGGGATGGGGGTCTGTTCTGTCCGCGCCTTTGGGGAGATGCGGGCCAGTACCCCCTGGAAATCGTCGGGGGCGGCGTGCTCCAGTGCGGTGCGCAGTTTCTGCTCCAGTTCCTGATCCGTCATCGGGCGTCGCCTCCTTCCAGTTTCTGTTTCAGCTTTGACAGGGCGCGGCGGTACTTGGACAGCACCGTGGACAGGGGCAGCTCCAGGAGCTGGGCGATCTCCCGGTGCTTGAGTCCCGCCGTCACGTGGAGCATGATGATCTGCCGCTCCTGGTCGGACAGGGTGGACAGGGCCGCCGCCAGGATGGTGCGGTCCTCGGTGGTCACGTCGTGGGAGTCGATGGCGAAGGACGCCCAGTCCTCCGGGGGCAGGTCCTGGGTGCGGGCGCGCTCCCGCAGCTTCATCAGGGCCAGGTTCCGGGCGATGGCCAGCAGCCAGGCCATGGGCGTCCCCTGGGGTCGGTACTGCTCCGCCTTCTCCCAGGCCCGGACAAAGGTGTCCTGGGTCACGTCCTCGGCGTCGTGGCCGTGGCGGAGGATGGACAGGGCCAGGCCGTACACCGCCGTCCTGGTGCGGCGGTACAGCTGTCCCAGGGCCTCCTGGTCCCCGGCGGCCAGCCCCGCCATCAGGGGCTCCAGCTCCTCCCCCCGAATGGCTCCGTATTCCGTTTGCAGCGCGGCAAGCACAGTCCACATGGCTTCGTTACTCCTGTCATCTGTATAATGCACCAGAGCGGCGTTTTATTGCATCCAAAGAAAAATTTTTGATCGGCTGGGAGCCCGCGGGCTCCCGCTTTTTATTATACGGCTTCCCGCCCGTTTTGCAAGGGGGTCCTTGCGCCGGGCGGGCGGGTGTGGTATGGTAGAGGCGAACAAGCAAAGGAGCTGAGACCATGGAGAAGAAAACGGCGGTGTGCGGCCGCTTTGCCCCCAGCCCCAGCGGGCGGATGCACCTGGGCAACCTGTGGTCCTGCCTGCTCGCCTGGCTGGCGGCCCGGAGCCAGGGGGGGCGGATGGTCCTCCGGCTGGAGGACCTGGACCCGGACCGGTGCACCCAGGCCTGGTGCGACCAGGTGATGCGGGATCTGGAGTGGCTGGGCCTCGACTGGGACAATGAGCCGGTGTACCAGAGCCGCCGCACCGACATCTACCGTTCCGCCTTTACGCAGTTAGAGGAGCGGGGCCTTGTCTACCCCTGCTACTGCACCCGGGCGGAGCGCCTGGCCGCCTCCGCCCCCCACCGCTCTGACGGGGTGGTAATCTACGACGGCCGGTGCCGCCGTCTCTCCTCCCAGGAGCGGGAGGAGCTCTCCCGCACCCGCCGCCCCGCCTGGCGGGTGGAGGTGCCGGAGGAGACGGTCTCCTTCGTGGACCGCATCCAGGGCCCCTTCTCCCAGAATCTGGCCCGGGACTGCGGGGACTTCATCCTCCGCCGGTCCGACGGGGTGTACGCCTATCAGCTGGCGGTGGTGGTGGACGACGCCGCCATGGGGGTCACCCAGGTGGTGCGGGGGAGCGACCTGCTGGACTCCACCCCAAGGCAGCTCTGGCTCCAGGAGGAGCTGGGATTCCCTCACCCGGAGTACGGTCACGTGCCCCTTCTCCTGGCCCCCGACGGGCGGCGGCTGGCCAAGCGGGACCGGGACCAGGAGCTGGGGAAGCTCCAGTCCAGATACACCGCCCCGGAGCTGGTGGGCCGTCTGGCCCATCTGGCGGGGCTCATCCCGGAGCCCGTCCCCATCACCCCGGCGGAGCTGCTCCCCCAGTTTTCCTGGGAAAAGCTCCCCAAAGAGGACAGGACCGCGCCCAGGTAGCCCCGCTTTTCGTCATCTTTCACAAATCATCGGAAACCAACAAAAAGCACTGGAAAAAAGCCGCGCATTTCGGTATAATGAAACGCACCCAAAGCCCCGCGTCCCGCACAACGGTCCGCAGGGCTTTCTTTCGCCCGGGGCGTTCGTGCCTCCCGCGGGGCGGCATGTGTAGAGAGAGGAAAACAAAAGAAAGGGAGCGAATCAGACATGCTAAACGACATCGTTCTAGCAATCAGCAATTTCATGTACACCTACCTGCTCATTATCATTCTGCTGGCCGGAGGATTTTACTTCACCTTCCGCACCCGCTTCATCCAGTTCCGGATGTTCCGGGAGTCCCTGCGGGTGGTGACAGAGCGCCCCGACCGGGCCGGTTCTGTCTCCTCCTTCCAGGCTCTGATGGTGTCCACCGCCTCCCGCGTGGGAACCGGCAACATCATCGGCGTGTCGGTGGCCATCTGTATCGGCGGCTACGGGGCCGTGTTCTGGATGTGGCTCATCGCCATCATCGGCGGCGCCACCGCCTTCATTGAGTCCACCCTGGCCCAGATCTATAAGCGCCGCAACACGGAGACCGGCGAGAGCTACGGCGGCCCCGCCTACTACATTGAGGCCGCCCTCCACAGCCGCCCCCTGGCCATGCTCTTTGCCCTGAGCCTTATCGCCACCTACGCCGGCGGCTTCAACATGCTGTGCTCCTTCAACCTCCAGTCCACCTTCTCCGGCTATGGTTTCTACAACGAGGGCGTCACCCCCTGGATCATCGGCGGCGTCGCCGCCCTGCTCACCGCCTTCTGCGTCATGGGCGGCGGCAAGCGGATTATCGCCGTGGCCTCCACCCTGGTGCCCTTCATGGGCGGCCTGTATGTGCTGGTGGCCATCATCGTGGTGGTGCTGAATCTGGAGCTGCTGCCCCAGGTGTTCGGACGCATCTTCCAGGGCGCCTTCGACTTCCAGGCCATCTTTGCCGGCTTTACCGGCTCCGCTCTGATGCAGGGCATCAAGCGCGGCCTGTTCTCCAATGAGGCCGGCGTGGGCTCCGCCCCCAACGCCGCCGCCTCCGCCAACGTGAGCCACCCGGTGAAGCAGGGCCTGGTGCAGATGCTGTCCGTCTTCCTGGACACCCTGCTCATCTGCTCCGCCACCGCTCTGATGCTCCTGTGCTCCGGCGTGGAGCCCACCGAGGCCGCCCAGGGCGCCCCCTATGTGCAGGCCGCCCTGTCCGCCGTCTTCGGCAGCGTGGGCCCCATCTTCATCACCGTGGCCATGGTCCTCTTCGCCTTCACCACCCTCATCGGCAACCTGTACTATGTGGACAACGCCCTGGCCTATCTGATGAAGCGGGTCCCCTCCAAGCAGTTTATGGTGGTGTTCCGCATCGTGGCCGTGCTGCTGATCTTCGTGGGCGCCGGCCTGAGCATCGACCTGGTGTGGAACCTGGCCGATGTGCTCATGGGCGTCATGGTGATGATCAACATTCCGGTGATCTTTATTCTCGCCCGCCCGGCCCTGGCCGCTCTGAAGGACTACACGGCCCAGCGCAAGACCGGCCGCAACCCCGTGTTCAAGGCCGCCAGCATCGACCTGAAGGAAAAGACCGACTACTGGAACTAAACGGTTCAAAAATAGACGAAGCGGCCCCCGGCCATACGCCGGGGGCCGCTTTTTGCGGAGTTGGATTGCATTCCCGTTCCGGCGCACTTGCGAAAGACCTCCTGGTCTGCTATGATGCAAGGTGAGAATGGAGGGATACATATGCCTGCCTTTATGCTGGTGTGCACCGACCTGCGGTACGTCAGGGCCTTTGAGGGGAGGGAAGCGCCATGAGCGGCACACGGGACCAGGGAAACATCCTGGGGACCATGCCGGTGGACCGGCTGGTGCTCACCATGTCCGCCCCCATCATGGTCTCTATGCTGGTGAGCGCCGTCTACAACCTGGTGGACAGCATCTATGTGGCCCAGGTGAGCGACCTGGACTTCCTGGCCCTCAGCTATGCCTACCCGGTGCAGCTGATGATGGTGGCCTTCTGCACCGGCATTGGAGTGGGCTTCAACGCCACCTTCGCCCAGCGCCTGGGGGAGGGGAAGGGGGAGGAGGCCAACCGGGTGGCCTGTCACGGATTTTTGTTTTATACCCTGTGCTGGCTGCTGTTTCTGGCCTTCGCCCTGTTTGGAGCCCCCCTGTTTTTCCGGCTGTCCACCGGCGACCCGGTGGTGGCCCGGGCGGGAGTGGAGTACCTCACCATCTGCTGCGGGGCGTCCATCGGCATGTGCATGCAGTTTTTGACCGAGCGGCTGCTCCAGACCACCGGGCACCCCGCCGGCTTTATGATCGTCCAGGGTTCCGGGGCGGTGCTGAATATCGTCCTGGACCCGGTGTTCATCTTCGGCCTGGATATGGGGGTGGCCGGGGCGGCGGTGGCCACGGTGATCGGACAGATCTCCGGGGCCTGCATCGGATTTTTCCTGCTGTGGCGCATCCGCCGGGAGTTCTCCGTCTCCTTCCGGGGCTTCCGGCCCAGCGGAGCCCTCTCGGGGGAGATGCTGCGCATCGCCGCCCCCGCCGTGGTCATGCAGTCCCTGTCCAGCTTCATGTCCCTGGGCCTCAACCAGCTGCTCACCCTGTGGTCCCAGACGGGGGTGTTCGTGCTGGGGGTCTACTTCAAGATTCAGACCTTTGTGTTTATGCCCATCTTCGGGGTGAGCAACGGCCTCATCCCCATCCTCAGCTACAACTACGGAGCCCGATCCCCGGGCCGGATCACCCGGTCCATCCGGTTCAGCCTGGCTCTGGCGGTGGGCATCGGGCTGGGGGGTGCGGTTCTGCTGTGTCTGGCCGCCTCGCCCCTGCTGCGGTACTGCTTCCAGGCGGGGGAGCAGGCGGCGGCCATGGGGGTCCCGGCCCTGAGGATGACCGCCCTGGCCTTTCCCGTCGCGGCGGTGAGCATTATCCTCTCCGCCTCCTTCCAGTCCCTGGGGCGGAGCACCCGCTCCCTGCTGGTGTCCCTGCTGCGGCAGATTGTCCTGCTGCTGCCCATTGCCGCCCTGTTTCTGTATTTTGCCCCCGGTCAGGTCTGGCTGTCCTTCCTGTGCGCCGAGGTCCTCTCCTGTCTGGCCGCCGCGGCCCTCTACCGGAGGACCATACGGCCCCGCATCCGCGCCCTGGAGGGGAAATAAAATCAGAGCCTGCCGCATGTTTTCTTTGCGGCAGGCTCTGACTGTGCGGCGGGGCGTCACGCCAGCGATTTGGGCCCGAAGCCGCAGGGCAGCAGCTCCGAGAGGAGAGCCTCCTGAAATGTTCCGTCCCCCCGGGCGGCCAGCACCCGCAGGTCTGGGGCGAACTCATAGAGCATCTGGCGGCAGCTTCCGCAGGGCCAGCAGTAGTCCTGTCCCCGGCCCGCGATGGCAAGGGTGGTCCAATCGTCCCGGTGTCCCTCGCTGACGGCTTTCAGCAGGGCGGTGCGCTCGGCGCAGATGGCGGAGCCGAAGGCGGCGTTTTCCACATTACAGCCGGTGAACACCGTCCCGTCCTCACACAGCAGCGCCGCCCCCACGGGAAATCTGGAGTAGGGCGCATAGGAAAATTGGTGCATGGCAAAGGCTCGCTCCACCAGCTCCTGGTCGGTCATGGGGCATCCCTCCTTGAGATGGTCTGTTCCCATTATAGACCGCGGATAAGTACCGCGCAAGGGAAGGCTTTTCCCCTGCGCAGATGGGGTCACATGCCCATGGCGTCGGTGAGGGTCTCCACCGCCTCGCTCACGTGCTTGGCCGCCTTGCGGGCGGCCCGCTTCACCCGCCGCTGGGAAGGAGCCATGGTCATGCCCAGGGCTGCGCCCGCCGCCGCTCCGGCGGTCAGGCCCAGCATAAATGTGCCAAAACCGTGTCCGTTCATTCCGCGTCTCCTCCTTTTCCGCCGCCCCGCCGGCTTTCGGCGAAAGAGAAATGCGGGAGATCTCACGTCGAAAGCGGGCGCGGCCGGCCTGTGCTTATTCTTTCCCGAAGCGGGGAAAAATCCGTTGCTAAATCCTGTTGCTTCCGCTATAATTTAACGTAGTGCCCTTTGCGCATTTTTTACACATTTGACTACCTTGATTTTACGTTCCAGCCGAGGGCTGGACGACGGAGGAACAAAACCATGAGTCTTTTGATTCAAAACGGCCGGGTGGTGGACCCGGTGAGCGGCACCGTCTCCATTCTGGACCTGTATGTGGAAAACGGCCGGGTGCTCCAGCTGGAGCGGGACATCCGGGCGGAGGCCGATCAGGTCATTGACGCCACCGGAATGGTGGTGTGTCCCGGACTGGTGGATATGCATGTCCATCTCCGGGACCCGGGGCTGACCTACAAAGAGGATATTTTTACCGGAACCGCCGCCGCCGCCCGGGGGGGCGTCACCGCCGTGGCCTGCATGGCCAACACCAAGCCCACGGTGGACACCCCGGAGCAGATCCAGTATATCCGGGAGAAGGCATCCCAGGCCTGCGGCGTCCACGTGTACCCCATCGGGGCGGTGTCCGTGGGGCTGCAGGGGGGCGAGCTCACCGACGCCGACGCCCTGAAAAAGGCGGGGGCCATCGCCCTGTCCGACGACGGGTGCAATGTGGACAACGCCAATCTGATGCGGGACGCCCTCATCCACGCCAAGCGGCTGGAGCTCCCCGTCCTGTGCCACTGCGAGGACACCTCCATGGTGGCCAACCGGGCGGTGAACGAGGGCAGCGTCTCCCGCCAGCTGTGGATGGAGGGCCGCCCCGCCATCGCCGAGGAGATCATGGTCATGCGGGACGCCATGCTGGCCGAGGAGACCGGGGCCCATGTGCACATCTGTCACATATCCACCGCCAAGGCGGTGGATATCGTGCGCCGGATGAAGAAGCGTGGAGTCGCCCTCACCTGTGAGACCTGTCCCCAGTACTTCACCCTCACCGAGGACGAGGTGCTCACCCAGGGCTCCATGGCCCGGGTGAACCCGCCCCTGCGCACCGCCAAGGACATCAAGGGCATCATCGCCGGGCTGAAGGACGGCACCATCGACGCCATCGCCACCGACCACGCCCCCCACTCCGCCGAAGAGAAGGCCCGCCCCCTGGCCAAGGCCCCCAGCGGCATGATCGGCCTGGAGACCTCCCTGGCCATCACCCTCACTGAGCTCTACCACACCGGGCGGATGAAGCTGCCCGACCTGATCCGGCGGATGACCTACAACCCCGCCTCCATCCTCCGCCTGCCCACCAAGGGGCGGCTGAGCCTGGGCAGCGACGCGGACATCACCATCTTCGACCCGGAGGAGGAGTGGACCATCGACCCGGAGCAGTTCGTCTCCAAGGCCCGGAACACCCCCTTCGCCGGACGGAAGGTAAAGGGCCGCGTGAAGTACACCATCGTAGGCGGGAACATCATCTATCAAGACGAAATTTGAGATAGGAGTGAGAAGATATGAGATAGGAGTTAAGGTGCGCACCGCAGGTGCGCCATTGAAAAATGTCCGGCGGAGCCGGACACCATCACTCCTATCTGCTATCTCCTATCTCCTCACTCAATTCCGGTAAGGGAGGAAACATTTTTATGTCCTTTGACGTGTTACAGGAGAAGATCATCGAAAAACAAAACCCCACCGTGGCCGGGCTGGACGCCCGCATCGAGTATGTGCCCGAGCACATCCGCAAGGCCTGCTATGAGCAGTACGGCCTCAGCCTGCGGGGGGCCTGCGAGGCCATCTGGCAGTTCAACGTGGGGCTCATCGACGCCCTGTGCGGCGTGGTCCCGGCGGTAAAGCCCCAGGCGGCCTACTATGAGAATCTGGGCTGGCGGGGGATGGAGCTGCTGGAGCGCACCATTCGCTATGCCAAGGGCAAGGGCCTCTTCGTCATCGCCGACATCAAGCGGGGGGACATCGGCTCCACCGCCACCGCCTACGCCGAGGGCTGGCTCTCCGGCGTGCCGGTGGAGGGCGAGGTGTTCAAGTCCTTTGACGCGGACTGCGTCACCCTCAACGGCTACATGGGGTCTGACTCGATCAAGCCCTTCCTGGAGGCCGCCAAGGGGGAGGACAAGTGCGCCTTTGTGCTGGTCAAGACCTCCAACCCCGGCTCCGGGGAGCTCCAGGATTTGAAGCTGGCCGACGGCCGCACCATCTACGAGGCCATGGGCGAGCTCAACGAGTCCATCGCCGCCGGCACCCAGGGCAAGTACGGCTTCACCATGGCCGGGGCCGTCACCGGGGCCACCTACCCCGAGCAGATTCAGGAACTGCGGGCCCGGCTGCCCCACACCTTCTTCCTGGTCCCCGGCTACGGGGCCCAGGGGGGCACCGCCGCCGACGTGAAGCACGCCTTCAACGAGAAGGGCCACGGGGCCATCGTCAACTCCTCCCGGGGTATCATGTGCGCCTGGAAGAAGACGGGGAACAACGGCCTGGATTTCGCCCAGGCCGCTCGGGACGCCGCCATCGCCATGCGGGATGATATTGCCCAGTTTGTGACGGTACTGTAAAACCACGGTTCAAAAGGAGGCCGCAATCATGGCGCAGAGATGCATTTTCTGCGGGAAGGAGCTGGGCTTTTTCAACCGGGATGACACGTTGTGCGGCGGAGTGACTCAGCCCACCTGTTCCGAGTGCTACAAGACGCTCCGGGACCTCGGCCAAAAGGAGCGGGGTGAGCGTGCCCTCGCCACCGGGCGGGCAGTGGACCCGGAGGAGATCGCTGCCAATATACAGCGGGAAGAACAGAAGGAGCAGGCCGCCCAGGAACGGCAGGAGAAGGCCCGCCAGGTCCTGCGCACCGGTCAGACCTGCCTGCGCTGCGGCGGGCCCATGGAAAAGTATGGGACCAAGCTGTTTCACCTGGGGGACGAGGGCCTGATGGGGCCGGTGGCCCGGGACGGGCTGTTCGCCTCCTGGCTGGAGGCGGATGTCATCCGGTGCGCCCAGTGCGGCAGGGCGGAGTTCTACCTCCCCGAGCCCCCGAAGATCCCCAGTGAACCGGCGGAGGAGCAGGTCACCTGCCCTGTGTGCGGCACTGAGCACAGCTCCCTGAGCGGCTGCCCCACGTGCGCCCTGAACTGGGCCAGGGGCCGGCGGCCGGCGGAGACCAGGAGAGAGAAGGAGAAGAAGCCCCCCTGGGAGGGGTGACGCCCCGGACCGCCGCCGTTTGAACCGTTTTGTAACAGAGAATCAGAATTTCCCGAAAGGGTGATGCCAAGTATGAAAGTAGAACGCAAGTGTAAGATCGTATCCAAGGACTGGCTCAACCGCGACGCCGTCTATATGGTGCTGGAGGTGGGGGACATGGTCCGCACCTCCTGGAAGGGGCCGGGCCAGTTCGTCCACGTCAAATGCGGGGATTCCCTGCTCCTGCGCCGGCCCATCTCCGTGTGCTCCTGTATGGAGGAGGAGCCGGAGGACACCCTGGCCATCGTCTTCGAGGTCCGGGGCGAGGGCACCCAGTGGCTGGCCAACCGCCCCGCGGGCCACAGCGTGGACGTGATGGGGCTGCTGGGCAACGGATTTACTATGAAGCCCGAGGGCCGCTATCTGCTGGTGGGGGGCGGCATCGGCGTGCCCCCCATGCTGGGCTGCGCCCAGTATACGGCGGGGAAATCCACCGCCATTGTGGGCTTTCGCTCCAAGGAGAAGGCCATCCTGCTGGACCGCCTGGAGAAGGAGTGCGCCAAGGTGCTGACCGCCACCGACGACGGCTCTCTGGGCTGCCACGGCTTTGTGGACGCCCTGGTCCGCCAGGAGCTCTCTGAGGACAAGAACTACGACGCCGTCCTGGCCTGCGGCCCCAAGCCCATGCTCCGGAACGTGGCCAAAGTGGCCCAGGAGTTCGGCGTGCCCTGCCAGGTGTCCATGGAGGAGCGCATGGGCTGTGGCGTGGGGGCCTGCCTGGTGTGCGCATGTGACATGAAGGATGGCAGCCGGAAGCACGTGTGCAAGGACGGCCCGGTGTTTGATTCCAAGGAGGTGGACTGGGATGCCTAACGTGGATATGAGCGTCACCCTGGCGGGGGTGAACCTGAAAAATCCCGTGGTGGTGGCCTCGGGCACCTTCGGCTTCGGCCGGGAGTACAACCAGTTTTACGACCTGGGGGAGCTGGGGGGTATCTGCGCCAAGGGGCTGACCCTCCACCGCCGGGAGGGAAATCCTGCCCCCCGTATCGCCGAGACGCCCATGGGCATCCTAAACTCCGTGGGGCTTCAGAACCCCGGGGTGGACGCGTTTATCGAGGAGGAGCTGCCCTTCCTGCGGCAGTTTGATACAAAAGTCATCGCCAACATCTCCGGCAACACCCCGGAGGAGTACGGCGTCATGTGCGAGAAGCTGTCCGGGGCCGGAGTGGACATGATCGAGGTGAACATCTCCTGCCCCAACGTGAAGGCGGGAGGGCTGGCCTACGGCACCCGGCCCGAGCTGGCCGCCGAGGTCACCAAGGTGGCCAAGGCCCACGCCGGGAAAACCCCGGTGATGGTGAAGCTCTCCCCCAATGTGACCGATATCACCGAGATCGCCAAGGCGGTGGCCGACGCCGGGGCGGACGCCCTGTCCCTCATCAACACCCTGCGGGGGATGCGCATCGACGTGAACACCGGCCGGCCCATTTTGAAGATGAACACCGGCGGCCTGTCCGGCCCCGCCGTCCTGCCCGTGGCGGTGCGGATGGTGTGGGAGGTGTCCTGCGCCCTTCCCGGCATGCCCATCCTGGGCATGGGCGGGGTGTCCAAGGGGGAGGACGCGGCCCAGCTGATGCTGGCGGGGGCCTCCGCCGTGGCGGTGGGCACCGCCCTGTTCGCCGACCCCTACGCCCCCATCTCCGTCCGGGACGGCCTGGAGCAGATCGCCGCCCGGAAGGGGCTCTCGAAGGTCTCCGAGCTCACCGGCGGAGTGAAGCCCTGGTAACTGCGGCGGAGGCATGTCCGCCCCTGTGATTTCTGGTTGGGAGGTCCCGCCATGCTGGAGGAACTGATTATTGATATCCTGCCCCCGATCATCTCCATCTGCGAGCTGATGGGCATTTTCGTGGTGGCGGTGTCCGCCCTCCGGGCCTTCTGGCACTACTGCCGGGGGCTGGTCAGCCGAACGCCTCGGGACGTGAAGTTCGAGCTGGCCAACGGTCTGGCCACCAGCCTGGAGTTTAAAATGGCGGCGGAGATTCTGAAAACCGTCCTGGTGCGGGACCTGAACGAACTCATCGTGCTGGGTGCGGTGGTCCTTCTCCGGGCCCTGCTCTCCCTGCTCATCCATTTTGAGATGAAGGAGCACCACACTTGACGGCTCCGGGCGGAGGAGCGCTCCTCCGCCCAGACCGTGTTTCAACGCTTACATAAAGGACTGGAACTCCATATGACCACACTCTATTTGATCCGCCACGCTGAGGCGGAGGGGAATTTATACCGCCGCATCCACGGGTGGTACGACGCTCTGGTCACCCCCAACGGACTGCGTCAGATCGAGGCCCTGGAGGGCCGCTTTGCCGGTGTGCCCGTGGACGCGGTGTACTCCAGCGATTTGTACCGCACCAAGACCACGGCCAAAGCCGTCTACCTCCCCAAGGGGTTACCTCTGCACACCGACCCCGGCCTGCGGGAGGTCCATATGGGGGACTGGGAGGACCGCCCCTGGGGAGAGATCCGGGAGACGGACGGGGAGCGGCTGACCCTCTTTAACCGCAGCGATCCCGTCTGGCGGGCCCCCAACGGGGAGAGCCTGGGCCAGGTGGGGGAGCGGATGGAGCGCACCATCCGGGCCATCGCGCAAAAACACCCGGACCAGACGGTGGCCCTGTTCAGCCACGGCACCGCCATCCGTCAGTTTCTGGCCAACGTCCGGGGGGTGAAGCCGGAGGACTGGCACACCCTGCCCCACGCGGACAACACCGCCGTCACCTGCCTGGCCTGGGACGGGGAGAGCTTCCACGTGATCTTCGAGGGGGACAATACCCACCTGGACGACTCCATCTCCACTCTGGCCCGCCAGTCCTGGTGGCGGAAGGGGCCTAACAAAGGGGAGGACGTGAATCTGTGGTTCCGGCCCCTGAACCGGGAGAAGGACCGGGAGGCCTACCTGGCCGCCCGGCGGGACGCCTGGATCTCCATCCATGGGGCGGACGTGCCCTTTGACGGTCCCGCCTTCTGGGAGGGGGCCCTCCAGGTCATGGACCAGGACCCCTGGGCGGTGACTGCCGTCATGGCCAGGGAGGAGTTTGCCGGGCTGCTCCAGCTCTCCCCCCAGCGCTGCCAGGAGGAGGGGGCCGGGTTCCTGTCCCTGTGCTACCTGACTCCCGCTTTCCGGGGGAAGGGACTAGGGGTCCAGCTGCTGGGTCAGGCGGTCTCCTTTTACCGCCCCAAGGGCCGCACCAGCCTGCGCCTGCGGTGCTCCGCCGCCAATGAGCCGGTCCAGCGCTTCTGCGCCAAGCACGACTTCCACAAGGCCGGCGAGGAGCAGGTGGGGGGCCGCACCCTGGATATTCTGGAAAAGTACATCGGAATGGGAGAACCGGCCGGCCAGACCGTTTGACGGCGGCTGAACGGCCGGGACCCTGCCATAGGATAGAAAAATGCCTGCGGCCGCTGAAAGCGGCCGCAGGCATTTCTTTATTTCTCGGGATAATCCCGCTGTGCCAGATCCAGGATGATCTCCACGCACCGGTCGATGCCCAGCACGCCGGAGTCCAAGGTGATGTGGTAGTTCTGAGCCATGCCCCACTCCCGGTCGGTGTAGTGCTTGTAGTTCACCCGGCGGCGGGTGTCCTTGTCCGCCAGCCGCTTCTCCGGGGCCTTCTCCGACTCGCCGTACAGCCGGACGATGCGGTCGGCCCGGAAGGGGACGGCGGCGTGGATGAAGGTGTGCAGGCAGTCCTCCCGCTCCCGGAGGATGTAGTCGGCGCACCGGCCCACAATGACGCAGGGCCCCTTCTCCGCCAGATCCTGAATGACCCGGTACTGGATGGTCCACAGAAAGTCGGAGGCGGACATGCCCCCCATCACGCCAGGCGTTCCCCGGCCCAGAAAGGCGTAGGCAAAGCGGTTTTTCCCGGGGGCGGACTCGCCGCGCTCCTCAATGAATTTGGGATCGAAGCCGCTCTCCAGGGCCACCTGCTTCACCAGCTCCTTGTCATAGCAGGGGACGCCCAGCCGCTCGGCCACGGTTTTCCCGATGGTGCGGCCGCCGCTGCCGAATTCCCGGCTGATGGTGATGATGTTCTTTTTCATGGAAACATGCCTCCTTTGCGCTTCCGGAAGCCCAACTCCCGTATGGATGCCCCTATTATACAACAAATCCACCCCTCTGCGCCAGTTTTTTGTGTGCGGTCCTGAAAAACCGGCGGGCAAAAAGCCGGCGGATAGGCGGCATTGCTGAAAATATCCGGGAAATCTTGTGAAAAAGTACGGGCCGCTCCCCCTTGACAATACCTAGAATATCAAGGTATTCTATACCTAGAAGGACAAGGCATCAAGAGTAGATAAAAGTTTTCAAAAGGAGGTTTTTTGGATGAAGCTGGACAAAGGATTGATCGCGGGCAGCAGCACGCTGCTGGTCCTCTCTCTGCTGGAGAAGGAGGACATGTACGGGTATCAGATGATCACGGAGCTCTCCCGCCGCTCCAACGACACCTTCCAGATGAAGGAGGGCACCCTCTACCCCATCCTCCACGCCCTGGAGAAAGCCAAGTACCTGTCTGCCTACCAGCAGGAGGCCCCCACCGGCCGGGTGCGGAAGTATTACGCCATCACCCCCCGAGGCCGGGAGCTGCTCTCGGAGAAGAAGGCGGAGTGGGCGCAGTTCTCCCACGGGGTGGACCAGGTCCTCTCCTTTACCTGAGCGGAGGAACGCCATGGGAGAGAAACAAGAGCGGACCCCGGCGGAGGGCTGGCTGGACAAAGCCACGGCGGGCATCCGCTTTGGGCCGGACCGGAGAGAGGTGCGCCGGGAGCTGGAGGAGCACCTGGAGGACAAGGCCCTGGACTTTCAGCGCATCTTTCCCGGCCTGACCGAGGACGAGGCAAAGGAGCGGGCCGCCGCCGAGATGGGAGACCCGGTGGAGATCGGGAAGGAGCTGGCCAAAATTCACAGGCCCTGGCTGGGGTACTTATGGCGGGCCAGTCAGGTGTTGCTGGGTCTGGTACTGCTGAGCTTTCTGGCAGAGGTGGGGACCTTGGCCCCCCATGCGGGTATCCGAAGTGATAGGGAAGCGGAGCCCGGATGGGTTGTGGAAGCAGCTTTTGCGGGACAGGAGCCGGTGCGGATCAACAACTATACCCTTTGGGTGGAGGAAGCGGCCCTGATCCAGGGGATGGGGGAGCTGCACATCACCTGGCGGGCGGCCAGCCCCCGCTTTTGGGAGATGCCAGACGGGGAGTTCAGCCAGGCGTGGACCGCGGTGGACGACCGGGGAACCGTCTATACCAGCATCTGGGACCAGACCTGGGATGGGGAACGTATGCTCCCCTATGTCGGTTCCGTGCAATTTACAGGCGCTCTGGTGTGGAGTGGGGAACAGACTGTCTATGGCGTGCCCCAGGAGGCACAGTGGATTCAAATCAACATTGAGACGGGTGAAGGGACCATCCCCGTGGTGCTGGAGCGGGAGGAGACGCAATGAAAAAGAGAACGCTGAGCCGAAAGGAAAAGATCGCGCGTAATCTGCTGCTGGCCCTGTGCTTCGGCTTTGTGGTCTGGGCCAGCCAGGGCGGGCCCATGCCCACGGCGGAGTTGACCTTCCGGCAGATGGAGCGGACCAGATTTCTCGCCCGAAGCGAAATTATGTGCACTTGGGAAACGCCCCTCTCCGTGGGGGAGCTGGGGACCTCTTCCGCCAGGGCCGTCCTGGTGGGCCGGTATACCGATCAAATTGCCGTGGGCTGCCTCTTTCAGCTCAACAACCCCTTTGGCAATAGGCTGACCCTGTGGCCCCGGGAGGAGGAGATCACGCCGGTTCCTCTGTCCGCCCTTCTCCAGGGAGAGGACGGGACCCTGTTCCATGTGCTGCTGTTCCTGGAGGTCCCGGAGGAGGCGGCCGGAGCCCAGGCGACCATCACAGGCCGGATCGAGAACGCAAAGGAGCCGGTGGAGACGATTCAGGGGGAGCGCTGGGCCGACGGGGTGTGGGCCTTCTGGTTTCCCATCGACTCCGCCCTCACCACCGACGGGGATCTGAAGTACGGTACCAAGGATCTGGAGGGCCTGCCCTATACCCTGGAGCTGTACCGGACGGACGGGGGTCCGCTTACGGAGCAGGAGGGGACCCTGCCGGAGAATTTCCAGCCGGGCGTCATCTATGACCCAGGACTGTATGATGTTCTGAATGATATTCTTCTGAACCAATAGATTGTTCGGAAAGGGGATGAGACCATGGAGCAGGATAACGGCCACCCCGTGGCCCAGTGGCTGGACAGGGCCACGGAGGGGATTCGATTCGGCCCCGACCGGAAAGCGGTCCGGGCCGAGCTGGACGGCCACCTGGACGACAAAATTCAGGATTTACAGCGCATCTTCCCGGACCTGTCCGCATGGGAGGCCACCCAGATGGCCCTGTCCGGCATGGGCGACCCGGAAGAGATCGGGAGGGAGCTGGCCAAGCTCCACAAGCCCTGGCTGGGGTACCTATGGCGGGCCAGCCAGATCACCCTGGGCGTTGTGCTGGCTGTGGGAGTCTGCCAAATCGGCGGGTGGCTCTGGACCCAGGTCACCGCCCCGAACGTTGGGGGCACCCAGGACAGCTGGGCGGTGGAGATCCCCTTCTCCGGCGGGACGGTCCAGGCGGGGCAGTACGCCATTCAGGCGGAGGGGACCCTGTGCCTCTTGGAGGAGGGGGACGACCTGGGGACCCTGGAGGTGACCTGGCGGGCGTCGAGCCCCCGGTTCTGGGAGAGCCCCTCCTATAACGAATACTGGTGGGCCGAGGATGACCAGGGAAATGTCTACATCAGCCGGGCTGAGGGGCGGATGAGCAACGTCCTCCGGGGGCTGGTGGTGGACCAGAATGGGCACAATCGGTACCGGGAGGTTTATGGGCCCAGCTGGAGGCGCTCCGGCCTGGGGTGGTGGGATGACGGCCAGGTGAGCAGCGTGCCCCGGGACGCCCAGTGGGTCCGCCTGGTGCTGGACATCGGGGAGGAGCCCATCACCATTTTGCTGGAGCGGGAGGAGGATGGACCGTGAAACGAGGAAAACTGGGCCGCCGGGGGCGGATTTTTCGGAACTTCCTGCTGGCCGGGGTGCTGGGCGCGCTGATCTGGACGTGCGCCGGCTGGCCCGTCCCCGCCCGGTGGGAGCTGCGCCGCCTGGAGCGGGAGGCCTTCCTGTCCCCCCACTCCCAATTTCAGGGGAGCGTCCAGGTGGACCAGAGAGAGTGGCTGGTGGGACTGACCCCGCGCTGGCTGGTGATGGGGCGGCAAAATGAGTTCCGCCTGTGGCCCCGGGAGGGGGACGGGCCGGTGCTGGCCCCGATACCCGAGTGGGCTACTGCGGGCAGAGAAATCTGTGTGGTGGCGGCGGGCGCGCCCCAGGGGACGGCCTCCGCCCAGCTGACCGTGGAGGTCTCCCACTGGTACGCTTCGTTCGGGGGAAGCTCCTCCTACAGCTCCCAGCGGGAGGACATCCTGAGGAGCTGGCCGTGGCCGGACAGCTCGCCGGAGTACCGCTCTGAAACTGTCACTCTGGAGGGGGAGCCCATGGAAGAGGGGGCCTTTCAGTTTGTCTTGGGCGAGGAGGAGATGCGGGGCACCGGGGATTATATCTGGAGACATGTGGAGGAGTGGGGCCTTTATCAGGGATACTACCAAATTTCTCCCATCAACTGCCGCCTGACCGCGGTCTTTTACGATGAATCCGGGCGGGAGCTGGACCGGGCGGAGCTCCAGAACGCCGAAGCCTGGGAAAGATAAAAACGGGCGGCTCCATCTGGAGCCGCCCGCTGCGGTGTTTGAGTTTATTTTCCCCGGCCGAACAGCCGCTTCCAGAGGGACTCCTTGCCCTTCTTGGGCTTGGCGGGGCGCTCGGGGATGGACTGCTCCTCCTGGATGGCCTCCTCCTGGAAGACCTCCTGGCTGCAGCAGGGGGCGCTGCCCACCTTCCGGGCGTGCCACTCCCCGTCGGGGCCCAGCTGGCGGGCCTTCACGTTGTCGGAGGTGAGCACGTCGATGATGTGGAAGATTTTCTTCCGCACCTCCGGGGAGAGCACCGGACAGGCCACCTCCACCCGCCGCTCGGTGTTCCGGGTCATAAAGTCGGCGGAGGAGATGTACAGGGCGGCGTCCTCCCCACGGCCGAAGCGGTAGATGCGGGTGTGCTCCAGGTACCGCCCCACAATGGAGAACACGGTGATGCGGTCGGTGAGGCCGGCGATGCCCGGCAGCAGGCAGCAGATGCCCCGCACGTTCATCACCACCTCCACCCCCGCCTGGGAGGCCTGGGCCAGCTTGTCGATAAGCTTCCGGTCGGTGATGGAGTTGAGTTTCAGGAAGATATAGCCGTCTCTGCCCTTGGCGATCTCCCGGTCGATGTGCTCCATGCACTTGTCCCGCAGCTGGTAGGGGGAGACCAGCAGCTGCTTGTAGTTTCCCTCCATGTTGGCGGTGGCCATGTTCCGGAACAGGGCGGCGGCGTCCTCGCCGATCTCCGGCCGGGCGGTCATCAGGCACAGGTCGGTGTACTGCTTGGCGGTCTTTTCGTTGTAGTTGCCGGTGCCCACCTGGGTGATATACTGGATCTTGCCCTTGTCCCGGCGGGTGATGAGGCACACCTTGGAGTGGACCTTGATGTTCTCCGCCCCGTACAGGATGGTGCAGCCCGCCTCCTCCATGCGCTCGGCCCACTGGATGTTGTTCTGCTCGTCAAAGCGGGCCCGCAGCTCCATGAGGGCGGTGACCTCCTTGCCGTTCTCGGCGGCGGCGCACAGGTACTCGGCCAGCTTGGCCTTGGAGGCCAGGCGGTAGATGGTGATTTTGATGGACAGCACGTCCGGATCGGAGGAGGCCTCCCGCACCAGGTGCAGGAAGGGGTCCATGGACTGGAAGGGGTAGAACAGCAGCACGTCGTGGTGGAGCACCTGGGGCAGCACCTTCTCCTCCGGGCGGAGGAAGTTGCTGGCCTTGGGGGTGTAGGGGGGATAGCACAGGGCGGTCTTGCTCTCGGGGGGCAGCTGGCCCTCCAGGGAGAAGACGTACTTCATGCGCAGGGGGGATTTGGAGAAGAACACCTGCTCCCGGGAGAGGTTCAGCTGCCTGCACAGAAAGTCAATGGCCCGGTCGTCCCGGCCGCCCTGGAGCTCCAGACGTACCGGGGCCAGGCGGTTGCGCTTTTTCACGATCTTCCGCATGTGCTGGCGGAAGTCCTCGTCCACCTCGTAGGTCTCGTCCTCGGGGCTGATGTCCGCGTTCCGGGTCACCGAGGCCACCGCCTTCCCCTGGACCGAGAAGGCGGGGAAGAGCCGCTTGGCGTACTCCAGGATCACGTCCTCGGTGAGAATGTACCGCAGTCCCCGCTCCCGGAGAGTGAAGTAGGGGGGGAGGCTCTGGGGCACCGGGATCAGCCCCAGGGACTGCTGGCCCTCGCTCTCCAGGCGCAGAACCACGTTCAGGGTCTTGTTGGACAGGTGGGGGAAGGGGTGGCGGGAATCCACCACCTGGGGGGACAGGATGGGGCGCACCTCATCCTGGAACCAGTTTTCCACCTGCTTGCGCTCCTTGGTGTCCATCTCGTCCATGGACATGCGGCAGATGTTGCAGGCCCGCAGGCGGCTCTCCAGCTGCTCCACCACCTTGTCCCGCTGCTTGTACAGGGGAGTCACCGCCTTGAAAATGGCCTGGAGCTGCTGCTCCGGGGTCTGGCCGGTGCGGCTGTCGATGTGCTCCTCCTTCACCAGAGTCATGTCGTACAGGGAGCCCACCCGGATCATGAAGAACTCGTCCAGGTTGCTGGTGAAGATGGCGGCAAACTTGAGCCGCTCCATCAGGGGGACGCTCTCGTCCTTGGCCTCCTCCAGCACCCGCTCGTTGAAGCGCAGCCAGGACAGCTCCCGGTCCTGGGTATATCGGGTATCTACTTCTTTTGCCATAGCTTCTATTCCCTCTCTCTTATGTGGATGGCGTGATTTTGCTCTGGTCCTCCAGGGGTTCCCCCAGCACCCGGGCCAGGAGATAGCCCTCCCGCACGCCGCAGGCGCTGGCGGTGATGGTCTGGGCCCCATAGGCCTTGGCGATGGTGTCCAGGGCCAGCAGGCCGGGAATGATGGTGTGAATCCGGTCCGGGACGGTCTTCAGCAGCAGCCGCAGCTCGTCCCTGCCCGGCTTCTTCAGCCGCTGGAGCATCTCCTTCAGCTCGTCCCGGTCCAGGCTCCGGTCCCCCGCGGGGCGGTCGAACATGGCGTTGGCCACCTTGCAGGCGGCCCGGACGGTGCCGCCCACGCCGCAGATGTGCCGGGCGGGGGGATGCTGGGGGACGAACTGCTCCAGCTGCTCCTCCACGGCCCGGCGGATGGCCCTCCGCTCCTCCTTGGTGGGGTGAAGCTTGGAGACGTACTTGCTGAACAGGGACAGGGAGCCCACCGACAGGCTGCATGCGCTCTGAATGGCCCGGTTCCGGTAGGAGACCAGCTCGGTGGAGCCGCCGCCCAGGTCGGCCAGCAGTCCGGTGTACAGCCCGGCGTTCTGGATGGCCCCCCGGAAGGAAAGCTCGGCCTCCTCCCGGCCGGAGAGCACGTCCACCCGCAGCCCGGTGGCCGCCATCACCGCCCCCACCGCCTCCTCCGTGTTGGAGATGTTCCGCAGGGAGGCGGTGGCGAACACCCGCAGGTCGGGCAGCTCCAGGTTGTCCATGAGGGAGCGGTAGCCCTGCAAAGTCTGACAGGCCACCTCGATCCCCTCGGGGGTGAGGGCCCCGTGGCGGACGTAGCCGGCCAGGCCGGCCATCACCTTTCGGTTCATGAGCAGGCGGATCTCCCCGCCCTCGCACTTGTAGATGGACAGGCGGACGGTGTTGGACCCCACGTCCGCGATTCCGTAGATCATAATGCTGTTCCCTCGCTTTAAACGCTCCGCCTGACGCGGGGATGGAGGCGCCGAACGTGAGCATAAGTAATTTTTAGTATACCACAGCTTTGTAAAAATGGCGTATATTTTTCGTAAAAATGAGAAGATTTTTCCAGCCGGACACTTTGGAGCGGTTATGTTAAGTCTAATTTAAATGTTTGAAAATCCTTGATTAAATGCCCTTGAAGCCGGTTTTTTCCGGTGCTATACTGTGGCGCGGAACGGAAACCGTCCCCCAATTCGGACCGGATGTGCGCCGCTTGTGTTGGCCTCGGACGGCCCCGTTGGAAACTCTAAGGAAGAAAGAGGGAGTCAAACAAAATGCGCAGATATCGAACTGTGTTGGCCTGCTCTCTGAGCGCGCTGGCCCTGGCGGGAGCCTGTATCCCCGCGCTGGCCACTCCGTACAACGACAGCAGCGTGACCGGCGGCTCGGAGGCCTGGAACCAGTGGGTTCAGGAGTGGGAGACGGTCGCCACGGATTACACCAAGGTGTCCCTCACCCCCGGCGAGGATGAGACGCAGCTGAACTTCGCCTGGTACAGCCAGAACAACGGCTCTGCCGCCACCCCCGTGGTCCACTTCGGCACCGACCCCAGCAGCCTCACCGCCTTCACCGGCACCGCCGCGGCGGTGGACACCAGCCTGACCGACGGCGTGGCCTATGACTACAACCATGTGACGGTCACCGGCCTGCAGGAGAACACCACCTACTACTACACCGTGGAGAAGAACGGGGTCCAGACCGAGCCCGTGGAGTACACCACCGGAAGCTTCTCCTCCATCAAGATGCTCTATGTGGGCGACCCCCAGATCGGCGCCTCCAAGGGCCAGACTCAGGGCAGCGAGTCCCTGAACGCCGACTCCGGCGCCGCCAACACCGCCGCCCGGAACGACAGCTTCGGCTGGAACCGGACCCTGGAGATCGCGGCGCAGCAGAACCCCGACCTGAACTTCATCATCTCCGCCGGCGACCAGGTCAACAAGACCGGCCAGGCCAAGGAGGAGGAGTACGCGGGGTATCTGGACCCGGAGGTGCTGGCCTCTCTGCCTGTGGCCACCACCATCGGCAACCACGACTCTCTGAATCCCGACTACACCTACCACTTCAATAACCCCAACGCCACCGATTACGGCGCCACCCAGGCCGGCGGCGACTACTACTACTCCTACGGCCCGGGCCTGTTCATCGTGCTGAATACCAACAACTACAACGCCGCCGAGCATGAGCAGGCCATCGCCGAGGCCGTGGCCGCCTACCCCGACGCCAAGTGGCGTGTGGTCACCATCCACCAGGATATCTACGGCTCCGGCCTGGACCACTCCGACACCGACGGCATGATCCTGCGCACCCAGCTCACCCCCATCTTCGATGAGTACGACATCGACGTGGTGCTCCAGGGCCATGACCACACTTACAGCCGCTCCAAGATCCTCTACGGAGACGGCCAGACCCACGGCGCCTACCAGTTCCAGCTGGATGAGACCGGTCTGGACTACGACTGGGATCACGCCTACAACATCGCCACCGGCGAGCAGATCCCCCTGTACCCTGAGGACGGCGACACGGCGGGGCAGGCCCTCCAGTCCGCCTTCCAGCAGGACAACCTGTGCTACACCATCGAGGATGTGAGCGGCACCACCGTGGTCAACCCCCAGGGCACCCTGTACATGACCGCCAACTCCGCCTCCGGCTCCAAGTTCTACGAGCTGCTGGCCACCCAGCAGGACTACATCGCTGTCCGCAGCCAGAACTGGCTGCCCAGCTATTCGGTGATTGAGATGGATGAGGACTCCTTCACCATCGACACCTATCAGATCACCGCCGACGGCCAGGTGGAGGCCATTGACCAGACCTTCACCATTGAGAAGCAGGAGAACGCCCCTGAAACTCCGGTGGAGGCCCAGCCCATGACCCGTGCCGACGCGGTGCAGGCCCTCTATGAGGACGCCGGCTCCCCCGCGGCCTCCGGCGCCTCCTTCACCGACGTGTCCGGCGACGCCGCCTACGCCCAGGCCGTGGCCTGGGCCGCTCAGAACGGCATCGCGGCCGGCAATGGGGACGGCACCTTTGCCCCCAATGCCCCCGTCACCCGGGAGCAGCTGGCTGTAATGCTCAGCCGCTATGCCGCCCTTCAGGGCCGCGCCCTGTCTGCGGGCCAGGATGCCCTGAATGCCTGCTCCGACGCCGCGTCTGTCTCCGGCTGGGCCCAGAGCGGTGTGGCGCAGGTGCTCAACGGCGGGCTGCTCACCGCGGAGAATGGACAGTTTGCGCCCAAGGCGACTGCCATGACCGACGAGCTGGCCAACGCCCTCGCCCAGCTGTAATCAGCGGACGGGGATAGGGCGCTGAAGCCCCCTGATGTTACTTACGGGCACACCCCGGCTGACGCCGGGGCGTGCCCGCTTTCAGACTGTGAGGAAATGAGGAAATACGGATGCGCAATCTCAATCTGGACCCCAAGTATTTGCTGAAGCGGTGGGGGCCCCCCATTCTGTTGCTGTTGTTTTTTCTGGCCTTTGTCATCTGGATCAATCAGGTGGACAAGACACCGCTGGTATCCCGGGAGGGGCAGACCTTTGAAAAGGCGGTAGTCACCGAAATTATCCAGGACAACCTCATGCCGGACGGAAGCCGGGTGGGAGAACAGCGGATCATGGTCCGCATGCTCACCGGCCCCAAGGAGGGGGAGGAGCTGGAGACCACCAGCAGCTCCGGGTATCTGTTCGGCGCCGGATGCACCGTGGGCATGCACGTGGTAGTGATGCAGAGCATTGCCGGGGATACAGTGATCAACACCGTTTACACCCAGGACAGAGAGATGACTATTTATATCTTTGCCGCCCTCTATCTGGTGGTGCTCTGCCTTGTGGGCGGAAAGCAGGGGCTGAAGGGGGCCCTGGGACTGGTGTTTACCTTTTTGTGCATCCTGTTTGTATATCTGCCGCTGGTGTATCGGGGATACTCCCCCTTCTGGGTGGCGGTATTTGTGTGCATCATCACCACGCTGGTCACCATGTACCTCATCGGCGGTCCCACCAAAAAGACGGTGGTGGCCACGGGGGGCACCGTTGCCGGAGTGGTGATCGCCGGGTTTTCCGCCACAATCTTCAGCATCGCCTCCGGGATTTCCGGATGGAATGTGTCGGATATTGAGAGCCTGCTCACCCTCTGGAATGTGAGCGGGATTCAGGTGGGCGGCCTGCTGTTCTCCGGCCTGCTCATCTCCAGCCTGGGTGCTGTGATGGACGTGGCTATGTCCATCGGCAGCTCGATTGGAGAGATCCACGCCCAGAACCCCACGATCTCCCGAAAGGAGCTGTTTAAGGCGGGGATGCATGTGGGCCGGGATATGATGGGCACCGACAGCAACACCCTGATTCTGGCCTTTGCCGGCGGCAGCGTGAGCATGCTGGTGCTGGATTACGCCTATGACCTGCCCTATCAGCAGATCATCAACTCCAACAATATCGGCATCGCCATCATGCAGGGGCTGTCCGGCAGCTTCGGCATTGTGCTGGCGGTTCCGGTGACCGTCCTGCTGGCGGTGCTGCTCTACACCCATGAGCCGGCCCCGGCCTCCGGGAAGCCGCTCCCCGAGTTGCCTGAGAACTGAAAAACAGAGAAAACTCCCGCTTCGGAGCCGTCCGAAGCGGGAGTCAAACTGTCAAAACCATATACTTTAAGGGTTCAGAGGGAAAGATAGTGTGAAAGAAAACCGTCAGGGTTGTCTTTCACGTGCAATCACCTCACTTTCCAGAACGGTTTATCGTTCTGGAAAGTGCTGTCAGCTTGTTGAAAAGATTTTTTCGACAAGCTGAACTCCCGCTCCGGATGACTCTGGAGCGGGAGCTTTTTCAAATCGCGAAGCGTAGGCGGGGTCAAACCTTCCGCTGTGCCCGGGGGCGCTGAGACAGCTCCGCCACGGCGGTGTAGAGCACGTCGGTGGAGGAGTTGATGGCGGTCTCGCAGGAGTCCTGAATGACGCCCACGATGAAGCCCACGCCCACCACCTGCATGGCCACGTCGTTGGAGATGCCGAACAGGCTGCAGGCCAGGGGGACCAGCAGCAGGGAGCCGCCGGCCACGCCGGAGGCGCCGCAGGCGCTGATGGCGGACAGCACGCACAGCACCACCGCGGTGGGGAAGTCCACCGGGATGCCGAGGGTGTGGGCCGCGGCGAGCGACAAAATGGAGATAGTAATGGAGGCGCCGCCCATATTGATGGTGGAGCCCAGGGGGATGGACACGGCGTAGGTGTCCTCGTTCAGGCCCAGCTCCTCGCACAGCTTCAGGTTAACAGGAATATTTGCGGCGGAGCTGCGGGTGAAAAAGGCGGTGAGGCCGCTGCGCCACAGGCATTTGAGCACCAGTGGATAGGGGTTGCGGTGCAGGAAGATGAAGGCGATGAGCGGATTGACCACCAGGGCCACAAACACCATGGTCCCAACCAGCAGCAGGAGAAGCCGGCCATAGCTGGCCAGAGAGTCGATTCCCAGCTGGGAGATGGAGTTGAACACCAGGCCGAGAACGCCGAAGGGGGCGCAGCCGATGATCCAGCGAACCACCTGAGAGACTGCGTCCGCCAGCTCGCCCAGGGCCCGCTTGGTGCCGTCTCCGGCTTTCCGCAGGGCGATGCCCAGCAAAACCGCCCAGGCCAGAATCCCGATGTAATTGGCGTTTACCAGGGCGTCCACCGGATTGGATACCAGGTTCATCAGCAGGGTGTTCAGCACCTCGCCGATGCCGCCGGGGGAGGCGGTCTGGCTCTGCGCCTCCGTGAGCTTCAGAGTGACCGGGAACAGAAAGCTGGTGATTACCGCCACGCAGCCGTCGATAAAGGTCCCCAGCAGATAGAGGAGAATGACCCGGGACATGTTGGTCTTCTGCCCCTCCTGGTGGCGGGAGAGGGCGGTCATCACCAAAAACAGCACCAGCAGCGGGGCCACCGCCTTCAGGGCGCCCACAAACAAATCGCCCAGCAGTCCGATGGGAGCGGCCTGGGGAACCGCCAGCCCCAGCACGACGCCAATGATCAGACCGCCCAGGATTCGGAGCACCAGACTGCTCTCATTCCACTTTTTTAACAGATTTTTCATGGTTTTCCATCCATTCCTTCCCTTTTTCGAGTGGGAACTTTAGTATACCACGATTTGGCCCGGGCCGCCTACCCCGCATTTTGGAGAACAACTGTCTTTTTAGGAGGGACAATTCAGGCAGGAACGACAAATTTCCCCTTACCCGCTTAGGAAATACAGCAGGAGACCATAGAGGATGCTGGCGCTGATGCCATATACCAGCACCGGCCCGGCCACCACAAAGAGCTTGGCCGCCGTGCCGGTGATGAATCCCTCGCTTTTGAACTCCAGGGCGGGGGACACCATGGCGTTGGCAAAGCCGGTGATGGGCACCAGGGTGCCCGCCCCTGCCCGCTTGGCCAGCTTGTCAAACCACCCCAGGCCGGTGAGCACCGCCGCCGCAAAGACCAAGGTCACCGACACGGCGGTCCCAGCCTGTTCCTGGTCTAGTCCCAGGTTCTGGTACCAATTCAGCAGAGCCTGCCCCAGTGCGCAGATGGCCCCGCCCACCCCGAAGGCCCAGGCCACATCCCGCCACAGGGGGGAGGGCTTTACGCGGGCCTGGACCAGACGGCTGTACTCCTGATTGCTGATCTCCATTGTGAGACATCCCTTCTATATGAAAGTGCGGACTTCAGACAGTCCCGGTGCATGTTAGCCTGCCCGGCGGGCAGAAAACTATGCGCCGGGAGGTATGGACCGGCCCTTTCCCGCATACAGTGACACCAGAAAGAGGTGGTATGGGAATGGTATACGGGAAAAAACAAATCGGACTCGCCTTTTTGCTCACCGCCCTGGCCGGGTGCCTGCTCCACGGACTGTATGCCCTCTGGCCCAACGCATTTACAGCTCTGGTGGCTCCCATCTGGGAGAGCCTCTGGGAGCACTTGAAAATTTTGGCCTGGCCCTATCTGGCCGCCGCTCTGGTCCTCACCTGGAACCGCCCCACAGGAATTCGGCCCTGGCTGCTCAGCCTGCTGCTCATGTGCGCCGGGATGCTGGGGGCGGGGTACCTGTACCACATCGTTCTGGGGGGCGAGTCCTTCTGGCCGGACCTGGTGCTGTATCTGCTCCTTCTGCTGTTTGGCTTCTGGTTTCCACGGCGGTTCTCCGGCCCCTTCGAGGGGGTGAGATGGAAGCTGCCCCTGGCGGGGGTGGTGGTCCTCCTGCTGCTGATGGTCCTGTTTACCCTGTCGCCCCCGGACCTCCTGCTGTTTGTGGACCTGTCCGGGGCGGACACCTGGAGCCAGCTGCCCTGCTGACCTCTTTTCTTTCCCCCGCGGCTCTGGTATACTGACTATACTAACGGGTGACAGCGGGAGGGAGGAGCAGCCATGGTACTGTATGGGGCGGAGCATCTGACGGAGCGCGCTCAGGCCTATGACCTGCTGGAGCGGGCGGCCCGCCTCCACTGGGGCTGGGACCGGCTGCCGGAGGTGGCCAGGGAGGAGCGGGGAAAGCCTTACTTTCCCGAAGCGCCTCAGTACCACTTCAATCTCTCCCACAGCGGGCCCTTTGCCCTGTGCGCCCTGTCGGACCGCCCGGTGGGGGTGGACATCCAGGTGGTCCGCCCAGCCTGGTCCCCCAAGCTGGTGGACCGCAGCTGCACGCCGGAGGAGCGGTCCTGGCTGGCGGCGCTGGGGGACCGGCCGGAGGACTTCGCCGCCCTGTGGGCGTGCAAGGAGAGCTTGGGGAAGGAGAGCGGTTATGGCGTCCCCCATCCCCCCTCCCGGCTGTCGGTCCCGCTGCCCGGAGACGGGGGACCGCTCCGCCCGGGGGAGGCGTATCTGCTGGAGGGGCGGCGGCTCCGGGTCTACGCCGGCCGGGGCTGGCGGGGGGCGGTGTGCGCCTGGGAGGAGCCGCCGGAGGAGATCCGGTGGCTGACGCTGTTTTGAAAATTTATGTTCGGACGGAGGGGGCCTGCCGGGTCAAGGGGCGGGCCCTCTGTTTTTGTGCCTGAAACGTATAATAAAACTCCACTTTGAGCCGGAATGTAGGGGTGCAATACACATTGGACGGTTCTATAAAAAGAGGGAGGACATGGAAACCTTGCGTCCAGCTGTTGGTCGCAACTCAACTTTGACCGATGAGGCCCGATCCTTCATCCTTTTTCTTCCCCTGTCTAATATCTATTGTAGTCCTACACCTGCACGCTGGAAATTCCGGAAAGTGCTTGACTTCTGCAAAAAAGTCCGGTAAAATAATACAGCCGTCTATTTATGCCCGGTTCACATCAGACTTGTTTCCTATACTGCTGTGACTCAATGGCAGCGCGTCTCACGCGTGGTAGGAAGACCGTCGGTTGTCCGTAAGGTCAGCAATCCCAACCCGCCCAAAAGTCAATATGCTGGAATAGCTCAGTCGGTAGAGCAGCTGATTCGTAATCAGCAGGTCGCCGGTTGTCCGTAAGGGCAGCGACTCTAAGCCTACTCAAAAGTCTATATGCTGGAATAGCTCAGTCGGTAGAGCAGCTGATTCGTAATCAGCAGGTCGCGTGTTCAAGTCACGTTTCCAGCTCCAAAAAAGCTCCTTGTTCAACAAGGAGCTTTTTTGTTTTACAAAATCAGCGAATCATGATACCATGTTTATTATAAAAATTGGGAAATATCGATTGGAATGGACGCCGAAGGATCAAAAAGGAGACCGCTGATGTTTTATCAAATGATCACCAACGCACGGGATCGTTGGTTTGCCTCCTCCACCTGTACTGCGCGGGAGGTCGTAAAATATATTGAGCAGACGAACCAGATGCGTGACGCCCAGGTGGATGCCATCAAGACATATCTGTACCTGAAAATCGCCTGTGGATGTGCGCCGCTCTCGCAGTTATTTTGCCAGGGGGCATTCAATACCCTGGACTTGGAGCAGGAGGAAATTTCCACCAGCGTCCGTGACTTTCTGGCTGCCCATCCTGCTGCTGCGGCGCTGTTTGAATATGCCTGTCTAAAAAATGACAGCGGGGAACAGGTTTCCGAGATGCTGGAAAAGCAAATCCGCAAAGACCCGGAGAGTATTGATTATGAAATACTCTTCCAGAAGGCCTTCTATGGGGTGTCCTATACAGACTACCTGTTCAGTCTCCCCATGGGAGCGGGAAAGACCTATCTGATGGCAGCATTCATTTACCTGGATCTGTATTTTGCCAGAAATGAACCGAATAACCCAGCCTTTGCCCACAACTTTATGATCTTCGCTCCCTCCGGCCTGAAGTCCTCTGTGGTGCCAAGTTTGAAGACCATCCAGCGGTTTGACCCCACCTGGGTGATCCCGGAACCGGCCGCCTCGGAGATCAAGCGGCAGCTGTCTTTTGAGGTACTGGATCAGTCCAAGACCGCGAAGAAATCCAACAAGACGAAAAATCCCAATGTGCAGAAGATCGCCAATCATCAGCCCCTTTCCGAACTGTTCGGCCTGGTGGCTGTGACCAACGCAGAAAAGGTGATCCTGGATCGTATTCAGGAAAAGGCCGGACAGATCAGTATGTTTGAGGAAAGCGATGATGAAAAGGATCGCCAGGCCAACGAGCTGCGAAACCTGATCGGAAAGCTGCCCTCTTTATCTGTATTTATCGATGAGGTTCACCACGCGGTCAGTGATGAGATCAAGCTCCGTGCGGTGGTCAACAAGTGGGCGGAAAATCAGACCATCAATTCCGTTATCGGATTCTCTGGTACGCCCTATCTGGAAAAGGCAGAAAAAATCCAGGTGACAGCTGGCTTCTCCGTCTCCTCTGCTGAAATTTCCAATATTGTCTATTACTATCCTCTGATCGACGGCGTGGGGAATTTCCTCAAGCGGCCCATCGTGAAGATCGCCGATCTGCCGGACAGCAGCCGGATCATCGACCACGGCGTCCGGGAATTTCTGGACAGCTACAAGGATACCGTCTACCCAGACGGGACTTGTGCCAAGCTGGGGATCTACTGCGGGACCATCGAGAAGCTGGAGGAGATGGTCTATCCTCTGGTGGCCGGCATTACAGCGGAATACGGCCTGTCCGCTGACTGTATCCTAAAATTCCATAAAGGCAATAAGCAGTATCCCCAGCCGGCGGACAGCCAGATGGAATTTGACAGCCTGGACCAGTCCTTCTCCAAGATCCGCATCATTCTGTTGGTGCAGATCGGGAAAGAGGGCTGGGACTGCCGAAGCCTGACAGGAATCGTCCTCTCCCAGGAGGGGGACTGTCCCAAAAACATGGTGCTCCAGACGGCCTGCCGCTGTCTGCGCCAGGTGCAAAAGGACGCCTTAGAGACCGCGCTCATTTACCTTAACAGCAGCAACGCGGACAAACTCAACAGCCAGCTGCAAAAGCAGCACCATATCTCCCTGCAGGAATTTGCCGACGCGGATCATCACAAGATCCGGCTGAACCGCTATGACCGGACAAAGTATCTTCGGCTCCCAAAAGTTGATTTCTACCAGCTGAAGATCCACTATGAAACCCTGATCACAGATAAGGCACGGCCGGAGGAGACACTGCCTGCCGCTTGTGAAGGGACTCAAGCGGCCACGGGGATCATCAAAACCACCGACCTCTCCATGAAGATTATAGAGAGAAATGTGGATGATGAGGAGCGCGGCGACACTCCTGCTGTCTACTACCCTTGGCTCTATGGAATCGTCCGTAGTTCCCTGGGAACCCTCACCATGGAACAGCTGCGCCCCTATGACTGTGTCCTGCGGGAGGTATTTCAGAAGATTACTTATCAGCGGGGAGCGGGCCGCTGTTTCAGTTCTAAGTACAACCGGGCCGCGGTGGAGGCAAATATCCGGAAGGCGTTCTGCGACAGCCGCTCCTTTGAGACGAAGGAGGAGCGCATCCCCCAGTCGGCCAGCTTGCTGAATATTGCGAACTTCACGCCGGTGGTAGAGACAACGACTCCGGATGCCTACTGCCCCAAACAGGAGCAGGTGGAGAAGATCATCCTGGACGACCAGGGTAAACTGAAAATGAAGCCGGACATTCAGGCGGCAATTCTGGCTCTGGAGGCAGATGACAGCGCGGCAAATCGGGCGATCGCGGCCACGCTCCGAAAGCAGAATTCCTCCCACCCCCAGAAGGACCGCTCCTTCCACTATCTGCCCTATCACACCGACAGCCCCTTTGAACAGGATTTCCTGAATGAGGTACTCACCTTCCCGGAGGTGGAAGGATTGGGGCTGGAGGTCTACTACAACGGAGACCGGGCGCTGACCGAGTTTAAGATCAAGTGCTACCGGAATAGTGGGGGCCGCTGGGAGTATGTGGGGATGTACACTCCGGACTTCCTGATCCTCCAACGGAAGGACGGTGTGATTCACAAGGTAATGATCGCCGAGACCAAGGGCAAAATCTATGCCAGCGATCCCAAGTTCAAAGACAAGCGGACTTTTATGGAGACGGAGTTCCTCCGTCAGAACAACGCCGCCTTCGGTTATGAGCGGTTCGAGTATCTGTACTTAGAGGACAGTATGCCGGAGCGGGAGCGGCTTGCGCTGACACATAAGAAGATTTGTGAGTTTTTTGAGGAGAAGTAGACATGGACTGGATAGATTATAGGGAAAGATTAGGCATTGGGTTTTCAGATCAAGACAAAGCATCATATTTCATGGTTAAAATTTTTAATATTCTTGATGCTAATTCGACTATATTGCGTACCCAAATTGATGAAAACGAGTATTTTGAATTCTGTAATATGACGGGTACCCCGATGAAACATGGCCAGTTATATGGTGACGGTTTAGAACTTATCACAAATACCCTACGTCGAAACAGTAAGACGTTGACACAATTTCTTGCTTATTATGTCGCATTTATTAATTGCCAGACCGATAATAATTACAAGAAACTTACAAGAGAAAATTATAAAAATATAGTATGTAACTTGCTTGACGAGTCTCACATTCCGTTTAGCATTATGGAAGATAAGGATGGGTATTTCATTTTTCCAAAAGGGGCAAAAGAACTGGATGATGCTCTGATTTCACAACCTTTGGAATGGTTAAGTCAGTATCCAAACGCCAGAAAAACATATATCATTGCGTTACATCAATATGCAGATGGAATATATATTCGCGATGTTGCCGACAATTTAAGGAAAGCGTTAGAAACATTTCTCCAAGAATTTCTTGGAAATGATAAGAATCTTGAATCAAATAAGAATGAGATTTGTAAATATTTAGGACAGCAAGGTGTGGATGCGGGTATTTCCGGATTGTTTCAACCACTGATTAATTCGTATAAAAATGTCAATGACCGAATTGCAAAACATAATGACCGTGTAGATGAAAAATTGCTTGAATTTTTGCTCTATCAAACGGGGGTGCTGATTCGCATGGTCTTGAGCGTGAAAGGAATGGAGGCCGAAACTAATGCCGATTAAATATATCCCCTTCATCCCAGAACCTGTCGAGGGGCAGGCTGTGCTGGGCAATTTCAACCGCATCCTCAAGTACAAGGGCGCGGACGATGTGTCCATGGTGCTCCAGCGGGGGATGCCACTGTACGAGATGGAGAAACAGGAGACGGTGGGCGGGAACCCGGACGGTAACCTGGTGATCCGGGGGGAGTGCGTCTCCGCCTGTGCCTATCTGAAGGATCGGGGCATCCAGGTGGATCTGGTCTATATCGATCCGCCTTTTGCCAGCGGCGCCGACTACGCCAAGAAGGTCTACATCCGCCGGAATCCCAAGGTGGCCGAGGCCATCGCCCAGGCGGAGCAGGAGCTGGACATCGACGAGCTGAAAGCCTTTGAGGAGAAGATGTACGGCGATGTGTGGGACAAGGAGAAGTACCTCAACTGGATGTATGAGAACCTCATGGCCATCAAGAGCGTCATGAGCGAGACGGCTTCTATCTACGTACATTTGGATTTTCATGTTGGGCACTATGTCAAAATCCTATTGGACGAGATTTTTGGAGAAGATAACTACCAAAATGATATATATTGGTATTACTACAACAAATTGCACGGTGCAACTAAACAGGTATTCCCCAGAGCAACTGATATGATTCTTTATTATGTAAAAAATCGTGAAGCGGGTTTTACATTTCATCACTTGACAGAGGAACGGGAGAAGCCTATTAAAAAACTTAAATATAGCTTTGTTAATGGGCATATTCAAAATGATAAGGATGAAAGCGGAAAGTCTATTACCTATTTGAGTACTGAACGGCAGATAGATAATGTATGGAAAATCTCAATGCTTCAACCCGCAGATAAAACAGAACCTACTGGCTATGCAACCCAAAAACCAGAAGCACTTCTCGAACGCATTATCAAAGCCTCCTCCAACGAGGGGATGCTGGTCGCCGACTTTTTCGGCGGCAGCGGTGTCACGGCGGCGGTGTCCAGCAAGCTGGGCCGCCGGTTCATCCACTGTGACATCGGCCTCAACTCCATCCAGACCACCCGGGACCGCCTGAAAACGGACGGGGCCCAGTTTCAGGTGCTGGAGATCAAGGACGGCGTCCAGCTCTACCGCAACCCGGTCCAGACCATGGACAAGATCAAATCCCTGATCCCCGGCTTGAAAAACGAGGACTCCCTGGACTCCTTCTGGGAGGGTGCCGTCACCGACAGCAGGCTGGGCACCATCCCGGTCTATGTCCCCAACCTGATGGACAGCTCCTCCAAGCTGCTGGATGTGGTGACCATGAACCGCATCATCCACCAGGCCATCCCCGACCTGGACAGCAGCATCAAAAAGGTCATCGTCTACTACATCGACATCACCAGTGAGGAGGAGATCCGTAAGTTCATCGCCCAGGACGACAGCACCGATGTGGAGATCGAGCTGCGGGATCTGAAAGCGGTGCTGGACGGCGTGGTCATCGGCGACTGGGCGGAATTCCATGTGGAGGAGCGGACAGACGACCTCTTCGGCCGTTATGCCGTGGTGGTGGATGCCTTTGTCAGCGACCGGGTGCTCCAGAAGATCGACGAGTTTAACCAAAAGGCCCGCATGAACGCCACTGCCAAGAAGCCCTTTAAGCCCATCGAGATCAGCGACACCGGCCTGGAGCTGATCGAGTACCTGAGCCTGGACTGCACCGCCGGCCAGGGCGAATGGCACTCCGACAGCGAGATCAAGATCGACAAAAATGGCTTTGTCATCCGCAACGGCGAGAAAACCAAGGAATTCTGGGACGGAACGATCCGCAGTGAGAAGAAGCCCCTGCGGCTGAAGATCCGCAATATCTGCGGGGACGAGACGGTCTGGGAGGTGTGAAATGCCCCTCCAGCTTCAATTAAATTATTGAATCCAGACAGGAAATAGCTACTAAAATAGATGAGCCACATAATAAACGTGCCAGAAACTTCCCCTTGTTTCTGGCACGTTTCCTATATTGTTCAAAGTCTCCGATTGCTCTGATACTCGATTATCCACCAAATTAATCCAAATATAAACAGAAGAATAACAACAATGAAACCCTGTTCAAATGGCACTCCAAAGTGCTCCTCTATAACATCAAGAGTTCCAATCGCACCAATTAAAGAGATGACATAAAGCAAAATGTTCAAAATTGTAGCATTTCTGTTTTTCTTTAGATCATTCTGTACAGTTAAATAGGATATTTTTAGTTGAAGAGCTTCAAAATGCTTTTTGTACGTCACACTCTCCTTAATGCAGTTTAACAGATTGTGCGTTTCTATTGGAAGGTTTGGTGAGCAAAAGAGATTTTGCAAATACATATTATTTCTTACCAGCCTATGTATGTCGGTTTCGTCTTCAAGGTTAGTTATTTGGAAAACATGAATATAAAGTTTTACCGCCTCCAATATAATTGCTGTAAACAGAACAGCGGTAATTTCATTATTATTAAAGTTTGAAATTACACTACACCCGTCTTGCGGATAATACTCATACAAGTTTACAGTGCTAATATCTTTAATGGTGGAAACTGGTTCTTTAGTACCCATAAGCTTGCATAAATAGTCCGGAATGTTTTCTATATTATTGGAAAAAACCACTGTATCATGGACAAATGAATATTCTTGGGCACGGGAGGATTTATTTGATAGTTCCCATATAAAATTAGAAATCATTTCATATATAACTTCAGGCGTTCTCATGTCCGCATTGGTAGTATGCTCCACATCAAAAAATTGATATTTTTCAATATGGAGCAAATTATAGTTTTTTGTCTTTGCGCCCACATCATCTTTTGATAGGGGTTTTCCAGTCTTATAGTCTATGATTTCAAAGACGACAAACCAGACGCCATTCATCATAAATGCGCCCGCATCCACTTGATACATTTGACCGTTAATCCAAACGAGAAAAGGATCAAGCCAAATAGTAAATGAAATTTTGAAATAGCGACTATCTAAAAAAACAGATTGCGCATGCCGAAGATTGGTATAAAAGCCAGAATCTTTTACGGTATCAGCAGTACCGAGTGGCTTGAAAGAAAACGTACTTCCTTGATGTACATAATCATATTCAACTTTTACTTTCAAATTTCCATCAACAGAGATAAAGACATCATCTGTTGCAATAAAAGATAGATGGTGCTTTATTAGCAGAGATTGTATATTCTGCTTTTTTCCAAGATGAAATAGCCGATAGATTTTTCTCGAAATTCTGTTTGCCGTCGTCATAGTATAGTGTGTTGGATCGTATGCACTTATAAATAAAACAGTGTCACCCACTTGTAATTAACCTCCTGTTCAGCTTACAGATTATCTTACTTCGGCCAAATCGTTTCCATGGAGCTTCTGGCCGCCTCAGCGATCAAACGTTTCATGAGCTCCATCTGTGGATCAGGCTCGTGAGGGACAAGCATCTCCTCCAACTCCTTGGCGTGGGCCTTGGGATCCACCGGATTCTCCACACCGTAACGGTCGTGGAGACTGGCATGTCCGCCCCTTGCCTTTCGGATCTGCTCCCCAGCGGTGATCACAGTCCATTCCGGATTGTCTGCGGACAGATCCAGGTGCATCATATTCACAAACAGTTTCTCTGGAACAAAGTCCATGTCCCGCTTGATGTACGCCCGCCAAGATGTCCGGTCCGGCTCGGGGAGCGTATCCCGGGCGGCTTTGTGGGTGTTCAGGTCCCCGTCTATGTCGATCCGCCGAAGGAACTCCTCGGCGGAGATGCCGCCCGCCTGATATTCCTTCTTTGCCTCACGCGCCCCGTCCAGCCATGCCTCGTACTGCGTTCTGCCGAAAGGGAGCAAGTGGTTTTCCCCATCCGGGCCAGCCAGCTCCAGCCGGTTGGCCCGCTCCTCCAGCCGCCGGCGCAGGCGCTCGTAGATCGCCAGTGCCTCATCCGTCTCTGCCCGGAACCGGCGCATGCGCTTAGCCCCCTCCTGCTTGCATGGTCTTCCATCCACTTCTCCGTAACAGTATCGGGACTCCGCCTCGGTTCTTGGCACAAAATACTGCCAGCAGTTCTCGCAGCGGGCGATCCGCTGCCTGTCCTGCTGAAAGTAGAGAGACAGCTCCGCCAGACAGAGTTCGTACAGATCACGCAGAGCATATTCCCTGACTGTGCCCACGGGAGCACCAGCCTGTTTCGGCAAAAAGCGGATGGGAAACGTTCGGTCAATGAGGCCCGGCCAGGTGTCCTCCAGCGCACGGAAGCGGTCCCGTTGAGTTCCGCGCTCGAAGTCCGCAAAGCCGATCTCAAAAATGTTTTTCATCCGATTCTGCAGAAAACATGGGTGGCGCAATGCATTCAAAACAGCAAAGGCCTTTCGAGAGGCAAAAATCGGCTGCCCATCATCCAGCAGCTTTGTAGCAGGAGCCAGGTAATACAAGACATCCCAATACGCTGCGGGCATAATTTCCGCGAGTTGCCCCGCCAAGGGGATTGCCTGCTGCGCGAAGTCCTCATAGTCCTCGTAGGGCACCTCGCTGCGCTCCTCAAACACATCGTGCTCCTCCCACAGGCGTTCTACCGAGGCCCGATAAGAGGAAAAATCAAAGTTCACAAAGGAGACCAGCTCCTCGGTGGGCGACTGCCCGTGCAGATGCATCTCCTGGCCGTCCAGCCAAACCAAGATCAACTCAACCGTCTCCCCGGTATCTGTCAAAAGATAGATACCGGGTTTTCTTTTTCTGTCCATAGTCTGCCGCCCTTCCGTCGCATCGACTTTTGCAGAAAACAGGGAAGTTCCTTTCCTATGTAAGTTTTCTTTTCCTGATTTTATCATGAGAACGGCGGAAAAGAAACTATCGCTTTTGAGAACATACAGGAAAGGATGTGTAGGAAATGGCGCCTGATTTGAAACTCATCTCCATGGACGAGATCAAAGCAGAGGAGGTGAAATGGCTCTGGTATCCGTACCTTCCGCGAGGGAAGCTGACCATTGTCCAGGGTGACCCCGGCGAGGGCAAGACCACCTTCGTGCTGGCGGTGATCGCCGCCCTGACCCGGGGCGAGACTCTGCCGGAGAGTGAAAAAACGCTGGAACCGCTGAATGTGATCTACCAGACGGCGGAGGACGGGTTGGCGGACACCATCAAGCCACGGCTGGATGCCGCCGGTGCGGACTGCGCCCGGGTGTTGGTCATCGACGAGAGCCAACAGGAGCTGACCCTCTGCGACCAGCGGCTGGAGCAGGCGGTTCGCCGGACTGGGGCACAGCTCATTGTGCTGGATCCCATCCAGGCATATCTGGGAAACGATGTGGACATGCATAGGGCCAATGAGGTACGTCCCGTTTTGAAACGGGTGGCGGCTATGGCGGAGCGCACTGGCTGCGCCGTGATCCTCATCGGGCACATGAACAAGGCTCAAGGGCTGAAGTCCGGCTACCGTGGACTGGGCTCCATCGACTTTCGGGCGGCGGCCCGGAGTGTCCTGGTGGTGGGGCGGCTGAAAGAGGATCCAACGGTGCGTGTGGTCGCCCAGGACAAGAACAGCCTTGCTCCAGAGGGAAAGTCGATTGCCTTCCTGCTGGATGGGGAGCACGGCTTCCAGTGGAAGGGGGCCTGCGACCTGTCGGTGGACGATGTGCTCAGCGGCAGCGGAAAGCTCCAGACCAAGACCACCCAGATGGAGGAGGTGCTGGAGCAGGTGCTCACAGAACCTGTGCCAGCAGAGGCAGTGCTGAACCGAGCGAAGGAACTGGGTGTGTCGGAGCGCACGCTGATGATCGCCAAGAAAAACTTGGGCGTCGTTTCAGAGAAACGGGGCAGCCAGTGGTATTGGCGGCTACCGGAGCAAGGCTGTAAGGATGTAACGGTATAAGGGTGTTGCAATCTTGCATTCTTCCTCCTCTGCAGATAACGGCCACAGAGGAGCGGAGATTCCGTCGACGGAGATTCCTCCCGTTCGGGAGGGCAAGCATCGCGTCCGGCTATACGCCGGCCACAGTTCCGGGGCGCTGCCCCGGCCCCCAGCCCCTGAAGGGGAGAGAGGAGTATCAATGCAGAGAGAAAAGAAAACGGAGATCATCACCCTACGGGTGACGCCCCGCACCAAAGACCGCATCCGGGCCAAAGCGCAGGAGCTGGGCCTGACCGTCACTGACTACCTGTGTCTGTGCGGTCTGGGCAAGAAAATCGTCCAGGTGGACGGCCTGGACAAGGTGCTGTCCGAACTGAAAGCCCAGGGGCGGAATCTCAATCAGCTCACCACCCTGGCCAACATGGGAAAGATCACCGTCGTGTACGGGGACAGGCTGGCGGAGAACTACGGACAGGTCAGCGAGCAGCTCCGGCAGCTCCTGCGGAGGTGACGGGATGGCCACTTTCACCGCAATCAAAAATCGTGGTGGCGGCAGAGGCGCTCTCGGCGGTGTGCTGCGATACACCCAACAGGAGGAAAAAACGCTGTGGGAGGGGCGGCAGCTGGTGACCGGTTGGAACTGCACCGCCCAGTCCGCCCTCTCCGAAATGCAGCTCACCAAGGAGCGGTATCGGAAAACGGACGGGCGGCAGTACTACCACTTCGTCCAGTCCTTCGCAGAGACGGACGACCTGACGCCCCAGGAGGTCCACACCATCGGTCTGGAGCTGGCCCAGCGGGAGTTCCCCAATTTCGAGGTGCTGGTGGCCACCCACATCGACACTGGCCATCTGCACAATCACCTGGTGGTGAACAGCGTCTCTTTCCAAAACGGCAAGAAACTCCACCAGAGCGCCGCTGACCTACAGGCCCACCGGCTGGCCAGTGATGAAATATGCCTTGCCCATGGACTGGAAATTTTGCCTCCGCCCCAGAAGCAGATGAAACAGAAGCGGATAGGCAGTCGGGAATACCGCTCTGCCGCCAAGGGCGAGAGTTGGAAGTTCCGGCTGACCCGTGCCATCGACCTGTGTATGCAGTACGCCGCCACCCGGGAGGAGTTTATCGCCCTGATGGAGAGCGAGGGCTACCAGGTGCGGTGGACAGACAGCCGGAAGAACATCACTTACACCACGCCGGAGGGCATGAAGTGCCGGGATGACCGGCTCCACAAAGATAAGTATCGGAAGGAGGTTATGGAATATGAGTTCCGAATCCGGACAGAGATTATCCATGGAAGAACTGCAGCGGCGGAATCCGCCGCCGTACCCCGTGCCGCCTATCATCCAGGCAGCACAGTCTCAAGCGGCGCAGAAGACGAAGCGAGACTGGGAGGATCTGCTGACCGCCGTCAGCGCCCTGTACCGCCTGGAGCGGATCAACAGCGACAGGCTGGAACGTCTGGAGACCAGCGTTTCAGCACAGGAGGCCCAGCTGCGGGCGTTGACCCGGCAGGTGGGGCAGCTGCCCACCCAGGCCCAGCTGGAGGCGCTGGCGAGGGATGTGGCCCTATTGCGGGCGGAACTGAAACAGGCTGGGAGGCGGAGAGAGATTTCTATTTCGCCGCCCAGTCTGAAGACAGCGTTCTCCATTCTGGTCTGGCTGATTCTGATTTTGCTGGGGACTATGGTTGGGATGGTGGCCTTGCAGACGATCTGGTCCGGCTTGTCCGCGCTCTGGAGCGCAGTTCGGATTCTGATCCCGTGAGGGACGCCACCACCATCTCTCACTATACGGACCGAAAAGTGCTGCGCCGGGAGCAGGAGAAGAAGATCGCATTGGGCCACAAGGAGGACGACCACGAGGAGGAGCAGACTTGGGAGCAAACTATGAAGTATTAGGAGGACGTCATGTTTTTATTTGAGGGAGATCAACTGCGCCACGAAACGGTAATTCGCGGAGTCAAGTATGTTACCGTCAGCCACTACAGTGGAGAACGGGATATTTTTGAAGCGATTGGAGACTTGATCACAGATTCCTTTTGTTCATCAGAGATCCACAAACTTACGAAGGAATCTTCAGTGGATTTGGATATGGATATGGAGGACAAATAACGGTATTGTGTGTTGCGAAAGGGGGTAAAAGCCTTGCAAAATAAGGAGATCGCGGCAGTCTATTGCCGGCTTAGCCAGGACGATGGCAGTGTGGGCGAATCAGGCAGCATCCAAACGCAGAAAACTCTGCTGACTCAGTACTGCCAGGAACACCACATAGAAATTGGAGACTACTATTGCGACGATGGGTGGAGCGGTACCAACTTCGACCGTCCAGAGTTTAAACGGATGCTGGAGGACATCGAGAGCGAAAAAGTCAACCTGGTCATCGTCAAAGACCTCTCCCGGTTTGGACGGGAATATGCTCAGATGGGTCTGTACATCGAACACTACTTTGAGGAAAAGAGCGTCCGGTTTATATCTGTCACGGAGAACATTGATTCGAAAAACGGGATCGACAACCTGGTGCTGCCCTTCACTAATGTCATCAATTCCTTCTACGCACGGCAGGCGTCCACTAAGACCAAGGCGGCACACCGGGCCAGGGTCAAAAGCGGAATGTATATCGGAAGCCGGGCGCCCTTCGGATATCAGAAAGACCCCAATGACCGCCACCACCTGATCGTGGATCCGCCTGCCGCTGATGTGGTACGGGATATCTTCCAGATGTTTGCCGATGGCATCGGCTATGTGAGGATGACCAAAATTCTGCGGCAGCGGGGAATCTTAAACCCACAGGCATATTTCAACCAAAATAATCCGGACTACTACAAAAACAGTAACTACTGGCGCAAGCCCTTTGACTGGCACGCCACCTCGATCCGAGCCATCCTCAACAATCCGGTCTATCTGGGCAAGGTGGTCTTTGGCCGGAGCAAAACCAAGGGCTTCTTTGACAAACGGCGCGTGGAGACAGGGGAAGAAGAATGGGTGGTGGCTGAGAATACCCATGAGCCGCTGATCTCCCAGGAACTTTGGGATACCGTCCATCAGATGATGAAGGCACGGCGGCGGGAAAACGGGAAAGGCGAGGTGCAGCCCTTTGCGGGACTGGTGAAATGCGCCGACTGCGGCTCCTCGCTGAATGTAAGCTATGATAAGAAAAAGGGTAGGTATACCGGCTTCTCCTGCTGGGTCTATAAAAACTACGGAAAAGAACGATGCACCTCCCACGCCATCGGCTGGAAAACTCTGAACCAGTTGGTGTTGGAGGACATCCGGCGCAATGCAGTCGAAGCCCGAGTTTGTACCAGCGACTACATGGACATGCTCATCGCCTCCAGAACAGAAAAGAAAAAAGAGGAGACAGGTCGATGCAAACGAGAGCTGAAGAAGGTAGATAAACGCATGGCGGAACTGAGCAAGATCCTCAATAAGCTCTATGAAGATCTGGCCCTGGAGAAAATCAGCGAGGAGCGGTATCAGGCCATGGCGCCGGACTATGAGCGGGAGCAGATATTGCTGCGGGAGAAACGGGAGAAATTGACCGCAGAGATCGCCCAAAGCGAGGAGATCTACGAAAATGTAGAGAAGTTCCTGCCTGTCATCTGGAAATACACCAATCTCACGGAGCTGACCGCCCATGTTCTCAACGAGCTGATCGAAAAAATCGTGGTGCATGAAAAGGTAGTGGCTGCGGACGGAAGCAAGAGCCAGCAGGTGGATATCTATTACAAGTTCATCGGATGTATCAACCAGAAGCGATCCCCCGCCAGCTATGCCGCACCGGAAAAAGCCGCACTTCAGGAACATCTACCATCCTGTTCACAAACTGCCTGAGAACAACTTGGGGGAGCCGCCTGGAAGCGGCTCCCCCGTGATTTTCTGTTTACAGCTGGTGTGTGAGAAGCCACGCCAGCAGATCCTCGTAGTCTTTTTCTCCAGCGGCCACCTGCAAAATGATATCGGCTAACTCTTGTTGCGTATAAGACAGCTCCAGGCCATTGACGGCCAGGAAAACCAGCATGGCGTGGGCACCGATCCGCTTGTTGCCGTCTACAAACGGGTGATTTTTCACCAGACCGTAACAGAGCCGGGCGGCCTTCTGCTGGAGGGAAGGGTAGGCGCTGGTGCTGCCAAACCCCTGAAATGGCGCGTTGAGGGCCGAATCCAAAAGGCCCTCATCCCGCAGCCCCGGACTGCCGCCGGTCTCATTGATCAGCTGCTGATGGAGCAGCAGAATCTGGTGCTTGCTCAGAACCTTCATTTGGCCAGTTCCTCATAGGCTGCCCGGTTTTGCTGTATGAGTCGTTTTGAGATCTGCATGACATCCTCATCCTCAGCAGCCTGCATCTGCTCCACCTGGCTGAACTCTACGATCAGGTAACGTGGCACATTGTTTTTCAGGATAACGGCGGAGCCCTGCTCGTCCACCAAGCGAGCAACTTTGGAAAAATTCTGGTTGGCCTCTGTGATGGACACCAGAGTATTGGAATTGATCATCATACGATCACCCTCCTTCTGACTTTATTATACGCCATAATAGGAGAAATTCAACCTATAATTTCTGAATTTTGACGGATGTATTTGGGCGCAAGTACGCCTCAGATGATGTATCCTTACCAGCAACCAGCGGTCGCGTGTTCAAGTCACGTTTCCAGCTCCAAAAAGAAAGACACGCTTTTAGCGTGCCTTTCTTTTTGGGTTTCGGCGGCCGAAGGACGCCTCCACCCTTCGGTATTTCAATGCTCGGGGCGGCAGAGCCACCCCTGCTCCAAGGTCTTCGCCTCTGGCGAAAACACTTGTACGCCGCAAAAGCGGCGCGGCCCAGAAGGGCCGTTAGGTGAACAAGGGCTTATGCATAAAATATCGATTTTAACCGTCCTTTTCTCAAAAGCTCCTTGTTCAACAAGGAGCTTTTTAAAACCAGATCATCATCAAAATAGCCATCTCTTTTGGATGGGCGGCTCTGCGGTGGTAGCGCCGCCCAAATTTTGTATTTACCTTTTTGTTTATGCTGGCTAACGGATCGGAACTTCTGTAAACAGCGCACCAAGGCTACAATGGGGTCATGAAAGAAGGTGCCTCTATGTTCTCCCCTCAACAGATTCTTACACTTTTTATGACGCTAACCATGGAACTGAGTCTCACCGCCTGCGGTCCGGAAGCTATGGTGCAATCCGCCCTGGAAACACCCGAACCGCCGGCACAGGTACAGGAGACGCCGGATACTGTACCTGACTCACCCTCAGAATCTTTGGAGCCGGAATTAGAAGTCACCGAGGGGACAGAAACCTACCGGGGCTTCCAGATGGACAATGTCCTCCACGCCCCGGAAGGGGATATCCACTATCATATCTACATCCCAGACAGCTACGACGGCAGCGAGGCTTACGCCCTGTTTCTCACCCTTCCGGGCTATGAGGGGCTGTACTTCCAAGGCATGGGACAGAACCTGTACAGTGAGAACTTTGCCTTTGAGGCGCTGAATTATAACGACCGCATGATTGTGGTTGCCCCGCAGCTCAGCGACTGGGGGGAAACTTCGGCGGCGCAGACCATAGCCCTCACGGAGTATCTGCTGGCCCACTACAATATTGATCAGGAGCGAGTGTATGCCGAGGGCTACTCTGGCGGCGGGGAGACCATGTCCCGTGTTATGGGGATGCGGCCCGATTTGTTTGCTGCCTACCTCCAGTGCTCTTCACAGTGGGATGGGGCCTATGAACCGGTGGTGGAAGCCAGAGTGCCGGTGTATTTCGTCATTGGCGAGGGCGATGAATATTATGGTTCTGAGCCCAGCCGGGAGGCATATAACCGGCTATATGATCTCTATACAGCGGCGGGACTGACCAGGGAGGAGATCAGCCAGTTGCTGGTGCTGGACATCAAGGTTGCAGACTACTTCCGCGAGGGCGGCGCCCCCAACCAACACGGCGGCGGAAATCTGTTTGCCCAGGACCCCGAGATCATGGGTTGGCTGTTCTCTCAGGGATGAGAGATGTCGGGAAGTTTTACCTAGAAGATGGCGGGAGAAAGAACAGGATGGGAAAAAGGTGGATAACGGATCTGGCTCTAACGATGATTCTCCTGTTTCTGATAGGATATTCTTTGATTGGGGAAGAAATTCATGAGTGGCTGGGACTTGGTATGCTGCTCCTGATGATATTTCATCATGCCCTCAACGTGTCATGGTATCAGAATTTAAAAAAGGGACAATATTCCCCCTACCGTTGCGTACAGACTGCACTGACCGCTTTGCTCCTTTTCACGGTGCTGGGCTCTATGTTCAGCGGGCTGATGCTTTCCCAGTATGTGCTGGACTTTCTTCCTTTGCATGGGGGCAACGAGCTGGCCAGGGCGCTCCACCTGCCCTGTGCCTACTGGGGATTTCTCTTTATGGGGCTGCATTTGGGACTCCACTGGGGCGCGGTTATGGGGATGGCTCGCCGTATTATGAATTTACACACCGCCTCCAAATACCGGTCAGGCATTCTCCGGCTTCTGGCCGCAGTGATTTCGTGTTATGGGCTCTACGCCTTTTTCCACAACGGACTGCCGGACTATCTATTGCTGCGATCCTCCTTTGTGTTTTTTTCACTGGACTAGACGGCGTCACAATTCTTGATGGACTATGCGGCGATCATGGGTCTGTACTTGACTATTGTCCACTATGGCGGAATCTTCCTCCGAACGAGGGTGACTTCTTTGAACTATGAATTTACAGCGGACACGCCGGTCCAAACGGTGATTCACGGCCCGGCATTCGGTTGCTGGCCGATCAGATGAGCATGGTATGGATCAATTTCGCACGGAATGGCGTCCCCAGTGCAGATGGTTTGTCGGAGTGGGAACCCTACACCCGCGAGGGAGGCACCATGATGATCCTGGATACTGAGCCGGACTTGGTGCACCACTACGACTGGGTGCTGATGGAGCTGCTGGCCCCCGACTATACATACTGAGGGGAATTATGGCCTGTTCGTACAGGAGCCGCCGGCATGTAGGCCGGCGGCTCCTCAGCTTGTCAAAAAACCGCTGTTGAGTAGAACTCGCGTCAGTTTTGGCGGGGGAGCTCGAGGGGGCGGCAGCCCGCCTCGAGTGGGATCGAATGCCCTGAATGCCTTGCACGGCAAGGCGTTCGGCGAGCGCAGCGAGAACTTTTCCGCCGCTGCGCGGCGGAAAAGTAACGGCATTTTTGCAGGCTGTCGGAAAAGTCCTTGGACT
>NZ_NFKI01000130.1 GCF_002160305.1 Pseudoflavonifractor sp. An184
ATGCACTCGTTGGGACGGAAGCTGCGGTCAGCCCCGGAAATCCAACCGTAGCTGGTGGCTTGGGCCACATAGTCGTAGAACCAGTCACTGGTGGACACATCCCGGAAGTTACAGTCGAAATCCTCCGGCTCATAGGCAAAGGCCAGAGCGATGACACAGAATTCTGCCCGGGTGATGGGGGCGTCCGGACGGAAGGTCCCGTCGGGATAGCCATTGATCATACCCAGAGAGGCCAGGGTGTTTACAGCTTCCGCATACCACGCATCCGCGGGCACATCGGAGAAGCTGACCGTGTGAGGCACATTCTGGTCCAACAGCAGTGCGTAGAACATCTGAGCGGCCTCCGCACGGGTCATATTCTGGCCAGGGCCAAACGAGCCATCCGGATAGCCGGTCATATACTGAACATGGTCTTTGGTGTTCAGATAACGGTCGGTGCCGCTGTCACTGGGATCTGCGGCTCTGCGGGTAAAGATGGCTTCGATCTCATGGTCCTCATCTACATCCTTAAAGGTGTATTTGTCCACATTCCCTACACTCTTGCCGTCCACCAGAACGTCGGAGATGCGGTAGCCGTTATTTGCGGAGATCCGGAAGGTCTGGTCATTCCCCTTGCGCACCTCGACTTCATTGTCGGAGCCGCCATCGGGGGTGATCTCACCGCCTTCGCCGCAGGTCACAGTGATGATGTACTTTTTGGTGGAGGAGCTTCCGCCGCCTCCGCCTCCGCCGCTGCTGCGGCGGTCCCAGCTGGCGTACAGCGTGATATCGCTCATGACAGGAGTATTAAAGTCGTAAGCGGTCTTCAAGGCCTTATCCACAAACCAGCCCTCAAAGGTATATCCGCTGAGAGTGGGGTTAGCAGGCTTGGCCACCTTCTCCCCCTCTTTTACGGTCTGGCTGGCAACCTTGCTGCCGCCGTTGCTGTCAAAGGTCACCGTGAAGGTCTTTTCCACAGGGGGAGCCGTCACGGGACGAATCTCTACACGGACTGCGCCATTTTCAATAGCCAGATCGCCGGTCCAAACGAGTTCATAGCCTTCGGGAATATTGGTCAGCGTACTGGTATTGAGATTGGTAGCGTCAGCAGCAACCTCAATGGTGAAAGTTTCGCCCACCTGTTTATTGTTTACAGTGTCCCAGTATGTAACGGTTACAGACTGAGTTTCTGTCTCTTCTACGGGGCGAACCTCAACCCAGACCCAGCCGTCGTTGATCTGGAGGTCGCCCTCCCAGACCAGCTCGTAGCCGGCGGGGATGTCCTTGAAGGTGCTGGTGTTTACCATGGTGGCGTCGG
>NZ_NFKI01000131.1 GCF_002160305.1 Pseudoflavonifractor sp. An184
CTTGGGCGCTCAGCGCCAGTTCTCATTTCCGTTGTTCTTGGTGTAGTCGTGGCTGTTGGCCGTCTCCATGATGGAGTAGTACGCCCAATGGGAGGGCTTTACATCCGGGAAGGTGTTCAGCTCGTCCTCATGCCGGTCGATGTAGTCCTCATCGGCTACACGCCCCAGCATGTTGTTGACGATCACGGAGACCTCCGCGCGGGTGATGCACTCGTTGGGACGGAAGCTGCGGTCAGCCCCGGAAATCCAACCGTAGCTGGTGGCTTGGGCCACATAGTCGTAGAACCAGTCACTGGTGGACACATCCCGGAAGTCACAGTCGAAATCTTCCGGCTCGTAGGCAAAGGCCAAGGCGATAACGCAGAATTCTGCCCGGGTGATGGGGGCGTCCGGACGGAAGGTCCCGTCGGGATAGCCATTGATCATACCCAGAGAGGCCAGGGTGTTTACAGCTTCCGCATACCACGCATCCGCGGGCACATCGGAGAAGCTGACCGTGTGAGGCACATTCTGGTCCAGCAGCAGTGCGTAGAACATCTGAGCTGCCTCCGCACGGGTCATATTCTGGCCAGGGCCAAACGAGCCATCCGGATAGCCGGTCATATACTGAACATGGTCTTTGGTATTCAGATAACGGTCGGTGCCGCTGTCACTGGGATCTGCGGCTCTGCGGGTAAAGATGGCTTCGATCTTATGGTCCTCATCTACATCCTCAAAGGTGTATTTGTCCACGTTCCCCACACTCTCGCCATCCACCAGGACGTCGGAGATGCGGTAACCGTTGTCTGCAGAGATCCGGAAGGTTTGATCATTCCCCTTGCGGACCTCTACCTCGTTGTCGGAGCCGCCGTCGGGGGTGATCTCGCCGCCTTCGCCGCAGGTCACAGTGATGATGTACTTTTTGGTGGAGGAGCTTCCGCCGCCTCCGCCTCCACCGCTGCTGCGGCGGTCCCAGTCGGCGTACAGCGTGATATCGCTCGTGACAGGAGTATTAAAATCGTAAGCGGTCTTCAAGGCCTCATCCGCAAACCAGCCCTCAAAGGTATAACCATCGCGGGTTGGGTTGGCAGGTTTAGCCGCTTTCTCGCCTTCCTTCACGGTCTGGCTAGCAACCGCGCTGCCGCCGTTGCTGTCAAAGGTCACCGTGAAGGTCTTCTCCACAGGAGGCGCCTCCACAGGACGGACCTCAACCCAGACCCAGCCGTCGTTGATCTGGAGGTCGCCCTCCCAGACCAGCTCGTAGCCGGCGGGGATGTCCTTGAAGGTGCTGGTGTTTACCATGGTGGCGTCGG
>NZ_NFKI01000132.1 GCF_002160305.1 Pseudoflavonifractor sp. An184
AATTAAGCGACCTGAAGGGTCTGGTATCTGTGTTGAGCAGGTGTCAGGCCCTTCAGTTTTAGCTTGATTCTGCGATTGTTGTAGTAATCAAGGTAGTCAATGAGTTCAGTCTTGAAGTGTTCTAAGGAGTCAAAGTTTTGAAGATATAGAAGCTCAGATTTGAGTAATCCGAAGAAATTCTCCATCACGGCATTATCTAAGCAATTCCCTTTTCGGCTCATGCTCTGACGTATGCCTTTTGATTCCAGCATCCTCTGATACTGCTTGTGTTGGTACTGCCAGCCTTGATCAGAATGCAGGATAAGTCCAGTGCCTTCTGGGATCGTTTCAAAGGCTTTCTCCAGCATAGAGATCACCATTCCGAGCACCGGTCGATTCGAGATCGTATAGCTGACCAGATCCTCGCTGCACAGATCTAAAACGGGAGAAAGGTACAGCTTCTCACCGAACAAAGAGAACTCAGTTACATCGGTAACCCATTTCTGATTTGGCTTCTCCGCATAGAAGTTCCTTTCCAGAAGATTTGGAGCGATTTTCCCGACTTCGCCTTTGTAAGAACGATACTTCTTCACCCGTACTTTGCTGCTTAAGCCCAGCTGCTTCATCAGTTTCATGACGAGCTTGTGGTTGTAATGAAATCCACGGTTTCGCAGTTCCTGTGTCACACGACGGTAGCCGTATCTTCCCTTGTTCTCTGCTGCAATGGAGCAGATCTCTTCTTTCAACTCTACATACTTCTCTGGCTCTTTCTGCTTTTTGGTGTAGTAATAATATGTGCTGCGAGGGAGACCGGCAACGTTCAGCAACAGCGACAACTTGTGTTCATGCCTCAGTTCCCATATTACTTTTGCTTTCTCTCTTGCCGTACCCTCTCGGCAACCAAGGCATTCAATTTTTTTAGGTATGCATTCTCCGCTCTCAACCGCTGTACTTCTGCCAATAAGTCTTCTTCAATCTCCGCCTTGAGCTTCTTCGGAGGACGCCCCTTGCTGCCGCGACCTCTTCGCTCTATGTACAGCCCCTCTGGACCTTCTTCCAAATATATGCGCTCCCAATACCGTACACGGTTATGATCATTGATCTCAAACTGACGAGCTGCTTCACGGTAACTTAGTTTTTCCCGCATCATCGTCTCTACAACTTCTTGTTTGAACTCCCCTGTGTATCTTTTATTTGGTTTCCCTTTTGGCATAAAACAACACCCCATTCGTTAGTAGTATACCATACTGTCTAACAATTGGGGTGCTGTTCA
>NZ_NFKI01000133.1 GCF_002160305.1 Pseudoflavonifractor sp. An184
AGCTGGCACCGGGGGTAGTTGGAGGCGGGCAGGTTCCGGGCGGCGGCGATGGCCTTGGGGTCCTTCTCCGGCTTGGACAGGTTGATGGTGATGTCCAGCTCCCCGTACTCCGTCTCCGTCTTCCACTGCACGTCCTTGGCGATGCGGTCCCGGCGGATATAGTTGGTGTCCTGGCTGAACCGGTAGTACCAGTCTGTGGCCTTCTTCGGGTCCTGCTCCCGCAGGGCCTGGAACTTCCCGATGACTTGGGCGGGCCGGGGGGTGAGCGCCCCCATCAGCTTGGTGTCGAACAGGTCCCGGTAGACGATGGAGTTCTCCTTGAGCACCCCCCGGGCATAGGCGTCGTCCAGCAGGGCGTCCAGCACCTGGGGCAGCTCCTCCTCGCCGCAGGAGGCGGATTCCGGCAGGGTGCAGCCGTCCAGTTCCAGGGTCTCCAGCAGAGCGTTCACCGCCCAGATCTTCTCCTCCGGCTGAATCAGCTCCTTGTCCAGGGCGTAGGAGATCAGCTTGGCAATGGCCTGATCCCGTTCCATGCTCATCCCTCCTCAAAGCCGTGGGGGTGGCTCTTGTGCCAGGCCCAGGCGGAGGCCACGATGGTGTTCAGGTCGTTGTACTTGGGCTTCCAGCCCAGCACCTGGATGGCCTTCTCGGAGGAGGCGATGAGCTGGGCCGGGTCGCCCGCCCGGCGGGGGGCAATCTTGGCCGGGATGGGGTGGCCGGTGACCGCCCGGGCCACGTCCACCACTTCCTTCACCGTGAAGCCCACGCCGTTGCCCAGGTTGAACACGTTGTTGTCCCCGCCATTGAGCAGGTAGTCCAGGGCCAGGATGTGGGCCTGGGCCAGGTCGGTGACGTGGATATAGTCCCGGATGCAGGTGCCGTCCTTGGTGGGGTAGTCGTCACCGAAGATGGACACCGCCTCCCGCTGTCCCAGGGGCACCTGGAGGATGATGGGGATGAGGTGGGTCTCCGGGTTGTGGGCCTCGCCGATGGCCCCGGAGGGGTGGGCGCCGCAGGCGTTGAAGTACCGCAGAGCCACATACCGAAGGCCGTGGGCCTTGGACACCCAGCCCATCATGTGCTCCATGGCCAGCTTGGTCTGGCCGTAGCAGTTGGTGGGGACGGTCTTGTCGTCCTCCAGGATGGGCACCCGCTCGGGCTCGCCGTAGGTGGCGGCGGTGGAGGAGAAGACGATCTTATCCACCCCGTGCTCCACCATGGACTTCAG
>NZ_NFKI01000134.1 GCF_002160305.1 Pseudoflavonifractor sp. An184
ATGAACTGGTCTACTGGGAGACCAGCAAGGGAACTCTGGGTGCAAACGCACAGCTTACCTTCGGCGAGATGGAGTCTATCGTGACCTTCGATGAGAAGGGCGAGGCGACGATCACCTACACGCCGGTATTTGAGGAGATTGCCGAGGATCGGACGATCTATGTAGAGTTTGATCTGACCGGCACCGAAGCGAAGTGGAGCGACAGCAGCACCATGAACAGCAAGCTTGTGCCGCTCTATGAGGATTCTGATCAGCCTCAGAGTATTCCTGCCGTGATCCCTCCCGAGGGTTATGAACTGGTCTACTGGGAGACCAGCAAGGGAACTCTGGGTGCAAACGCACAGCTTACCTTCGGCGAGATGGAGTCTATCGTGACCTTCGATGAGAAGGGCGAGGCGACAATCACCTACACGCCGGTATTTGAGAAGGTTACTAAGGAACTCACTGTGAATTATGTGGATGAGGCTACCAATAAGACTGTCGGCACTCAGGTCCTGACCTTGGAGGCGGATACCACCATCATCAGCACAAACCTCTTTACCGAGGTTCCTGAGGGATATGTTCTAGCCGAGACCGGCGACGTGTTTATTGGAGCGAACGACAGTATTGATGTCAAGGTTCGTATGGTTTCCACAACCAACATCATCGGCATCAACTACTGGGACGTTGAGAACAACAAGCAGGCCGGCGAAGGCAAGGTTACTGTCGATGCCGGTGCAACCAAGGTTAACTCCAGCCAGCTGACCGATATCCCCGAGGGCTACGAGCTGGTTTGGACCGGCGATTTCGATATCAATGACGGCTGGATCTACGTTGAGGTCCGTCCCGTTGCCACCACCCAGACCGTGGGTGTGAACTACTGGGACATCGTGAACAACGAGCAGGCTGGCGAGGGTGAGGTCACCGTAGCCGCCGACGCTACGAACGTGAACTCCAGTGCTCTGACCGATATTCCCGAGGGTTACGAGCTGGTCAATGTGGGCGACTTCGCCATCACCGACGGCTGGATTTACGTTGAGGTCCGTCCTGTGGACGCCGAGACTAAGACCGTTGGCCTGAATTACTGGGACGTCGTCAACAACAAGCAGGTGGCTGAGGGCTCCGTGACCGTGGCCGCTGACGCCACCATGGTAAACACCAGCACCTTCAAGGACATCCCCGAGGGCTACGAGCTGGTCTGGGAGGGCGACCTCCAGATCAACGACGGCTGGGTCTGGGTTGAGGTCC
>NZ_NFKI01000135.1 GCF_002160305.1 Pseudoflavonifractor sp. An184
AGGACGTGACAAGCTGCGATAAGTCTGGGGGAGCCGCACATAGGCATTGATCCCGGAATTTCCGAATGGGGAAACCCGGCAGAGCAATACTCTGTCAACGTGCGTTGAACAAAATAGGCGTACGTGGGGAACCGCCTGAACTGAAACATCTAAGTAGGGCGAGGAAGAGAAATCAACCGAGATTCCGCTAGTAGTGGCGAGCGAACGCGGAAGAGGGCAAACCGGAGGATTTATTCTCCGGGGTTGTGGACTTGCACACGGTATACTAGGTTAGCTGAACGGTATGGGAAGGCCGGCCAGAGCGGGTGAGAGCCCCGTAAGCGAAAACCGAAGTATGCCAGCGAGGATCCAGAGTACCGCCGGACACGTGAAACCCGGTGGGAAGCTGGGGGGACCACCCTCCAACCCTAAATACTACTCGATGACCGATAGAGGAGCAGTACCGTGAGGGAAAGGTGAAAAGGACCCCGGGAGGGGAGTGAAATAGAACCTGAAACCTTGTGCTTACAAGCACTCAGAGCACGTTAAAGTGTGATGAGGTACTTTTTGTAGAACGGTCCGGCGAGTTATTGTACGGAGCAAGCTTAAGGTGTTGAGCACCGGAGGCGAAGCGAGAGCGAGTCTGAATAGGGCGAATATAGTTGCGTGCAATAGACCCGAAACCAGGTGACCTATCCATGGGCAGGTTGAAGTGGGGGTAAAACCCCATGGAGGACCGAACCGACCCCCGTTGCAATGGTGGCGGATGACCTGTGGATAGCGGAGAAATTCTAATCGAACTTGGAGATAGCTGGTTCTCCCCGAAATAGCTTTAGGGCTAGCGTTAGTTTAGATTACCGGAGGTAAAGCACTGAATGGGCTAGGGGCTGATAAAGTTACTGAACCCTATCAAACTCAGAATGCCGGATAATTGATGACTAGCAGTCAGACTACGTGAGATAAGTCTCGTGGTCAAAAGGGAAACAGCCCAGACCCACAGCTAAGGTCCCAAAGATACGCTAAGTGGAAAACGATGTGGAATTGCGAAAACAACCAGGATGTTGGCTTAGAAGCAGCCACTCATTAAAAGAGTGCGTAATAGCTCACTGGTCGAGTGATTCTGCGCGGAAAATGTAACGGGGCTAAGCGTAACACCGAAGCTTGGGATGCACGTAAGTGTGTGGTAGGGGAGCGTCGAATGAGGGGTGAAGTCG
>NZ_NFKI01000136.1 GCF_002160305.1 Pseudoflavonifractor sp. An184
AAAATGTCTTTCTTTCGCAATCAGAACTGGACGGGCTGAAAGCAGACCTGCCCGACAAATGGAACTACTACATTGACCGGCTATCCTGCCATATCGCGTCCAGCGGCAAGCGATACCGCAGCCATGCCGCCACAATCTACAAATGGGCGCAGGAGGACGCAGCCAGGAAAGCCCCGAAAAAGGGCATACCAGACTACTCATGCAAGGAGGGCGAGAGTTTATGAAGAACGAAATCAACGCTGTTTTGGAGAATATGACGGCCACCACCCCGGAGCCGGAGGACTACACCGGCGAGGACGGTTTACTGTACTGCGGCAAGTGCCGCAAGCCGAAAGAAGCCTATTTTGCGCCGGATAAGGCTGCTATCTTTGGCCGTGACCGCCACCCGGCAGAGTGCGACTGTCAGAGAGCCGCCCGCGAGGAACGGGAGGCCGCAGAGAAGCGGCGCAGGCACCTTGACACCGTGGAGGAACTGAAACGCCGGGGCTTTACCGACCCCACCATGCGGGACTGGACTTTTGAGAACGACAACGGCAGAAATCCGCAGGCCGGGATTGCCCGCCGGTATGTGGAACACTGGGAGGATATGCGAGCCGACAATATCGGCTGCCTGTTCTGGGGCGGCGTGGGAACCGGGAAAAGCTACCTTGCGGGCTGTATTGCAAACGCCCTCATGGAGAAAGAAATCCCCGTCCACATGACGAACTTTGCCCTTATCCTCAACGACCTTGCCGCCAGCTTTGAGAACCGCAACGAGTACATTTCCCGCCTTTGCCGCTATCCGCTGCTTATCCTTGACGACTTCGGCATGGAGCGCGGCACCGAGTATGGATTGGAACAGGTTTTCAATGTGATTGACAGCCGTTACCGTAGCGGCAAGCCGCTGATCGTCACGACCAACCTCACGCTGGACGACCTGCGGAACCCGGAGGACACCGCCCATTCCCGGATTTATGACCGCCTGCTTTCCATGTGCGTCCCGGTACGCTTTACCGGCGACAACTTCCGGCAGGAAACCGCGCAGCGGAAAATGGAGAGCATGAAGAAACTGATTACCGACTGAAAGGAGTATTGCCTATGGCAGATAGACAGCAGCACGACACCCGCACCACCCGCCGCCCCGACTGCGTGACGGAAATCCGCATGGGCAATTCCGTCCTTGTCGTGTCCGGCTATTTCAAGAAAGACAC
>NZ_NFKI01000137.1 GCF_002160305.1 Pseudoflavonifractor sp. An184
CCGCCTCCTCCGTGGGGGGCGCGGTGGCCATCGACTTCGCCGACCCCGCCGCCCCCGTGGTGCGGTCGGTGGCGGTGGACCTGAACGCCCTGGGCTACGCACTGTGCATCGTGGACTCGGGGGCCAGCCACGCCGCCCTCACCGGCGAGTACGACTCCATCCCCAAGGAGATGCGGGCGGTGGCCGCCTTCTTCGGCAAAAACGTGCTGCGGGAGGTGGACGAGGCCCAGGTGCTGAGCCATCTGCCCCAGCTGCGGAAGGCGGCCGGGGACCGGGCGGTCCTCCGGGCCCTCCACTTCTTCGCCGACGACCGGCGCGCGGAGCAGGAGGCTGACGCCCTGGAGCAGGAAAACATGGAGGCATTCCTGACCCTGGTGGAGCAGTCGGGCCGCTCCTCCTGGGAGCTGCTCCAGAACATCACCCCCACCGGGGCGGTCCAGGAGCAGGCCATGGCCGTGGCCCTGACGGTGGCCGAGCGGGCCCTGGACGGCCGGGGCGCCTGCCGGGTCCACGGCGGCGGCTTCGCCGGCACCATCCAGGCCTTTGTCCCCCTGGACCTGCTGGAGTCCTTCAAATCCCAGGTGGAGGGCGCGCTGGGCGCGGGCAGCTGCCACGTGCTGAGCATCCGCCCCGTGGGCGGCACCGTCCTCTGGGGCTGATTTTCGATCCGAATGGAAGAAAGGAGCGCATAGAACTATGGCGATCTTAGTATTGGGCGGAGCCGGTTACATCGGCTCCCACACGGTATATGAACTCATCGACGCGGGCCGCGAGGTGGTGGTGGCCGACAACCTTCAGACCGGCTTCCGGGCCGCCGTCCACCCCAAGGCGAAATTCTATCAGCTGGATATCCGGGACAAGGGCGCCCTGGACACCCTGTTCCAGGCGGAACACATCGAGGGCGTCATCCACTTCGCCGCCTCCTCTCAGGTGGGCGAGTCCATGTCCGATCCCCTGAAGTATTACGACAACAACCTCCACGGCACCATGGTGCTTCTGAAGTCCATGGTGGAGCACGGGGTGGATAAGATCGTCTTCTCCTCCACCGCCGCCACCTACGGCGAGCCCGAGCGGGTGCCCATCCTGGAGGACGACAAGACCGTCC
>NZ_NFKI01000138.1 GCF_002160305.1 Pseudoflavonifractor sp. An184
CTGCCGCAGCTTCTCCTTGTTCGTTTCAAACTTGGTCTGCCGGGGCGTGATACCGCCTGCAATCATGGGGGCGTTCTGCTTGTCCAGCGCGGCCTGTCCCTTTTTCTGCGCCCAATACTCCCGGTCTGTGACGCGGTTCTTGCTGCCGTTCAAGAGGTCGATTTGGTAAAGCCCCTCCCGGTGGCACATCTCCATGACTTCGGACTTGAAGTAGCGCAAGGCTGCGTCAGTACAGCGGTGCTTGCACCCGGCTTTCGTGTCGGCTGGCCTGTCCATGTAGGGCAGGAACGGCACTTCCTCAATCCGCAGGCTGTTAATGACGATATGCACATGAATGTTGCCGCTGTGGTTATGCCCGTCCGGGTGGGTGCATACAAGGGCTTGGTGGCCGGGGAAATGCTCGGCGCAAAACTTCTCGCCCAATTCCTGCGCCCGGTCTACAGTCAAGCCGTTGTCCGGGCCGTCCCGTGGGTCAAAGCTGATGATATAGTGGTGGCTTTTCACATCTTCCCGCCGCTGGTTCTTCCCATAGCGGAGATTTGCCCGCATACACGCAACGGCAAAATCCTCGCCGCCGCAGTTCAGCGTGGACAGCCGGTAGTCCTCGCGGGGGATAAGCCTGCCGGTTTCATCAAGGACGGGCTTCATGGTAAACTCGTCATGCTCAAAAAGCAGGTATTGTTCGGCGGCTCCGTAGTCGGCATTTTTAGAGTTGATATGCTTGAGTGTTGCCAACCGCGTCACCTACTTTCTTGAGGACTTCATACTTGAGGGCGGCAAGGTCGGCTATGGCGGCGCGTATCTCGCCGGACAGCGCGTTGTAGGGTGCGCCGTACTCGTTCAGATACCGGGCAATCTGATTGAGGTTGCCGCCGATCCTGCCATACTCGGCGGCCAGCTTCCCGACAGCGGAGAGCAATTCGTCATTGACCGCCGACACATGGATAACGGGGCGTATGGTGGTGCGCCGTATCGCCTGCCGGAGAAATTCTGACTGGCTGATACCATAGGGCGCAAGCCGCGCTGTGAAGTCGGCGTATTCATCTTCGGACAGCCGGGTTTTCACAACGCGGCTGCGGTGGGGTGTGTTGTATTTCTTTC
>NZ_NFKI01000139.1 GCF_002160305.1 Pseudoflavonifractor sp. An184
GGCCGCCCGCGGTGACGGTGAAGTCGCCGGACTCCATCATCTTGTACCCCTCGGGCACGTACTTCTCCAGAATGCTCATGTTCTGGATGCCCTCAGGCAGGAAGTAGTCACCGCCAGCGACGAACTCGCCGTCAACGGTCACAAAGCGGATGTTCATGATAACGTCGGTGCTGATCTTCTCGATGTTGACAACCAGCTTGCCGCCGTCCTCGGCCATGAAATCACCGGACACAGTCATCTCGTACCCTTTGGGCACATACTGCTCCAGCACGGAGTAGTTCTGAACGCCGGCAGGCACGAAGTAGTCGCCGCCGGCAACAAAGGTACCATCAGCGGTCTTGAAGGCAATGTTCATGATGACGTCGGTATCGGCCATAACCTTCTCAACGCCGATCTCCAGCTTACCGTTCTTCTCAGCCATGAAGTCGCCGGACACGGTCATCCTATAGCCAGTAGGCACATACTGCTCCAGCACGGAGTAATTCTGCACTCCGGCAGGCACAAAGTAATCGCCGCCGGCAATGACTTCATCACCGCACTTAAACTGGATGTTCATAATAACTGCTTCAGGGGCAATCTTCTCGACGTTGATAAACAGCGTTGCGTCAGCCCCTGCCATAAAGTCGCCGGACGCGGTCATTTGGTATCCTTCGGGCACATACTCCTTTAGCACAGAGTAGTTCTGAACGCCCGCAGGAACAAAGAAGTCACCAGCTTTTACGACTTCGCCGTCGCAAATAAACTGGATCTTCATGATGATTTCTTTTTGTTCCTGCTCAGATGTTGCTGTATTTGAGAACTGAGCCCCAGTCTCATTTGCCGGTGCCGCCAATGCCGAAACAGGCAGCAGTGTCAGCACCATACAAGATGTCAACAGTGCCGACAAGATTCTTTTTTTCATTTTACCCGTTCCTCCTTACTGTTTGAAATGGTCGCCTCATAATCGCAGAGGCGGGGAAGAGCACATCACACGTCACTCACCCCCTTACCCACATCCCAGCCGACGGTAAGCTGTTCCGCTTCCATCAGCCGGTCGCAGGCCTGCTCCACCAGCAGGTCGATTTGGGTGCGAATGCC